>NZ_JBVIEN010000022.1:3576-5024 GCF_055571835.1 Streptomyces sp. NPDC030862 | reverse complement strand
CCCCCCCCCCCCCCCCCCCCCCCCCCCCCCCCCCCCCCCCCCCCCCCCCCCCCCCCCCCCCCCCCCCCCCCCCCCCCCCCCCCCCCCCCCCCCCCGCTCCGTGCGTCGTCGCCCGTACGCGGCGGCAGCAAGGCGTGAGCCGGGCGGCGGGGGCACCACGCTGAAAGCGGAGTGGGGCCCGCCCATAGGGTGCCCCCATGCCTGCTTCGTTGAGTTCCACGAAAACCGCCGCCGCACTGCGCACATCGGCCCGCGTCTCCGTCGAGTTGCTGTTGGTCCTTCTGGCAACCTCGGTGGCGCTGTGGCTTCTGGGACGGATGTGGTCGGTCGTCTGGCCTCTCATCGTGGGCTTGTTCCTCACCACACTGACCTGGCCCCTTGCCGCCTTCCTGCGTCGTCGGGGATGGCCTGCGGCCCTGGCTGCCGCGGTGGTGACCGTGCTGTTCCTGCTCGTGGTCACGGGCATCGCGGCGCTGATCGCGGTTCCGGTGGCGTCACAGGCCGGTGAACTGGCCGACGGGGTGGTCGCCGGTATCGAGAGGCTGCGCGAGTGGGCCGCCGGGCCGCCGCTGCACATCGGCGACGACCAGATCACCGGTGCCCTGGACACGGCCGTCGCCCGCGTCCAGGACAGCATCGGGAGCATGGTCACCGCGGTGGTCACGGGGGTGGGCACCGTCGTCAACGGTGTGGTCACCGCCGTGCTCGCGCTCTTCTTGATGTTCTTCTTCCTCAAGGACGGTCCGCGGTTCCTGCCCTGGCTGGCCCGTCAGCTCCCCGGCCGCCTCGCCACCGACATCCCGGTCGTGGCCGAGCGCGGTTGGGAGACGCTCGGCGCGTTCGTGCGGTCCCAGGCGTTCGTCGGTCTGCTCGACGCCGTTCTCATCGGCATTGGCCTGTGGGTCCTCCAGGTGCCCCTCGTGCTCCCGCTCGCGGTCCTGACCTTCGTGTCCGCGTTCGTACCGATCGTGGGTGCGCTCTTCGCCGGTCTGGTCGCGGTGCTCATCGCCCTCGTCTCGAACGGTCTGACGGACGCGCTGATCGTTCTGGTGATCATCGTCGTGGTGCAGCAGCTCGAGGGAAACGTGTTCCAGCCCATGATCCAGAGTCGCGGGCTCGGCCTGCACGCGGCGGTGGTGCTCCTGGCCGTCACGCTGGGCGGCAGCCTGGCCGGCATCGTGGGCAGCCTGCTCGCGGTACCGGCCGCCGCGCTGATCGCGGTGGTCTGGAACTACGTGCGCGAGCAGCTGCGGGAGCCGGAGGTCGACGAGTCGCCCTCGGAGCCGGTCGTCTCTTCGTAAAAGAGGTCGTCGCGGGGGGGGGGGGGGGGGGGGGGGGGGGGGAGGGGGGGAAGGGGGGGGGGGGGGAGGGGGGGGGGGGGGGGGGGGGGGGGGTAGCGACGTAGCAAAGGGCAATACGCAGCTGCGCGACGCGATCAAGGCGGCCCT
>NZ_JBVIEN010000022.1:0-3566 GCF_055571835.1 Streptomyces sp. NPDC030862 | reverse complement strand
GAGGGAAAGGGGTCTCCGGGGGAGTTGTTTTTTTTTTGGGAAGGGGGTTGGTCGGGGGGGGGGGCCGGGGGAGGGGTTTCCCCCTGGCCCCGCCGTCACGACAGGATCAACTACCGGATCCCACCCCCTAGGCGACGGCGGGCTCCCGGTGCGCCGCGGGTTCGCGCGGACCGGAGCCGGGCAGGCCCGAGCCGGGCAGCGCGAAGGCCTGCGCCAGCAGCTCGTAGGAGCGCACCCGGTCGGCCGGGTCCTGCGTCAGCGTGTTGACCACGATCTCGTCGACGCCGTGCGCCACCGCCAGCCGCTCCAGCTCCTCGCGCACCTGCTCCGGCGTGCCGTAGACCAGCGCCTGGCTGTTGACGGCGGCCCGGTCGGCCTCCGCGCTGCTCCACCGGTGCCGCCGCGCCTCCGCCGGCGAGGGCAGCGGGCGGTCCTCGCCGAGGTCCTTGCGGCTGCGCCACAGCAGCAGGCTGAGCGCCAGCCCGTCGGCCTGCTCGCGGGTGTCGGCGACGACGGCGCGGACCGCCAGCACGCCCTTCTCCGCCAGCACGCCCTTCTCCGCCGGGCCGCCGGCCGGCGCGGCCGCCGACGCGGCCAGGCCCTGCCGGTAGCCCTCCAGGGCGGCCACGCCCGGTTCCGGGGCGAGGAAGTGCGCGAAGGCGAACGAGGCGCCGAGCTCGCCCGCCAGCGCGGCGGAGCGGGTGCCCGCGCCCAGCAGCCACAGCCGCGGGGGCACGTCGGGAGCCGACACCAGCGGCGGCAGCGGCCCCGCCTCCCGGGCCTGGCCGCCGGCCTCGCCGCGCCCCTCGCCCAGGCCCAGCAGCCGGCTCACCTCCCGCACCTGCTGCGGGAAGCGCTGCGCGGGGCCGCCCGCCCGGCCGAGCCCCAGGTCGACGCGGCCTGGGTGCAGCGAGGCGAGCACCGAGAACACCTCCGCGACCTTCACCGCCTCGTAGCGCGGCAGGAGCACGCCTCCGGTGCCGATCCGCATGCGGGTGGTCCGTGACAGCAGCGTCCCGGCCAGGATCTCCGGGGCGGTGCCGGCGAAGCCGGGGGAGTGGTGGTGCTCGGCGACCCAGTACCGGGTGAACCCCAGGGCGTCGGCCCGCTCCGCCAGCTCGACGGAGGCGCGCAGGGCGTCGGAGTGGGTGAAGCCCTCGCCGACGGGGGACTGGTCCAGGACGGAAAGGCGCAGGCTCATGACGGGAGTCCCTTCGTACGCGGGTTCAGCACGGCGCGGGGACCGAGCGAGGCGCGGCCGGCGATGGTGGCCGGCACGATCCTGAAGTCCCGTTCGAAGACCAGGTTGTGGATGTCGGCGGCGGCGATCGCGCGCAGGACGGGCAGTTCGGCGGCGGCCTGCTCGGCGGTGAAGACGTTCAGCGGCCACTCGCCGATGGTGGCACCGCGCAGGTGTGGGTGGTGAAAACCTCCCCCGTAGTGCGCGGTGATGGTGATCGGGGCGATCTCGGTGATCCGCTGCTGCGGCCAGGTCAGCGCCCAGACGGCCGCGACACCGCCGTCCGGCGTCCGGTGCACCCCGGAGGCCCTGACCTCACCGGTGCGGTCCAGCAGGTGCTCGTTGATCTCCTCCAGGGCCTGCTCGGCGTACGGGCTCAGCAACTCGACCGCCTGGGCGAACAGGCGCTCCTTGCCCTGGCGGGACGCCTGGTCGCCGTGGGCGCCGTCCCGCAGGTCGCCGAAGTGGCGCAGCAGCGCGCCGATATGACCCGGAACCGTGCCGGGCGGGGTGGAGGTGGTGCCGGTGCTGTTCATGATCTCTCTCTTTCTCGCTGTCAGAGCCGTTCTCGCTGTCAGAGCCGTTGTGCCGCGGTCAGACCGGACAGCCGGTCGCTCAGGGCGTCCGCCAGCCAGTGGCGCAGCCCCCGGGGGCCGTCCGCCCCCTCGCTCCGCCCGTCCCGGAACCGGAACCCCCCGACGCCGGCGGGCTGGAGGAAGGCACCGTGCAGGAGGTGCGGGAACTCGTGGAAGGTCACCTCGTTGCCCGCCTCGCGCAGCAGGCGGGCGTAGGTGCGTACGTCGTCGGCCACCGGGTCGAACGCGCCGACGCCGAGGATCGCCGGGGCGAGACCGGTGAGGCTGTCGGCCTCGAAGGGCGTGCTGGGCGGGAAGGCGGCACCGGTGTTCCCGCCCCGGTAGTCGCGCCAGGCGGCGGCCATGCCCTCCTGGCTCGGGAAGTTGTCGCGGTAGCGGGTGTAGGACCGGGCGCGGCAGGACGGGTCCAGCGGCGGGTAGGCGAGGACCTGGGCGCTCAGCGGCTCCCCCCGGTCGCGCCGGACCAGCGCCGCGGATGCCGCGATCGTCCCGCCCGAGCTGTCGCCGCCGACGGCGACGGGCGGCAGCCCCTCGGCGGTGGCCCGCTCCTGGGCCCAGTCCAGGACCGTGAGCACGTCGTGGAGGGCCGCCGGGTGCCGGTGCTGCGGGGCGAGCCGGTAGTCGACGCTGACCACCGCGCACCCCGACCGGCCGGCCAGGTCCGCGCAGGCCGCGTGCCAGCCCTCCAGCGAGCCGGTCCGCCAGCTGCCGCCGTGCCCCCAGACCAGCCAGCCCGCGTGACCGCACTCGGGCCGGTAGACGCGGACGGGTACGTCGTGACCGGTGGCCCGGACACGCAGCGGGTGCCAGACGACGTCCCGCACGGAACGGTCACGGTCACTGTCGCGGTCGCGGTCGCGGTCACTGTCACGGTTATGGTGAGCTGTGTGCGGCATGGCGGCTGCCTCCCTCTCGGATCTCTCCCTCTCGGGCCCCTCGGAAGCCATCCTTCGCCCGCCACCGCCGACCAGCCAGAACCGTGTTCTGGCTAGTCATCCCACGGTCAGGTTGGCGCCGTCCGCCCCCTCGGGCAGGTCGCGGTAGCCCTGGCCGACCTCGACCACGTTGCCCTCGGGGTCGGCGAGCCAGACGCTGCGCCAGCCGGGGATGAACGCGTCGAAGTCCAGCGGCCCCAGGGTGACGCGTGCGGCGTCGCCCATCCGCGCCAGGAAGGCGTCCACGTCCTCCGTCTGGAACGCCAGGTGCCGTACGGCGCCGGGGGCGTGCGGCCCGTCGGCGGAGGGATCGGGCGCGGGACCCGCGGCCTCCGCCGCCTCGAGCGAGCACAGCTCCAGATAGGCGTCACCGAGCCGGAGGAAGACGAACCGGGCGCCCGCCACGTCGAAGGCGCGGGCACGTGTCATGCCGAACCAGCGGCGGTAGAACTCCTCGGTCGCGTCCAGGTTCCGGCAGTTCAGGGCGGCGTGCGACCACCGCAGGGCCATGGGTGTCCTTTCCACGGGGGCGAAACCGGCCCGAGACCCGGGCCTGGTCCCCACCCTCCGGCGCGCCGCACCACCGGAACAAGGCGCACTTGCCGAGGTCGCCGCAGCGACCACGCACGAAAGCCCGGCCGCGGGGCGCGTGATGCGCTCCGTGGCCGGGCGGGTGTGAAGGTCAGTCAGTTCAGCGCGCTCTTCTCGCGGTTGTGGAGGAAGAGGGTGGTGGTGAGGACGCCGAGGAGGACGATGGCGGCGTTGACGAGGACGGCGGTGCCGATGCCGTCGAGG
>NZ_JBVIEN010000021.1:0-11103 GCF_055571835.1 Streptomyces sp. NPDC030862 | reverse complement strand
CCTCGACGGCATCGGCACCGCCGTCCTCGTCAACGCCGCCATCGTCCTCCTCGGCGTCCTCACCACCACCCTCTTCCTCCACAACCGCGAGAAGAAGGCAGCCCTCTGACCGGAGCCCTTCCGGCACAGGCACGGCGGTGCACCCCCTGCCTCCCCCGTCAGGGAGTGCACCGCCGCCCCCGTTTCCTCCTCTCCACCTCTCCTCCTCACCCATGAAAGAGAACCGATGGACCTGCACCTGGCCGGCCGCGTCTACCTCGTCACCGGCGCCTCCACGGGCATCGGCGAGGCCACCGCCCGGCTGCTGGCCGCCGAAGGGGCCCGGGTCGTCGGCGTGGCCCGCCGCACCGACGGCGTCGACGCCATCGGCCGCCCCGAGGTCACCGCGGTCGCCGCCGACCTGACCGACCCGGAGGCCGCGCGGTGCGTCGTCGACGCCGTACTGGACCGGCACGGCCGCCTCGACGGGCTGGTCAACAACGCCGGAGCCCTCGTCTCGCACAGCGGCTTCCTCGACGTCACGGACGACGACTGGCACCGGACCTTCGCGCTCAACTTCCACGCGCACGTACGGATGACCCGCGCGGTCCTGCCCGTCCTGCTGGAGCGCGGCGAAGGGAGCCTGGTCCACGTCGCCAGCGAGGCGGCCCGCTTCCCGGACCCGGGCATCGTCGACTACGCCGCCACCAAGACGGCCCTGCTGTCGCTGTCCAAGAGCCTGTCGGCGGAGTTCGCGCCGCGCGGCATCCGCTCGACCGTCGTCTCGCCCGGTCCCACGCGTACGGCCCTCTTCGACGCCCCGGGCGGCTTCGCCGAGCAGCTGGCCGAGCGGTACGGGCTGTCCGCCGACGCGGCCGTCGACCACTTCATCCGCGAGGAGCGCAAGCTGCCCACCGGCCGCATCGGCACGCCCGACGACGTCGCGCGGGTCATCGCGTACCTCCTCTCGCCGCAGGCCGGGCAGGTCACCGGCGCCGAATGGGCCGTGGACGGCGGAGCCCTCCGCCAGCTCTGACCGTGACCGCAAAGGACTCCGATGACCGACACCGACACCCTCACCCCGGCGGGGACCCCAGAGACCCCGGAACAGCGCAGCGCCCGCTTCGCGGGGGACGCGCTCGGCTACCGGGACCAGATGTACGCGGCCGCCCTGCGGCTGCACCGCAACCGCCCCGATGCCGAGGACCTGGTGCAGGAGACCTTCACCAGGGCCTACCAGTCCTTCCACCACTTCCGGGCGGGCACCAACCTGCGGGCGTGGCTCCACCGCATCCTGATCAACACCTTCATCACCACCTACCGCAAGCGCCGGCAGGAGCCGCGGTGGGCGCCGATGGGGGACACGGACGACTGGTGGCACATCCGGGCCGCCGGCCACGGCGCCGCCCGGCTGCCCTCCGCCGAGTCCCAGGTGCTGGACCACCTGCCCGACCCCGAGGTGCTGGAGGCGCTGCGCGCGCTGCCCGCGGCGTTCCGTACCGTCGTCTACCTCGCGGACGTCGAAGGGCTGGCGTACCGGGAGATAGCCGCCCGCCTGGGCGTTCCGCACGGCACGGTCACCTCGCGCCTGCACCGCGGCCGCCGCCGACTGCGCGCCGCACTCACGCCGTACGCCCGCCACCGCGGTCTGACCGGCTGCTCCGGACACGCTCCCGTCCACGCCCCCGGTCACGCTCCTGCCCACGCCCGCGAGCACCGTGCGCGTCGGGAGGGCCTCTGATGCCTCTCGCCCTCCTCGCCCTCGCACTCGGGGCCTTCGGTATCGGCACCACCGAGTTCGTGATCGTCGGCCTGCTGCCCGAGGTGGCCCGCGACCTGTCGGTCCCCATCCCCAGCGCCGGCATGCTCGTCACCGGTTACGCCCTCGGCGTCGTCGTCGGCGCGCCCCTGATGACCGCCGCGGGCTCCCGGCTGCCCCGCAAGACCATGCTCACCCTCCTGATGGGCGTCTTCATCGCGGGCAACCTGCTGTGCGCGCTCGCCCCCAGCTACGAACTCCTCATGGCGGGGCGCCTGGTGGCCGCCCTCACCCACGGCGCCTTCTTCGGCATCGGCTCCGTCGTCGCCGCGAACGTCGTCGCGCCGGACAAGAAGGCCAGCGCCATCGCCCTGATGTTCATCGGGCTGACCGTGGCCAACGTCCTCGGCGTCCCCCTGGGCACCGTCCTGGGCCAGCACTTCGGCTGGCGCTCCACCTTCTGGGCCGTCACCGCGCTCGGCGTCGTCGGCATGATCGCCGTCGCCGCCCTCGTACCGCCCCAGCCGAGGGACGCGGACGCGGGCCTGCGCGGCGAACTCGCCGTCTTCCGCCGCCCGCAGGTGTGGCTGGCGCTCGCCATGACCACGCTCGGCTTCGGCGGGGTGTTCGCCTCCTTCACGTACATCGCGCCGATGATGACCGAGGTGGCCGGCTTCTCCACCGGAGCGGTGGCCTGGCTGCTCGTGCTGTTCGGACTCGGCCTGTGCGTCGGCAACGTCCTGGGCGGGAAGGCCGCCGACCGGACCGTGATGCCCAGCCTGTACGTCATCCTCGGCACGCTCGCCGTGGTGCTGCTGGTCTTCGTGCACACCGCCCGCGCGCCCCTGCCCGCCGCGATCACCCTCTTCGTCTTCGGGGTCGTCGGCTTCGCCACCGTCCCGCCGCTGCAGACCCGCGTCATGCAGCAGGCCGAAGGGGCTCCCGCCCTCGCCTCCGCCGCGAACATCGCGGCCTTCAACCTCGGCAACGCCGTGGGCGCCTGGCTCGGCGGCCTCACCGTCGAGCACGGCCTCGGCTACACCGCGCCCAACTGGACCGGCGCGCTGCTCGCCGCGGCCGGCCTGGCCGTGGCCCTGCTCTCCGGCCTCCTCGACCGGCGGGCCCGCCGGCACCCGGCCGCTCCGCGACCGGAGGCGGCGGCACCCGGGGAGCCGGACACCGCTCCGTACGCCCGCGTCTGACGGGCCGGACCCGCAGGCCTCCCCATCCGTTCCTCACCCTCACGACAGAACTTGAGGTAATCGACCATGAGTGCAGTCAATCGCCGTACGGTGCTGAGCAGCGGCGCGGCCCTCGCCGGCGGTGCCGCCGTGACCGCGGGCCTGGCCACGGCCGCCGTCGCCGCGCCGGCCGCGCCGACCGCCCCGGCGGCCGCGGCGAGCGCGCGGACCGGCGCCACGATCCGGCCCGGCGACCCGCGCTACCCGGAGCTGACGACGGGCAACAACCAGCGCTTCGTCGCCAGACCCGACTACATCAAGATGATCACGTCGTCCGCCGACGCCGAGAAGGCCCTGCGCGACGCGTTCCGCGCCCGCAAGCGCGTCTCGGTGCGCAGCGGCGGCCACTGCTTCGCCGACTTCGCCTGCAACCCGGAGATCGAGGTCATCCTCGACTTCTCCGAGATGACCGACGTCGGGTACGACGCCGCCCGCCGCGCCTTCTACGTCGAGCCCGGCGCCCGGCTCATCAACGTCTACGAAGCGCTCTACAAGGGCTGGGGCGTCACCGTCCCGGGCGGCATCTGCTACAGCGTGGGCGCCGGCGGGCACATAGCCGGCGGCGGCTACGGCCTCCTCTCGCGCGCCCACGGCCTGGTCGTGGACCACCTGTACGCGGTGGAGGTCGTGGTCGTCGACGCGGCGGGCCGGACCCGGACCGTGGTCGCCACCCGCGAGGAGGACGACCCGCACCGGGACCTGTGGTGGGCCCACACTGGAGGAGGCGGCGGCAACTTCGGCCTGGTGACCCGCTACTGGTTCCGCTCGCCGGACGCCAAGGGCGCGGCCCCGGAGGACCAGCTCATCTCGCCGCCGTCCACGGTCCTGGTCAGCGCCGTGGACTTCCCGTGGGACCAGCTCGACGAGACCACATTCGCCCGGCTGCTGAGGAACTTCGGCGCCTGGCACGAGCAGAACAGCGGGCCCGACTCCGAGTACCGCCACCTCAGCAGCCTCTTCAACGTCAGCTCCAAGGCCCACGGCAGCCTCGGCATGTTCACCCAGGTCGACGCGACCGTGCCCGGCGCCCGGCGGCTGCTCGACAGCTACCTGGCGGCCATCACGGCCGGCACCGGTATCAAGCCCGGTGCGCTGACCAAGCCCACCGGAGAGCTGCCCGCCATGCCGCAGCTCGCGGAGCCGCGCACCATGCCGTGGCTCCAGGCGACGCGGCTGGTGGGCACCAACAACCCGACCATCACGGACCCCACGTCCCGGGGCGCGCACAAGTCCGGCTACATGCGCCGCACCTTCACCGATGACCAGATCGCGGCGCTCTACAAGCACATGACGCGCCCGGACTTCACCAACCCCGACACCATGCTGGTGCTGTTCTCCTTCGGCGGCCGGGTGAACGCGGTGGCACCGGACGCGACGGCGAACGCGCAGCGCAGCTCGGTGTTCAAGATGTGCTTCCAGACCTTCTGGCAGGACGAGAGCGAGGACGACTTCTACCTCGGCTGGGTGCGCGACCTGTACGAGGACTTCTTCGCGGCGACGGGCGGGGTGCCGGTCATCGACGACCGCACCGACGGCTGCTACATCAACTACCCCGACCGTGACGTCGCCGACCCGCGGCGCAACCGGTCCGGCGTGCCGTGGCAGACGCTCTACTACAAGGACAACTATCCGAAGCTCCAGCAGGTCAAGCGCCGTTACGACCCGTCCGACTTCTTCCGCCACTCCCTCTCGGTGGAGCCCGCCAAGCGCTGAGGCACCCCCCGTTACCCCCGCCCCTGGGCGGCCCGGCACCCCCGCCGGGCCGCCCTTCGGCGTATACGGGCCCGGCTGGGCCGGCCCTGACAGCCCCCGGGTCCCCCCCCCGGGCCCCCTGACGGCCTCTGAAGGCCCTCTGCGGCCCTCTGGAGGCCCACTCCCCGCCGCCCCCTCACTGCCCCTCACTGCGCCCGCCACGCGACCCACGCGGCGGGCGCAGTGCCGTTTCCGCCCCCGCGCCGTACGCGTCAACCCCCTTAGGCGGAACGGGCGTTGGTCGACCGCGGGGCGCGTGTGCAAGTCGGGACAGCGCGGCTTGACGGCAGAGATAGCTCACGGAAAAGATATCTCTCGTCCGGAAGGGAGAACCGCCCCGGAGCTTCGGCCCCGAGAGGCACCGCACTCCACCTCCCGCCGGCGGCGCAGTGTCCGGCGCCCGGTCGCAACCCCGGCGCCTGAGCCATCCGGCCGCCCACGCACGGCCGCACGCACGCTCCACGCACCCACGCTCCCCGCACCACGTGGCTCCCTCACCGCGCCCTGCCCGTCCTCCCGTCCTGCCGTCACCCACGTCGTAGTAAAGGAATGGCACCCATGCGGTCCGTCGCAGTAGTCCTCGGTACCAGGCCCGAAGCCATCAAGTTCGCCCCGGTCATCCGCGCGCTCCAGGACGACCCCCGGTTCGACCCCGTGGTCATCTCGACCGGGCAGCACCGCCAGATGCTCGACGAGACCCTCGACGCGTTCGGTCTGAAGCCGGACGTCGACCTGGAGATCATGGCCCCGAAGCAGACCCTCTCCCAGGTCACCTACCGCTCGCTGCGCGGCCTGGAGGAGCACTTCGCGATGCTCTCCACCGAGGCCGTCCTCGTCCACGGCGACACGGCCACCACCCTCGCCGGCGCCCTCTCCGGCTTCCACCACCGCATCCCCGTCGTCCACGTGGAGGCAGGCCTGCGCAGCGGCCACCTCGGCTCGCCGTTCCCGGAGGAGGGCAACCGCCGGCTCGTGGCCCAGGTCGCCCGCCTGCACCTGGCGCCCACCCCCGGCAACCGCGCCAACCTCCTGCGCGAGGGCATCGGCGAGGACACCGTCGTCGTCACCGGCAACACCGTCATCGACGCGCTCCAGTGGGCGTGCAACAAGGCCCAGGACTACGGCGACCCGGCCCTCGCGGACCTCGACGGCGACCCGCGGCGCATCATCCTCGCCTCCGCGCACCGGCGTGAGGCATGGCCGCACCTGCCCGAGATAGCCGAGGCCTTCGCCGAGATCGCCGACGAACCGGACGTCCGCGTCGTCGTTCCGCTGCACCGCAACCCGGTGGTGCGCGAGGCGATGCTGCCCCGGATCGGCAACCACCCGAACATCACCGTCGTCGACCCGCTGCCGTACCTGAACTTCTGCCGGCTCATGCGCCGCGCCGACCTCATCCTCTCCGACAGCAGCGGCTCCCAGGAGGAGGGCCCCGCCCTCGGCAAGCCGACACTCGTCCTCGGCACCGTCACCGAGCGCTCCGAGGCCATCGTGGCCGGCACCGCCCGCCTGGTCGGCACCAGCACCAAGACCATCGTCAGCGGAGCCACCCGGCTCCTGCGCGACCGGGCCGAGTACGACCGCATGGCCGCCGCCGCCAACCCGTACGGCGACGGCCGGGCCACCGAGCGCACGGTCGGCGCGCTGGCGCACTTCTTCGGCGACGGCCCGCCGGTCGAGCCCTTCGTCCCCGGCACCCCGGTCGACGAGATCGCCGCCGAACTCGCCCGCACCGCCTCGTACGCCTAGGGGGTGTCTCGCCGATCTTGCCGGGCTCGCGGCGTCTGGCACCGCGCCTCGCCGCGTTGTCGTCGGTCGCCAATGCTCCGCAGTGGCTCCCTCCTCCGCCTTGCGATCCACGGCACCAGACGCCGCTCCCTGATCCGGCCTGATCGACAAGACACCCCCTAGGCCTGACGCCCCGTCACCCACCGGAGAGGCTCACAGCACCGTGCCCGAGACCGCCCTCGGCTTCAGCGGCCCCCGCATCGAAGCGACGCTCGTACGCGACGCCCGCGACTACCACGTGCGCGAAGCCGCCATCGTCGTCAACACCGGCGTCACCGACGTCCACATCGCCGAGACCCCGCGCAAGAGCATCCCGCCCCTGTCCTCCACGATCCTGGCCGACACCCGCGTCGAGCGGGCCGACACCCTCCTCCTGCTCCGCGTACGCGACGAGGCCGGCATGCCCGGCATCACCGGTGACCCGGGCTGGGCCCTCCTCGGCGACGTCCTCGCCGGCTTCCCCCGGGACACCCCCCTGTGGAAGAGCCCCCAGGACGACGCGGGCACCGTCACCTTCGACGCCGCCCACCTGCTGAAGGAGGCCCCGGCGCCGCTCCGGCCGGAGACGTACGACGTCAAGGTCAACCTCTGGTACGCCCCCGCCGGGACCGACTGCGCCATCCACAACCAGCACGACTTCATCGAGGTGCACACGCAGGTCCACGGCATCGGCCGCATGCAGAAGTTCCGCGAGCAGGACCACCGCACCCTCTACCAGGACGTCGTGATGGCCCCGGGCTACACCACCCCGGACCCCTTCTGCTCCACCGCCCCGGACGGCACCTACCCCTACCCCTGGCACCAGTACCGCGCCGACACCGACTGCGTCTGGCTCGCCGTCGAGTACCACCGCCGCCACTCCGCCACCCACTGACCGCATCCGTGAGGAGCACACCATGACCGGCACCAACCCGTCGCAGTCGCAGCCCCAGCCCCAGCCCCAGCTGAAGACTCCGAAGTTCACCCCGGAGCTCGTCGCCGACCAACTGCGCGACGGGTACTGGCTGGAGGCCCCGGACATCGACGGCGACGGCCGCCCGGACCTGTTCGGCTACGGGCTGCGCCTCGGCGAGATCTACTGGTACCAGAACGACGAGCGGTGGACCCGCCGCCTGGTCCAGGACAAGATCAAGATGCCCGTCGGCGCCGACTTCGCCGACGTCAGCGGCAACGGCCACCCCGACATCATCCTCTGCTACGACCTGTACGGCCCGATCGGCACCATCCACGACGCCAACACCGCCGGCGGGAAGATCGACTGGCTGGAGAACCCCGGCTCCCCGGACAAGGACGAGTCCCGCTGGAAGCGCCACTACATCGGCCGCGCCACCGGTATGCACCGGCTGCGCGTCGGGCACTTCACGCAGAAGGAGCGCCTGGAGGTCATCGGCCTGCCGATCGTCGCCAAGGAGGACGTCCACGCCGTCCTGCCGGTGGTGATGTTCACCCAGCCCGACGACGTGCACACGGCCGAGGAGTGGCCGATGACCGTCATCGACGACAGCCACTTCCGCATGATCCACGGCGCGGAGAAGAAGAAGGGCCTCATACCGGGCTCGGACCTCGACTCGCTGCTGCTCGCCTCCGACGAGGGCGTGACGTGGCTGTACTGGGACGCGGACCGCAAGGAGTGGATCCGCGAGCTCATCGGCACCGGTGAGCTGACCCAGTTCGAGCAGACCGGCTTCCGCGGCAGCGGCGACCTCAACGCCGGCCGGCTCGGCGACGACCCGATGGCGTACGTCGCCGCCATCGAGCCCTTCCACGGCAACACGGTCGCCGTCTACACCAAGGCCACCGACGGCCCGCCCGGCGCGAAGCCGACGTGGAACCGCGTCCTCCTCGACGTCTACGGAGACCCCAACGAGAACGGCGAGGGCCCCGGCCACCAGATCGTCTGCGCCGACTTCGACGGCGACGGCGACGACGAGTTCCTGGTCGCCCTGCGCGGACCGTGGCCCTGGCAGGGCGTCATGTACTACAAGGCCATCGACGCGGCCAACGGCGTCTGGGCCAAGTGGCGGGTCTCCGAGGAGTCCGTCGCCCGCATCGCCACCGCCGACTTCAACGGCGACGGGCGGCTCGACTTCGCCACCATCGCGTACTCGGTCCAGAACTACTACGTGGCCAAGGAAGCCAAGCTCATGGTCTACCGCAACGAGATGGACGTCCCCTCGGCCGACGACGCCGAGTAGCCATCCCACCCCTGCCGTACCCCACGGGGGCGGCCGCCGCCCGGCGGCCGCCCCCGGCCGGACCCCGACCGTCGTCCCTCTCGCCGGAAAGCACCCACACCATGTCTGTGTCCTCGTCCTCCACCGCCATCACCCCCACCCCCGCTCCCACCAGACGCGCCAACCTCCCCTCCCTCACCGGCCTCCGCTTCTTCGCGGCCCTGCTGGTCTTCTTCTTCCACGCCTCCCTGATGGACTCGCCCATCCCGCCGAACGCCCCGATCAACCCCTTCGCGGACGACGGCGTGGCCGGGTTCTTCACCACGGCCTTCAGCAAGGCCGGCTACATGGGCGTCTCGTTCTTCTTCGTCCTCAGCGGCTTCGTCCTCGCCTGGGCCTCCCGCCCCGGTGAGCGCCTGACCTCCTTCTGGCGGCGGCGCGTGTTCAAGATCTTCCCGAACCACCTGGTGGTCTTCGCCGCCTCGATGCTGCTCTTCGCCGGCGCCGCCGTCACCAGCGTGGGCGACTGGCTGCCGAACATGCTGCTGATCCACACGTTCTTCCCGCAGCCGTCCATCAACCTCAGCGTCAACCCGCCGAGCTGGTCCCTGGGCAGCGAGTTCCTCTTCTACATGCTGTTCCCGCTGCTCATGGTGGGGATCCGCCGGATCGCCGAGAAGCGCCTGTGGCTCTGGTCCGGCCTGATGGTCGCGGGCATGGTCGGCGTGCAGCTCGTCACCCGCTTCCTCATCCCCGCCACCCCGAAGTCGGCGATCACCCCCATCTCCGACCTGCAGTTCTGGTTCGGCTACCTCTTCCCGCCCGCCCGCGTCTTCGAGTTCGCCCTCGGCATCCTGCTCGCCCGCATCGTCCTGGCCGGCCGCTGGCCGCGCCGCATCGGCTTCGGCGTCTCGCTCGTGCTGTCGGTGCTCGGTTACGCCGCCGCCCTGGTGGCCCCGTTCGAGTACGGCTTCGTCGTCGCCACCATCATCCCGGTGGCCGCGCTCATCTGCTCCGTGGCCTCGGGGGACGTGGAGGGGCGCGAGACCTGGCTGCGCAGCCGGCCCATGGTGTGGCTCGGTGAGGTCTCCTTCGGCTTCTACCTGGTGCAGGGCGTCACGATCTTCTACCTGCGCTCGCTGCTCGGCGAGAGCACGTACAGCGTCCCCGTCGCGATCCTCGTGGTCATCGGCTTCTTCGCGGTCTCGCTGCTGGGCGGCTGGCTGCTGTACCGGTACGTGGAGACGCCCGCCATGCGGCGCTGGAGCCGCAGCCGCAAGCGGCCCGCCGCCGTGACCGCCGCCACGGCCGCTCCGGCCCCGACTCCGGTGACCGCCACGATCCCGGCGCAGGCCACCGCGCACCACGACTCCCTCGCGCAGCGCCCCTCGACGCCGGTACGCGGCTGAGCCTCCCCGCCCACGCGACCCGTATCCCCACCCGAACGCTCCCGAGGAGGCGTCACCATGCCCACCGTCACCGTCGCGGGCACCGAGGTCCACTACCGTGCCGAAGGCTCCGGACCCGGCCTGCTCCTCATCCACGGCTCCACCGCCGACTCCGAGGCCAACTACGCGGCCATGCGGCCGCTGCTCACCGACCGCTTCACCGTCATCACCCCCGACTACGCGGGCAGCGGCCACACCGCCCTGCCCCGCGGGGAGCTGACCCTGGACCTGCTGGTCCGCCAGGTCGCCGCCGCCGCCCGCGCCGCCGTCCCGGGCCCGGTCCACGTCGTCGGCGCCTCCCTGGGCGCGGTGGTCGCCGCGGCGTTGGCGGCCGAACAGCCCGACCTCGTACGGCGCTTGGTCCTCGTCGGCGGCTGGGCGCGCAACGACGACCCCCGGCAGGAGCTGGCACTCGGCCTGTGGCGCCGTCTCGCCGACCTCGACACCCTGGCGTACCAGCAGTTCATCACCCTGCTGTCGCTCTCCCCGGACCGCCTCTCGGCCACGAGCCGCGAGGAGATCGCCGCCGCGGCCGCGGCCGCCCGCCCGTCCGAGGGAGCCCGCCGCCAGCTCGACCTGGACCTCGCCGTGGACATCCGCGACCGGCTGCCCGCCATCGAGGCACCCACCCTGGTCGTCGGCGCCCGCCAGGACCAGGTGATCCCCGTCGCCCACTCCAGGGAGCTGCACCGGGGGATCGCCCACAGCCGCTACACGGAACTGGACTGCGGCCACAACATCCCGTACGAGCGTCCCGCCGAACTGGTCGCACTGCTGCGCGCGTACCTGGTGGAGCAGCCCGCCCTGGCGGCGGCCGTGGCGGCGGGCGGCTGAGAGGGGAGGACACGACGGAGCGGCGGCACCACCGCGTTGCGCGGTGGTGGGGGGGGGGGGGGGGGGGGGGGGGACAACCCCCCCCAACCGCTACCCCCATCCCCGCTTTCTTCCGTCTCCCCCCCCCA
>NZ_JBVIEN010000020.1:0-28631 GCF_055571835.1 Streptomyces sp. NPDC030862 | reverse complement strand
TGGGGGGTGGTCGGACTCTCGTTCACCGCGCTTCGCGCGAGTTCAGTCGTTTTACGTCCGACCACCCCCCACGCTCCACCCCCGACCCCCTCACGTGGTCGGTCTATCCCACCGTGGGTGCGCATCACCCCCGGTGGGCGTCCTTGGCCGGGTCTCAAGCGGGCCGCGGCGGCAGTGGGGGGCGCTTCAGGGAGGGGGCCTGGGAGTAGTCCGGGGGGCGGGACGCGGGGTGGGATTTGAGGAGGTCGAGGGCCACTTCGACCGCGTCGGAGAGCTGGCGGTGGCGGCCCTCCGCCCAGTCCAGCGGGGTGCGCAGGATCTCGATGTCCGGCGCGACGCCGTGGTTCTCCACGGACCACCCGTACTCGTCGAACCACGCCGCGTTCATCGGCACCGTGATCACCGTGCCGTCCCCCAGCCGGTGGCGCCCCGTCATGCCGACGACACCGCCCCAGGTGCGCTGACCGACCACGGGCCCGAGCTTCAGCAGCTTGAAGGCGGCCGTGATCATGTCGCCGTCCGAGGCGGTGGCTTCGTCGGCGAGGGCGACGATCGGGCCGCGCGGGGCGTTGGAGGCGTACGAGACGGGCTGGGCGCCGCGTGTGAGGTCCCAGCCGAGGATCTTGCGGGTGAGGGACTCGACGACGAGCTCGCTGATGTGGCCGCCGGCGTTGCCGCGGACGTCCACGATGAGGGCGGGCCGCGCCACTTCGAGGCGCAGGTCGCGGTTGAACTGGGCCCAGCCCGAGCCGCCCATGTCCGGGATGTGGAGGTACCCGCACATGCCGCCGCTCAGTTCGCGGACCACCTCGCGGCGCTTGGCGACCCAGTCCTGGTACCGCAGCGGCCGCTCGTCGATGAGCGGGACCACGGCGACGCGCCGGGAGCGGCCCTCGGCGGGCTGGAAGGTCAGCTCGACGGTGGTGCCGCCGGCCGCCGAGAGGAGCGGGTAGGGCCCGGCGACGGGGTCGACGGGCCGGCCGTCCACGTGGGTGAGGACCGCGCCCTCCCGGATGCCGGTGCCCGCGAGCGGGGAGCGGGCCTTGGAGTCGGACGACTCGCCGGGGAGGATGCGCTGGACGGTCCACCGGCCGTCGCGGCACACGAAGTTGGCGCCCAGGAGGCCCTGTGCCCGCTGGTAGTGCGGCGGCCCCTCGTTGCGGCGGGCGGCGGTGACGTACGCGTGGGAGGTGCCGAGTTCGCCGAGCACCTCGCGCAGGAGGTCGGCGAACTCGTCGGGGGTGGCGACGCGTTCGACGAGGGGCCGGTACTGGTCGAGTACGCCGTCCCAGTCGATGCCGCTCATCCCGGGGTCCCAGAAGTACGCGCGGATGATCCGCCCCGCCTCCGTGTACGCCTGCCGCCACTCCGCGCCCGGGTCCACCTCGTGCTGGATGCGCCGCGCGTCGACGTACACGGTGGTGTCGCTGTCGCCGGCCTCGGTCGCCGGGACCGCGCGCAGCTCGCCCTCGTCGACCACGACGAGCCGCGAGCCGTCGCCGCTGAGGGCGAACCAGTCGAGGTTTCCGACGAGTTCGGTCTTGCGGGCCTTGGTGAGGTTGAAGTGTTCGAGGGTGGGCCGCCCGGAGGTGTCCGCCGGGTTCACGAACGTCTCGCCCAGCGCGCCCGAGATGGGCCAGCGCAGCCACACCAGGCCACCGCCGCTGACCGGCGCCAGCGAGGAGTACTTGGACGCGGCGACCGGGAACGGCGTCACCCGGTTCGCCAGGCCCTCGAACTCGACCACCACCGTCCCGTCGCCCTCCTGCTCCTCGGAGAGGTCCAGCCCGCCGGCCGCCGGCCGCCCCTCGGGCGACAGCGCGAAGGGGGAGGGCGTGGTGGAGGCCAGGGGTACGAGGTAGGGGCGGCAGCCGAGCGGGAAGGACAGGTCGCCGGTGTGGACGTCGTACACCGGGTCGAAGCCCCGCCAGGAGAGGAAGGCGAGGTAGCGGCCGTCGCGGGTGAAGACGGGACTCTCGTCCTCGAAGCGGCCGTTGGTGACGTCGACGATCGTGCGGTCCTTGATGCGGGCGATCTTGATCTGCCGGAGGGACCGGCCGATCCCCGGGTGCGACCAGGTCAGCCACGCGCCGTCCGGTGAGAAGGCGAGGTCGCGGACCGGGCCGTTGAGGGAGCGGGTCAGCTCGGTGAGCCCGCCGGTGGGCCCCTCGGAACCGGACTCGGTGCCGGCCGCCGTCTCCTCTTCCGGTTCCGACACGTCGAGCAGCAGCAGCCGCCCGTCGTGGGACGCGATCGCCAGCCGCTCCCCGTCCGCGTCGGCGGTCATCTCCCGTACGTGCCCGAGCTCGCCCGCCGCCAGCCGCCGCCGTTCGCGGGCGCCGCTCGCCCGGGGCAGGTGGGCGATCTCGATCGCCTCCTCGCCCTCCGCGTCCGTGACGTACGCGATCCGCCCGCTGCTGCCGAGCATCTCCGGCAGCCGTACGCGCACGCCCGGGGTGTCCACGATCGTGCGGGCGGGCCCGTCGCGATGCGTCAGCCAGTACAGGCTGCCCCGTACGGACACGGCGCTCGCCCGCCCGGTCTCGTCCACCGCCACCCCGTCCACGTGGCTCGCGGCCGGCACCTGGTAGCGGCGCCGCCCGGTGCGCGGACCGCCGAGCCGGACGGCGAGCTTCCGCGGCTGCGAGTCGGGGGTCAGGGCGTCGACGATCCACAGGTCCCCGGCGCACTGGTAGACCACCCGCCGCCCGTCCGAGGAGGCGTGCCGGGCGTAGAACTCGTCGTGGTCGGTGTGGCGTCGCAGGTCGGTGCCGTCGGGCAGGCAGGAGTACAGGTTGCCGACGCCCTCGTGGTCGGAGAGGAAGGCGATGCGGCCGTCCACGAACATCGCGCAGTCCAGGTGGCCGCCGAGGTCCGGCAGCAGCCGCTCCCCGTGCAGCCAGAGCCGTCCGGTCGCCCCGCCCCGGTACCGCTTCCAGGCGGCCGGCTCGTGCGGCGGCTTGCCGGTCAGCAGCAGCGTCAGGTGCCGCCCGTCGACGTCGGCGACCGCGATGTCGGACACCGGGCCCCAGGGCAGGCGCTTGCCGGGCGAGCCGTCCGTGGAGACCTTGTACGCCCACGAGAAGTGCGAGAACGGCTGCCCGTGCGAGGCCACCGCCAGGATGTCGCCCTCAGGGGTCCAGCCGCACACGCGGGTGTCGAGCGACCCCCAGTAGCTCAGCCGCCGCGCCGGCCCGCCCTCGACCGGCGCCAGGTGGATCTCGGGGTCGAGGCTGCGCCAGCTCGTGTACGCGATGTGACTCCCGTCGGGCGAGAAGCGCGGGTGTCCGACTCTGGTCCGGTCGACGGTCAGCCGCCAGGCGCGGCCGGGCGCCTCGCCCTCGGCCGCGAGCGGGGCGACCCACACATCGTCCTCGGCCGCGAAGCACAGCAGGTCCTGGTGGAGGTGGGGATACCGGAGGTACGCGCCGTCGCTGCTCACACAGCCATGCTTTCGGCGCGGCCGGGCCCTGGCAACTCGGCTGACGCACGCGTCGCGACCGTGATCCCCGACACTTCTGTACGAAACGGTTTCGTTTCGCAGTCCCCGCCGTGTAGCGTCGACGTGTACGAAACCGTTTCGTATCGACGTTCGCGAAGGAAGGCCGGCGCACATGGCCCGTACCAGGCTCACCCCGGAGCGCGAGTCCGAGCTGTACGACGCCGTGCTCGACCTGCTCCGCGAGGTCGGCTACGACGCCCTCACCATGGACGCCGTCGCCGCCCGCACCCACTCCAGCAAGGCCACCCTCTACCGCCAGTGGGGGAGCAAGCCGCAGCTGGTCGCCCGCGCCCTGCGGAACAACAAGCCGGTCCGCCACGACGAGATCGACACCGGCTCGCTGCGGGGCGACTTCCACGAGATCCTGTCGCGCTCCGACGACTGCCGGCTGGAGCAGGACTCCGCGCTCATGCGGGGCCTCGCCCACGCCGTCCACGACAACCCCGAACTGCTGCGGGCACTGCGCGAGCTGCTCATCGAACCCGAGATGACCGGCCTCGACGGGGTCCTGCGGCGCGCCGTCGAGCGCGGCGAGGTCGCCGTGGACAACCCGGCGCTGAAGCTCGTCCCCCACATGCTGATCGGCGCCTTCGTCGCCCGGCCCCTGGTCGAGGACCGGCCGGTGGACCAGGCGTTCCTGACCGCGTACGTCGACGCCGTGGTGCTCCCCGCCCTCGGCCTCTGAACGTCCCCTCACCTACCTGACACGTACCGCTCACGCTGTCGGGCCGTCTCCCCACGACCCTGTCCGATCCACACCTCCGGGAGTCGCCCCCGTGGCCACGTTCCTCTACCGACTCGGCCGGCTCGCCTTCCGGCGCCGCCATGTCGTGACCCTCCTCTGGGTCGCGCTGCTGGCGCTCGCCGGCGTGGGCGCGGCCTCCGCGCCCGCCGCGACGTCCAGCTCGTTCTCCATACCCGGCACGGAGGCCCAGAAGGCCTTCGACCTCCTCGAACAGCGCTTCCCGGGCGCGGGTGCCGACGGCGCCACCGCCCGCGTCGTCTTCAAGGCACCCGACGGCGCGAAGATGACCGACCCCGAGCGCAAGGCCGTCGTCGACAAGACCGTCGGCGAGCTGCGCTCCGGCTCCGACCAGGTCGCCTCGGTCACCGACCCGTACGCCGTCCAGGCCGTCTCCCGCGACGGCACGACGACGTACATCCAGGTGTCGTACAAGGTCAACGGCATGGAGCTGACCGACGCGACGCGCGAGGCGCTCAAGGAAACCGGCGCGGAGGCGCGGCAGGGCGGGCTCACCGTCGAGATCGGCGGTGACGCGCTGCAGACCGTGCCCGAGACCGGCTCGGGCGAGATCATCGGCGTCATCGTCGCCGGGATCGTCCTCGTCATCACCTTCGGTTCCCTGGTCGCCGCCGGACTGCCGCTGCTGACCGCGCTCGTCGGCGTCGGCATCGGCGTCTCGACGATCACGGCCCTGGCGAGCGTCCTCGACCTCGGCTCCACCACCTCCACGCTCGCGATGATGATCGGTCTCGCGGTCGGCATCGACTACGCGCTCTTCATCGTCTCCCGCTACCGCGCCGAGCTCGCCGAGGGCCGCGACCGCGAGGAGGCGGCCGGGCGGGCCGTCGGCACCGCCGGCTCGGCGGTCGTCTTCGCGGGCCTCACCGTCGTCATCGCGCTGGTCGGCCTGGCCGTCGTCAACATCCCGATGCTGACGAAGATGGGCTTCGCCGCCGCCGGGACGGTCCTGATCGCCGTCCTCATCGCGCTCACCTTCATCCCGGCGCTGCTCGGCTACGTCGGCAAGCGCGTCCACGGCCGCAAGGCCCGCAAGAACCCCGTTCCGGCGTCGGACGAGGACAAGCCCAACATGGGCACCCGCTGGGCGCGCTTCGTCCTGCGCCGCCCGCTCGTCGTGCTGCTGGTCGGCGTCGTCGGCCTCGGCGCGGTCGCGCTGCCCGCCGCCTCGCTGGAGATGGGCCTGCCCGACGACGGCTCCCAGCCGACCTCGACCTCTCAGCGCCGCGCGTACGACCTGCTGTCGGACGGCTTCGGCCCCGGCTCCAACGGGCCGCTCATGGTGGTCGTCGACGGCGACAAGGCCGCGGCCGGCCGTACGGTCACGACCATCCGGGGCCTGGACGGCATCGCGGCCGTCACCCCGCCGACCCCCAACAAGGCGGGCGACACCGCGATCATCACCGTCGTCCCGAAGGACCGCCCCTCCTCCACCGCGACCGAGGAGCTGGTCCACTCCATCCGGGACACCACCGGCGACGACGTGCTCGTCACCGGCGCCACCGCGATGAACATCGACTTCTCGCAGAAGATGAACGACGCGCTGCTGCCCTACCTGGCGCTCGTCGTCGGGCTCGCGTTCCTGCTGCTGATGGTGGTCTTCCGGTCGGTGCTGGTGCCGCTGAAGGCGGCCCTCGGCTTCCTGCTCTCGGTCGTCGCCGCGCTCGGCGCGGTCGTGGCGGTCTTCCAGTGGGGCTGGCTCGGCTCGCTCTTCGGCGTCGAGCAGACCGGCCCAATCATGAGCATGATGCCGATCTTCATGGTGGGCGTCGTCTTCGGCCTGGCCATGGACTACGAGGTCTTCCTCGTCACCCGGATGCGTGAGGCGTACGTCCACGGCGAGCGGCCCGGCCAGGCCATCGTCACCGGCTTCCGGCACGGCGCCCGCGTCGTCACCGCCGCCGCGGTGATCATGATCGCGGTCTTCGCGGGCTTCATCGGTTCCAGCGAGCAGATGGTGAAGATGATCGGCTTCGGGCTCGCCGTCGCCGTCTTCTTCGACGCGTTCATCGTGCGGATGGCCATCGTCCCGGCCGTCCTGGCCCTGCTCGGCCGCGCCGCCTGGTGGCTGCCGCGCTGGCTCGACCGCGTCCTGCCGAACGTCGACGTGGAGGGCGAGGGCCTGCGTAAGGAGCTCGCCGACGCACCCGGGGAGGGGGAGCGGGAGCTCGTCCGCGCCTGATCGCCCGTTCCGGCTACGCCGTCACCGTGTCACGTGCGACGCGGTGGCGGCGTACGTGCGCCGCAGGAAGCGCAGGAGGGCGGAGGAGTCGAACTGCACCATCGCGACATCGCCGGAGGAGTGCAGCTCCACCACCGTCTGGACCCGGCCGCAGGGCCAGACCCCGATGTCGCCGTGGCGGGCGGGGGCGCGCAGGCCCCGCTCCAGTACGGCCCGGGGGAAGGTCCAGGTGGTGCCTTCGGGGAAGACGAGGCGGACGGTGGCGGAATCGTCGGCCTCGGTGTCGGCGGGGTCGCAGCGCAGCGCGACGGGGACGGGGCGGGAAAGGGGGCCGTCATCGACGATCAGCCCCTTGGCGTGGACTTCGACCATGGGGTACGTGTGCCCCTCAGGAGGGGTTTCCTCGGCGGGGACCATCGTGCGACTCCTCACACTCGCCTGACCTATCCCTAATGTCCCATTTTTCTGGCGCGTGCGCCCCGGCTCGTTCTGTGACGGGTACGCTCTTGCAACTTGTTCGCAAGAAGCCCCATCATCGAACGGTCCACGCCAGTCGCCAGCCTGTCTGTCCGAAAGCGGTCCCCGCCATGCATGTCCCCGACGGTTTCATCAACGCGCCCGTCTCCGCGGCCGCCGGCCTCGTCGCCGCGGGCGCGGTGGCCGTGAGCCTGCGCGGGGCCCGCAGGGAGTTGGACGACAGGACGGCGCCGCTCGCGGGGCTCGTGGCGGCGTTCATCTTCGCCGTGCAGATGCTGAACTTCCCCGTCGCCGCCGGCACCAGCGGACACCTGCTCGGCGGCGCGCTCGCCGCGATACTCGTCGGCCCGTACACCGGCGTGCTCGTCATCGCCGTCGTCCTGCTGATGCAGGGCATCCTCTTCGCCGACGGCGGCCTGACCGCGCTGGGCGTCAACATCACCGTCATGGGTGCGGTCACCGTCCTCACCGCGTACGGGCTCTTCCGCGGCCTCGTCCGCGTCCTGCCGCGCACCCGCCGCTCGGTGACCGTCGCCTCCTTCGTCGCCGCGCTCGTCTCCGTGCCCGCCGCGGCCGCCGCGTTCACGCTGATCTACGCCGTCGGCGGCACCACCGACGTCCCCGTCACCAAGGTCTTCACCGCGATGGTCGGCGTCCACGTCCTGATCGGCATCGGCGAGGCGGCCATCACCACCGCGACCGTCGGCGCCGTCATCGCCGTACGCCCCGACCTGGTGTACGGCGCCCGCGGGCTGACCGCGCCGCTCAAGCTGCGGGTCGGCGGGGAGCTGGTCGACGCCGCCCCGGCCGCGGCTCCGGCCGCCGCCGCGCCCCGCTCCACCAAGAAGGTGTGGGCCGCCGGCCTGGTCACCGCCCTCGCGCTGGCCGGAATCGTGTCCTTCTACGCCTCCGCCAGCCCCGACGGCCTGGAGAAGGTCGCCGCCGACCAGGGCATCGACAAGAAGGTCGAGGACCACGCCGCCAAGGATTCGCCGCTCGCCGACTACGGCGTCAGCGGCGTCACGAACGCCCGCCTGTCCGGGGGGCTGGCGGGCACCATCGGCGTGGGCGCCACGGTCGTGGTCGGCACGGGCGTCTTCTGGGCCGTACGGCGCCGCCGCGCGGAGGCGGCGGCGGCGCCGGGGGCCTCGGTCGAGCGGGAAACCGTCTGACGTGGGCGCCGGCCACTCGCACAAGCTCTACCGCCACGGGCACTCGCCCGTGCACCGGCTGCCACCGCACTGCAAGCTCGCCGCCGTCTTCTGCTTCGTCGTGGTCGTGGTCTCCACGCCCCGCGAGGCCGTGTGGGCCTTCGGCCTGTACGCGGCGCTGCTCGGCGCGGTCGCGGCCGCTGCCCGCGTCCCGGCGGGCTTCGTGCTGCGGCGGCTGGTGATCGAGGTGCCGTTCGTGGCCTTCGCGTTCCTGATGCCGTTCGTGGTGCCGGGGCACCAGACGGAGGTGCTCGGCGTCTCCGTCTCCGTACCCGGCCTCTGGGACGCCTTCAACGTCCTCGCCAAGGGCACCCTCGGCGTCGCCGCGTCCGTCCTCCTCGCCGCCACCACCGAGCTGCGCGCCCTGCTGCTCGGCCTGCAGCGGCTGAAGCTGCCCCCGCTCCTCGTCCAGATCGCCTCCTTCATGATCCGGTACGGCGACGTCATCACCGACGAGATGCGGCGCATGTCCGTCGCCCGCCGCTCGCGCGGCTTCGAAGCCAGGGGCGTACGCCACTGGGGTGTGCTCGCCAAGTCCGCCGGCGCGCTCTTCATCCGCTCGTACGAGCGCGGCGAACGCGTCCACCTGGCGATGGTCAGCCGCGGCTACGCCGGCACCATGCCCGTCATCGACCAGGCGACGGCCTCCCGGGCCCAGTGGTCGGCGGCCGCGGCCCTCCCGCTCACGGCACTCGTCGTCTGTCTGCTGGGATGGACGCTATGAGTCTCAGTTTCGTCCCGTCGCTGGAGGTACGCGGCCTCGCGTACGCCTACCCCGACGGCCACCAGGCGCTCTTCGGCGTCGACCTGACCGTCGAGCGCGGCGAGCGCGTCGCCCTCCTCGGCCCCAACGGCGCCGGCAAGACCACGCTCGTGCTCCACCTCAACGGCATCCTCGGCGGCGGGGTCGGCACGGTGACGGTCGCCGGGCTGCCCGTCGAGAAGGCGAACCTCGCGGAGATCCGCCGCAAGGTCGGCATCGTCTTCCAGGACCCGGACGACCAGCTCTTCATGCCGACCGTCCGCGAGGACGTCGCCTTCGGCCCGGCGGCGGCCGGGACGCGCGGCCCCGAGCTGGAGGCCGTCGTCATGAAGGCCCTCGCCCGGGTCGGCATGGAGGCCTTCGCGGACCGGCCGCCGCACCACCTGTCGTTCGGGCAGCGGCGGCGCGTGGCCGTCGCGACCGTCCTCGCCATGGAACCGGAGATCCTCGTCCTCGACGAACCGTCGTCCAACCTGGACCCGGCCTCCCGCCGCGAACTCGCCGACATCCTGCGCTCCTTGGACGTCACCGTCCTGATGGTCACGCACGACCTGCCGTACGCCCTGGAGCTCTGCCCCCGGTCGGTCATCCTCAGCGAGGGCGTCATCGCGGCGGACGCACCGACCCGTGAGCTGCTCTGCGACGACGCGCTCATGCGGCGGCACCGCCTGGAGCTGCCGTTCGGCTTCGACCCCATGGCCACCCCCACCCCCACCCGGAATCCGGCCTCGTAACTGCGCGTTGCACCATGGGGGTGAGCGAAAGGGGTGGGCGTGGACGTCCAGGGCACAGTGCAGGCGGGTTTCGAGCCGGTCAAGGACGCTTTCATCCGCAACTTCGAACAGCGGGGTGAACGGGGCGCGGCCGTCGCCGTCTACCGCGACGGCCGCAAGGTCGTCGACCTCTGGGCGGGCGCCAAGGACGTGGACGGGACCGCCCCCTGGGCCGTGGACACCGCCCAGATCGTCCGCTCCGCGACCAAGGGCGTGGCCGCCGCCGTACCCCTGCTGCTGCACCAGCGCGGGCAGCTGGACCTGGACGCGCCCGTCGGCACGTACTGGCCGGAGTTCAAGGCCGCCGGCAAGGAGCGGGCCCTCGTCCGGCACCTGCTGGCGCACCAGGCGGGCGTCCCGGCCGTCGACCGGCCGCTGACCTTCGCCGAAGCCGCCGACCCGGACACCGCCGCGGCCGCCGTCGCCGCGCAGGCGCCCGCCTGGGAGCCGGGCACCGCCCACGGCTACCACGCCCAGACGTACGGCTGGCTGCTGGCCGCGCTCGTCCAGCGGGTCACCGGCCGCACCATCGGCCGCTGGGTCGCCGAGGAGATAGCCCGGCCCCTCGGCCTGGACCTGTGGATCGGCCTCCCCGACGACGAGGCGCACCGCGTCGGCCGCGTCGGCCCCGTCGAGGAGCCTGCCGGGGGCGGCGGCGCGGGGGGCTCGCTCAAGCTGCGGCCCAAGCGCTCGGTCGCCGACGCCTACGCCGACCCCGCCTCCCTCACCCGGCGCGCCTTCGGGGCGATCGCCCCGGCCCCCGACGAGAACGACCCCGCGTACCGCGCCGCCGAACTCCCCGCCTCGGCGGGCATCTCCACCGCCCGCGCCCTGGCCCGGTTCTACGCCGCCACCCTCGGCCCCGTCGACGGCCACCGCCTCTTCGCCCCGGCGACGCTCGCCATGGCCCGTACGGAGGAGGCCGTGGGCCCGGACCGCGTCCTCGTGGTGAACACCCGCTTCGGCCTCGGCTACATGCTCCACGGCCCTGCCTCGCCCCTGCTGTCCCCCGGCTCCTTCGGCCACCCGGGCCGCGGCGGCTCCCTCGGCTTCGCCGACCCGGCGTCGGGCATCGCGCTCGGCTACGTCACCAACGGCATGCGCAAGGGCGTCACGGCCGACCCGCGGGCCCAGGCGCTGATACGGGCGGTCCGTGCGGCGATCGCCGGAGACGTCACCTAGGGTGATTCCCATGACTGACAACAGCGACAAGAGCAACGTCTTCTTCGACATCACGATCAACGGCGAGCCGGCCGGCCGGATCGTCTTCAAGCTGTACGACGACGTCGTCCCGAAGACGGCCCGCAACTTCCGCGAGCTCGCCACCGGCCAGCACGGCTTCGGCTACGAGGGCTCCAGCTTCCACCGCATCATCCCCGCCTTCATGCTCCAGGGCGGCGACTTCACCGCCGGTAACGGCACCGGCGGCAAGTCCATCTACGGCGAGAAGTTCGCCGACGAGAACTTCCAGCTCAAGCACACGCGCCCGGGCCTGCTGAGCATGGCCAACGCGGGCCGCAACACCAACGGCTCGCAGTTCTTCATCACGACGATCGTCACCGACTGGCTCGACGGCAAGCACGTCGTCTTCGGCGAGGTCCTCGAGGGCATGGACCTGGTCAAGAAGATCGAGGCCCTCGGCACCAGCGCGGGCACCCCGAAGGCCAAGGTCACCATCGCCAAGTCCGGCACGGTCTGAGCCCCCGCCGCAACAGGACCGGCCGCCGCGCGGCCGGTCCCTGCGGCCGCGCCGCCGGCCCTGCTCACCGCTTCCTGAAGTGCTCGACCAGCCGCGCGTAGCTGTCCTTGGCATGCCCCTCTTCCACGGCCTTGTTCACGAGACCGAGGGTGTAGCCGGGGAACGCGGCATCGATGTTCCGCGCCTCGCTCTCGCGGACGAGGTCCTCGAGCGAAGGACGGTGGTGCTGGAGTGCTCCGTACTCCGTCGCGTACGCGCCGCGGTCCACTTCGTCGGCGGTCATCGGCAGGAAGGCCAGCAGCGCGGAGAGGGACGGGGCGGCGTCGTCCAGGAACCGCTTCACCTCGATGCCCTCGCTGGACAGCAGGGCGGCCGCGTGCAGGAACCCGTTGAGCGCGCCCCACATCGTGCCGTGCACGGCCATCCCGTACAGGGCCGGTATACCGGCGTCGGCCGCGATCAGGGCACCCCGGCCGCCGATGAGCCGGAGCGTCGGCTGGTAGCGCCCGTACACGGCGTCGGAGCCACCGTAGAAGACCACGCTCTCCGCGCCTCCGACCGCCGGGGCGATCGTCATGATCTGCCCGTGGAGGTACTGCACGCCCTGGCGCCCGGCCCAGTCGGCCACCGCCCTGACCTCCGCCGACGTCCCGTCCGTCAGGTTGAGCACGGCGCGCCCGGACAGCGCGTCACCCGAGGTCTCCAGCAGCGCGCGGGCCGTGGCGTTGCCCTTCACGCTGACGACCACGAGCGAACCGGCGGCGACGGCGTCGCGGACGGTCGCGGCCCGCTGGGCCCCCCTGGCGACCAGGGCGTCGGCCTTCTCCGGCGTACGGTTCCACACCGTGGTCGGATGCCCGCCGTCCAGGAAGGCGCTCGCGAGGGCGAAGCCCATCTCGCCCAACCCGAGCACGGTCACGGCCGGCTGGGCATCGGTCTGTGCTGAGGCGGTCGTCGTCATCGTCATCCTCATTCAGGTCGCCGTGGGCCCGGCTGGTGCGGGGCGACACGGTGGTGCGGAACGTCACGCTAGAAACTGAACCGCACTTGAGGTCAAGGAAGTCGTCTTCGACGATCAGGGCTCGGGCGCCGACGCCGTACACCGCCCCTACGACGACGCTCGTGGCAAACGCCGAGCAGTCAGCGGTGGGCGTACGCCCCGCGCGCCCTACCGCGCCTTCAGCACCGAAGCGACCAGCGGCCCCGCCGCGTCGCCGCCGTGGCCGCCCGACTGGACGACCGCCGCTGCCGCGAGGTCGTCGGCGTACCCGGTGAACCAGCTGTTGGAGGAGCCCTGGTTGTCCACCTCGGCCGAACCGGTCTTCGCGCCCTTGTCGTTCGTGCCGAGCCCGGACATCGCCCGCGCGCCGGTGCCGTTGGTCGCCGTCGCGTGCATCATGTCGCGCAGGGCGCTGGCGATGGAGCCGGGGAGGGGCCGGGCGGTGGCCGGTGCGCGGTCGAGCAGGTCGCGCGGGACGATGACCGGCTGCTTGAAGGAGCCGTTCTTCGCGGTGGCGGCGATCGAGGCGACGTTGAGGGCGTTCATCGTGATCTTGCCCTGGCCGATGTACGAGGCCGCCGTCTCGGCCCCCGCCGACTGCGGCACGCTGCCGTCGATGGAGCGGACGCCGGTGTTCCACTCCTCGCCGATGCCGAAGTACGTGCGGGCCGTGGTGCCCAGCGCCGTACCGGCGACGCCCTTGTCGTTCAGCGGCTTGACGGCCTTGATGAAGGCGGTGTTGCAGGAGCGGCGGAAGCTGTCCCGGAAGGTGCCGCCCTGGATGTCGAAGCCGTCCAGGTTGTGGAAGGGGACGCCGTCCCAGGTGATGTTCGCCGGGCACTCCACGCGGTCGCCGGGGCCGGAGACCACGCCCTGGTCCAGCATCATCGCCGCCGTCACGATCTTCATCGTCGAACCGGGCGCCTGGAGGCCGAGGAAGGCGGCGTTGAAGCCGTCCTTCCGGTTGTTGGCGACCGCCCGTATCTCACCGGTGCTCGGCTTGATCGCCACCACCGACGACTCGCCGTACCGCCGCACCGCCTGCTCGGCGGCGGCCTGCACGTCCGCGTCCAGCGTGGTCCGCAGCTCGCCCGGCTCGCCCTTGGCGAGCGTCAGCAGCGTCTCCTTCGCCGCGCCCTCGGCCGCGCCCCCGGCCGCCGGCTCGATCCACGTCTCCACGCCCGGCTTGCCGCCCGTCTCGGAGCCGTACTTCTCGCGCAGCTGGTCCAGGACCGGGCCGAGCGAGGGGTACGTCTCCCTCGTCAGCTCCCGGCCCTCGTGGTCGACGGCCTTCACCGGCGGGTCGGGCGCCTCGCCCGTCCGCAGGACCGCGTTTTTGGTGAGCTTCGGGTGGATGACCGCCGGCTGCCAGTCCACCAGCGGCCTGCCCGTCGTGACGCCCCGCACCACCGTCAGCTCGGAGGCGTACGTCCACCGCTTGGAGACGCCTTCGTACGTCACCGTCGCGTCGACCGTGAACGGCACCTTCGTACCGACCGCCTTGCCCGGCGTGATGACCGCCTGGGAGACGTGGGCCTCCTCGCGGAAACCCCGTACGGCCGGGGCCGCGGTGCCGGCGGCGTTGGTCAGCCCGCCCGCCGTGTCCGCGTCGCCCCCGGCCCACGCCGCCAGGAAGTCCTTCGCCGTCCGCTCCACCTCGTCGGCGGTGACCGGCCCGCTCCCGGCGCTCCGCGTCCCGGGGGCGGCCTTCGACGAGGACGCGGCCGTCGTCCCCATCACCCCGTTCCACAGGTTGTACGCGCCGTACCCGACGCCGCCCGCCACCACGGCGAACACACTGCCGACGACGGCTACCTTCGCTCCGCTGCGCATCCGTGCAGTCCCCCTCCGCCCCGTAAACGGCAGTAACGGTACGGGACGGTAGTGACAACGGTGCCAGTCGTTATCCGAACGGAACGTCAGCCCCGGCTCACACCCACGTATCCAGCCACATCCGGTCCCGCCACTCGTCCATCGGGATCGACTGCCCCGTGTACAGCGGCCAGAAGTAGATGAAGTTCCAGATGATCAGCAGCACCAGCACGCCCACCCCCACGGCCCCCAGCGTGCGCCGCCGCTCCGCCGAGCCGTCGTGGCCCGGCGGGCCCAGCATGGCCCCCGCCATCATCGCCACCGCCAGGCACAGGTACGGGACGAACACCACGGCGTAGAAGAGGAAGATCGTGCGGTGCTCGTAGTGCAGCCACGGCACCCACCCGGCGGCGAAGGCGCAGGCGATCGCGCCCGCGCGCCAGTCGCGGCGGAAGAGCCAGCGCCACAGGACGTACAGGACCGCGAAGCACGCCGCCCACCACAGCAGCGGCGTACCGATCGCCAGCACCTCGCGCGCGCACTTCTCCGTGGCGTCCGCGGGGCAGCCGGCCGTCCCCGGTGCCGGGTCCTCGTAGAAGTACGACACGGGCCGGCCCAGCACCATCCAGCTCCACGGGTTCGACTGGTACGTGTGCCCCGAGGTGAGCTGGATGTGGAAGTCGTAGACCTGCGTCTCGTAGTGCCACAGGCTGCGCCACCAGTCCGGGAACAGCCAGGACCACATGCTGTCCTTGCCGTCCTTCGTGGCCCAGTCCCGGAAGTAGCCCTTGCCCGTGAAGATCCAGCCTGACCAGGAGGCGATGTACGTCACGACCGCCACCGGCACCGTCGACACGAACGCCGGCAGCAGGTCGCGCCTCAGCACCGCCCCGTACGGCCGGAAGGCACCCGCCGTGCGGCGCGCGCCCACGTCCCACAGGACCGTCATCACACCGAACGCCGCCAGGAAGTACAGGCCGTTCCACTTCGTCGCGCACGCCAGCCCCAGCAGCACCCCGGCGCCGATCCGCCACGGCCGCCACCCCAGGCCCAGGGTCTCCGCGATCCGCACGTCCGGCCGGAGCACCCCGTCCGCATCGACCGGCAGGGCGGCGGCCAGCCGCGCCCGCGCCCGGTCCCGGTCGACCAGCAGGCAGCCGAAGGCCGCCAGCACGAAGAACATCACCACCAGGTCGAGCAGCGCCGCCCGGCTCATCACGAAGTGCAGCCCGTCCACCGCGAGCAGCGCGCCCGCCAGGCACCCGAGGAACGTCGACCGCGTCAGCCGCCGCCCGATCCGGCACAGCATCAGCACCGACAAGGTGCCGAGCAGCGCCACCATGAAGCGCCAGCCGAACGGGGTGAAGTCGAAGATCCACTCGCCGAGTCCGATGACCCACTTGCCGACCGGCGGGTGCACCACGTAGCCCGGTTCCGTCGGCACGATCACCGCATCGGGATTGGCCAGGATCGACTTGTCGACGTCCTTGGGCCAGGACCCTTCGTACCCCTGGTTGATCAGCGCCCAGGCGTCCTTGGCGTAGTACGTCTCGTCGAATATCACCGCGTGCGGCTGTCCCAGGTTCCAGAACCGCAGCACCCCCGCCACGAGCGCCACCAGCAGCGGCCCGCCCCACGCCGTCAGGCGCACCAGCCCGTCCGCCGTGGTGGGCGGCACCCCGAGGACCGTCCACATCCGGCCCGAGGGGCGCGTGTACGGGGGAACCAGCCGCTCCCGCAGGCCGGGCACCGGCCGCGGGGCGTAGCCGAAGCGGCGCAGGCGCCGTTGCCAGGAGGGCGGACTCCCGATGCCGTCGGCGCCCTGTGCGCGCAGGGCCTTCTGAGCAGTACTGGTCACCGCGCCATCGTAGGGAACGCGCCTGTGCGCGTCGCCTCTCCGGGCTGCGAGGATGGCACCTGTGACAGGAACGGGAACGGTAACCGGAACGCTCGTCCTCGCGGGGACCCCGATCGGTGACGTGGCGGACGCCCCGCCGCGGCTGGCCGCCGAGTTGGAGGGCGCCGACATCATCGCCGCCGAGGACACCCGGCGGCTGCGGCGGCTGACGCAGGCGCTCGGCGTGCACACGCGCGGCCGGGTCGTGTCGTACTTCGAGGGCAACGAGTCCGCCCGTACCCCCGAGCTGGTCGAGGCGCTCGCGGGCGGGGCGCGCGTGCTGCTGGTCACCGACGCGGGCATGCCGTCCGTCTCCGACCCCGGCTACCGGCTGGTCGCCGCCGCCGTCGAGCAGGACATCCGGGTGACCGCCGTGCCGGGCCCGTCCGCCGTGCTGACGGCGCTCGCGCTGTCCGGGCTGCCCGTGGACCGCTTCTGCTTCGAGGGCTTCCTGCCGCGCAAGGCCGGCGAGCGGCTCGGCCGGCTCCGCGAGGTCGCCGCCGAGCGGCGCACCCTCGTCTACTTCGAGGCCCCGCACCGCCTCGACGACACGCTCGCCGCGATGGCCGAGGTCTTCGGCCGGGAGCGGCGCGCCGCCGTCTGCCGCGAGCTGACCAAGACGTACGAGGAGGTCAAGCGCGGCGGCCTCGGCGCGCTGGCGGCGTGGGCCGCCGACGGCGTGCGCGGCGAGATCACCATCGTCGTGGAGGGCGCCCCGGAGCCCACGCCCGGCGACCTCGACGCGGAGGAGCTGGTGCGCCGGGTGCGGGCGCGCGAGGAGGCGGGGGAGCGGCGGAAAGAGGCCATCGCGGCGGTCGCCGCCGAGGCGGGCCTGCCCAAGCGGGAGGTGTTCGATGCCGTCGTGGCGGCAAAGAACGCGCCAGGCGGAAGCTCGGCCAAGCCCGCCGGAGAGTAAAGGACTATCGTAAAAAGCAAAGCCCCGACCGCTCGGCAGGCCTTTCGGCATGGGATGCCCCAAAGCCGGACCAATTTCCGGCAAGTGGCGATGCGCTCCCGCCCGTAAAGGCGTCCACTGGCAGCAGTGGAAAGGAGCCAGCATGAGCGAGACCACCAGCACTCCTCCCGTCGCCCACGAGGCGTACTCCTTCGCCTGTATGAAGTGCGGATACGGCTGGGAGCAGGCCTACGACATCGAGCACTACACGGACGCGAGCGGACATGAGTTCGTGGTCTACAGGGCCGAGGGGCGCCGCGTTCCCTCGCCGCTCTCCAACCCCACGTGCCCCAACTGCGAGTCGCACCGCGTCCGCATCATGCGGTCCGGGCGGGTGTCGTCGGTCCTGGACCTGATGGCGCAGGCGTACGAGACGACGGAGAAGCGGAAGGGGACCGGGGACACCGGGCAGGAGACCGAACCGGTCGCCCCCGCCGGGCCGACGGGCCAGAAGGCCGAGGAGCCGAAGACCGAGCGCGGCCCGGAGGAGCAGACGCGGCGCGAACCGCACCACTGGCACCTCGGCGACCTCCTGCGCCACTGGCACCGCAAGTAACCGGCTCCCGGGCGGCTCGTACGATCGGGGCATGAGTGCGAAGGATGCCCCGCCGCCGCTGCCCGAGCCCCTCGGGGTGCCGGTCGCCGATTCCCACACCCACCTCGACATGCAGTCCGGCACCGTGGAGGAGGCCCTCACCAAGGCCGCCGCCGTCGGGGTCGAGACCGTCGTGCAGGTGGGCTGCGACCTCAAGGGCTCCCGCTGGGCGGCGGAGACGGCCGCCGCGTACGACAACGTCTGGGCGGCCGTCGCCCTGCACCCCAACGAGGCCCCGCGGATCGTGCACGGTGATCCCGACGGTTGGTCCCGGCAGGGGGCCCGGGAAGGCGGCGGCGACGCGGCGCTCGACGACGCGCTCGCCGAGATCGACCGGCTCGCCGCCCTGCCCGAGGTCAAGGCGGTCGGCGAGACCGGCCTCGACTACTTCCGCACCGGCCCCGAGGGCATGGCCGCCCAGGAGCGCTCCTTCCGCGCCCACATCGAGATCGCCAAGCGCCACGGCAAGGCCCTCGTCATCCACGACCGCGAGGCCCACGCCGACGTCCTGCGCGTCCTCGCCGAGGAGGGCGCCCCCGAGCGGACCGTCTTCCACTGCTACTCCGGCGACGCCGACATGGCCCGTATCTGCGCCGACGCCGGGTACTACATGTCCTTCGCCGGAAACGTCACCTTCAAGAACGCCCAGCCGCTGCGCGACGCCCTCGCCGTCGCCCCGCTGGACCTGGTCCTGGTGGAGACGGACGCGCCCTTCCTGACGCCCGCGCCGTACCGCGGACGGCCCAACGCGCCGTATCTCGTTCCGATCACGGTCCGCGCGATGGCGGCCGTCAGGGGCATCGACGAGGAGGCCATGTCGACGGCGATCGGCGTCAACACGGCGCGCGCTTTTGGTTACTGAGGGATCACGGGCGCGGGGACCGGGCGCAGGGTAACGGTACGACCCTGCGTAGTCGAGCCGCTTTGGAGAGTGACGGACGCTCCGCTAGGGTCCCGGCCTCGTGAACGGATTCCGAGCGCCCTTCGAGCCCGCCCCTACGGGCCCGGCCCCGGTCCCTCCGCCCGCGCCCGCCCACCCCGGCGTGCCGCGCCAGGGAGCCGCGGCCGACCCGGAGGCCCCCACCCTGGCGGCGCTCCCCCAGGCCCCGGCCCCGGCGCCCTCGGTCGGCCGCGCGGCCGCCCGCCGGGCACGGCAGGGGCGGCACGGCGGCGCCCAGGAAGAGGCCCCGACCGCCCCGGGGCCCGAGTCCCGGGTGGCTTTCGTCGCGGGCACCGCCGCCGCGGGCACCGTTACTACCGCCCCCGCCCTCCACGGCGGGCGCGCCGAAGCCCGGCGGGCGCGGCGGGGCGGCGCCCGCGCCGCGTGGCACGGGCCCGCGCCCGACGGAGTGTGGCGCCTCGTCCCCCAGGCGCTCGTCGTGGCGTTCCTCGCCGGCGGCACCAGCGCCTTCGTCGCCAGCGACAAGGTCGTACGCCTCTCCGTCGACGGCGTACCGCGCACCCTGCACACCTTCGCCGACGACGTCTCCGAGCTCCTCGCCGACGAGGGCCTGCGCGTCGGCGCGCACGACGTCGTCGCCCCCGCGCCGGGCGCCGAGCTCGGCAACGGCGACGAGGTGGTCGTCCGGTACGGCCGCCCCCTCGCCCTCACCCTCGACGGCCGCAGCCGCCGCGTCTGGACCACCGCCCGCACTGTCGAGGAGGCGCTGCGCCAGTTCGGGGTGCGGGCGGAGGGCGCCTACCTGTCCGTCTCCCGCACCGCTGGGATCCCCCGCCGCGGCCTGACCCTGGACGTCCGGACGGAACGGACGGTGACGTTCCTCGCCGACGGCCGCGAACGCACCATCCGCACCAACGCCGCCACCGTCCGCGAGGCGGTGGAGCAGGCCGGCATCGTCCTCAGCGGCGAGGACACCACCTCCGTGGAGCCCGGCAGCTTCCCGCGCGACGGGCAGACGATCACCGTCCTGCGGATCACCGGCTCCCAGGAGGTGCGCGAGCAGTCCATCCCGTACGCCGTGGAACGGGTCCGCGACCCGTCCCTGCACGTGGGTACCGAGGTGGTGGAGCGGCAGGGCCGCCCGGGCGCCCGCCGCGTCACCTACGCCGTCCGCACGGTCAACGGCGTGCGCCAGCGGCCCCGGAAGATCGCCGACGAGGTCGTACGCGAGCCGGTCACGCAACGGGTGCTGGTCGGTACGAAGCCGATGCCGACCTCCGTCGCCGGAGCCGACCACCTCGACTGGGCCGCCCTCGCCCAGTGCGAGTCCGGCGGCCGCCCGGACGCCGTCGACGCCTCCGGGACCTACGGCGGGCTGTACCAGTTCGACCCCGGCACCTGGCAGCGGCTCGGCGGCCGCGGCGTTCCGCAGGACGCCCCCGCCTCGGAACAGACATACCGGGCGAAGAAGCTCTACGTGCAGCAGGGGTCGAGTCCGTGGCCGCACTGCGGCCGTAGGCTGTATCGGTGAGCACCACTGATCCCGACGCCCTCCTCGGCCCCGCCGACATCCGCGAACTGGCCGCCGCGCTGGGCGTACGCCCCACCAAGCAGCGCGGCCAGAACTTCGTCATCGACGCCAACACGGTCCGCCGGATCGTCCGGACGGCCGAGGTGCGCCCCGAGGACGTCGTCGTGGAGGTCGGACCCGGCCTCGGCTCGCTGACGCTGGCGCTGCTGGAGGCGGCGGACCGGGTCGTCGCCGTCGAGATCGACGACGTGCTGGCGGCCGCCCTGCCGTCGACCGTCGCCGCCCGCATGCCCGCGAAGAAGGACCGCTTCACGCTCGTCCACTCCGACGCGATGCACGTGCGGGAGCTGCCCGGCCCGGCGCCGACCGCGCTCGTCGCGAACCTGCCGTACAACGTCGCCGTGCCCGTCCTGCTGCACATGCTCGACCGCTTCCCGACCATCGACCGGACCCTGGTCATGGTCCAGGCGGAGGTCGCCGACCGGCTCGCCGCGCGCCCCGGCAACAAGGTGTACGGCGTGCCGTCGGTCAAGGCCAACTGGTACGCCGAGGTCAAGCGCGCCGGCGCCATCGGCCGCAACGTCTTCTGGCCCGCGCCGAACGTCGACTCCGGCCTCGTCTCGCTCGTCCGCCGCACCGAGCCGGTCAAGACCACGGCGACGAAGGAAGAGGTCTTCGCGGTCGTCGACGCGGCCTTCGCCCAGCGCCGCAAGACCCTGCGGGCCGCGCTCGCCGGCTGGGCCGGCTCGCCCGCCGCCGCCGAGGCCGCCCTGGTGGCCGCCGGCATCTCGCCGCAGGCGCGCGGCGAGGCCCTCACCGTGGAAGAGTTCGCCCGCATCGCGGAGGCCAAGACAGCGGAGGCCAAGACAGCGTGACCGAGAGCATCACCGTACGCGTCCCGGCGAAGGTCAACGTCCAGCTGGCGGTCGGCCCGGCCCGGCCCGACGGCTTCCACGACCTCGCCAACGTCTTCCTCGCCGTCTCCCTGTACGACGAGGTCACCGTCACCCCCGCCGACGCGCTGCGCATCACCTGCTCGGGCCCGGACGCCGGCCAGGTGCCGCTGGACGCGACCAACCTGGCCGCCCGCGCCGCCCTCGCCCTCGCCGCGCGCCGGGGCATCCCCGCGAACGTCCACCTCCACATCGCCAAGGACATCCCCGTCGCCGGTGGCATGGCGGGCGGCAGCGCCGACGGCGCGGGCGCGCTGCTCGCCTGCGACGCCCTGTGGGGCACCGGGGCCACCCGCGGGGAACTCCTCGACATCTGCGCCGAGCTCGGCAGCGACGTGCCGTTCTCGCTGATCGGCGGCGCCGCGCTCGGCACCGGCCGGGGCGAGCGCCTGGAGCCGCTGGAGGTCGGCGGCACCTTCCACTGGGTGTTCGCCGTCGCGGACGGCGGCCTGTCGACACCGGCGGTGTACGGGGAGTTCGACCGGCTCGTGGAGGGCACGGACGTCCCCGCCCCGGCCGCCTCGTCCGACCTGCTGGAGGCCCTGCGCACCGGCGACGCCACCGCCCTCGCGGCCGCCCTCGCCAACGACCTCCAGCCCGCCGCGCTCTCCCTGCGCCCTTCCCTCGCCGCCACCCTCGCGGCGGGCACGGACGCGGGCGCCCTCGCGGGCCTGGTCTCCGGCTCCGGCCCGACGACCGCGTTCCTGGCCAAGGACGCGGACGCGGCGGCCGCTATCGCCGACGCCCTGCTCGCCTCCGGCACCTGCCGCACGGCCCGGGTGGCGACGTCGCCCGCGCCGGGGGCGACGGTGGTGTGAGGACTGGGGCCTCAATGAGGCCCTCAGTCCTGTAGGCGCTCGTCGTCGATGCCCACTGGCCCGACCAGCGGCCCGACCAGCGGGCCAGCCGGTCAGCCGGCCAGGGCGACCGACGTCTTCGCCAGCTCGTACGCCGGGAGCATCGCCTCGTGCTCCTCGGCGTCCAGGCCGCCCAGGTGCACGACCACCGGGCCGCCCGGGGTCGCCACCGCGAAGGCGCGCTCCGGCTTCGACTCGTCGAGCAGCTCGCTGGTGTACGTGTACGTGACCTCCACCGCCGGCAGGGCGCCCGCCTTCGTCTCGCTGTACCGCGCCTTGCTCGCGCCCTTGTCGGCGGTCACGAACGCCTCCAGGGTCGCGCGCGCGGACGCGCCCTTCTCGGTGCCGGTCCAGACGCGCAGGAAGCCGATGTTCCCGGCGGGCTTGGCGTCCACCTCGCAGACCGTCGTGACCGGGCCCTGGCGGATGAGCTCGGCGAAGTCCGGGTCCTCCGGGGGCGTCACCTTCTTCGCCTTCCAGTCCTTCGCGATGTCGAACGACACGGGCAGCACGCACGGCGACCCCGCGCCACCGAGGGTCGCGCCCTTGACGGCGGCGGCAGCGGACGCGCCGGCGGACGCGGCCGTCGACGGCTCGGCGGAAGCGGCGGCCGACGCCGAGGCCTGCGGCTTCTTGTCGCCCGTCTCCTCCGGCTTCTCCGGGTCGGACGAACACCCGCTCAGCAGCAGCCCCGCCACCGCCACCGCGACCGCCGGAACCGCGCCCCGCACCACGTACCGCCCCATGACCATCCCCACCCCGAGCTCGAACGAACGAACGCGCACGCTACCGCACGGGTGCCGGGCAGCCGATCGCTTGATCGGTTACCGGACGCTGCCGCCCCGCCCGCGGCGGCTACCCTGGTAGGTCGGCCCGTCCCCCCGTACAGGAGTGAAATGGCAGTCAACCTCGTCAATGTCGAGGCAGTCAGCAAGGTGTACGGCACCCGTGCCCTGCTGGACGGTGTGTCCCTCGGCGTCTCCGAGGGGGACCGGATCGGTGTCGTCGGGCGCAACGGGGACGGCAAGACCACCCTCATCCGGATGATCGCCAAGCTGGAGGAGGCCGACACCGGCCGCGTCACGCACAGCGGCGGGCTCCGCCTCGGCGTGCTTACGCAGCACGACTCGCTCGACCCGGCCGCCACCATCCGGCACGAGGTCATCGGCGACCTCGCCGACCACGAGTGGGCCGGCAGCGCCAAGATCCGCGACGTGCTCACCGGGCTGTTCGGCGGGCTCGACCTGCCCGGTTTCCCCCAGGGCCTCGACACCGTCATCGGGCCGCTCTCCGGCGGCGAGCGGCGGCGCATCGCGCTCGCCAAGCTGCTCATCGCCGAGCAGGACCTCATCGTCCTCGACGAGCCGACCAACCACCTCGACGTCGAGGGCATCGCCTGGCTCGCCCAGCACCTGCGGGCCCGCCGCTCCGCGCTCGTCTGCGTCACCCACGACCGGTGGTTCCTCGACCAGGTCTGCACGCGCATGTGGGACGTGCAGCGCGGTGCGGTGCACGAGTACGAGGGCGGCTACTCCGACTACGTCTTCGCGCGCGCCGAGCGCGAGCGCATCGCCGCCACCGAGGAGGTCAAGCGGCAGAACCTGATGCGCAAGGAGCTGGCCTGGCTGCGGCGCGGCGCCCCGGCGCGCACCTCCAAGCCGCGGTTCCGCATCGAGGCGGCGAACGCGCTCATCGCCGACGTACCGCCGCCGCGCGACACCAGCGAGCTGATGAAGTTCGCCAACGCCCGGCTCGGCAAGACCGTCTTCGACCTGGAGGACGTGACCGTCACCGCCGGGCCCAAGATGCTGCTCAAGCACCTGACCTGGCAGCTCGGCCCCGGCGACCGCATCGGCCTGGTCGGCGTCAACGGCGCCGGCAAGACCTCCCTGCTGCGCGCCCTCGCCGAGGCCGCCACCACCCAGGGCGAGAAGCAGCCGGCCGGCGGGCGGATCGTCGTCGGCAAGACGGTACGCCTCGCGTACCTGTCGCAGGACGTCGCCGAACTGCCGCCGACGCTGCGCGTGCTGGAGGCCGTCCAGCAGATCCGCGACCGCGTCGACCTCGGCAAGGGCCGGGAGATGACCGCGGGGCAGCTGTGCGAGCAGTTCGGCTTCACCAAGGAGAAGCAGTGGACGCCCGTCGGCGACCTCTCCGGCGGTGAGCGCCGCCGCCTCCAGCTGCTGCGGCTGCTGATGGACGAGCCGAACGTCCTCTTCCTCGACGAGCCGACGAACGACCTCGACATCGAGACCCTCACCCAGCTCGAGGACCTCCTCGACGGCTGGCCCGGCTCGATGGTCGTCATCTCCCACGACCGGTTCTTCATCGAGCGCACGACGGACAAGACGTTCGCGCTCCTCGGCGACGCCACGCTGCGCATGCTGCCGCGCGGTATCGACGAGTACCTGGAGCGGCGCCAGAAGATGATCGAGACGGCCGCCCCGGCACCGGCCGCCGCGGCCGCGTCCGCGCCGGCGCCCGCGAAGGAGAAGTCGGCGGGCGACTCCCGCGCGGCCAAGAAGGAGCTGCAGAAGATCGAGCGCCAGCTCGACAAGGTCTCCGAGAAGGAGGGCAAGCTCCACGCCCAGATCGCCGAAAACGCCACGGACTTCGAGAAGGTGGCGAAACTGGACGCGGAGCTGAGGGAACTGGCCGCACAGCGCGAGGACTTGGAGATGCGCTGGCTGGAACTCGCCGAGGACGCCTGACCTCAGAGGGACGTGGCGAAGGCGTGGAGAGCGGATAACGAGGGCATCACGGGCCGGTCCTCCCTTGGGAACAGGGGCGGACCGGCCCGTTCGCCGTCATGGCCGAGTGATAGAAAGAAACCCCGCTCGACTCACGTAACACTGCGGAATCCGTGTCCGATTCGCTCCATTCCGGCGGTACGCGTGCGCGTACGTGCGACGCCCCGGAATCGCGGGGGAGGCCGGTCGGTCACCGGACCGCACGAAGGGGGAAGCGCTGATGACTCAGCCGCCCAGCCAGCAACCGCCGCAGGGGGGCGGCTTCGGGTCTCCGCAGGACCCGCAGCAGGGATTCCCTCAGCCTCCCGGCCAGCCGCCGGCGCCGCCGGCCCAGCCGCCGATGCCGCCGCCGGCCCAGCCGCCCATGCCGCCGTCGCAGCCCCCGGCCGGCCCGCCGCCCGCCGCCCCGCCGCAGGGCCCCCAGCCCGGTTACGGCTACCCCCAGCAGCCGGGCCCGTACGCCCCCCAGCCCGGCCCCTACGGCGCCCAGCCGGGCCCCTACGGCCAGCCGCAGCCCGGCGCCTACGGCGGCTACCCGGGGCAGCCGCAGTACCCCGGCGCGCCCGCGCCCGGGCCCGCCGGCGGCGGACGCAACCCCTTCAAGGGCAAGCCCGGCGTCATCATCGGCGCCGCCGTGGCCGCCCTCCTCGTCATCGGCGGCGGCACCTGGTTCGCCCTGAGCGGCGACGACACCGACCCCAAGAAGTCCGACGCCAAGGGCTCCAGCGCCGCGCCCGCCCCCACCGGCTCCGGTGAGGTCGACAAGGGCGACGGCAGCGGCGGCGGCCGCGACGCCGGGGACGACCTCAACGCCGGGCGCAAGGACGGCGAGGCCAAGGTCGCCTGGCTCGGCACCAACGACGTCGACCTCCCGCGCAACGGCGCGGACGTGTACGGCCCCTGGGTCGTCGGCGACACCCTCGTCAAGGCCATGTACAAGAGCGTCGCCGGCTACTCGGTCGCCGACGGCAAGAAGAAGTGGGAGGTGCCGTTCACCACCGAGGTGTGCGCCGCCCCCGTCGCGCCCGCCGCCAACGGCACCATCGTCATCGGCGTCAAGGACGGCAACGGCGACCGGGCCGACTGCCTCCAGCTCCAGCAGATCGACCTCAAGACCGGCAAGGCGGGCTGGAAGCAGACCATCGCCAAGGGCACCGGCTTCAGCGCGCTCTCCGACGTCACGCTCGCCATCAGCGGCACCACCGTGACCGCCGCCGGCACCAACAACTCCTACGGCTACTCCCTCACCGACGGCAAGCAGCTCTTCGGCAAGCCGTCCGGCGGCTGCCAGCCGTACGCCTTCGCCGGCGGCCCCAAGCTCATCGCCGCCGCCAGCTGCCCCACCGGCGACTACGAGAAGCAGCAGCACCAGATCAGCGAGGTCGACCCGGCGACCGGCAAGCCCAAGTGGTCGTACAAGCTGGCCCCCAACTGGGAGGTCGACAAGGTCTACTCCGTCAGCCCGCTGGTCGTCTCGGCGACCCAGCGCAAGGAGAAGAAGTGGTCCGTCTTCGCGCTGACGGACACCGGCAAGCTCCGCTCCACCCTCGACGGCGGCAAGGACAAGTTCGAGATCAACTGCGGCGGCAGCTTCATCGTCTTCGGCCAGAACCTGGAGGGCTGCGTCGGCGTCGCCGCCGACGCCTCCACCTTCTACATGGCCACCGCGCCCACCTCGGTCACCGACGGCACCAATGACGTGGTGGCGTTCGACCTCGACACGGGCAAGGCCAAGTGGCGCTCCTCGGCGGGCCCGAAGAAGACCATGACGCCGCTGCGCATGGAGGGCGGCAACGTGCTGCTCTACATGGAGGGCTCCTGGGACCGGGGCGGCGCGGTCGCCACGCTCGCGCCGACCGGCGGCAAGCCCGCGGTGCTGCTCCAGCACCCGCAGTCGACGGCCCAGATCGAGCGGTCCTTCTTCGACGCGCAGTACGCCTACGCCGACGGCCGGTTCTTCATCGTCAGCGGTCGCGTGAGCGCGAGCAACGACGAACAGGAGAAGCAGACCAAGACGATGATGGCCTTCTCCAAGTGACGCACCAGCAGCAGGGCCCGAACCGGACCCCAGAGGGACCCACACCATGACGCAGCCGCCCCCGCCGCCACCGAACCAACCGCCGGGCCCCCCGCCGGGCCAGCCGCCCCAGGGCGGTTTCGGCGCCCCCACCCCGCCGCCGCCGAACCCCGGCTACGGCTACCCCCAGGCTCCGGGTCAGGCCCCCGGCTACGGCTACCCCCAGGCCCCGGGCCAGCCCCCCGGCTACGGCTACCCCCAGGCCCCCGGGCAGGCCCCCGGCCAGGTCCCGGGCCAGGTCCCGGGCCAGCAGCCGTACGGCTACGGCTACCCGACCGCCCCCGTGCACCAGCAGCCGCCGCTGCCCCCGCAGGGCGGCAGGAAGCCGTCCACGCAGCTGCGGATCATCATCGCCGCGGCCGTCGCCGTGGCCCTGATCATCGCGGGCGGCATCTGGTACGCGAGCACCAGCGGTGACGAGGGCGGCAAGGGCGACGAGGCGAAGGGCGCCACCGCCGGCGCCACCGCCGGAGGGGGCGGCGGTGACGGCGGCGGCAAGGCGCCCGACGGGCCGGGCAAGGAGACGGTGCCCGCCAACATCCGCTCCAAGGTGGCCTTCCAGATGCCGCACCCCAAGGTCCCGGACGTGACGACCGTGGCCGGTTCCTGGACCACCGACAAGGCGTACGTGAAGTCGGGCATCGACTCGGTCGTCGGGTACGACCTCGACAAGGGCACCCCGCTGTGGACCCTCCCCCTGCCCGGCCAGGTCTGCGCGGCGTCCCGCCACGTCCAGGACAACAAGACGGCGATCGCCTTCGAGGCCACCAAGCGCGTCGCCCCGAAGTACTACCAGCCGTGCACCGAGGTCGGCGTCATCGACCTGACCACGGGCAAGCTGCTGTGGAGCAAGTCCGCGGCCGGCATCGGCAACGGGCCCAAGATCCGGTTCAGCGAGGTCACCGTCGGCGCCGGCGCGGTCGCCGCGGGCGGCACGGACGGCGGCGGCGCCTGGGACCTGGCCACCGGCAAGGAGCTCTGGAAGCCCCAGATCAACGCCGAGCAGTGCTACGACATGGGGTACGGCGGCGGCGCGGCCCTCGTCGCGGCCCGCAAGTGCGGCCCGCGCAACCAGCAGTACGTGCTGATCCAGAACCTCGACCCGAAGACCGGGAAGCCGCTCGCGCAGTTCAAGATGCCGGACGGGGTGGAGTACGCGAGCATCGTCTCCACCAAGCCGCTGGTCGTCGCGGCCGACGTCGGCGACACCGCCGGTGACGGCTCCGGGATCTCCGACCTCTTCTCCATCGACGAGAAGACCGGCAAGCTCAAGGCCAAGATCGCCGTGGACGCCGAGCGGTTCGCCGGCGACTGCGACTCGACGCTGGTCGAGGCGTGCAGCAAGGTCGTCGTCGGCAACGGCCGCGTCTACCTCCCCACCGAGGACCACGAGGGCGCGGGCGAGGGCTACGGCCAGACCAACGAGATCGTCTCCTTCGACCTCACCACCGGCAAGCCCACCAGCGACAAGGCCGAGGCGGGCGACCGCTACTCGGTGTTCCCGCTGCGCATGGACGGCGGCAACATCATCGCGTACAAGGAACCGCCCTACGACAAGGGCGGCCAGATCGTCAGCATCGACGGCTCCACCTTCAAGCAGACGGTGCTGATGGAGAACCCGGCCGACGAAGCGGTGCGCGACGCCGAGTCGAGCTTCTCGCTCGACCACGCGGAGATCCGCTACACCGCCGGACGGCTGTTCATCTCGGAGCGGATGATCTCCGAACCGAGCAGCTCCTCCGTCGACGACAAGCAGTACTTCGTGCTGGCGTACACCACGCACTGACGCCCGCCCGCCCCTGGGGCGGGTCCGTCATCCGGCCCGGGAAACCGCACAAACAAAAGGACAGGACGGCCACCCAAAAAAACCCCAACCACCCCCCCCCACCCAAAACCCCGCCCCCCCAAGGGGTTCTTGCAAAAAAAGGGGGAG
>NZ_JBVIEN010000019.1:0-38467 GCF_055571835.1 Streptomyces sp. NPDC030862 | reverse complement strand
CGTGGGGGGTGGTCGGACGTAAAACGACTGAACTCGCGCGAAGCGCGGTGAACGAGAGTCCGACCACCCCCCACCGGAACCCCCGGCACCCGCCCCACGCCCACCGGCGCGAGCCACCGCACACCGGAAACCCACCGGGCAGGAGCACCGCGCAGCGCCCCGCACGCGCGAAAGCGCCAGGGGCGCACCCGCGTCCGGGTGCGCCCCTGCTTCAACCGCGCGTCACGTCACGTCGCTTCAGACGTCGTAGCTCCGGTCCGCCCGCTCCTGCGCCAGGCGCGCGTCCTCGTCGACGTCCTGCCGACGCTCGTCGCGCTGCTGGCGGCCCTTCTGCGTACGCTGCTGCGCCTCGCGCTTCGCGTCCTGCGCACGCTGCTTGGCCTGGTCCTTGAGCTCCTGCGACTTGTCCTTGAACTGGTCCGAGATGCCCATCGAGGTCACTCCTGAAAGTGGTGGTGTGGGGGTGCGGGGGCCCTTCGGCCCCCGGCCTCGACCAGCCTGGCACGCCCCGACACACCACGCATTTCGATCAAGCGGTAACGGTTCCGTCACGCTCCGTACGCGCCTTTTCGTCGGCCTCTCCCCCCGCCCCGACCAGCCCCGTCCGCACGCTCCCGAGCCGCGGCTCGAAGCGCCGCATCTCGCGCTGCCCGACGGTGGCGATGAGGCCGGGCAGGTAGCCGCGTACGGACTGCATGCCGCGCAGCCACCACTGCGCGTACACGTGGGCCGAGCGCCGCTCGATGCCGGCGACGATCCGGTCGACGGCCGGGCCGAGGGGGTACGTGCGGTTCGACGGCCACGGCAGCCGCTGCCGCAGCTCGCGCATCACGTCGTCCTGGTCGGCGCCCCGGACCATGTCGGTGTCGGTCCACGACAGGTAGCCGACGCCCACGCGTACGCCCCGGTACCCGACCTCCGCGCGCAGGCTGTGCGCGAAGGCCTCGACGCCGGACTTGGAGGCGCAGTACGCGGTCATCATGGGCGCCGGGGTGATGGCGGCGAGGGAGGCGATCTGCAGGAGGTAGCCGCGGCTTTCCAGCAGCACCGGCAGGAAGGCGCGGGCGGTGACGGCGCTGCCGATGAGGTTGACCTCGATGACGCGCCGCCACGCGTCCGGGTCGGACGCGGTGAAAGGGCCGCCGGCCGCGACGCCCGCGTTGGCGACGACGATGTCCACCTTGCCGAAGCGTTCCTTCACCTCGGCCGCGACCCGGGCCATCGCCTCGTGGTCGGTCACGTCGACGTGCCACCAGTCGCTCTCGGTGTGCAGCCGCCCGGAGACCTGCTTGAGCTGCTCGGGCTCCAGGCCGAGGAGCGCGATCCGCGCGCCGCGGGCGGAGAGTTTGCGGGCCAGCAGCTCGCCGACGCCCCGCGCGCCGCCCGTGATGACGGCGACCTGGCCGTCGAGGCTCACCTTGCTCATGCCGCTTCCTCCTTGTGCGTCAGGTACGTGGTCACCAGCGCGCGGATCCGGGCGGTGACGGCCTCCGGCGCCTCCACGGGCGTCATGTGCCCGACGCCCACGAGTTCGTCGAACCCGACGCAGCGGGGCAGCGCGGCGGCGATCGCCCGCGCATGCACGGGCGGCGTGAGCCGGTCGGCGGTGCCGACGAGGACGGCGGTCGGCGCCGTCAACTCCCGTACGCCCGGCTCGACGTCGAGCTCGGCGAGCACGTGCGACCAGGCGACCCGGACCGCGCGGGGGCAGGCGTGCACGATACGGGCGCACTCGGCGACGGCGGCGGGCGAGGAACCGGGGCCCATGGTCCCGTACTTGAGGATCGCCTTCGACAGCGGTGTGACGGGCCCGAAGGGCGCCCGTACGCCGAGGACGGCACGGGTGAGGCGGGTGCGCAGCCGTCCGGCGCGCAGCGGAAGTACGAGCGACTCGGCGACGAGGCGGGAGGCGCCGGTGCTGCACAGCAGGACGGCGGCGGCGCGTTCGCGTACGCCGGGGCGCGCGGCGGCGGCCATGAGGGTCATGCCGCCCATGGAGTGCCCGGCGAGCACGGCCTTCTCGCCGGGTGCGAGGGTGGCGGCGAGGACGGCTTCCAGGTCGTCGGCGAGGGCGTCCGTCGAGTACCCGTCGCGCCCCACGGCCGGCGTACGGCCGTGTCCGCGCTGGTCGTAGACGATGACCCGGTGGTCGGCGGCCAGGTCCCGTATCTGCGCGGCCCAGAACTCCGTGGAGCAGGTCCAGCCGTGCGCCAGCACGACCGCGGGCGCGCCGTCGGCGCCGTACACCTCGACGTGGAGGGAGGAGCCGTCCGCGGAAGTCACCCGGATCACGCGACAGCCCCTTCCCGCACGCGGACGACCTCGTACTCGCTGAGGTCCACGGTCCGCGTCGCACGCCGGAACTCGCTGGTGGTGCCGGGCCACAGCGTGGTGTTGCGGCCGTTGGCGTCGAGGTACCAGCTGTCGCAGCCGCCGGACTTCCACACGGTGCGCTCCATGCGGGCCTGGACGCGCCGGTTCCAGGCGGCGACGGCGGAGGGCCGGGCGGCGAGGGCGGCGCGACCGCCCTGGCCGTCGAGCGCGTCCAACTGCCTCATGTAGTCGGCCAGGTAGTTCAGCTGGGACTCGATCATGAGGATCATGGAGGAGTTCCCGAGCCCGGTGTTGGGCCCGATGATGGTCATCCAGTTGGGGAACCCGGCGGCTGTCGCGCCGCGCAGTGCCTCCATGCCGTCCTTCCACGCCTCGGCGAGGGTGATGCCGTCCGCGCCCACGACCCGTTCGGCGATGGGCATGTCCGTCACGTGGAAGCCGGTGGAGAAGATGATCGCGTCCACCTCGGCCTCGGTGCCGTCGGCGGCGACGAGCGTCCGTCCCCGTACCTCGGAGAGCCCGGACGCGACGACGTCCACGTTGGGCCGTGCGAGGGCCGGGTAGTAGTCGCTGGACAGCAGGATCCGCTTGCAGCCGATGCGGTACGAGGGCGTGAGCTTGGCCCGCAGCGCCGGGTCCTTGATGGCCCGGGCCATGTTCGCCTTGGCGATGGACTCGACGAGTCCGAGCTCGGCGGGCCGCTTGGTGAAGGCGCTGACCTGCAACTCCCGGATGCCCCAGAGCAGTCCGCGGCGCGCCTTGCCGGTGAAGGGCAGCTGCCGGTGCAGCCACCGCTCGGCACCGGTGATGGCGCGGTCCATGCGGGGCATGACCCACGCGGGGGTGCGCTGGAAGAGGGTGAGCCGGCCGACCCGGGGCTGGATGGACGGCACGATCTGGATGGCGGAGGCGCCGGTGCCGATGACGGCGACGCGCTTGCCGGCCAGGTCGTAGTCGTGGTCCCAGCGGGCGGAGTGGAAGACCCGGCCGCCGGTCTCCTCGAAGGAGGCGAGCCCGGGGATGTCGGGGATCTTCGGGTCGGACAGCGGCCCGGTCGCGGAGACGACGACGTCGGCGGTGAGCGTGCCCCGCGAGGTCTCGATCTTCCAGCGCAGCGCGTCGTTGTCCCACGTCATCAGCTTCACCTCGTGGCGGAAGCGGAGGTGGGGGCGCAGCCGGAAGGTGTCGGTGACGTGCTCCAGGTACGCGCGGATGTGCCGCTGGCCGGAGAAGGTGCGCGGCCAGTCGGGGTTGGGCGCGAAGGAGAAGGAGTACAGGTGGGAGGGCACGTCACACGCGCACCCGGGGTAGCTGTTGTCGCGCCAGGTGCCGCCCACGGAGTCGGCGCGCTCCAGAACGACGAAGTCGGTGATCCCCTCGCGGCGCAGCCGGACGGCGGCCCCAAGGCCGCCGAATCCCGATCCGATCACCGCCACTCGTACGTGCTCGTGCTGGCCCATGCCGCCTCCGCATAACCGTCCGCAAGACTTTGCCAGCAATCGCTGGCACGATTCGGAGAGTAGAGCAGCGCCTTACCGAGCGGTAGGGGTCGCGCGGGGAAAAGTTACCGGCGGTACGACATAGGGTTGCGGGCGTGGCAGACGACGGGACGACGACCGAGGGGACGGCCGGGCAGCCGCCGCACGAGCCGCGCGGGGACCGCGAGCAGCGGGCGTCACGCGAGCACCGTGAGGCTCGGCAGTCGCAGGAGCCGCAGGCGCAGCGCGAGGCCCACGAGCAGCGCGACCAGCGCGAGCAGCGCGAGGACCACGCACCGCGCGAGTACCGCGTCGAAGAGCTGGCCGCCGCCGCCGGCATCACCGTGCGCACCCTGCGCTTCTACCGCGAGCGCGACCTGATCCCGCCGCCCCGCCGCGAGGGCCGCATCGCCTGGTACGGCCCCCACCACCTGGCCCGGCTGCGGACCATCGCCGCCCTCCTGGAGCGCGGCCACACCCTGAACGGCATCGCCGACCTCGCCGCCGCGTTCGAGAGCGGCCGCGACGTCGGCGAGGTGCTGGGCCTCGGCGAACCGACCGAGGAGGAGCCCGTCCGGCTCACCCCGGAGCAGCTCGCCGACCACTTCGGCGACCAGGTCACGCCGGAGAACTTCGCCGCCGCCCTGGACCTCGGCTATCTCGCCACGGACGGCGAGGAGATCGTCCACGTCAGCCGCCGCCTGCTGGACGTCTCGGCCGCGCTCGTCAAGGAGGGCATCCCGCTCTCCGCCGTGCTGGCCGCCGCCGCCCGCGTCCGTGAACACGCCGACGCGCTCGCCGGGCTCTTCGCCGCCCTGCTGCGCGAGCACGCCGGCGGAGAGGCCGACGCCGTACGGCTGCGGCCGCTGGCGAAGAGCGTGGTGGAGGCGGAGGTGTCCATGGCGCTGGACCGCCACCTGCACCGGCTGCGCGACCTCAGGCCGTAGAGACGCGGCCGTAGAGACGCGACCTCAGGCCGTGAGGACGGGCACGGGCAGCCACCAGCGCGCCTTGTAGATCCCGCCGTTCGCGAGCTCGTACGTCCCGGCCGGCCGGTGCACGGCCACCTTCCGGGTCCACCAGCTCTCCCCCAGCCCGCTCTCCGGCACGGTCGAGACGACCTGGCCGGTCGCCGGGTCGTCGCCGACCGCCTTGACCCGGGCGCGGCTGATGTCCGCCGCGCCCGCGAAGTCCTGCGTGAAGGCGCGGGCGCTCTTCACGTACTGGTAGACGGCCGTGCCGCTGCTCACCCACAGCCGGTCGGGCCGCCCGGCGACCTGCCCGAGGTCGTGTCCGTGCGGCGTCGGCAGCGGCACCTCGAAGGCCTTCATGAGCGCCGGCCTGGCCGCCGTACCGCCGACCCTCAGGGCCACGAGCCGCTCGCCGCCCAGCGCCCACAGCACCCGCCGCGCGCCGTCCCACTGCAGGCCGTGGGCGTCCTCCAGGGCGTACGACGCGAACGGCACGTCCGCCGGCCCTTGGGAGGCCGCGTAGAGGCGTACGACGTCGCCGGTGCTGCCCGCGACGGCCACGTTGCCGTTCGGCAGGAGCTCGATGCTGTGCGGGTTGACGCGGATGGTGCCGGGCGAGAGGGCACCGGCCCAGTGGCGCCGCCCCGAGGGGTACTCCACGACGGCGGCGAAGCCGTACGAGGCGACGGTGAGGACGTACGTCCTGCCCTGCCAGACGCGCGCCTTGGCCTCGCTGGGGTGCACCCAGCTGAGGCCCGGGTCCAGGTCGGCGTATCGGGGGTCGCCGAGGGGCGAGAACGCCCACCGGACGGCGGAGGCGTCGGCGGCCGGGTCCCAGACGCGCCGCGCGCCGTCGAGCAGCAGGATCCGCTTGGACGCCTGGTCGGTGAGGAGGACGTCGGGCGTCCCGGCGGGGATCTCGGAAGCGGGAACCGGGACGGAGGCCGACGTCGGCACGGGGGCGGTCAGCGGCAGCGCGAGCGTGACCGCGGTGAGCAGAGCGGACCGGAGCGTTCGTACGGTGGCGATGCGCACGAGAGCTCAGCGTGCCAGAAGCATGCCCAGGAAGTGATGCTCCCCACACCTGCTCTGACAGATCATCACTTCCGGAACCGGAGCCGCCGGAACCTACCGGTTTCCGGGTTTCCGGTTACCAGCTACCACTACCGGCTACCGGTTGCCGTACGCCAGCTCGTACACCGCCGTCACCGGCGCGTGGTCGCTCCAGCGCTCGCCGTGGGAGGCCGCGCGCTCGACCCAGGCCTTGACGGCGCGGGCGGCGAGGCCCGGGGTGGCCATGTGGTAGTCGATGCGCCAGCCGGAGTCGTTGTCGAAGGCGCGGCCGCGGTAGGACCACCAGGAGTACGGTCCGGCCTGGTCGGGATGGAGGGCGCGGACCACGTCGACGTAGCCGCCGTCGCCCTCGGCGAGGACGCGCGAGAGCCAGGCGCGCTCCTCGGGGAGGAAACCGGAGCTCTTTTGGTTGGCCTTCCAGTTCTTGAGGTCGGCCTCCCGGTGGGCGATGTTCCAGTCGCCGCAGACCAGCACCTCGCGCCCCTCGGACGCCGCCCGCTCCCGCAGGTCCTTGAGGTAGGGGAGGAAGGCGTCCATGAAGCGGACCTTCTCGTCCTGCCGCTCCGTACCGACCTCCCCGGAGGGGAGGTAGAGGCTGGCGACCGTGACGCCCGGCAGGTCGGCCTCCAGGTAGCGGCCGCTGCCGTCGAACTCGGACGAGCCGAAGCCCACGCGTACCGCGTCCGGCTCGCGCCGCGTGTAGAGGGAGACGCCCGCGCGGCCCTTGGCGGCGGCCGGGGCGTGCGCGGCGTACCAGCCGTCGGGCGTACGGACCGCCTCGGGGAGCTGGGACTCCTCGGCCCGCACCTCCTGGAGGCAGAGCACGTCGGCGGCGGTCCCGGCCAGCCACTCCACGAAGCCCTTCTTCGCGGCGGCACGCAGGCCATTGACATTGGCGGACGTCACAGTGAGCATTCCGGCACGATAACCGAGACCAGGCTACCGCATACATGTACCATCCACCGTATGCTTATACGCCCGGTCCCCTTCGACCACCCTGACGCCGTCAAACTCAACGACGCCGTCCAGCTCGAGTACGCCGAGCGGTACGGCGACGAGGGCGATCTCACACCGCTCGACCCCTCGATGTTCCGTCCGCCGCGCGGCCTGTACCTGCTGGCGTATGACGAGCGGGACCGCCCGGTCGCGACCGGCGGCTGGCGCACGCAGGACGAGAACGACGAGGGATACGCCGACGGGGACGCCGAGCTCAAGCGCATGTACGTGATCCCCGAGGCGCGCGGCCTGGGCCTGGCCCGCCGCATCCTCGCCGCCCTGGAGGAGGACGCGCGCGCCGCCGGGCGCACCCGCATGGTGCTGGAGACCGGCGACATGCAGCCGGAGGCGATCGGGCTGTACACGTCGAGCGGGTACGCGCCGTGCGCCAAGTTCGGCTACTACCGCGAGTACCCGAACAGCCGCTGCTTCGCGAAGTCGCTGACGCGCTCCTGACAACCAGGCCCCGCCCGTGGGACCCTGCCTCACGCACGGCACGCACGGCACGCACGACACGTACGGCGCGCACCACACGCACAGCAGGCACCACAAGCACCGCAGGCACCACACGCACCGCTGATCCGCACCGCTCTTCGTTCCCCCACCCTGCCCGGCCGCGCGACCGCGCCCGGGCACGGCAGAAGGAGACATGCGTGAGACGCCACCGCACCGCCACGGGCATCCTGCTGACCGTCGGAGCCCTCCTCACCGGCGCCCTGTCCGCCACCGCCGCCACCGCGGCCGCCCCGGCCGGACCGGCGCCCGCCCCGCAGGCCGAGAACGCCCCGTCCGCCCGGACCGTCACCGCCGCCGAGCAGCAGGGCGCCCGGGCCTTCTGGACCGCCGAGCGCATGCGCGCGGCCACCCCGCTGGACCTGGAGCTCACCCCGCGGGCGCTGAAGAAACTCACGGCGCCGCGGCCGGGCAAGGAGACCACCACCGTCGCGCCCACGGCGTTCCCGCAGCCCGGCGGCGCGTGGACCGGTGGCGGGGCGGTCGTGAAGACGTCCGGGCGGGTGTTCTTCACCTTCCAGGGCCGTACCGCCTCCTGCTCCGGCAACGCCGTGACCAGCCAGAACGCCTCCACCGTCATCACGGCCGGCCACTGCGTGAAGTACCAGGGCAGCTGGCACACCAACTGGGTCTTCGTCCCCGCCTACGACAACGGCCAGGCGCCCTACGGCCAGTGGACCGCCACCAAGACGCTGACCACCCCGCAGTGGGAGGCGAGCGAGGACATCAACCACGACATCGGCGCGGCCGTCGTGGCCCCGCTGAACGGCCAGAAGCTCACCGCCGTCACCGGCGCACAGGGGATCCAGTTCAACGGCGGCTACAACAAGCCGATGTACGCCTTCGGCTTCCCGGCCGCGTCCCCGTACGACGGTTCCAAGCTGATCCACTGCAGCGGGAACTCCTCCAAGGACTTCCTCTTCTCGCAGGACCACAGCCTGGCCTGCAACATGACCGGCGGCTCCAGCGGCGGTCCCTGGTTCACCGGCTTCAGCGAGTCGACCGGCACGGGCCTGCAGGTCTCGGTGAACAGCTTCGGCTACACCTTCCTGCCGAACCGGATGTTCGGCCCGTACTTCGGCGACGTGGCGAAGGCGCTGTACGACAAGGCGCAGGTGTCGTAACCCCCGGCGGTCCGGCGGGGACCACCCCGCCGGACCTAGGGGGTGTCTTGCCGCAGCGCCGCGTCCACCAGCGCGCGGATCTCGGCACGCAGCCCACCGGTGCCGGCCTGGCCGGTGAGCCGCTCGAAGACCAGCCCGTCCACGCACGCCAGCAGCGTGACCGTCCGCCCGTCCGGGTCCGCGGCCCCGTGCGCGGCGAGCACCGCCCGTACGGCGTCGCGCGCGGCGTTCTCGCGCGGTACGAGGACCTCCCGCAGCTCCGGCTGGTGGACGCTCTCCACCGCGCACGCGTACCGGGCGAGCGTCCTCCGCCGCCCCTCACCGGTCAGGCGCGCCTCACTGAACCGCGCCAGGGCGTCGGCGAGTTCGTCGGGGCCCGCTCCGGGCGGGAGCGGCGCACGCCCGGCCGCCTCCCTCAGTTCCGCCTGGTCGAGTTCGACCAGACGTACGGCAAGGGCGGTCAGCAGCGCCTTGCGGGTGCGCAGGTACGCCGACGTCGTACCGGTCGGCAGCCCGGCGGCCGCGTCGACGGCGCGGTGCGTGAGGGCGCGCATGCCGCCGTCCGCGAGGACGGAGAGGGCGGCGTCGGCGAGGACGGTACGGCGATCCCGGGTCATGACCCCTTTCTACACCCGTAGTAGCCTCCTTCTACACCTGTAGAAAGCGCGAGGGGGAACGATGCGGCCTGGACGAGCAGTGGTGATCGGCGGCGGAATCGGCGGGCTGGCGGCGGCCCTCGGACTCGTGCGCACCGGCTGGCGGGTCACCGTCGTCGAGCGCGCCCCGGACGCCCTCGCCGACGCGGGCGCGGGGATCTCCCTCGCCGCCAACGGCATCCACGCCCTGGACGCGCTCGGCGCCGGGCCCGCCGTCCGCGCGGCCGCGCGCCGCCAGCTCACCGGCGCCACCCGCACCCCGGGCGGCCGGGTGCTCGCGCGGATGGACGGCCACGCCCTCGAACGCGCCCTGGGCGCACCGATCCTCGGCATCCCGCGCGCCACCCTGCACCGGCTGCTGCGCGCTCCGCTGCCGCCCGGCGCGCTGGTCACCGGCGCCGAGGTGACGGCCGTCGAGGACGACCCGGAGGCGCCGCACGCGCGCGTGCGCACGGCCGACGGGCGGACGTACGACGCCGACCTCGTCGTCGCGGCGGACGGCGTCAACAGCCGCGTCCGGGCCCGGCTGCTGCCCGACGCGCCAGGTCCGGCGTACAGCGGCTCCACGGTGCTGCGGGCGATCACCGGGCACCCGGTGGACGTGGGCGGCGCCGACTTCCAGCTGACCTGGGGGCGGGGCGCCGAGTTCGGTCACCTCCTCTTCGCCGACGGGCGCGTGGAGTGGCACGCAGTGCTCAACGCCCCGGCGGGCGTGCGCCCGCGCGACCCGCTCGACGCCGTGCGCCGCCGGTTCGTCGGCTGGCACGACCCGATCCCCGCGCTGCTGGCGGCGACCGCGCCGGGCGCGGTGCTGCACCACGACATCAACGAGCTGGTCACGCCCCTGTCCACGTACGCCGTCGGGCGCGTCGCGCTGCTCGGCGACGCCGCGCACGCCATGACGCCGCACCTCGGCCAGGGCGCCTGCCAGGCGCTGGAGGACGCCGTGACCCTGGCCGCCGCGGCCGCCGAGGCGCCCGACGTCCGTACGGCGCTGGCCCGGTACGACGCCGAGCGGCGACCGCGCAGCCAGGCGGTCGCGCTGGCGGCCCGCCGTGCGGGCCGGATGGGACAGCGGCTCGCGCACCCGGCGGCCGTCGCCCTGCGCAACGCGGCGATGCGGCTCACGCCCTCCGGGGTGGCGATTCGGACGATCCTCCGTCATGCGTCCTGGACACCCCCGGAGCTTCGGCCAGAGTTGGCCAACTCGTAGGGGTGCGGGGGTCGAAACGTTCATCCTGCGCATGGACACCGCCGTGTCCCGCCGCACACTGAACGACGAACGACACCTCCGTGAACCAGGAGTACGCCCATGGCCCCTCACCGCACCGCGGACCTCGTCTTCACCGGTGGCCCCGTCCACACCGTGGACCCCGTGCGCCCCCGGGCGAGCGCGGTGGCCGTCCGCGGCCGGCGCATCGTCGCCGTCGGCGGCTCCGAGGTGCACGGGCTGATCGGCCCGCGCACCGAAGTCGTGGACCTGCGCGGCCGGCTGCTGATACCCGGCTTCCAGGACGCACACGTCCACCCGGTGGGCGCCGGCGTGGAGATGGGCCGCTGCGACCTGAGCGGGGCGACGACGGCGGAGGCGTACCGCCGCCGCATCCGGGAGTACGCGGACGCGCACCCGGAGGCGGAGTGGATCACCGGGGGCGGCTGGTCGATGGAGGCGTTCCCCGGCGGCACGCCCGACCGCCGGTTCCTGGACGAGCTGGTCCCCGACCGGCCGGCGTACCTCGTCAACCGCGACCACCACGGCGGCTGGGCCAACTCCCGTGCCCTGGAGCTCGCCGGGATCACCGCCGACACCCCCGACCCGGCCGACGGGCGCATCGAGCGGGACGCCGACGAGCATCCCACCGGCATGCTGCAGGAGGGCGCGATGACCCTCATCGCCGACCTCGTACCGGCGCCGACGCTGGACGAGCTCACCGCGGGGCTGCTGCGCGCGCAGGAGCTGCTGCACTCGCTGGGCGTCACCGCCTGGCAGGACGCGCTGCTCGGCGACCACGCGGGCATGGCCGACCCCGCCCCCGCGTACGCGGCCGCCGCGCGCTCCGGGAGGCTCACCGCGCGGGTCGTCGGCGCGCTGTGGTGGGACCGTGCGCGTGGCCTGGAGCAGCTGCCGGAACTGCTCGCGCGGCGCGAGGAGTTGACGCACGGCAACCTCCGTGCCACCACCGTGAAGATCATGCAGGACGGCATCGCCGAGAACCACACGGCCGCGCTGCTCGGCCCTTACCTGACCTCGTGCGGCTGCGCCTCCGACAACTCCGGCATCTCCTTCATCGACCCGAAGGCGCTCGCCGAGTACGTCACCGCCCTGGACGCCCACGGCTTCCAGACGCACTTCCACGCGCTGGGCGACCGCGCGGTGCGCGAGGCGCTCGACGCCGTGGAGGCCGCCCGCGAGGCGAGCGGCGGCGCCACCGACACGCGGCCGCACCTGGCGCACCTCCAGGTGGTGCACCCCGAGGACGTACCGCGCTTCGCGCGGCTGGGCGCGACCGCGAACATCCAGGCGCTGTGGGCGGCGCACGAGCCGCAGATGGACGAGCTGACGATCCCGTTCCTCGGTCCGGAGCGGGCCGCCTGGCAGTACCCCTTCGGCGACCTGCTGCGCGCCGGGACGCGGCTCGCGGCGGGCAGCGACTGGCCGGTCAGCAGCCCGGACCCGCTCGCCGCGCTGCACGTCGCGGTCAACCGCGTCCTGCCGGAGGACGGTCCGGACGCGCCGATCTTCCTGCCGGAGCAGCGCATCGGCCTGGACGCCGCCCTCACCGCGTACACCGCGGGCAGCGCGTACGTGAACCACCTCGACGACACCGGCGTCATCCGCGCCGGAAACCTCGCCGACCTGGTGGTCCTGGACCGCGACCCGTTCGCCGCGCCGCCGGAGCGGATCGCCGAGACGCGGGTGCTCCAGACGTTCGTCGGCGGGGCACGCGTCTACGCGTACAGCTGATCCAGGAACGCGGCGAGCTTGCCCCGGGTCCGCTCGATCTGCTCCTCCACCGTGAGGCGCTCGTCGAAGCGCGCACCGGACTCGGGGCGCTTCTTGCCCCGTACGTAGAGGGAGCAGTCCAGGTCGGTGCACACGTACAGGCCGACCGAGTTGCCCTCGCGCCCGGCCGCCCCGGCCTTGCGCGCCGTCATCAGCGTCACGCCGCTGAGCGGGTGGGTGGTCAGACAGATCGAGCACAGACTGCGCCGCAGCCCGGCGGCCTGCCGCGAGGCGAGACGCAGCGCGACGCCGACCACCTGCTCGCCGCGCTCGGCGACCAGGTAGGCGCGGTCGGGGGCGGACAGATCACGCCAGCCGAGAAAGTCCAGGTCGTCCCACGGCCGCTGGGCCAGATCCCGCGGGAGGGGGAGACGGGCGGCCTCGCCCTTCGAGCAATTGACGAACGACGCACGGATGGTGCGCTCAGTGACTGCCTTCATGGTCAAGGACCGTAGCCAGCCTAGGACCACTAGGCAAAGGGTTAATTACCCTAGGGGCGCCTCGCGGGCACCCGAGGCACCCTGAGCCCTCGCCTCGGGGCGCCTGGAGGTCGCGGGAAGCGGGCTGGTTTGATCGCCCCATGAGCGGTGCGATCGATCCGACCGACGGCAGACCCGAGCCGAAGGGCCCCGTTATCCTCGGCGGCCTCTCCGTCGCCATCTGGTTCTGCTGCCCCTACTGGATGCTCGTCTGGGCCGTCGCACTTCCCCTTGGCCTCGTGGGCTTGGTGTGGGGCTGCATCGAACTCCGCACCGCGTCCAGGCTGCACGCCGACCGCACCCGCGCCGTGACGGCTCTTGCCCTTTCCGCCGTGGGCACGACGGCGGCCATCGCCTACTTCGCCTTCCTGGCCACGCACCCGGACCTGCCGATCCAGGGGTAGGGCGCGGCCCGCACCGGCACGGTGCCGCGCCGATCGTTCCCTGTACCGACCCTCTGTTCCACAACTCAGCACACTTGGTTGCCGTACGGGCAAGACAAAGCCCCCGCCCGGTTTCCCCGGCGGGGGCTTTGATGTGCGTGGACCTGAGGGGATTTGAACCCCTGACCCCCTCGATGCGAACGAGGTGCGCTACCAGTCTGCGCCACAGGCCCTTGCGACGTGTGAAACATTAGCATCCCGATCGGGCTGCTTGGAAATCCGTTCCCCGTCGGCGGCGGCGAAGGAGACCCGCGTCACTCGTTGGCCGCGCGCGGGCGGTCCTCGTCCGCGTACTGGTCGAAGAGCGGCGTGCGGCCGTGGTCGCGCGTGCGGCGCGGCGGGGGCGGCGTCGCGCTCGGGTTCGGGTTCTGGCGGGTGGGCGGGGGCGGGGTCGGCTCCGCCACGGAGGAGCGGGCGGCGCTCCAGGTCTCCGGGTCCGTGACGTCGACGCCGCCCGTGGCCCGGGGGGCCACCGGGGCGGTGACGTAGGTGGGGAGCGGGACGGGGACCGGGTCCCAGCTGTCGCCGCGCGCCGGGCCCCGGTCGCGCTGCTGGTCCACCCACTCCGCGTGGTCCGTCTGCTCCACCAGCGCGCGGCGGCCCGCCTCCTGCGGGGAGACCGCGGGCGCCGGCTCCGGCTGCGGGCCGGCCGACTGCGGATCGGCGGGCTCCTGCTCCGGGGCCGGCCGGGGGCGGCGGCGACTCTCGCGCAGGCGCTGCGCGGCGGCCTCGGCGCGGCGCCGGTCCATGACGTACACGAAGCGCCGCCGCTCCTGGGCGCGCAGGTGCACGATGTACGCGCTCAGCAGGACCGCCGGGATGCCCGGGGCCCACAGGAACGCGAGGCCGCCGACGGCCGCGACGATCGCGCCGAGGGTGAACGCCAGGAACAGGACCACCGTGGTGCGGCGGCGCCGGGCGAGGACCCGGGAGCGGCGGGCGCGTTCGGCGGCGGCGCCGGCCGCGCGCGGACGGCCCGCCGGGCGGGGCCTGGCGGGCGGGGCGTCGGGGACCTCCAGGCGCGCCTCCGTCAGAGCCGGGGGCGCGGCGAAGGCCCGGACGTCGACGGAGCTCAGATGCTCCGTCTCGGCGTCCGGGTCGGCCTCGGGCCCCACCTGTCCGGCGGTGCGCCGGTCCAGCTCCTTGGCGTACCGGCGCTCCATCCCCGCCCGTCCGGACAGGAGCCGGATGGCGGTGCTGAAGCGTTCCGTCGGACGGGCCTCGTTCAGCTCGTCCTGCCGTCGGAGCCACATCGGCACCAAGTAGGCGGCCCAGGCCCCGACGATGACTGCGTAAATGAGGCCGCTGCTGCTCACATCCCACACCGTAGAGGGGTTCGCAGCAGGCCATCGGCCAATTGGGCCGGTGTGTCGCACGATCTGGCTGATATCACTGAATTTTTTTGTGATTGATCGGACCGGATCTGGTCGACTCACGCTTTAATTCGAACAAATATTTTATTTAACGCGGTGTTCCCGGTCGGACCCGGTGCCACCGGCGCAGCAGCCCCTCCGGGACCTCCTCGGCCGTGAGGGCGAAGACGAGGTGGTCGCGCCAGTCACCGTCGATGTGGAGGTAGCGAGGGCGCAGGCCCTCCTCGCGGAATCCCAATTTCTCGACGACCCGGCGGCTGGGCGTGTTCTCGGGGCGAATACAGACTTCGATCCGGTGCAGTCCCACCGAGCGGAAGCAGTGGTCCACGGCGAGCGCCACGGCGGTCGGCATGACGCCGCGCCCGGCGACCTCGCGGTCCACCCAGTACCCCACGTGCCCCGAGCACATCGAGCCCCAGGTGATGCCGGCGACCGTCAGCTGGCCCACGAGCCGCCCTTCGTACTCGATCACGAAGGGCAGCATCCGGCCCGCGTTCGCCTCCGTGCGCAGATGGCGGACCATCTGGCGGTACGTGGGGCGCTCCACCAGCGGGCCGCCGGGGGCGGGCGGCGGGATGGTCGCCTCCCAGGGGCGCAGCCAGTCGCGGTTGCGCCGGTTGACCTCGCGCCAGGCCCGCTGGTCGCGCAGCTTTATCGGACGCAGGGCGACCCGTCCGTCCACCAGGGTCACGGGCCAGGCGGGGTTCATGACGGTCTGGGGTGGTCGCCGCCGCGCAGCTGGTCGACCGCGTGGACCAGGATCCGGCCGAGGACGGCCAGGCCGTCGCGCACGCCGCCGGTGGAGCCCGGCAGGTTCACGATCAGGGTGCCGGCGGCGACCCCGGCGAGCCCCCGGGAGAGGGCGGCCGTCGGGACCTTGTCGCGGCCGTACGCGCGGATCGCCTCCGGGATGCCGGGGATCTCGTGGTCGAGGACCCGACGGGTGACGTCGGGGGTCCGGTCGGTGGGCGAGATGCCGGTGCCGCCGGTGGTGACGATGGCGTCGTACCCGGCGGTGACCCCTTCGCGGAGGGCCGCCTCCACGGGGTCGCCGTCGGGGACGACCACCGGGCCGTCGACGGCGAAGCCCAGTGCGGTGAGACCCTCGACGATGAGGGGGCCGCCCTTGTCCTCGTACACCCCGGCGGACGCCCGGTTGGAGGCGGTGACGACGAGCGCGCGGTACGTCCGGTCCGGGCCCTTTGGATCGGGCTGCGGCTGGTGGGCGTCGTGCGCGCCGTGGACGTGGCCGGCCCGGGGGGTCACTGGGCCGCTCCGTCCGCCTCGCCGGCGCGCCGGTAGTCGCCGGACTTGCCGCCCGTCTTCTCCTCCACCCGTACGTCGGTGATGACGGCCGCCTTGTCGACGGCCTTCACCATGTCGATCACGGTCAGCGCGGCCACCGACACGGCGGTCAGCGCCTCCATCTCGACGCCCGTGCGGTCGGTGGTCTTCACGGTCGCCGCGATCTCCACCGCGTCGTCCGCGACCGTCAGGTCGACCTTGACGCCGGAGACGGCCAGGGGGTGGCAGAGCGGGATCAGGTCGGGCGTGCGCTTGGCGCCCATGATGCCCGCGATCCGGGCGGTGGCCAGCGCGTCGCCCTTGGGGACGCCCTCGCCGCGCAGCAGCTCGATCACGCGGGGGGAGACCAGGACCCGGCCGGTGGCACGGGCGGTGCGGGCGGTCACGTCCTTCCCGGAGACGTCGACCATGCGGGCCGCTCCGGCCTCGTCGATGTGCGTCAGGCTGCCTTGCGTACTCACTGCTGAACTCCGCCTCGCGTGTTCCGGCGCCGATTGCCCCGCCACGGCCATTGTCGCGCCGGCGGGGGCCGGGGGTGGTCCCCCGGGAAGGCACAGCGGCAGACACCGTACCGCCACACCCGTCCCGTCAGCCGATGAGGACCACTTCCAGCTCGGCGCCCGGCTCCACGGTGGTGGTGTCCTCCGGGACGACGAGCAGCGCGTCCGCGTGCGCGAGGGCGCCGATCAGGTGCGAGCCGGCGCCGCCCACCGGGGTGACGGTGCCCGCTTCGGCGTCGTACCGGCCGCGCAGGAACTGGCGCTTGCCGGACGGCGACGACAGCGGCTTGTCGGCGGCAAGGGCGGCCCGCACGCGCGGGCGCTGGACGTCCGGGCGGTCCTTGAGCCCCATGAGGGCGCGGATGGCGGGGCGGACGAACAGCTCGAAGGAGACGTACGAGGACACCGGGTTCCCCGGCAGGGCGAGCAGCGGGGTGTGCTCGGGGCCGATGGAGCCGAAGCCCTGGGGCTTGCCCGGCTGCATGGCGAGCTTGCGGAAGTCGATGCCGCTGCCCGGCTCGTCCTGGTCGCCGACGGAGGAGAGGGCCTCCTTGACGACGTCGTACGCGCCGACGCTGACACCGCCGGTGGTGACGAGCATGTCGGCCCGGATCAGCTGGTCCTCGATGGTGGCCCGGAGGGTGTCGGCGTCGTCGGTGACGGCGCCGACCCGGTACGCGATGGCTCCGGCGTCGCGCGCGGCGGCGGCCAGCGCGAAGCTGTTGGAGTCGTAGATCCGGCCGGGGCCGAGCTCCTCGCCCGGCTGGACCAGCTCGCTGCCGGTGGAGAGCACGACCACGCGCGGGCGGGGACGCACCCGCACGGTGCCTCGGCCGATGGCGGCGAGCAGGCCGATCTGCGGCGGCCCCAGGACCGTGCCCTCCTCCAGGGCGAGGTCGCCCGCCTGGACGTCGCTGCCCCGCGCGCGCACGTGGGCGCGGACCTCGACCGGGCGGTGGACGCGGACCTCGCCGCTCGCGCCCTCGGGGGCGGCGCTCGCGGCGCGCATGGTGGTGGCGGGCGCGCCGCCGGTGCCGCCGTCGGTCCACTCGACCGGGACGACGGCCTCGGCGCCCGGCGGCAGCGGCGCGCCGGTCATGATGCGGGCGGCCTGGCCGGGGCCGACGGTGGGCAGTCCCCCGCTGCCCGCCGCGACGTCACCGATGACGGTGAGGACGGCCGGGAACTCCTCGCTGGCGCCGGTGACGTCCGCGACCCGTACCGCGTAGCCGTCCATGGAGCTGTTGTCGAAGGGCGGCAGGGCGACGGGCACCATGACGTCCTCGACCAGGACACAGCCCTGGGCGTCGGGCAGCGGCAGCTCGATGGGGTCGAGCGGGCGGATCGCGCCGAGGATGTCCTCCAGGTGGTCGTCCACCGACCAGGTCGTGCTGCTCAATCCCTACATCTCCTCGGTGACGTAACGCTGAAGCCAGGAACGGAAGTCCGGTCCCAGATCTTCACGTTCGCACGCGAGTCTGACAATCGCCCGGAGATAGTCGCCCCGGTCACCGGTGTCATAGCGGCGGCCCTTGAAGACCACGCCGTGGACCGGGCCGCCGACCTCCTCGTCGGCGACGAGCTTCTGGAGGGCGTCGGTGAGCTGGATCTCGCCGCCGCGGCCCGGCTCGGTCTCGCGGAGTATCCCGAAGACCGCGGGGTCCAGGACGTAGCGGCCGATGATGGCGTAGTTGCTGGGCGCCTCGGCGGGGTCGGGCTTCTCGACGAGGTTGGTCACGCGGACGACGTCGGAGTCGCCGGTCGGCGCGACGGCGGCGCAGCCGTAGAGGTGGATCTGGGAGGGCTCGACCTCCATGAGGGCGATGACGCTGCCGCCCTCGCGCTCCTGGACCTCGATCATGCGCTGGAGCAGGGGGTCGCGCGGGTCGATGAGGTCGTCGCCGAGGAGGACGGCGAAGGGCTGGTCGCCGACGTGCGGGGCGGCGCACAGGACGGCGTGGCCGAGGCCGCGCGGGTCGCCCTGGCGGACGTAGTGCATGGTGGCGAGGTCGTTGGACTCCCGGACCTTGCCGAGGCGCTCCTGGTCGCCCTTCTTGACGAGGGCTTCCTCCAGCTCGTAGTTGCGGTCGAAGTGGTCCTCGAGGGGCCGCTTGTTGCGGCCGGTGATCATCAGCACGTCGCAGAGGCCGGCGCCTACGGCCTCCTCGACGACGTACTGGATGGCGGGCTTGTCGACCACAGGGAGCATCTCTTTGGGAGTGGCTTTCGTGGCCGGCAGGAACCGGGTGCCAAGGCCTGCGGCCGGGATGACAGCCTTGCTGATCCTGTGGTGCGACTGAGTCATGCGGAGCACCCTATCGGGTTGGTATGGGCGGATGATTAGCGTCCGGTTAACTTCCCTCCCATATAGGCGTATACGAGGGGTTTGAGAGTTCATGATGACCGGCAGCATGTCCGAAAAGACCGCTCTGCGGCGCCAACTGCTCGACGCGCGGACCCTTCTGACCAGTGAGGACGTCGAAAAAGCGGCCTTGGTTCTCGCGGAGCTGGCCCTCAAGCTGCCCGAGCTGCGACGGGCACGGACGGTCGCCGCATATGTGTCGGTGGGGAGCGAACCGGGCACGCGCGCGCTCCTCGACGCGCTGCGCGCCCGGGGCGTACGCGTCCTGCTGCCGGTGCTCCTGCCCGACAACGACCTCGACTGGGCCCCCTACGAGGGCCCTGAGCGGCTCGTACGGGCCCGGCGGGGGCTCCTGGAGCCGTCGGGGCCCGCGCTGGGCGTGGACGCCGTCCTGGAGGCCGACACGGTCCTGCTGCCCGGCCTCGCGGTGGACTCGCGCGGCATGCGCCTGGGGCGGGGCGGCGGTTCGTACGACCGGGTCCTGGCCCGCTTCGTACGGGCCGGGGAGGATCCGTACCTGGTGGTGCTGCTCTACGCGAACGAGGTGGTCGAGCGGGTCCCGGAGGAACCGCACGACCACCCCGTGCACGCGGTGGTGACGCCGGACGTCACGCTCCGGTTCAGGCCCTTCCGGGGCCTGATGGCGTGAGCGCCCCCGGCGCCGCCGTCACGGCGTGAGCGCCCCTGCCGCCGTCATGGCTTGAGCACCAGCCGGTCGACCGTCCCGGCGTCCACCGCCCGGTCGGTGTAGGCCCAGTCGAGCAGCTCGCCCTTGGCCCACAGCTCCGTCTGGTCGGTGTAGTGCGAGCTGTACGCGTGCCCGGAGGCGCCGGACAGGTTGATCCAGCGGGACCTGTCCCAGTCGCCGACGTTCACCACCATCCGCATGGACGGGACCCAGACGACCTCGTAGCCGCCCGCGGCGTTCCAGCCGGTGGCGTTGACCGCGCCCTCGCCGCCGGACAGGTTCCAGGGGCCGCGGTTCAGCATGAACTGCAGGAAGCCCGGGCCCTCGGTGCCGAGGGTCTTGTTCTTCAGGGTCAGCTGGTGCAGCCGGCCCCAGCTCCAGCTGCCGACGTCCTTGCCGAGCTTGGCCGTCAGCTCCCAGCGGGCGTCGACCATGGCGCGCTTGAGCAGCTGGTCGCGGGTGGCGGTGCCCTCGTCGATGCGGTTGGCCGGCGACTGCCACCACGCGTTCTTCTCGTCCTTCAGGAGCGGGCGCACCACCTCGTACCACCGGTCGCCGCCATCGGGCTGGGCCGCGTCGGCGGCGCGCTGGCCGCACTCGCGCACGAGCTTGTTCTGCTCGTCGATGGGGCCGGTGGAGTCGGCCGGGCGCACGTTGAGGCACTCGCCCTTGACCCGCAGCTCCTTGGGGAGCTTGTCGCCGAAGGCGAGCTTCAGGACGTTGCGCCAGACCGCGTTGAAGTAGGCGGCCGCGCCGGAGTCGGCGTCCTGGGTGTAGTCCCAGCCCTCCAGGAGCTTCTGGGCCTCACGGACGTACGGGTCGTCGATGTCGATCTTCAGCAGGTAGGGCGTCAGCATCTCGGCGATCTCGCTGCTGTTGTCCATCTGCATGGTGCGCATGTCGTCGGTCGAGATCTTGCCGCCGTCCTTGATCTTCGACTCGATGAGGTCGTTGATCCGCTGGCTGCGCGAGCCGTAGCTCCAGTCCTGGGTGAGCAGGTACGGGTACTTCTCCGCGTCGATCACGGCCTGGTTGGCGGTCACGATGTAGCCGCGCTCCGGGTTCTCCTCGTACGGGAGCTCCTCGAAGGGGACCGACTCCTTCTTCCACTGGTACTTCGGGTCCCAGCCGGGCGCCGGCATGGTGCCGTCGTGGCCCTCGGCGCGGACGGGGATCCTGCCGGGCGCCTGGTAGCCGATGTGGCCCTCGGTGCCCTTGGCGTCGGCGTAGATGAGGTTCTGCGCCGGCACCTCGAAGTCGCGGGCGGCCTGGCGGAACTCCTTGAAGTCCTTGGCGCGGTTCAGCTCGAAGACGGCGTCCATGGACTTGCCCGGGTCCAGGGCGGTCCATCGGAGGGAGACCGCGTAACCGTCGCCGCGGTCCGGGGCGGAGGCGGTCACGGGGGCCTTCTCGCCGACCTTCTCCAGCTCGTTGCTGCGGTCGGAGACCAGGGGGCCGTTGTTGGTGGTCCGGACGGTGATGGTCCGGCTGCCGCCGCCCGCGATCTTGATCGTCTCCTCGCGGGTGGTGAAGGGCACTTCCTTGCCGCCGTACTGGTAGCCCCGGTCGGAGACCTTCTGGAGGTAGAGGTCGCTGACGTCGGCGCCCAGGTTGGTGAAGCCCCACGCGATGTCCTGGTTGTGACCGATTATCACACCGGGCATACCGGAGAAGGTGTACCCGGCGACGTTGTACCGGCACTTGTCGGACACGGCACGACAGTGCAGGCCCATCTGGTACCAGAGGGACGGCAGCTGGGGCGCCAGGTGCGGGTCGTTGGCCAGGAGCGGCTTACCGGTGGTCGTGTACTTGCCGGAGACGACCCAGGAGTTCGATCCGATGCCGCTGCCGTTGGGGCCCAGCAGCGCCGGGATCTCGTCCAGGGACGTCGACAGCGAGGACAGCTGCGCCTGGAAGCCCTCAGCGGCCCCCTGCGGGGTGCTCGCACCTCCGCCGGCACCCGAGGCCCCGGAGGCGTCCGCAGAAGCCCCGGAGGCCCCCTCGGAGCCCGTCGCGCCGCCGTTGCCCGTGCCTGCGTCCGCGCCGGTGTCCGTGCCCGTGTCGGACGGCTTGGCGGACGGGTCGAACTCGCCCTTGGCGTCGTCCACCGCGCCCTTGTCCACGATCGGCCGGTGCAGGTTGTACGGGTACGCCGGGTACAGGTCCTTGATCTGCTGCTCGCCGAGCCGGCTGGTCATCAGCGAACGGTCGATCTCCTGCTTCATGTTGCCGCGCAGGTCCCACGCCATCGCCTTGAGCCAGGCCACCGAGTCGACCGGCGTCCAGGGCTCGATGGCGTAGTCGTTGCTGAAGGCGAGGGCGGCGTACTCGACGGAGACGTCACGGCCCTCCTTGCCCTTCAGGTAGGCGTTGACGCCGTCCGCGTACGCCTGGAGGTACTTCTTGGTCTCCGGCGACAGCTTGGTGCGGTACTCCTCCTCGGCCACCCGGTGCCAGCCGAGCGTGCGCAGGAAGGCGTCCGTGTCGACCTGACCCTTGCCGAACATCTCGGAGAGCCGGCCGGACGTCATGTGGCGGCGTACGTCCATCTCCCAGAACCGGTCCTGCGCGTGGACGTACCCCTGCGCGCGGAACAGGTCCTCGTCGGTGGAGGCGTAGAGCTGCGGAACGCCGTACCCGTCGCGCTTGACGTCGACGGGGGCGCTCAGGCCCGGGAGGTCGATGGTGCCGGTGGTCTGCGGGAAGGGGGCACGCACCGTGCTGACGGTCCAGTAGGCCCCGTAACCGACGCCCGCGACCAGCGCCAGCACCAGAGCGAACACGAGCAGGCGGGCGCGTCGCCCCTTCTTCTTGGTGGAAGCGGCGGTGGTGTTGGCGGGCATCGCTGTCCTTCGAGGCGCAGGCTGGTCCTGGTGTGCTTTGGAGCAACCATAGGCGCAGCGCTCACCGGGCCCGGACGCGGTGTCAGTACCAGGCCCCCTCGGGGGCCCTCACCGACCCTCACCAGGCCTCCGCGCGAGTGCGCCGCCGGAGGAGAAGGCGTCAAGGAAACGTTAAAGATTAGGTAAGGTAACGAAGTAACCCGCGGCCGGCCCGGCGAAACGGTCCGGCACGTACGTGAGGGGAAGGATCGGCCACTGACTGTCCACCAGCTCAACGAACTCCTGCTCGTCTGCTCGCTCGTCCTGCTCATCGCCGTGGCGGCGGTGCGCATCTCGTCCCGCAGCGGGCTGCCCAGCCTGCTCCTGTACCTGGGGATCGGCGTCGCCATCGGACAGGACGGCATCGGCAACGTCCACTTCGACAACGCCGGACTGACCCAGGTCATCGGATACGCGGCCCTCGTGGTGATCCTGGCCGAGGGCGGCCTGGGCACGAAGTGGCGGGAGATCCGGCCCGCGCTGCCGGCGGCGGCCGTGCTGTCGACCGTCGGCGTCGCGGTGAGCGTGGGCGTCACGGCCGCGGGTGCCCACTACCTCGTCGGCCTGGACTGGCGGCAGGCGCTGATCATCGGCGCGGTCGTCTCCTCGACCGACGCCGCGGCCGTCTTCTCCGTCCTACGCAAGGTGCCCCTCCCTTCGCGCGTGACCGGTGTCCTGGAGGCGGAGTCCGGCTTCAACGACGCCCCCGTCGTCATCCTGGTGGTGTCCTTCTCCACGGCCGGCCCGGTCGACAGCTGGTACGTCCTGGTCGGAGAGATCGCGCTGGAGCTGGCCATCGGCGCGGCCATCGGCCTGACGGTGGCCTTCCTCGGTTCGTTCGGGCTGCGGCACGTGGCCCTGCCCGCCTCCGGCCTGTACCCGATCGCCGTGATGGCGATCGCGGTGGTGGCGTACGCGGCCGGCGCCATGGCCCACGGCAGTGGCTTCCTCGCCGTCTACCTGGCCTCGGTGGTGCTGGGCAACGCGAAGCTGCCGCACGCGCCCGCGAACCGCGGGTTCGCGGAGGGCCTGGGCTGGATCGCCCAGATCGGCATGTTCGTCCTGCTGGGGCTGCTGGTGACCCCGCACGAACTGATCGACGACTTCTGGCCGGCGGTCGTCGTCGGACTGGTGCTGACCCTGGTGGCGCGGCCGCTGTCGGTCGTGCTCAGCCTGGTGCCGTTCCGTCTGCCCTGGCAGGAGCGGGCCCTGCTCTCCTGGGCGGGCCTGCGCGGCGCCGTGCCCATCATCCTGGCGACCATCCCCATGGTGGCCGGGATCGACGGCAGCGAGAAGATCTTCAACATCGTCTTCGTCCTGGTCGTGGTCTACACGCTGGTCCAGGGCCCGACGCTGCCGTGGCTCGCCAAGGCCCTGCGGCTGCGCGACTCCGGCGAGGCCGCCGACCTGGGCATCGAGTCCGCGCCCCTGGAGCGGCTGCGCGGGCACCTGCTGTCACTGTCCATCCCCGAGGCGTCCAAGATGCACGGCGTGGAGGTCGCGGAGCTGCGCCTGCCGCCGGGGGCCGCCGTCACCCTCGTCGTACGGGAGGGCAAGAGCTTCGTACCGTCGCCGGCGACGGTGCTGCGGCGCGGGGACGAGCTGCTGGTGGTGGCGACGGACCCGGTACGGGACGCGGCGGAGCGGCGGCTGCGGGCGGTCGGGCAGGGCGGCAAGCTGGCCGGATGGCTGGGTACGGGGTGATCCGCTCGTGAGCCGACGGCCATCCGGCGGTGATCCGGCGGGGTCCGGCGGGGTCCGACCCAGCACGGCCGCTTGATCACAGGTGAACAGAAGATGAAGTCGGCAATTTCACAGGCGCCACCCTGCACTCCCCCTGTATCATGAAGGCACACTGATCGACCGAACCAGATCGACCAACTCTGCCTGACGCAGAGCTGGCGCGACCGTATGGCGGCCGTGAAGCCCCTGAAGCAGCCTGAGGCTGCGGGCACCGGTATCTACCGCAGTTCCGCGCAAGAGGACAGCTCTCGGCGGCTCCCGACATCCCGGGGAGCGCCACCAGGCGGCAGAAAGGCACGGGCCGTGGCATCCACGGTCAACACCACTGACGCTGTCAAGCGTCCCGGTTACGGACAGCTCCTGCGCATCCCCGGCGCCTGGACGTTCCTGCTGCCCGGCTTCGCCGCGCGGCAGCCCTTCGCGATGCTGACCATCGGCATCGTCCTGCTGGTCCAGCACACCACCGGTTCGTACGGCAGCGCGGGTGCCGTCGCCGCCGTCACCGGTGTCTCCATGGCGCTGTTCGCGCCGCAGAGCGGCAAGCTCGCCGACCGCTTCGGACAGCGCGCCGTCCTGGTCCCCGGCGTCCTCGTCCACACCGCGTCCGTCTCCGCGCTGACGGCGCTGGCCCTCGCGGGCGCACCCCTGTGGGCCCTGTTCGCCGCGGCCGTGCCGACCGGCGCCTCCGTACCGCAGGTCGGCCCCATGGTGCGGGCCCGCTGGGCGGCGCGCCTGGAGGGCTCGCCCCTGATGTCGACGGCGGCGGCCTTCGAGTCCGTCACCGACGAGTTCACGTTCGTCGTGGGCCCGGTCCTCGCGACCGCGCTGTGCACCGGCGTCCACCCCGCCGCCGGCCTGATCGCCGAGGCGACGCTGACGCTCGCCGGCGGCCTCCTCTTCGCCGCCCAGCGGCGTACCCAGCCGGCGTACGGCCTGGCGGCCGGCCTCTCCGGTGCCCAGGCGCGCATGGAGCGCACCTCGGCGCTGTCCATCCCGGGCGTACGGGTCCTGGCGGTCGCGTTCCTCGGCATCGGCTCCGTCTTCGGCGGCATGCAGGTCTCGCTGACCGCGTTCACGGAGGAGATCGGGAACCCGGGCGTCAACGGTGTCCTGTACGGGCTCTTCGCCGCGGGCAACATGCTGGCCGGTCTCGCGGTCGGCGCGATCGCCTGGAAGACCGGGCCCCGCCGCCGGCTGATCCTCGGCTACGCGGCACTGACCGTGACCGCCTCCCTGCTGTGGACGGCGCACTCGGTGGTGCTGCTGGGCGCCCTCGGCCTGATCGTGGGCCTGTGCATCGCGCCCGCCCTGATCACCGGCTACACGCTGGTCGAGTCGCTGGTGCCGGCCTCGGCCCGTACCGAGGCGTTCACCTGGCTGACCGGCGCCGTGGCGCTGGGCCAGGCGGCCGCCGTGACGGTGGCCGGACGGCTCGCGGACGGATACGGCGCGAGCACCGGTTTCCTGGTCCCGCTGGCCGGTACGGCGCTGGCGCTGGCCACCCTGGTGGCGCTCCGGTCGCGGCTCGCGCCGCGCACCGTGGGACGCACCGTGGCACGTGGCGTCGGTCACCGAGTGCCGGTGACGGTGGACTGATCCCGCGGAATGCGTCACTATTGACTCTCGTTAGCACTCAATGAGTGAGAGTGCCAGGAGGAAGACACAGTGCCGACCTACCAGTACCAGTGCACCGAGTGCGGCGAGGGCCTCGAGGCGGTGCAGAAGTTCACCGATGACGCGCTGACCGAGTGCCCCGGCTGCCAGGGACGCCTGAAGAAGGTGTTCTCGGCCGTTGGCATCGTCTTCAAGGGCTCCGGCTTCTACCGCAACGACAGCCGTGGCGCGTCGTCGAGCAGCTCGCCCGCGTCGTCGTCTTCGTCCGCGTCGTCGGCTTCTTCGTCGTCGTCTTCGTCGAAGGGGTCGTCCTCGGACGCGAAGCCGGCCGCGTCGAGCGCCTCGAGCTCGTCGAGCGGGAGCAGCAGCTCCGCCGCCTGACCTTCCTCCTTCACGCGCCTTTTCGGGGACCCCGCCGTTTCGTACGGCGGGGTCCCCGGCGTTTCGGCCCCCGGCTAGGGTGACCGCATGGCGAACGCGAACGCAGAGATCCGCGCAGAGATCGGCGTCATCGGTGGCTCGGGCTTCTACTCCTTCCTGGAGGACGTCACCGAGGTCGAGGTCACCACTCCCTACGGGAGCCCGAGCGACTCGTTGTTCTTCGGCGAACTGGCCGGGCGGCGTGTCGTGTTCCTGCCGCGGCACGGCCGCGGTCACCACCTGCCGCCGCACCGCATCAACTACCGCGCCAACCTGTGGGCCCTGCGGTCCGTCGGCGTACGCCAGGTGCTGGGCCCGTGCGCGGTGGGCGGGCTGCGTCCGGAGTACGGGCCGGGGACCCTGCTCGTACCGGACCAGCTGGTGGACCGTACGAAGACGCGGGCGCAGACGTACTTCGACGGGGAGCCGCTTCCGGACGGGAGCGTGCCGAACGTCGTGCACACCACCTTCGCCGACCCGTACTGCCCCGAGGGGCGCAAGGTGGCGCTGGCGGCGGCGGACGGCCGAGGCTGGCAGGCGGTGGACGGCGGAACCATGGTCGTCATAGAAGGCCCCCGCTTCTCGACCCGGGCCGAGTCGCGGATGCACGCGGCGCTGGGCTGGTCGGTGGTGGGGATGACGGGGCACCCAGAGGCGGTGCTCGCCCGTGAGCTGGCGCTCTGCTACACGTCGATGGCGCTGGTCACGGACCTGGACGCGGGCGCCGAGACGGGCGAGGGCGTCTCGCACACCGAGGTGCTGCGGGTGTTCGGCGAGAACGTCGGGCGGCTGCGGGAGGTGCTCTTCGACGCGGTGGCGGCGCTGCCGGAGACGGAGAGCCGGTCGTGTCTGTGCACCCGGGCGCACGACGGGTGGGACCTCGGCATCGAGTTGCCGTAAGCCCCGTAATCCCCTCGGGGGGCGGCGTTTTCCACAAGCCCGTGGTCGTCCACAGGCTCCAGCGGGATCGGTGAGGACGCGGGATCGTGAGGGCGTCGGCGGAAGACCGCCGGACGTCCGTCCTCACGACCACGGGTGGTGCCCCATGTCCGTCCCCTCCCCTTCCCCTTACCTATCCGCTGCTCCTCCCCTCTCCCCCTCCCCCGTTCCGGAGTCCTGCGGCGTGCCGCACTTCGCCCCGCTGCGGGTGCCCGGCGGCCGGCACCGCCTGCGCCGGGCCGTGCGGCGCAGGCGGCGGGCGATCGCCGCCGGGCTGGTGGTGACGGCCGCGGCGCTGGCGGTTTCGGACGCGGTCACGGCCCCGGAGGGGAAGGGGGTGTGCGCCGATGCGGACCGGCTCGGGTCGCACTGAGTTCCTGGGGCGTCGCCTGTCCGTGTGTACGGACTGGACGGTCACGCACCGTGCACGGCGTAATGGCTGCGCCAACCGCACATCCGACGAAGGGCACCGTGGTGAGCCAGGAGAAGAAGCAGAGCGTGCTGGAGGGCTTCAAGGCCTTCCTGATGCGGGGCAACGTGATCGACCTGGCGGTCGCGGTGGTGATCGGCGCCGCGTTCACCAATGTCGTCAACGCGGTGGTGCGGGGTGTGATCAACCCGATCGTCGGCGCCTTCGGCACCAAGGATCTGGAGAGCTACCAGTCCTGCCTGAAGGGCCCGTGCCGGGTGAACGAGAGCGGGGACGTCGTCAGCGGCATCCCGATCCTGTGGGGCTCGGTGCTCAGCGCCACGCTGAGCTTCCTGATCACGGCCGCGGTCGTCTACTTCCTGATGGTGCTGCCCATGGCCAAGTACTTGGCGCGGCGCGCGGCACTGCAGAAGGAGAAGGCGGGCGTCAAGGAGACGCTGGAGGTCACCGAGCTGGAGGTGCTCAAGCAGATCCGCGACGAGCTCGTCGCCCAGCGGGGCCGGCCGAGCAGCTAGGCCTGTCTTTCGTACGGCCCTTCGGCCAGGGGCCGCAGCCCGAGGCCGGGGCCGCTCGGGTCCCGGCCCGGGTGTCGGCTCGGGCGCCGGCTCAGATGTGGTGCGGCGGCTTCTCGTCGAGGAAGCGCGCCAGATCGGCGGCGCCGTCGCCCTCAGGAGTCCGCTCGCCCCAACCACGGTCCGTGTCGTCCGCCGACTGCTGGTCGAACGGATCGTCGAAGTCCAGCGCCGGCTTCTTCTTCGACGGCGCCGGCTCGGACTTCGCAGCTCGCGGGCCGGGGGTGGGGGCGGTGCTCATACTCCCCAGCGTACGCCGGTGCGGCCGGCGCGCCGAGGCGGCCGGCCCCGTCGCGGCCGCCGACTACTCGATGGGCGCGGGCGGTTCCGCGGGGCCGGGGTCGCCGGTGGGCGCGGGCGGTTCTCCGGGCCCGGGGTCGCCGGTCGGGGCGGGCGGCTTCCCCGGCTCACCCGGCTCGGGCTCTGGCTCGGGCTCTGGCTCCGGCTCCGGGGCTTCGGGCTCGGGGGGCGGCGGGGGGTTACGTGGTGGGGTGGGCACGCGATCACCGTAGGGGGAGCACCGGGCCCTTCGCCCGTTGAGGGGACTTCGAGGGTGACGGCGTACCACGGTCGGCGTCCGCGCCCGGGGGCTCTGCTGTCCTGGGACGATGACCTCCACTCCTCCCCCGCGGCCCGTGCGGCCCCTGGTGTCGCGCCGTCGCGACGAGGCCCATCGCGCCGCCACGCCCCTCGAGCTCTTCTTCGACCTGTGTTTCGTCGTGGCGGTCGCCCAGGCCGGGGCTCAGCTCGTGCACGCCGTCGCCGAGGGGCATGCGGGGGAGGGCATCGTCAGCTACGCGATGGTGTTCTTCGCCATCTGGTGGGCGTGGATGAACTTCTCGTGGTTCGCGTCGGCGTACGACAACGACGACGTGCTCTTCCGGACCATGACGCTCGTCCAGATCGCCGGGGTCCTCATCCTCGCCGCCGGGGTGGCGCGTGCCTTCGAGGAGCACGAGTTCCTGGTGGTGTGGCTGGGGTACCTGGTGATGCGGCTCGCGCTCGCCTCGCAGTGGCTGCGGGCCGCGCGGGGCGCCTCCGGGGCCGAGCGGACCATGGCGCTGCGGTACGCGGGCGGGGTGGCGGTCTGCCAGGTGGGGTGGACGGCGGTGCTGTTCGTGCCGGAGGGCTTCAAGCCGTGGGTGTTCCTGGTGATGGCCCTCGCGGAGATGGCCGTACCTCCGCTCGCCGAGCGGGACTTCGCGAGCAGCTGGCACGCGCAGCACATCGCCGAGCGGTACGGGCTGTTCACCATCATCGTGCTCGGCGAGACGGTCGCCGCCGCGACGATCGCCGTCAAGACGGGGGTGGAGGAGCACGACGCGCTGGGCGGGCTGATGCCCATCGCCGCCGGCGGACTGCTGCTGATCTTCGCCGCGTGGTGGGTGTACTTCGTGGTTCCGGCCCATCGCCGCCTGCGCTCCAACCGCGAGGCGTTCAGGTGGGGGTACGGCCACTACCTGGTCTCCGCGTCGGCGGCGGCGATCGGCGCGGGTCTCGAGGTGGCGGTCGAGCAGGCCGTCGGCAAGGCCCACGTGTCGGACGTCGCCGCCGCGGCCGCCGTGACGCTCCCGTCCGCGTTGTTCCTGCTGCTCGTCTGGGCCCTGCACTCGCGCTACTTCAAGACCGGCATCGCCCAGCAGCTCGTCCTGCCGAGCGCGGCGCTGGCGGTCCTGCTCTGTACGTTCGCGGGGCGCTGGGCCGTCCTCGTGGCCGGGCTGGTCGCGGCGGCGGCGGTCGCGACCGGGGTGACGCTCACCTGGCGCAGCGCCACGCGTGGTACGTAGGGGGGATGGCAACCAATGACGCACTGACCGATGTCGCAGGGCTCCGGGTCGGGCACGCGCGTGTCGCGGGCGGCCGCGCGCTCAGCGGCACCACCGTCGTCCTGGCGCCCGAGGGCGGGGTCGTCGCGGCCGTGGACGTACGGGGCGGGGGCCCGGGCACCCGGGAGACGGACGCGCTCGACCCGCGCAACGTGGTCCAGCGCATCGAGGCGGTGGTCCTGACCGGCGGCAGCGCGTACGGGCTGGAGTCGGCGGCCGGGGTGATGGCCTGGCTGGAGGAGCGGGGCCGCGGGGTGCGGGTGGGGCCCGGGCCGACGCACGTGGTGCCGGTCGTGCCGGCGGCGTGCGTGTTCGACCTGGGCCGGGGCGGCGACTTCGCGGCGCGCCCCGACGCCTCGACGGGGCGGGCGGCCGTGGAGGCGGCGGCCGCCACCGCCGAGCGGGCCCCGGTGGAGTGTGGTGCGGTGGGTGCCGGGACGGGCGCGGTGGTCGGCGCCATGAAGGGCGGTGTCGGCACGGCGAGCACCGTCCTGGACTCCGGTGTCACCGTCGCCGCGCTGGTGGTGGCCAACGCGGTCGGCTCGGCCGTCGATCCGGCCACGGGCGTGCTGTACGGGCGGTACGGCGACGGCTCCCGGCCGGTTCTCCCGGACACCGGGGTGCACGCGGCGGCGCTGCGCCGCCTCGCCGAGGCGCGGGAGCGCAGCGGGGGCCCTCCGCCGCTGAACACCACCCTCGCCGTCGTCGCCACGGACGCCGACCTGACGCGCGCCCAGGCGCACAAGCTCGCCGGCACGGCGCACGACGGCATCGCGCGCGCCGTCAGGCCCGTACACCTGCTCAATGACGGCGACACGGTCTTCGCCCTTGCGACCGGCGCACGCCCGCTCACCGGGCCGGAGCGGGCCGCGGATCCGCTCGCGCTCAACGCGGTGCTGGCGGCGGGCGCGACCGTCGTGACCAGGGCGATCGTACGGGCGGTGGAGTCCGCCGGGTCGGTGTCGGGGCCGGGTGGCGACTTCCCGTCGTACCGGGAGCTGTACGGCGTGGACTGACCGGCGGGCGGCCGGAGTTGGCAGGGGGCGCGGGAACCGGTCACGTGCGCCCTTCGTTTTGCCGAAGCCGGTCGCGTTGTCGGACCCAGGCACTACCTTAAGCAAGCATCAAGTGACACGCGGCGACGGCCTGGAGTCCCATCTTGAACGTTCCGAACGATCCTCACGAAACGCCGGAGACGCACGTCGAGCGTCTCCTGGGTCGGGCGCTCAACTCCTTCGAGCTGCCCGACGCCCTGGTGGAGCGCCTGGACTCGGCGCTCGCCCACGCCAGTTCGCTGCACTCGTCGCACCACAGCGCGCAGCTGAACCGTGCGACGTACCGGCACACGTACCTGCTGGCGGACGGTTCGTCGCTGACCCTGTGGGAGCTGGTGCACCACACCGGGCGGGACGGCGCCGACCACCACGAGCTGTACACGGAGGAGTCGGACGTCCGGCTGGCGGCGTCCCGCCTGCACGGTGGCGCCGACGCCGCGGGCGGCGCCTTCCCGGACCTGGCGGACGACGGCCTGGAGCTGGAGTTCGACATGGACGTGCTGGGCGCGTTGATGTCCGACCCCCTGGAGGCCTCGCCCCCGCTGTACGAGCCGGACGACTCCGCCGACCACGCCCGGCGGGTGCTGCGCCGCGCGGAGAACGCCGACCGGCCCGGCGAGGAGGTCGCGGCGCGGCTGCGCGGCGCCTTCGCGCACCACATCAGGCAGGTGTTCGGCCGCCAGTGCAGCGTCGCGGGCCGCGAGGCGGGGTTCACGCTGTACGAGCACGGGTTCCTGCTGCTGGACGGCAGCGAGATGAGCGTGTGGGAGGTGGAGCACACGGCGACGCCGGACGGACGCCACATGTGCGAGGTGTACGCGGACGAGCGCACCGCCCGCGCGGCGATGGAGCTCCGCGCGCGGGTGCGCCGCTGACGCCCCGCGGGTCCGCCGCTGACGCGGTCCGCCGCCCCGACGGTCGCCCACGCGAAACGCTCGGCTGGGAAACCCCGGCCGAGCGCCTGCGTGAACCGCTCGCGGTCTGACCGCCACGACCACGTGGTGCGACGATCACGGGAAGGCGCTCCCTCGTGCCGGGCCTTCCGCGTGTTCGGCGGGGTTCAGTGCGCGCCCGCCGCCTGCTGCGGCCTGGCCGGCAGCGCCGACATCACCACGAAGATCAGCGCCAGCACCGCCACGACCCACCACAGCGCGCTCTGGAACGCGTCCACGAACACCGCGCCGAGCTGCGCGGGGATCGGGGCGGCGTCGTCGATCACCCCGAAGAAGACCACCGACACCAGGCCGAGGCCCAGCGCGTTGCCCATCTGCCCGGTCGTGTTGATCAGACCGGACGCCGAACCGGCGTGCTCGCGCGGCACACCCGACAGCACCGCGTCCGTCAGCGGCGCCACGATCAGGCCCATGCCCGCGCCCATGACCACCAGCGGCGCGGTCATCTGCCAGGGCGTGATGCCGGTGCCGTACTGCCCGGCCTCCCAGATGTAGAGCAGCAGCCCGGCGGCCATCGTCAGCGCGCCCGCCTGGAGGACCTTCCGCCCGAAGCGCGGCACCAGCTTCTGCACGGAGATCCCGGCCGCCACCGAGACGGCGATCGAGAACGGCACCCCGGTCAGCCCCGCCTTCAGCGGGGTCCAGCGGAGGCCGACCTGCATGTACAGCGTCCAGACCAGGAAGAAGATGCCCAGGACGACACCGAAGGTGAGCTGTACGGCGATACCGGCGGCGAAGCTCTTGACCCGGAACAGCGACAGCTCGACGAGCGGCGACCCGTCCTTGCGCGCCTTGTACTTCTCGTACGCCACGAACGCGGCGAACACCGCCAGGCTGCCCACCATGCAGAAGTGGCCCCACAGCGGCCAGCCCGTCTCACGGCCGCGCGTCAGCGGGTAGAGCAGCATCAGCAGCCCGAGCGTCGCCAGCGCCACGCCGACCAGGTCGAGGCGGAGCGCCTTCTCGGCGCGGGACTCGGTGATGAACCGGCGGCCCAGGATGAGGCCGGCAATGCCGACGGGGAGGTTGATCAGGAAGATCGGGCGCCATTCGAGGCCGAAGAGGTTCCACTGCGTGAGCAGGGCGCCGAGGAGCGGTCCGGACACGGCTCCGAGGCCGACGACCGCGCCGAACATGCCGAACACCTTGCCGCGCTCGTGCGCCGGGAAGGTGACGTGGACGATCGACAGGACCTGCGGCACCATCATCGCGGCCATCGCGCCCTGCAGGAGGCGCGAGCCGACGAGCATCTCCGGGCTGGCGGCGAAGCCGCAGAGCGCCGACGCCAGGGTGAAGCCCGCCATCCCGAGGAGGAACAGCCGCTTGCGGCCGTAGATGTCGCCGAGGCGGCCGCCGGTGATGAGCCCGGCGGCGAAGGCGAGCGCGTAACCGGCGGTGATCCACTGGATGGCGCCGAAGGAGGCGGCGAGGTCGCGCTCGATGCTGGGGATGGCGATGTTGACGATGGTGACGTCGACCAGGTCCATGAAGGCGGCGGTCATGACGATGGCGAGCGCCAGCCAGCGCCGCCGGTCGCCGCCGCTGACGGCGGCCTCGGCGGAGGCCTCGACGGAGGCCTTCGGGTCGGCCGTCGGGGGACTGGTGGTCGGTGACAGGTCCTGCGTGAAGGTCATGACCGTAAGCTAATCGGCCTATAGGACAGAACGTGTCCTATAGCGGCCGCATGCTTGAAGGCATGACGGACACTCCGGCACGACTCCTGACTCTCCTGTCGCTCCTCCAGACACCGCGCGAATGGCCCGGCAGCGAGCTCGCCGAGCGCTTGGGCGTCACCGCGCGCACCATCCGCCGGGACATCGACCGGCTGCGGGACCTGGGCTATCCGGTCGAGGCCCTGAAGGGCCCCCTCGGCGGCTACCGGCTCGTCGCCGGCGCCGCGATGCCGCCGCTGCTGCTCGACGACGAGGAAGCCGTCGCCATCGCCGTGGGGCTGCGGGCGGGGGCCGGGCACGCCATCGAGGGCGTCGAGGAGGCATCGGTGCGGGCGCTGGCGAAGCTGGAGCAGGTGCTGCCGTCGCGGCTGCGGCACCGGGTCTCCACCCTCCAGAACGCGACCATCCCGCTGACCCGCGGCGACGGGGCGACGGTCGCACCCTCCACGCTGACCGCGCTGGCGGGCGCGGTGACCCGGCAGGAGCGGCTGCGCTTCGCGTACCGCGCGGGCGACGGCGCCGAGAGCAGGCGGCAGGTCGAGCCGTACCGGCTGGTCTCGACCGGCTGGCGGTGGTACCTGGTCGCGTACGACCTCGAGCGCGAGGACTGGCGTACCTTCCGCGTCGACCGCGTCAGCGAGCCCTTCCCGACCGGGGCCCGCTTCACGCCCCGCGAGCTGCCGGCCGGCGACGCGGCGCGGATGCTGTCGCACTCGGCGCGGTCGCGGGTGGAGCACGAACTGGACGTGACCTTCGCGGCGCCCGCGTCCGTCGTGTCGGCCCGCCTCCCGGACCACCTCTCCCTCACCCCCACGGGCCCCGACACCTGCCGCCTGCACACCCGGACGGCCGAGACCGTCGAGTGGCTGGCCGCGCGCCTGGCCCTGACGGGCTTCGACTTCACCGTCCACGGCCCCGAGGCGCTGGTGTCGTACGTCGGAGACCTGGCGTCCCGGCTGGCCCGGTCGGTGGCCGAACCGCCATCCGCCGACACCCCCTAGGGGCTTCAGGTACGGCGGGCCAGCAGGTAGGCGCGGCGGGTCTCCGCCTCGTGGGCGTAGGGGGCGCGCTCCAGGCTCATCTCCACGGTCAACCCGGCGGCTTGGAGCAGCCCGGCGATGTGCCCCGGCTGGAGGAAGCGGAAGTCGACGTCCACGTCGTACCCCCACCACTCGTCGAGGTGCCGGACCTCCTCGCCGATGTGGAAGGAGAGGAGGAGTGCACCGGAGGGGCGCAGTACCCGCCGCATCTCCTCGAAGGCGCGGTGCAGGTCACCGGGGTCGAGGTGGATGATCGTGTAGAAGGCGAGGACGGATCCGAACTCCCCGTCCTTGGCGGGCAGTTCCCGCAGGTCGCCTTCCCGGAACTCCACCTGGGGGAACCGGCGGCGGCCGGCTTCCACCATGCCCGGGGACAGGTCGATCCCGACCGTACGCGCACCCTTTCCCGCGAGCCACGCCGCCACGTGCCCGGGACCGCAGCCGAGGTCGACGATCGGGGCCCCGGGTTCCGTCACTTCGAGGAGGGAGGTGAGGAGCGCCCGGTCGAGCGGCTTGCCGTCGAGCTCGTCCTGCAACCGGGCCGCGTACTCCTCGGCCACGGTGTCATAGCTGCGGCGTACGGAATGGTGATGCCCATGATCCCCCATGCGGCCCAGCATGCCAGAGGGACCGGCATGATGGCCGAATGAATGACCATCAGATACCGGCGGCGGTGGACGCGGAAGCGCTGCTCTCCCTGTCCCAAGGGCACCATGGACGGACCACACGGGCTCTGGGCACCCGGGAGGCGGGCGGCCACCTGGTGAAGACGTACGCGCTCCAGGCACCGGGCCGCACCGTGACGGAGCAGGACGTCACCGCCGCGCTGGAGATCGCGGCGGCGCACCTGGAACTCGGCGGTACCCGAGGGTCGCTCGGGCTCGCCGTCCTCATCGTGCACGCGGGCGGCGACGGCGACTACCTCCTGGTCCACACCTGGATCGAGGGACACATGTCCGACCTGGCGATCTTCTCCGGCCCGGCCGGCCGGCCCGACCAGCTCCGCCCGGGCCGCACCGGACTCGCCCCCTGCGTCTGGGAAGCCGCCCTCCTCGCCCACGAACGCGACGCGTTCTCACGGCACGTCCTCGACGGCAGCGGCACGCTCACCAGCCGCCTGGCCGCGTGGAGCTCAGACACCGTGACGGGGAGCGTCCGATGACCGGTCCCGCAACCGTGCGGCGCGCCCGCCCCGCCGACCTGCCGCGGGTCGTCGAACTGGCCGCCGAGCACGCCGCCTACGAACGCGCCGCGGCACCCGCCCCCGACCTCGCGCAGCGGCTCCACGCCCTCCTCTTCGACACCCCGGCACCGCAACTGCGCTGCCTGGTAGCCGAGTCACCCGACGGAGAGGTCGTCGGCTACGCCACCTGCTCGCCCGAACTCTCCACCTGGCAGGGTGCCGCCTACCTCCACATGGACTGCCTCTTCGTACGGTCCGGAACCCGCGGATCCGGCATCGGCGCGCTCCTCATGGACGCCGTGGCCGCCGAGGCCCAGGACCTTGGTCTCACCGAGATCCAGTGGCAGACGCCCGCCTGGAACGAAGGCGCGGTCCGCTTCTACGACCGCCTCGGCGCGCAGGCCAAGGAGAAACTCCGCTACAGCCTGACCGCCCCCTGCCCGCCGTCCGGCTGAGGCCGGTGATCGCAGGGGCACGGCGCCGGCCGCACCGGCACGATCTCCCGGCCGGTGAGGCCCATCGACGTCGTGCCGGTGCAGTCGTGGCTCCCGCCGAAGATGCGGGCGCCGCAGCACGGCTCGCAGGGCAGGAGGAGAGTGCCCAGCACGAAAAGCCGCTGCCCGGCGGCGGGTTCGGTCATCGCGGTCCGATCAAGGCGTCGAGCTCCGCCGCGAGGGTGGCGTGCAGCAGCGCCGCGTCCGTGAGGCAGCGCGTCCTGCTGAGCGGCACGGCCCAGCGCAGTCCGGGGCCCTCCGTCCGCGTCACGGGCGGCACGGCGACGTACGTCGCCGTGCCCCGCACGACCACGTAGGACCGCGGCAGCTCCCACGCGTCGGCGGCGCCGGGCCGCACGAGCCAGTAGAAGGTCGCTCCGAACCCGTCCTCGATCACCGCGCCGCTGCCCTCGCCCAACCGCGCGAGGACACGAACCCCGACGCACGAGGGCGCCCGTACGGCGTCCCACCACTGCCCGGCGGCCACCAGCTCGACATTGGGCCCCTGCGGCGGCACCCACGGCTCCCCGCGCCCCGACGTCACCGGCCCGCCTCCAAGACCCCTCGCCCGCGCGCCTGCTCCTGCGGGTCGAGCACGTAGAGCCGTACGGGTACGGCCGCGGGCGGCGGGGCGTTGAAGGCCCGCCGGTGCCGCGCCCGCGTCAGGACGGCCCCCCACTCCTCCGGCGACCGGCGCCAAGGCTGCGGGCCCTGCCGTTGCGCGGCGGGCGGTGCGGCGAGGCGGCTCCGGCTGCCGGGCGCGGGCTGCCCGACCAGCAGTGCTCTCACCCGTTCGAGTGCTCGTGATAGGAAACGCACGTCGGTCTGCTCCGTTCAGATCGGCCACGCCCCGGGGCCGTTCGCGCGGTCGCCGGGGCTCTTCCATGGAATGAAATCGCTGCGGGGGAACTCCGGGAGGAGCCGGACAGGGGGCCAGGGAGGGGCCAGACTTGGCGGGGGAAGGGGGCTGCCATGGTGCGGGAGCGGAGGCGGCAGTTCGGCGCGTACCTGGCCCGGCTGCGGAGGCGCTCGGGGATCAGTCAGCGCCGGTTGGCCGACATGCTGTGCGCCCTGTCCGGCGTCCAGTCGGTCACGCGGAACGAGGTCTCCCGGTGGGAGCGCGGCGCACGTGTCCCGGAGGCGTGGCTGCCCTTCATCGCCCAGGCCCTGAGCGCACCGCTCCCCGAGCTTGAGCGGGCCGCCGCTTACGCCAGGGGCGAGGAGAACGGCCGCCTTGCCGGACCCACCGCGACCCTTGCCGAGCTGCTCCCTCCCGGCGACGCGCTCGAATCGCTGAGGGCACGCACCGGGCGTCGCATCGGCCGCGACACCGTGAGCGTCCTCGCGGCACGCGTTCACGGGCTCAGGCTCGCCGACGACGTACTGGCGGGAGGTGACCTCATGGCGCCCGCGTTCCGCGAGCTCAGCACCGCTGTCCGCCTGCACCGCGAGGGCACGTACACAGAGGACACGGAGCGGGCCCTGCTCGTACAGGTGGGAGAGCTGGCGCAGATCGCCGGATGGATCGCGTCCGATGCAGGACGTCACATGGATGCCGAGCGCACCTACACGCTCGGCATCTCCGCCGCACGCCAGGCCGGCGACACACCGCTGGTGGCCAATCTCGCGGGAAGTCTCGCCTACCAGCACGCCAACACCGGTCGGGAGCGCGAGGGCGTCGAACTGGCCCGCGCGGCCGTGGCGGAAGCAGGACCGTCCGCCCCCGCCAAGACGCGCGCCCTGTTTCTGGACCGCATGGCCTGGGCGCACGCCCGAGCCGGAGAGGCACAGGAGTCCATGCGTGCGCTTGGCGAGGCGCACGACGCCCTGACGGACGCGGACGGTGCGGACGAACCCGCGTGGGCCTACTGGGTGAGCCGCGAGGAGCTCGACGTCATGGACGCCCGCGTCCTCACAGAGCTGCGGCGCCCCCTGCGGGCCGTGCCCCTCCTGAGCGGCGTACTCGGCCGGTACGACGCCACCCATGCCAGGGAGCTGGCCCTGTACCGGTCATGGCTGGCCGTCGCCCTCGCGGATGCGAACGAGCCCGAGCAGGCGGCGGAGGAAGCACGTCAGGTCGTCGAGGTGTCCGGCGACCTGGCGTCCGAGCGTACGGCCGAGCGAGCACGCGCCGTACTGCGGCGCCTTCGGGAGTTCGAGGACGTCCCGGAAGTCCGCGCCTTGTTCGACGACCACGGGCACCTCATGATCGCCTGAGCAACAGCCGGCAGGGACCGACCACTCACGCGAGGGGGTCGGGGGTGGAGCGTGGGGGGTGGTCGGACGTAAAACGACTGAACTCGCGCGAAGCGCGGTGAACGAGAGTCCGACCACCCCCCACCG
>NZ_JBVIEN010000018.1:0-43684 GCF_055571835.1 Streptomyces sp. NPDC030862 | reverse complement strand
CTTTCACGGGGGGGGGGGGGTTGCAAACTGAGGGGAGGGAGACGCGGAAAAAGGGCTTATAGAGGGGGGGGGGGGGGGGAAACCCCCCCCCCCCCCCCCCCCCGCCGTCGTCATGTGTCGCTACTTCTTCCGGCCGCGCTTCTCGCGCACCCGCACCGAGATGTGGATCGGCGTGCCCTCGAAGCCGAACTCCTCGCGCAGGCGCCGCTCGACGAAGCGCCGGTAGCCGTGCTCCAGGAAGCCGGAGGCGAAGAGCACGAACCGGGGCGGCTTGGTGCCCGCCTGCGTACCGAAGAGGATGCGGGGCTGCTTGCCGCCGCGGATCGGGTGCGGGTGGGCCGCGACGAGCTCGCCGAGGAAGGCGTTGAGCCTGCCGGTCGGCACGCGGGTCTCCCAGCCCGCGAGCGCCGTCTCGATCGCCGGGACCAGCCGGTCCATGTGGCGGCCGGTGCGGGCGGAGACGTTGACCCGCGGGGCCCAGGAGACCTGCTGCATCTCGGTCTCGATCTCGCGCTCGAGGTAGTAGCGGCGCTCCTCGTCGAGGTCGTCCCACTTGTTGTACGCGATGACGAGCGCGCGGCCCGCCTCCACGGCCATGGTGATGATGCGCTGGTCCTGGACGGAGATGGACTCGGTGGTGTCGATCAGGACGACGGCCACCTCGGCCTTCTCCACGGCGGCGGCGGTACGCAGCGAGGCGTAGTAGTCCGCGCCCTCCTGGAGGTGGACCTTCTTGCGGATACCGGCGGTGTCGACGAACTTCCAGGTCGTGCCGCCGAGCTCGATCAGCTCGTCGACCGGGTCGCGGGTGGTGCCGGCCATCTCGTTGACGACGACCCGCTCCTCCCCCGCGAGCTTGTTCAGCAGGGACGACTTGCCGACGTTCGGACGGCCGATGAGCGCGATGCGGCGCGGGCCGCCCACAGCGGCGCCGAAGGTCTGCTCCGGGGCCTCCGGCAGCGCCTTGAGCACCTCGTCCAGCAGGTCGCCGGTGCCGCGGCCGTGCAGCGCGGAGACCGGGAACGGCTCACCGAGGCCCAGGGACCACAGCATGGCGGCGTCGGCCTCGGCGGAGGGGCCGTCGACCTTGTTGGCGGCGAGGACGACGGGCTTCCCGGCCCGGCGCAGCAGCTTGACGACGGCCTCGTCGGTGTCGGTGGCGCCCACGGTGGCGTCCACGACGAACACGACGGCGTCGGCGGCCTCGATGGCGTACTCGGCCTGGGCGGCGACGGAGGCGTCGATGCCGAGGACGTCCTGCTCCCAGCCGCCGGTGTCGACGACCTTGAAGCGGCGGCCGGCCCACTCGGCCTCGTACGTGACGCGGTCGCGGGTGACGCCGGGCTTGTCCTCGACGACGGCCTCGCGGCGGCCGATGATGCGGTTGACGAGGGTCGACTTGCCGACATTCGGCCGGCCGACGACGGCGAGGACCGGGAGCGGGCCGTGCCCGGCCTCCTCGATCGCGCCTTCGACGTCCTCGATGTCGAAGCCCTCTTCGGCGGCGAGCTCCATGAACTCCGCGTACTCGGTGTCGCCGAGTGCCCCGTGGTCGTGCTGGTCGTTCATGAAGTCCGTTCCTCGTTCATCATCATCGGCGGATCGAGTGATCCGCTACTCAAGTCTCGCTCAGCGCCCGGTGAGGCGCTTGGCGTTTTCCAGGTGCGCGGTGAGCCGCTCCTGGATGCGTACGGTGGCGTCGTCCAGCGCCTTGCGGGTGCGGCGGCCGCCGGGCTCCCCCGCCTCGAAGGCGTCGCCGAAGACGACGTCGACGCGGCTGCGCAGCGGCGGCAGCGCCTTTATCAACCGCCCGCGGCGCTCGGTGCTTCCCAGCACGGCGACCGGGACGATCGGCGCGCCGCTGCGCACGGCGAAGTACGCCAGCCCGGCGCGCAGCGAGGCGAAGTCGCCCTCGCCCCGCGTGCCCTCCGGGAAGATGCCCAGCACGCCGCCGCCCGCCAGCACCTCCAGAGCGCCGGTGATGGCGGTGCGGTCGGGCGCCGAGCGGTCCACCTTCAGCTGCCCGATGCCCTCCAGGAACGGGCCCAGAGGCCCTATGAAGGCCTCCTTCTTGATCAGGAAGTGGACGGGCCGGGGCGCGGTGCCCATGAGCATGGGGCCGTCGAGGTTGTGCGCGTGGTTGACGGCGAGGATCACGGGTCCGGAGGCCGGGACGCGCCAGCCGCCGAGGACGCGGGGCTTCCACAGCCCGTACATCAGGCCGATGCCGATGCCCCGGCCGACCGCGGCGCCCTTCTCGGACGGGGTCACTTGGCGGCTCGCTTCTCCTCGACGAGGGTGACGACGCACTCGATGACCTGCTGGAGGGTGAGGTCGGTGGTGTCGACCTCGACCGCGTCGTCCGCCTTGGCGAGCGGCGACGTCTTGCGGCTGGAGTCGGCCGCGTCCCGCTTGATGAGCGCCTCGCGGGTGGCGTGGACGTCCGCGCCCTTGAGCTCGCCGGAGCGACGGGCGGCGCGGGCCTCGGGGGACGCGGTCAGGAAGATCTTGAGGTCGGCGTCCGGGAGGACGGTCGTGCCGATGTCGCGGCCCTCGACGACGATGCCCTCCACGGCGCTCGCCGCGATGCTGCGCTGGAGCTCGGTGATCCGGGTGCGCACCTCGGGGACCGCGCTGACGGCGCTGACCTTGGAGGTGACCTCCTGAGTGCGGATGGGCCCGGAGGCGTCCACGCCGTCGACCGTGATGGTGGGGTGGGACGGGTCGGTCCCGGAGAGGATGGTGGGCTTGCCGGCGGCCGAGGCGATGGCCTCGGGGTCGTCGGTGTCCACGCCGTTGCTGATCATCCACCAGGTGATCGCGCGGTACTGCGCGCCGGTGTCCAGGTAGCTGAGCCCCAGCTTGGCGGCGACCGCCTTGGAGGTGCTCGACTTGCCCGTGCCGGAGGGCCCGTCGATGGCGACGATCACGGTTTCCACGGTGTCGGACACCTTCCTGGTACGCGGGAGAGGGGCCGGCCGGTTGCCAAGGGGCCCGGCACAAGGTTACCGACTGCGGGCCGAACCCCTTGCACCCGTTCGGAGGACCCTCCGTGTCGGGCGCCCGCCCGGGCACGGGAGCGACCCCGGCACGGGGCCCCCGGGCACGGGCGCCCGTCCGGCATGGGCGCCCGCCGGCACGGGAGCCGCCCCCGCACGGGAACCACCCGGACACCGGGCGCCGGGCTCCGTCCGCCGGGTCGTCGCTACGGCCGCAGCCCCCAGCCCCGCTCCCGCAGGGCCGCCGCGAGGACCGGGGCCGCGCTCGGTTCGACCATGAGCTGGATGAGGCCGGCCTGCTGGCCCGTGGCGTGCTCGATGCGGACGTCCTCGATGTTGACGCCCGCCCGGCCCGCGTCGGCGAAGATCCGGGCCAGCTCGCCCGGCTGGTCGCTGAGCAGGACCGCCACCGTCTCGTACGCCACCGGCCCGCCGCCGTGCTTGCCCGGTACGCGGGCGCGGCCGGCGTTGCCGCGGCGCAGGACGTCCTCGACGCCGCTGGCGCCGTCGCGCCGCTTGTCGTCGTCGGCGGACTGGAGCGAGCGCAGGGCCTGGACCGTCTCCTCCAGGTCGGCGGCGACGCCCGCGAGGACGTCGGCGACCGGGCCCGGGTTCGCCGAGAGGATCTCCACCCACATGCGCGGGTCGGACGCCGCGATGCGCGTCACGTCCCGGATGCCCTGCCCGCAGAGCCGTACCGCCGTCTCGTCGGCGTCCGCCAGCCGCGCGGCGACCATCGAGGAGACCAGCTGCGGGGTGTGGGAGACGAGCGCGACGGCCCGGTCGTGGGCGTCCGCGTCCATGACGACCGGCACGGCCCGGCACAGCGCGACGAGCTCCAGGGCCAGGTTCAGCACCTCGGTGTCGGTGTCGCGGGTGGGCGTCAGCACCCAGGGGCGGCCCTCGAAGAGGTCGGCGGTCGCGGCCATCGGCCCCGACTGCTCCTTGCCGGACATCGGGTGCGTACCGATGTACGCCGTCAGGTCGAGGCCCATCTCCTCCAGCTCCCGCTTGGGACCGCCCTTGACGCTGCCCACGTCCAGGTACGCGCGGGCCACGCCGCGGCGCATCGCGTCGGCGAGCGTGGCGGCGATGTGCGCGGGCGGTACGGCGACGACCGCGAGGTCGACCGGGCCCCCGGGCGCCTCGTCGGTGCCGGCTCCGCGCGCCGCGGCGGTGCGCGCGCGGGCCGGGTCGTGGTCCACGAGGTGGACGGTGACGCCGCGCCCGGTCAGCGCGAGGGCGGCCGAGGTGCCGATCAGGCCGGTTCCGATGACGAGTGCGGTTCTCACTGGGCGATGTCCTTGCGCAGGGCGGCCGCGGCACCGAGGTACACGTGCGCGACGGCGGATTTGGGCAGATCGGTCTCGACGTGCGCGAGCAGCCGTACGACGCGCGGCATGGCGCCGTCGACGTCCAGCTCCTGCGCGCAGATGAGGGGTACGTCCACGATGCCGAGGTCGCGCACCGCGGCGGCGGGGAAGTCGCTGTGCAGGTCCGGCGTGGCCGTGAACCAGATGCTGATCAGGTCGTCCGTGGTGAGGCTGTTGCGCTCCAGTACGGCGGTGAGCAGCTCGCCGACCTGGTCCCGCATGTGCCCGGCGTCGTCCCGCTCCAGCTGGACGGCCCCTCGGACCGCTCGTACCGCCACGTCCCGCTCCTTCGTCGGCTTGGGTGCTGCTGTGATCAGCCTAGTCAGGCACGGTGGGTTAGAACTGTCCGCATGCTCTTTCACGTCGTCCCCCTCGCCCAGTGGTCCGCCGATCCGGAGGGTCCGTACGCGCCCGGCTCACTCTCCGCCGAAGGCTTCGTGCACTGCTCGCCCGACGAGGCGGCGGCGCTCGCCATCGCCGACGCCCACTACCGGGACGCGCCCGGTCCGCTGCTGGTGCTGCGGATCGACGAGGAGCTGCTGTCGTCGGAGGTCCGCTGGGAGGGCGGGTTCCCGCATGTGTACGGGCCGGTCGACCGCGCCGCCGTGACCGGGGTCCTGGAGGTACGCCGGGAGGCGGACGGCACGGCGACGGGGCTGCTCCCCCGGGCGTAACCGGCGGCCCGGGCGACCGCGCGGCTCCTTCGCGCGGTGCGGCCGGGGCGTCAGGATGCGGCGCATGAACGCAGCGAACGCAGCCTCCACCTCCCGCCGTACCGTCCTGGCGGCCTCGGCCGCCGCGACCGCCGCCGCCCTGGTCACCGCCTGCGGCGGCGGGGGCGACGGCCCGGCGGACGGGGACCCCACGGACGGCGGGTCACCGGCCGGTGAGGAGCTCGCGAAGACCGCGGACATCCCCGTCGGCGGCGGCCGGGTCTTCGCCGACCGGCAGGTCGTGGTGACCCAGCCCAGCGAGGGCGAGTTCAAGGCCTTCTCGGCGATCTGCACGCACCAGCGCTGCACGGTGGGCTCGGTCGCGAACGGCGTCATCCGCTGCCCCTGCCACGGCAGCACCTTCCGCGTGGAGGACGCGTCGGTCGTGACGGGCCCGGCCACCAGGCCGCTTCCGGCCAGGGAGATCTCGGTGTCGGAGGGCGCCGTCCGCCTGGGATGATCCCGGTCATGACACCGCCGACCCCGCCGACCCCGATGACCCCGCCGGTCCCCGAAGACCTGGTGCGCGACCACACCGTCTACTCCTGCGTCATGGGGTCGCGCGCCTTCGGGCTGGCCACGGACGGCAGTGACACCGACCGTCGCGGTGTGTTCCTCGCACCCACGGCGCTCCAGTGGCGCTTCGCCAAGCCGCCGACGCACATAGAGGGCCCGGCGGAGGAGCAGTTCAGCTGGGAGCTGGAGCGCTTCTGCGAGCTCGCGCTGCGCGCCAACCCGAACATCCTGGAGTGCCTGCACTCCCCGCTCGTCGAGTACGTCGACGACACCGGCCGCGAGCTGCTCTCGCTGCGCCGCGCGTTCCTCTCCCGCCAGGCCCACCAGACGTTCGTCCGGTACGCGGTGGGCCAGCGCAAGAAGCTCGACGCGGACGTCCGCCGGCACGGGGCCCCGCGCTGGAAGCACGCCATGCACCTGCTGCGGCTCCTGATGAGCTGCCGCGACCTGCTGCGCACGGGCGAGCTGGTCATCGACGTCGGCGACGCCCGCGGGCGCCTGCTGGCGGTCAAGCGCGGCGAGGTGCCGTGGCCGGAGGCCGAGGCGTGGATGGCCCGCCTGGCGGCGGAGGCGGACGAGGCGGCCGTACGCTCCCCGCTCCCGGCGGAGCCGGACCACCGGGCGGTGGAGGACTTCCTCTACCGCACCCGCCGGGCCTCAGCCCTCCAGGCCCTCCGGGGGCTGGAGACGCTCCAGGCGCACCCGTACGACGAAGTCGTGGAGGGCGTCGTAGGCGGCGGAGGCGGGCGCGTCCGGTAGCGCCGACCCCGCCTGCGCCTCGTCCAGCACGGCGTGCAGTCCCTCCACGTCCGCGCGCACCCGCTCGGTGTCCACGCCGGTGGCGGGTCCGTGCTCGGCGTCGGACTTGGCGGCGATCAGCTCGGCCACGTACTCCGGCGCCGGTACCGACCCGAGCAGCGTCGGCAGGTGGGCCACCACTTCGCCCGTGCGCATCAGGTGGATGCCGGTCAGCAGCACCCGGAAGGTGTACAGCAGCGGCTTGAGCTCCCCGCTCTTCTCGAACAGCCGCCACTGGGTGGCCGCGAACCCACGGTAGTGGTGCGCGTGGTGGGTGGTGAGCACACCCGGCGCGAGCGCGGCCAGCTCGGCGTGCGCGTCCGAGGTGTGGGCCACCAACGGGGACAGCAGCTGCTCCAGTACGTAGCCGTTGCGCCGCAGCATGAGCCGGACGAACTTGCGCAGGTCGTGCGTGACCAGGTGCATCTCCACGCCGTCCCGCTCCCACATCCGGGACCGGGTCTCCTCGGGCTCGCGCAGCCCGATCACCGCGTCGACCGGCAGCAGGTGCACCCCGCGCAGGTCCACGTCCGAGTCGCGGGACGGGAAGCCGTACAGGTGGGCGCCGGAGACGGTCGCGAAGAGCAGCGGATCGGGCTGCTCGGCGACGATGGAGGCCAGGTCGGGCAGGTCAACGAGGTGGGTCATGCGCTCAAGCGTCCCAGAGCGCACCCAGCGTCGACAGCTCGCTCCCGTACTCGACCCGGTCCGCCCAGTCCCTCGGCCACGCCCCGGCCCCCAGGTGCGCCCCGGCGAAGGCGCCCGCGAGGCACGCGAGGGAGTCGGAGTCGCCCTTGGTGCAGGCGGCCCGGCGCAGGGCCGTGAGCGGCTCCTCCGGGAACAGCAGGAAGCACAGCAGACCGGTGGCGAGGGCCTCCTCGGCGATCCAGCCGTCGCCCGTCAGGAGGCACGGGTCGGCCTCCGGGTCGGCGGTGCGCAAGGCGGACTGCAGGGTGGTGAGGGCGGCGACGCACTCGTCCCAGCCGCGCTCGATGAACGCCTGCGGCGTGGCGTCGTGCGCGTACGTCCACAGGTCGCCGAGCCACTTGGCGTGGTAGCGGGAACGGTTCTCGTGCGCGTACGCGAGCAGCTGCCCGACCAGGCCGGCCGGGTCCGCGCCGCGCGACAGCAGGTACACCGCCCGCGCGGTGAGGTCCGAGGCGGCGAGCGCGGTCGGGTGCCCGTGCGTGAGGGCGGCCTGGAGCTGCGCGGCGCCGGCGCGCTGTTCCGCGTCCAACCGGGGTACGAGCCCGAGGGGCGCCACCCGCATGTTGGCGCCGCAGCCCTTGGAGCCGATCTGGCTGGCCTCTTGCCAGGGCAGGCCGCTGTCGAGCCTGCCGCAGGCCACCAGGCACGTACGGCCGGGGGCGCGGTTGTTCTCCGGGGAGTGGTACCAGCTGACGAACTCGTCCCGCACCGGCTGGAGCAGCCGCTGCGGGGTGAACGGTCCCCGGTCCATCGCGGTGCGGATGCCCCGTGCCAGCGCCAGCGTCATCTGGGTGTCGTCCGTGACGAGGGCGGGCCGGGGCAGCTCCATCTCCCGCCAGGGGCCGCACTTCGCGAGGATCGACGGCACGTCGTTGAACTCGGTCGGGAAGCCCAGCGCGTCACCGAGCGCCAGCCCGATGAGCGAGCCGGTGGCCGCCCGCTTGATGGTGGTGGTCCTGGCGGTGGTCGTTCCAGCCGTCATGCCTGCCGTCCTTCCGGTCGCAGCAGTGGCGGGTGCAGGGCCGTGGCCCCGCCCGCCCGGTACAGGGCGGCCGGTTTCCCCCGTCCGCCGGTCAGGCGCGGCGGCCCCTCCACGGCCTCGACGAAGCCGGGCGTGGCGAGGACCTTGCGCCGGAAGTTGGGGCGGTCGAGCTCGACGCCCCACACCGTCTCGTACACCTGGCGCAGCTCGCCGAGCGTGAACGCGGGCGGGCAGAAGGCGGTGGCGAGGCAGGTGTATTCGAGCTTGGCGCCCACGCGCTCGCGCGCGTCGGCGAGGATCGTGTCGTGGTCGAAGGCGAGGGGCCCGTACGAGCCGTACGGCAGCCACTGCGCGTGCGCCGCGTCGCCGCCGCCCCGGGGCTCCGGCAGGTCCGGTACGAGGGCGGTGTACGCGACGGAGACGACCCGCATCCTCGGGTCGCGGTCCGGGTCGCTGTAGGTGCGCAGCTGCTCCAGGTGGAGGCGGGCGGCGGTGGCGCCGGAGATTCCGGTCTCCTCGGCCAGCTCGCGCCGCGCGGCCTGTTCGGCGGACTCGCGGGGCAGGACGAAGCCGCCGGGCAGGGCCCAGCAGTCCTTGTACGGCTCTTGCCCCCGCCGTACGAGCAGGACCTGCAGCCGCTCCTCGCGGACGGTGAGGACGGCGAGGTCGACGGTGACGGCGAAGGGTTCGAAGGCGTGCGGGTCGTAGCCCTCGGGACGCTCCGCCTTCGGTGCGTTCGGCGTGCTCATACCCGCACCACCCCCGCCACGCGGGTGCCGGAGCCCGGGCCACCCCCGTGGGTCCAGGTTCGCCGCCCGTGCGCGGCAGGGGTGATGGGGAGTCGCAACGCCGCCTCCTTAAGAGTCACTATGACTATAAAGGCGGGAAGGTGCGTCCCACAAGCGCGAAAGCCCGCGCTCCTCGGGGAGACGCGGGCTTTCGTACGGGAACGTGCGGTTACAGGCCGACTTCCTTCATCAGCATGCCGACCTCGGTGTTCGTCAGGCGCCGCAGCCAGCCCGACTTCTGGTCGCCCAGCTGGATCGGGCCGAACGCGGTCCGGACGAGCTTGTCGACCGGGAAGCCCGCCTCGGAGAGCATGCGGCGCACGATGTGCTTGCGGCCCTCGTGGAGGGTGACCTCGACGAGGTAGTTCTTGCCGGTCTGCTCGACGACCCGGAAGTGGTCGGCGCGGGCGTACCCGTCCTCCAGCTGGATGCCCTCCTTGAGGCGCTTGCCGACCTCGCGCGGGAGCGGGCCGGTGATCGCGGCCAGGTAGGTCTTCTGCACGCCGTACTTCGGGTGCGTGAGGCGGTGGGCCAGCTCGCCGTGGTTGGTGAGCAGGATGATGCCCTCGGTCTCGGTGTCGAGCCGCCCGACGTGGAAGAGGCGCGTCTCGCGGTTGGTGACGTAGTCGCCGAGGCACTGGCGCCCGTCCGGGTCCTCCATGGTCGAGACCACACCCGCGGGCTTGTTGAGGGCGAAGAAGAGGTACGACTGGGTCGCCACGGTCAGGCCGTCGACCTTGATCTCGTCCTTCTCGGGGTCGACGCGCGTGCCCTGCTCGATCACGATCTTGCCGTTGACCTCGACACGGCCGGCGTCGATCAGCTCCTCGCAGGCGCGGCGCGAGCCCATGCCCGCCCGGGCCAGCACCTTCTGCAGGCGCTCGCCCTCCTGGTCCCCGAAGGTCTTCGGGGTCTTGATCTCGGGCCGGTTCGCGTACCGCTCGCGGTTGCGCTCCTCGATCCGGGCGTCCAGCTCGCGCGGGCGCGCCGGCGTCGTACGGCCGCCGCCGCGCTGCGGGGACTGCCTGGGGCCGCCCTTGGCGCCCCCGCGGGCCGCCGCGCCGCGTCCGCGCTTGGGGGCCTCGGAGGGGCCGCCGCCTACGTCGTAGCTGCGCTCCTCGGGGCGGGGCTTGCGCGGGTTGCTCCCGCGCGGAGTGCGGTCGTCGCGGCTGTTACCGGCACCCCGGTAATTGCCGCGGCCGCCGCTGCTGCCGCGGCCGCCGCTGTTGCCACCACGGCTCCCGCCGTTGTTTCCGCTGCTGTTCCTGCCGCTGCTGCTTCGCATCAAAGTTCCGTCTTGTCGTCGTCTGGATCGAACGACGGGAGCCCTTCCTGACTCTCCGCCTCGATCGCGTCCGCCTCGGGGAGGAAGGGCGCGAGCTCCGGGAGTTCGTCCAGGCCGCGCAGGCCCATCCGCTCCAGGAAGTAGTTCGTCGTCCTGTACAGGATCGCACCTGTTTCGGGTTCCGCGCCCGCCTCCTCCACCAGACCGCGCTGGAGGAGGGTGCGCATGACCCCGTCACAGTTCACGCCGCGCACCGCCGAGACCCTCGACCGGCTGACCGGCTGGCGGTACGCGACGACCGCGAGGGTCTCCAGGGCGGCCTGGGTGAGCCGGGCCTGCTGCCCGTCGAGGACGAAGCGCTCGACGGCCTCGGCGTACTCGGGGCGCGTGTAGAAGCGCCAGCCGCCCGCCACCAGCCGCAGCTCGAAGCCGCGCCGCTGCACGTCGTACTCGTCGGCCAGCTCGCGCAGCGCGTCGGCGACCTCGCGGCGGGGGCGATCCAGCACCTTGGCGAGGTGCTCCTCGGTCGCCGGCTCGTCGACGACCATGAGGACGGCCTCCAGGGCCGGCTTCAGCTCCATCACGTCTCCTCCCGGCCGCTCTCGCGGTCGAACTCGTCGGTCACGGCGACGGCGGCACCGCCGTCCGCACCCGTCCACCGCACGGTGAGCTCCCCGAGGGCGTCGTCCTGCTCCAGGGCGACGGCCTTCTCCCGGTACAGCTCCAGCAGCGCGAGGAAGCGGGCGACGACGGTGAGGGTGTCGGGCGCGTCCTCGGCGAGCTCCCGGAAGGTCGCCTCGCCGCGCTCCCGCAGCCGCGCGACCACCACTTCGGCCTGCTCCCGCACGCTGACCAGCGGGGCGTGGATGTGCTCCACGTACACCTGGGGCTTGGCCTTGGGCTGCATGGCCTTGACGGCCAGCTTGGCGAACCCCTCGGCGCCGATGCTGATCACCACGTCCGGCAGCAGCTCCGCGTGGTGCGGCTCCAGTCCGACGGTACGCGGGTAGCGCCGGCCCTCGCTCTCCAGCCGCTCGCTGAAGATGTCCGCGACCTGCTTGTACGCGCGGTACTGGAGCAGCCGCGCGAAGAGCAGGTCCCGCGCCTCCAGGAGCGCGAGGTCCGCCTCGTCCTCCACCTCGGCGGCGGGCAGCAGGCGGGCCGCCTTGAGGTCGAGCAGGGTCGCGGCCACCACCAGGAACTCGGTGGTCTGGTCCAGGTCCCAGTCGGGGCCCATGGCGCGGATGTGGGCCATGAACTCGTCGGTGACCTTGGAGAGGGCGACCTCGGTGACGTCGAGCTTGTGCTTGGAGATCAGCTGCAGGAGCAGGTCGAAGGGCCCCTCGAAGTTCGCCAGCCGCACGGTGAACCGCCCGTCGCCCTCACCGGACCTCTCGGGCTCCGGCGGTACCGGCGGCTCCGGCTCCTCGGGCGGTACCGGCGGCTCCGGCTCCTCGGGCGGTACCGACGGCTCCGGCTCCTCGGGCTGCTGCGCGGGCGAGGCCCCCGGGCCGCGGCCCAGGGGGCGGCGTGTGCGGCGGGGCGGGTCGTCGGTCGGGGGCATCGTGGTCCAGGAGCGTGGCGAGCGGGGCCCGGCCGGGGCAACCGGCGGGCTAGGGGCGGCTCGCGCAGGCTACCGCCGGGGCCGCCGTCAGCGCCCGCGCAGCCGCCGTACGAGGATGCTCGCGTCGCCGCGCGACTCCAGGTCCGCCAGGACCACGGCGACCGCCTCGCGGACGATGCGGCCGCGGTCGACGGCCAGGCCGTGCTCACCGCGCAGGACCAGGCGCGCGTGCTCCAGGTCCATGAGCTCCTCGGCGGAGACGTACACCGTGATCTTCTCGTCGTGGCGTTCGCGCCCGCTGGGCCGCCGGCTCGCGGACCGGCCGCGGCGCCGGGGCGCCGGAGCGCCCGCAGCCGCGGCGGCGGCCGGCTTCGCGGGAGCGGTGGCGGGCTCGGTCTCGCGGGTGCGCGGCTCCGCCGCCGCCTCGGCCTCGGCGGCCGCGTGCTCCTCGGCGGGCGCCGGAGGGGCGGAGGCCGCCGCCGTGGGGTCGCTCTCGCCCGCCGGCGCCGGCACCCGCGGCTCGCCGTTCGCCGCGCTCGCCTGGCGCCTGGGGGTCGACGCCTGCAGCGCCATGCCCCCGGTCGTACGGAACAGCTCGTCGGCACCGGGCAGACTCACTCGGCGTGACACCGGGCGAGCACCTCCCTGGCGAGCTGGCGGTAGGCGGCCGCGCCGACCGAGTTCGAGGCGTACGTGGTGATCGGCTCACCGGCGACCGTGGTCTCCGGGAAGCGCACGGTCCGGCCGATCACCGTGTGGTAGACGTGGTCGTCGAAGGCCTCGACGACCCGGGCCAGCACCTCGCGGCTGTGCACGGTGCGGGAGTCGTACATCGTGGCGAGGATGCCGTCGAGCTCCAGGTCGGGGTTGAGCCGCTCCTGGACCTTCTCGATGGTCTCGGTCAGCAGGGCCACCCCGCGCAGCGCGAAGAACTCGCACTCCAGCGGCACTATCACCTTGTGAGCGGCCGTCAGCGCGTTGACGGTCAGCAGACCGAGCGAGGGCTGACAGTCGATCACGATGTAGTCGTAGTCCGGCAGCAGGGGCTTCAGGGCCCGCTGGAGCGTGGACTCGCGCGCGACCTCGCTCACCAACTGCACTTCCGCCGCAGACAAATCGATATTGCTGGGCAGCAGGTCCATGTTGGGCACGGCGGTCTTCAGCAGCACCTCGTCCGCCGACATGCCCCGCTCCATGAGCAGGTTGTAGACGGTGAGGTCGAGCTCCATGGGGTTCACGCCGAGGCCGACCGACAGGGCACCCTGCGGGTCGAAGTCGACGAGCAGGACCCGCCGTCCGTACTCCGCGAGCGCGGCGCCCAGGTTGATGGTCGACGTCGTCTTGCCGACGCCGCCCTTCTGGTTGCACATCGCGATGATCTTCGCGGGGCCGTGGTCGGTCAGCGGGCCCGGGATCGGGAAGTACGGCAGGGGACGCCCGGTGGGGCCGATCCGCTCGCGGCGCTGACGGGCAGCGTCCGGGGCGAGGGTGGCCGCGTACTCCGGATCGGGCTCGTACTCGGCGTCGGGGTCGTAGAAGTGCCCCTCGGGCACCTCGTCGTAGGCGGCGAAGTGGGTGGACTCTCGGCCACTCTCGTTGCCGGCCATGGCGTTCACGTGTTGGCCGTCCATCATCTTCATCGTGTGGGCTGTCGTCAGGTGCTGTGGGCCGGTCTGACTGGTCGCGAAGGGGCGGACAGCGACGGAACCGGCATCGCCGACCGATCCTGGCTGACCACCTCCTGGAGTAAATGTCGACTCATTCACAAGTCGTCTTACCTCCTTGGAAGTGGCCAGGGGACTTATCGATAGGTCAGCGTGGCACCATGCCGACGGTTGGCGACTCTATGGCGTGTCACCGCTCCGCAGCAACACAATCGCCCGGACGCGAGCCGATGTGTCGGCAAAGAAACACTCCTCTGTCAAGGGTGCACGGCCACGCATCGACACGTTTCCCGGGTGTGCGAAACGGTTAAAGGGTTACGTTCGAGACGACTTGAACGACGGTCAGGAAGCGTCCGGACACACGTCCGGCCGGACCTTGCGCACAAGGTCCGGCCGGATGTGTGAGGTTGACGGCAACCGTTGACGGTCGGTCCCCGTCAGCCCCGGGCTCGTCAGCCGATGAAGGTGGCGGGGTCCACGTACTCCAGGTCGTGGGCCTCGGCGACCTCCTTGTAGACGACCTTGCCGTCGTGGGTGTTGAGACCCTTGGCGAGCGAGGCGTCGCGGCGCAGCGCCTCGACCCAGCCGTTGTTGGCGAGCGAGACGATGTACGGCAGCGTGGCGTTGGTCAGCGCGTACGTCGACGTGTTCGGGACGGCGCCCGGCATGTTGGCGACGCAGTAGAAGACCGAGTCGTGGACCTGGAAGGTCGGCTCGGCGTGCGTGGTCGGACGGGAGTCCTCGAAGCAGCCGCCCTGGTCGATCGCGATGTCGACAAGGACACTTCCGGGCTTCATCTTGGCGACGAGCTCGTTGGTGACCAGCTTCGGGGCCTTGGCGCCCGGGATGAGGACGGCGCCGATGACGAGGTCGGCCTCGATGACGGCCTTCTCCAGCTCGTAGGCGTTGGAGACGACCGTCTGCACCTGGGTGCCGAAGATCTTGTCGGCCTCGCGCAGCTTGTTGATGTCACGGTCGAGCAGGGTCACGTGGAAGCCCATGCCGACGGCGATCTGGGTGGCGTTCCAGCCCGAGACGCCGCCACCGATGACCACGGCCTTGCCGGCGTGCGTACCGGGGACACCGCCGGGCAGGACGCCGCGGCCGCCGGCCGAGCGCATCAGGTGGTAGGCGCCGACCTGCGGGGCCAGGCGGCCCGCGACCTCGGACATCGGGGCGAGCAGCGGAAGGGCGCGGTTCGCGGTCTCGACCGTCTCGTAGGCGATCGCGGTGGTGCCGGAGGCGAGCAGCGCGTCCGTGCACTCGCGGGAGGCGGCGAGGTGGAGGTAGGTGAAGAGCGTCTGGTCCTTGCGGAGGCGGTGGTACTCCTCCGCGATGGGCTCCTTGACCTTGAGCAGCAGGTCGGCGGTGGCCCAGACCTCGTCGGCGGTGGGCAGGATCTGCGCGCCGGCGGCCACGTACTCGCCGTCCGTGATCGAGGAGCCGACGCCGGCGTTCTGCTCGATGAAGACCTGGTGGCCGTTGCGGACGAGCTCGTGCACGCCGGCGGGGGTGATGGCCACCCGGAACTCGTTGTTCTTGACCTCGCGGGGGATGCCGACCTTCACGTCGATCACGGTCCTTGGCTCGGGGGGGTACTGGGGGCAATGCAATACATACCCGGATGCAGTGGACGCATCGGGATAGACCGCGGTCAATCGCGGCTCACCCAGTCTATTGAAGGACTTCCCGTTGTCTAGCCTTGCAAAGACCTAATCTTTGGCTGAAGCACTGCGGATTTCGTAGGCGGAGCTTTCACTTCCCAGCATGCGCTCGGCGGTCGCGCGGTGCAGCCGGGCCGCCGCCGGATCGCCGAGCCGGTCGAGCGTGTCGGCGAGCCGCAGCTGGAGCGCGGCGAGAAGCCGCATGTCGTCGGCGCGCCGGGCCCACTCGATCGCCTCCTCGCAGGTGCGCAGCGACTCGTGCGGCCGACCCGCGTACTCCTGGACCCGGGCGATTTCGCTCAACGCCCGTGCGTGGCCCGGGAGATCGCCGAGGCGGCGATATCCGGCCGCGGCCGCCCGCCAGCTGCGCAGCGCCTCGCCGTACCGCCCGGCATAGGTGTGTACGGCGCCGAGCCTGCCGTACAGCCGGGCCTGGTCGGCGCGCTCGTCACGGGCGAGGCGCTGGGAGAGGGCCCGCCCGTACCAGTCGGCGGCCCGCTGCCAGTCCCCCAGCTCCTGGTATGCGCCACCTACGGATTCCATCGCGCGACCGGTCGCGTACGGGTCATTTGCGTCGCGTCCGGCGTCCAGAGCTGCGCGATACCGCATCAAAGCGTCCTGGGTCCGCCCGGTGGCGGCGTCCAGATCGGCGAGGTTCAGCAGGGCCGCGGCCCGCTCGCGATGCAGGCCGCGCCGCTCGGCGACGTCGAGCACCAGCTGGTGCAGCCCGTACAGCTCGGGCGCCGCCGTCTCGGGGCCCCGGTGCGCGGTGAGCGCCCGGACGAGCGCGGCGATCAGCCGGCGGGCCAGGGTGTCGAGCTCCCCGTCGGCGACCGCGAGCCGGGCGGAGGCCAGCAGCGCGGGCTGCCGGGTGCGCAGCCACTGGCTGGCGGTGCCCACGCTGGGGAAGCGCAGGGCGCGCGGCAGCCCGGCGAGCCGGCGCCGCGCGGCCGAGCCCTCGGGCTCGGTGACCGCCCGGCACGACTGGAGCAGCCGGACGGTCCGCTCCAGCATCCGCGCCCGCGCCAGCTGCACCTCGGCGGGCCGGTCCTCGCTCTCCAGCAGCTCCCTCAGCAGCGGCACGAGGCAGCCGGGGACCTCGTACTGGCCGCCCCGCTCCCCGTCCCGTACGAGCCCGAAGGCGACGAAGCCCTCCAGCGTGGAGCGGGCGGCCGACACCGAGCAGCCGGCCAGCGCGGAGGCGGTCTGGGCGTCGGCGAGGCCCAGCGGCGCGAGGGCGAGGAGCCGCAGCAACCGGGCGGCGGGCGGCGGCAGGGCCTCGTAGGCGAGGCGGAAGGCGCGGGCGAGCGGGCGGGCGGCGGCGGGCCGGCCGGGGTCGTCGGGCAGGGACCGCAGCCGTTTGGCGAGGTCGGCGACGGACGACATGGGGCGGGCGGCGAGCCAGCCGCCGGCCAGTACGAGCGCGGCGGGCTGCCCGCCGCACAGCTCGGTGAGCGTCTCGGCGGCCTGCGGGTCGACGGTGATGCGTACGGAGCCGGTGAACCGGTTGAGGAGCTCGATGGACGACTTGGCGTCCAGCCCGCCCAGCGTGCAGGGCCGTACGCCGGGCAGCCCGGTGAGCGGTCCCTGGGCGACGGCCACCACCAGGCACGCGGAGGTGTCGGGCAGCAGCGGGGCGACCTGCCCGGCGTCGGTCGCGTCGTCGAGCAGGATCACCATGCGCCGCCGGGCGAGGGCGCCGCGCAGCAGCTGGGTCAGCTCGTCCTCGTCGGCCCCGGCGGGCGCGTCGATGCCGAGGTCGGTGAGGAGGTCCCGGGCGGTCCGCTCGGTGGGGATGGGCGCGCCGCCGGGCTCGGTCAGCCGGGCCCGCAGCACCCCGTCCTCGTACGCGCCCTCGGCGAGGAGCCCACGCACGAGCTCACCGGCGAGCGCGGTGCGCCCGCTGCCCGGCCGCCCGGCGATGAGCAGCACCCGGGGGCGGGGTGTGGTGCGCCCGGCGATGGTGTCGAGCCCGGCGTTCTCGATGTCGGCCCGCAGTGCCTTCAACTCGCGCTGGCGGCCGAAGAACCGGCCGTTCTCCGGCTCAGCGCCCTCGTCGAAGTCCACCGCCTGCTCCGCCACGGGTCACGCTCCCGTCCACTGCGCCACGTGCTGTCCCGCCGGGTCTCCGGCGGGTGATCCGAGCGTAGTTCAGCCGGGTGGGCCTCCCCCGCGGAGCGGGGCGGACAGGTCCCTCTTTCGGATCAGCAGATCGTCACACCAGCGGGTCAGGCGTCGAACGGCCTGGCCGGCCAGGGCGCGTCCGCGGGGCGGAGGGCGTCCAGGCCGTCGCCGGCCCGGGCCGCCAGCAGGGAGAGGACGCCCACCACCAGGCAGGTGTTGTGCAGGTCGCCGGCGAGCACGCCGCGGGCCAGCTCGTCGAGCGGTACGCGCGCGAGCTCCATGTCGGCCTCCTCCTCGGCGACCTCGAAGCGCTCGCCCTCCGCCGCCGACAGACCCTGCGCGAGGAAGATCCGTACGGCTTCGTCGCAGCCGCCGGGCGTGGTGTAGACGTCGGTGAGGACGTTCCACCGGTCGGCCTTGACGTGCGCCTCCTCGTACAGCTCGCGCACCGCCGCGTTCAGCGGGTTCTCGCCGGGCACGTCCAGCAGGCCGGCCGGGATCTCCCACAGCTTGTGCCGCACCGGGTGGCGGTACTGGCGCAGGACGAGGACCCGGTCCTCGTCGTCGAGCGCGAGGACGGCCACCGAGCCGGGGTGGACCTGGTAGTCCCGGCGTACGACGGACCCGTCCGGCATGACCACGTCGTCGGTGCGGACACTCGTCTTGTTGCCCCGGAACGGCACCTCGGTCGCGGTGACCTGCCACTCCTCGGGCGTGTCCTTGATGGTCATGAAAGACGTCCTCCCTCGTACACAAGAAAACCGGGGCACGTGCCCTGATCAGGCCCGTACCCCGGTCAACCGTATCGCTAGCGCATCACTTGCCCGTCTTGCGCTCCACAGCGGCCTTCACCAGGCCCGCGAAGAGCGGGTGCGGGCGCGTGGGGCGCGAGCGCAGCTCCGGGTGCGCCTGGGTGGCGACCAGGTAGGGGTGCACCTCGCGGGGGTACTCCACGTACTCGACGAGCTTGTTGTCCGGGGAGGTGCCGGAGAAGACGATGCCCGCCTTCTTCTCCAGCTCCGCGCGGTAGGCGTTGTTCACCTCGTAGCGGTGGCGGTGGCGCTCGTCGACGTACGGCTGGTCGCCGTAGACCTCGCGGACGATGGAGCCCTCGGCGAGCTTCGCCGGGTACAGGCCCAGGCGCATGGTGCCGCCGAGGTCGCCGGCGCCCTCGACGTACGCCAGCTGCTCCTCCATCGTCGAGATGACGGGGTGCGAGGTGGCGGGGTCGAACTCGGTGGAGTTGGCGTCCGCGATGCCGGCGAGGTTGCGCGCGGCCTCGACCACGATGCACTGCAGGCCCAGGCACAGGCCGAGCAGCGGGATCCTGTTCTCGCGGGCGTACTGGATGGCGCCGACCTTGCCGTTGACGCCGCGCTCGCCGAAGCCGCCGGGGATGACGATCGCGTCGACGTCGCCGAGCTGCTTGGCGGCGCCCGCCTGGGTCTTGCAGTCGTCGGAGGTGACCCACTTGACCTTGACGCGGGCCTTGTTCGCGAAGCCGCCGGCGCGCATCGCCTCGGTCACCGAGAGGTACGCGTCGGGCAGGTCGATGTACTTGCCGACGAGCGCGACCGTGACCTCGTGGTCGGGGTTGTGGACGCGGTCCAGCAGGTCGTCCCACGTCGTCCAGTCGACGTCGCGGAAGGGCAGGTCCAGCTTGCGCACGACGTACGCGTCGAGGCCCTCGGTGTGCAGCACCTTCGGGATGTCGTAGATCGACTTGGCGTCGATGGCCGCGACCACGGCCGCCTCGTCGACGTCGCACATCAGCGAGATCTTGCGCTTGATCGCGGTCGGCACGTCGCGGTCGGCGCGCAGCACGATCGCGTCCGGCTGGATGCCGATGTTGCGCAGGGCGGCGACCGAGTGCTGGGTCGGCTTGGTCTTCAGCTCGCCGGAGGGGCCGATGTAGGGCAGCAGCGAGATGTGCACGACGAAGACGTTGTCCCGGCCGACCTCGTGGCGGACCTGGCGGACGGTCTCCAGGAACGGCAGCGACTCGATGTCGCCGACGGTGCCGCCGACCTCCGTGATCACGACGTCGACGTCGTCCGTCGCCATGCGGCGGATGCGGTGCTTGATCTCGTTGGTGATGTGCGGGATGACCTGGACGGTGTCGCCCAGGTACTCGCCGCGGCGCTCCTTGGCGATGACCGTGGAGTAGACCTGGCCGGTGGTGACGTTGGCCGAGCCGTCGAGGTCGACGTCGAGGAAGCGCTCGTAGTGGCCGATGTCCAGGTCGGTCTCGGCGCCGTCGTTGGTGACGAACACCTCACCGTGCTGGAACGGGTTCATGGTGCCGGGGTCGACGTTCAGGTACGGGTCGAGCTTCTGCATCGTGACCCGCAGGCCCCGCGCCTTGAGCAGCGCACCCAGGCTGGAGGCGGTCAGCCCCTTGCCGAGGGAGGACGCGACACCCCCGGTGACGAAGATGTGCTTGGTCGTCGTTGTTTTGGGCGGCATGGCCAAGAGGGGGCTCCCGTGGTCGCGGTTGGAGGTGCGTACCGGCGTCCGGTCCGGAGTGCTCCGAGGAGTTCCGGGGGGTGCCGTCGCTGCGGTTCGGGGGCCGCCGATTCGTTGTGCGGCGCCCACCGGTCCACGGGCTACCAGGGTATCAGCGCCAGGGGGAGACCGCTCCCGGCCACGCGCGGCACCTGGATTGGCACGGCGTGCGACGGGCACGAGAGTGGGCACCCGTCAGCCACCCGTCGGGCACCCGATCGGCTCAAGGAGGACATTGGATGGAGGCGAACGCCCCACCAGGACGATCACACGGAGGAGCTGGCAGCATCGTATTCTGCTCTGACATTCTCCCCTGACACCCCAGACCAGTAAGCGCCCCACGGGGCGAACGTGGCCGTTCGACTGGAGATGCACGTGGCCGGGCGCATCGAAGACTACGCACTCATCGGAGACATGCAGACCGCTGCCCTGGTCTGCCGGGACGGCACGGCCGACTGGCTGTGCCTGCCGCGCTTCGATTCGCACGCCGTCTTCGCGGGCCTCCTCGGCACCGAGGAGCACGGCTTCTGGCGGATCGGACCGGCGCACGCCGACGACGCCGAGCCGCCGACGGCCGACCGGCGCCGGTACGTCGGCGACTCGCTGATCCTCGAATCCGAGTGGGACACACCGGGCCGGGGCACGGTCCGCGTCACCGACTTCATGCCGCCGCGCGACGGCGCGCCGCAGCTGGTGCGGATCGTGGAGGGCGTCAGCGGCCGGGTGCGGATGCGCTCCGCGCTGCGCATGCGGTTCAGCTACGGGCGTGTGGTGCCGTGGGTGCACCAGGTGGACGGCCGGACCGTCGCCGTCGCCGGTCCCGACTCCATCTGGCTCGACACCGAGGTGGAGACCCACGGCGAGGACCTCACCACGTACTCGGACTTCACGATCAAGGAGGGCGACCGGGTCGCCTTCACCATCAGCTGGCAGCCCTCGCACCACGCGCCGCCGCCGCTGGCGGACCCGATGGGCGCGCTGGAGACGACCTCCGCGTTCTGGCGCGAGTGGGTCGAGCACTGCACCTACCGGGGCCCCTACCGCGAGGCCGTGGTCCGCTCGCTGATCACGCTGAAGGCGCTGACGTACGCCCCGACGGGTGGCATCGTCGCCGCGCCGACCACCTCGCTGCCCGAGGACATCGGCGGCGTGCGGAACTGGGACTACCGCTACACCTGGCTGCGGGACGCCGCGATCACCCTCTCCTCGCTGCTGCGCACCGGCTACCGCGAAGAGGCCCGCGCCTGGCGCGAGTGGCTGCTGCGCGCGGTCGCCGGCGACCCGGAGAACCTGCAGATCATGTACGGCATCGCCGGTGAGCGCGAGCTCGGCGAGGCCGAGCTGGACTGGCTGCCGGGGTACGAGAACTCCGCCCCGGTCCGGGTCGGCAACGGCGCGGCGGCGCAGCTCCAGCTGGACGTGTACGGCGAGGTCACCGAGGCGCTGCACCTGGCGCACATGACGGGCCTGGCGCGCAACGACTACGCCTCGCTGCTCCAGCTGAAGCTGATCCGCTACCTGGAGGACCACTGGGACCAGCCCGACGAGGGCATCTGGGAGGTCCGCGGGCCGCGCCGCCACTTCACGCACTCCAAGGTCATGGCGTGGGTCGCGGTGGACCGGACGATCAAGCTGATCGAGTCGGGTGACGCGGACGGGCCGCTGGAGCGGTGGCGCGCGCTGCGCGACGAGATCCACCGGGACGTGTGCGAGAAGGGCTACGACCCGGAGCGCAACACCTTCACGCAGTCGTACGGCTCGAAGGAGCTGGACGCCTCGCTGCTGCTGATCCCGCAGATGGGCTTCCTGCCGCCGGACGACAAGCGCGTCATCGGCACCATCGAGGCGATCCAGCGGGAGCTGTCCACGGAGGACGGCTTCATCCTGCGCTACCCGACCGAGGGCGCGGAGGAGGGCGTGGACGGCCTGCCCGGTGACGAGGGGGCGTTCCTGGCGTGCTCGTTCTGGATGGCCGACGACCTGGCGATGATCGGGCGGGTCGACGAGGCGCGCCGGCTCTTCGAGAAGCTGCTGGCGCTGCGGAACGACCTGGGGCTGCTGGCGGAGGAGTGGGATCCGCGCCTGCAGCGCCAGGTCGGGAACTTCCCGCAGGCCTTCAGCCACGTGCCGCTGATCGACACGGCACTGCGGCTGACGGCCTCGGGCGCGTACGGCGGCTGACGGCCGGTCGGCGGCCGGTCGGCGGCCGGTCGGTCGGCGGCTAACAGGCGGCGATCACCTCGCGGGCGGCGCGCTCACCCTCGGTCGCGCCGCCTTCCATGAATCCCTGGAAGTCGTAGGAGCAATGCTCGCCGCCGATGTGGACGCGGCCGCCGGGGCCCTGGGGGGTGCCCTCGTAGCCCGCGTACCGGTGCAGGTAGCCGACGGGCCACATCGAGTACGCGCCGAGCGTGTACGGGTTGCGGTGCCAGGCGGAGAGCTGGGCGCGGCCCGTCCACGCCTTGGAGGTGCCGGGGAAGAAGGCGTCGATGCCGCGCAGGCGGCGGGCGACGAGGTCGCGGACGTACGGGTCGGACTCGGTGGAGAACGGCCCGGCCGGGGTGAGGGTCCTGGCGAGGGTGCCGCCGGCGTACTGGATGAGGATGCCGCCCGTGCCCGGCTGGATCTTGGTGGTGTCCCAGGTCTGCTGGACGTCGGTGTCGGTGAAGCAGTCGCCCGCGGAGACGCCCGGCCAGGGCCCGGTACCGCGCCAGGGGCGGGTGCCGAACTGCATGTTGAGCTTGGTGCAGTGGCCCATGCGCGCGTCGCGCAGCAGGTCCCGCATGCGCGGGTCGAAGCCCGCCTGGGTGGTGTCGAGCCGCTGCAGGACGGGGAGCGGCACGCACAGGACGGTGTGGTCGGCGGTGACCGTGCGGGTGGTGCCGCCCTCGCTGAAGGTGAGGGTCTGCGTGCCGTCGGAGTTGGCGCGTACGGCCGTCAGCGACCAGCCCATGCGCAGGGTGCCGGAGGGCAGTGAGGCGGCGATGGCGCGCGGGAGTTGGTCGTTGCCGCCCTTGATGTGGTAGCGCTCGTTGGACAGGCCCCAGACGTTGAAGTTGCCCGGGTTCGTCTGGTAGCCCATCAGCAGGACGAGCGCCAGGGACGACTGCTCGGTGGTGTCGGCGCCGTACTCGACGTTGTAGGCGACGTCGATGAAGCGGCCGAGCGGTGAGGAGTGCCCGCCGGGGACGCGGCTCTCGATCCAGTCGTATATCGACATGTTGTCCAGGGCGGTGCCGTGCGGAGTGGTCTGGTTCCACTTCACCTCGCCGGCTTCCTGGAGGTCCCGGTGGAGCTGCTGGTAGACCGCCTTGAAGTCCTCGTCGGCCTGGTGGCGCGGGTAGTAGGTGCCGTTGAACCACAGCACCTCCTCGGCGCCGGTGGGGCCGCCGCCGAGGAAGTCCTCCAGGGGCAGGCCGAAGCGGCGGCAGAGCTCCTGGATCTTCTTGTGGCTGGTGTCGATCAGCTCGCCGCCGATCTCGGAGATCTGGCCGTACGCCCAGTGGTCGCGCTGCGTCCACATGCGGCCGCCGACACGGGTGGGGTTGGCTTCGTAGAGCGTGCAGTTCAGGCCGGCGTCGCGGAGGGTGAGGGCGGCGGTGAGGCCGGCGATGCCGGCGCCGACGACGGCGATGCGGGGCGCGGTCGAGGCGTGCGCCTTCGTCGGCTTGGCGGCCACGGCGGTGCCGACGCCCGCCGCGAGGCCCAGGGCGGCGGCGCGCTGGAGCAGTTGGCGGCGGGTGGAGCCGCGGACTTCGGCGACGGGCATGTCGAGCCGCTCGGCGGCGGCGCGGTGGGTGGCGATGTCGCGCAGGGCGCGCATCAGGGGCGTACGGGACATGGGGGCTCCTCGGAGGGGGGATCCGCCCGGACGGTGGCGGGGTGACTCGGACGGCGGGGGGTAGGGGGTGGCGGGTAGTGGGGGTGGCGGGGGCTCAGACGGTGGCGGCGGGCCGGCCGTCGTGCTGCTCGTCGCCGTGCTGCTGGTCTTCGTCGTCGCGCTCGGCCGCGTCCTCGAGGACGATCCGGCCGATGATCTCGTAGCGCCGGGGCTGCTTGGCCCGCAGGTAGAAGCCGAGACCGAGGCCGCCGAAGAAGACGAGGCCGACGATCCACGGGATGAGGGTGAAGAAGAGGGAGTCGGCGGCGAGGCCGGCGGCGGTCTCCATGTTGAGCACCAGCAGCACGACGACCGCCGTCATGCCGATGCCGCCGAGGAGGGGCGCGGTGAAGGTCTTGAACCAGTGCCGGTCCTCGGGGTGGTTCTTGCGGAAGTAGCCGATGACGGCGAAGGAGCAGAGGGTCTGGACGATGAGGATCGCCATCGTGCCGAGGATCGCGAGCAGGGTGTAGAGATGGATGTACGGGTCCTGGCCGGTGAGCCAGAAGGCGCCCACGAGCGCGACGGCGATGGCGCTCTGGACGTACGAGGCGATGTACGGCGAGCCGTGCTTGGCGTGCGTACGGCCGAGGGCGGGGTGGAGGAAGCCCTCGCGGCCGATGGCGTACAGGTAGCGCGAGGCGCACTGGTGGAAGGCCATGCCGCAGGCGAAGGAGCCGGTGAGCAGCAGCCACTGGAAGGCGTCGACGGCCCAGGCGCCGATGTACGCCTGGGTGGGGTGGAAGAACAGGTCGAGCGGGGTGGCGGAGGCGGAGACCTCGACGGCGCCCTTGAGGCCGTTGCCCGCGATGGTCATCCAGGACACGTAGATGTAGAAGAGGCCGACGCCGATGACGGAGACGAGCGTGGCGCGGGGAATGACCCGCTTCGGGTCGCGGGACTCCTCGCCGTACATCGCCGTGGATTCGAAGCCGACCCACGACCAGAAGGCGAAGAAGAGGCCGAGTCCGGCGGAGGTGCCGGTGAAGGCGTTGGCCGGGTTGATGGGCTCGGTGGGTATGCCGTCGGGGCCGCCGCCCGCGATGAGCACCGCCGTGGCCACCGCGAACAGGACGGCGATCTCGGCGACGAGCATCACGCCGAGCGCCTTGGCGGTGAGGTTGATGTCGAAGTACGCGAGGACGGCGGTGACCGCGAGCATCCCGGCCGCGTACAGGATCCACGGGAGGTCCACGCCCAGCTGGTCGGCGACGGTCGTCTTGGTGAAGTAGGCGAAGACGCCGACGATGGACGCCTCGAAGACGATGTACGCGAGGACGGCCAGCATGCCGGAGGCCATGCCGGCGATCCGGCCGAGGCCGTGCGAGATGTAGCCGTAGAAGGCGCCGGCCGCGGTGATCCGCTTCGCCATGGCGACGTACCCGACGGAGAAGACGGTCAGGACGAGCGTCGCGAAGAGGTAACCGGCCGGGGCGCCGGTGCCGTTGCCGAAGCCGACCGCGATGGGGAGGTTTCCGGTCATCGCGGTGATCGGTGCGGCGGTGGCGACCGCCATGAAGACGACGCCGACCAGTCCGACGGAGTTCGCCTTGAGCCGTTGCACCTGGTGCGCTTCGGGGGTGTGGTTCTCTGCCATGCCGGGAGACCCTCCTCCAACGTGACGTACGCCACAAGCGACATGCGGTCATACAAATGCCGTGCCGGGGCGACGACTTGTCGAGGGGTGCGGCAGGTCGTCACCGGCGCGTGATGTCGGCGCGGCGGCGGGGCCGGTAGCGTCCGGCTGCATGAGCTCGATGGATGGTCAGGGCAGCCGGGGCGATCACGGTGGCGGGATCACCGTGCGGCGCGCGCTGGAGCTGCCCGGTCTGCGCGGTGGTCTGCCGGAGGTGGTGGCGGGCGCGGAACGGCTGCACCGCACGGTGCGCTGGGTGCACGCCGGTGAGGTGCCGAACATCGCGTCGCTGCTGAAGGGCGGCGAGCTGCTGCTCACGACGGGCCTCGGCCTGGGTACGCGCCCGGCCGAGCAGCGTGCGTTCGTGCGGCGGCTGGCGGAGCGGGGCATCGCGGCGCTGGTGGTGGAGCTGGGGCCGAGGTTCTCGCGGCTGCCGGCGACGATCGTGGAGACGGCCCGGGCGGCGGGCCTGCCGCTGGTGCAGCTGCACCGGGAGGTGCCCTTCGTCTCGGTCACGGAGGAGGTCCACACCGAGATCGTCAACGGCCACTACGCGATGCTGCGGCAGGCCGAGGAGGTGCACCGGCGGTGCACGGAGGCGCTGCTGGGCGGGGGCGGGGTGCCGCAGGTGCTCTCCATCCTGGCCGACTTCGCCGCCAACCCCGTCTTCCTGGAGACGGCGGACGGGCAGTTGCTGTACGCCGCCGGGACCGAGTCCGGCCCTTCGTGCGCCGATCCGCTCCAGGTGTGGGACGGGCTGCGCGGCCAGCGGGCGGCGCGGGAGGCGGAGCCGCCGGCGGGCGCGGTGCTGGTGGACGTGCCGGGCGGCGGCCCGGGCGCGGCGGCCGTCCGGGCCCGGCTGGTGATCCTGTCCGTCTCGGGGGTGCTGTCCCCCGTGCACCGCATGGCGGCCGAGCGGGCGGCGGGCATCCTGGCGGTGGTGCTGATGCAGGCCCGGCAGGAGGAGGAGCTCGCGGCGCGGGGCCGGGGCGACTTCCTGACGGACCTCGCGGAGGGCCGCATCCCCGCCGAGGAGGCGCCGGCGCAGGCCCGGGTGCTCGGCTTCAAGCCGGGCGACGGCCCCCTGCTGCCGGTCGTCATGCGCCTGGCCTCGGCGTCGCCGCCCGCCGGGAACTGGTCCCTGCTGACCCGGGCCGTCCTGGAGGAGCTGGGCGCGGTGGGCGTCCCCGTACTGCTGGGCGTCCGCCCGGTCGAGGGCCGGGTGCCGCTGCTGCTGGGCCTGCGCACCGAGTCCGAGCGCACGGCGGTCGCCGACCGCGTGGCGGCCGCGCTGCGGGCGGGCGTCTCCCGCGCGGGCCTCGAACCCACGGGCGCCGGGGCGCCGGTCGTCGTGGTCGGCGTCCCGGGCAACTGGGCCGCGGCCTCGGCGGGCCTGCGCCACGCGGCCGAGACCGCGACGGCCGCGCAGGGCCTCCCTGACCGCCCCTGGTACGACGCGCGGCGCCTCGACATCGACCTGCTCCTGTGGCGCCTGAGCCACCACGGCGAGGGCGCCGCCCTGGCCGCCTTCGTGGACCGCGCGATCGGCCCCCTCCGCGACCACGACCGCACCTCCCGCCCGCCCCTGCTCCCCACCCTGGAGACGTACCTGGCCCACGCGGGCCGCAAGGCGGAGACGGCCCGCGAACTCCACCTCAACCGCCAGACCCTCTACAACCGCCTGGCCCGCATAGGCGACCTCCTGGGCACGGACCTCGACGACCCCCAGACGGTCCTGGCCCTCTCCCTGGCCCTGCGGGCCCGGCGGCACACCTCCTGATGCGGGCCCGGCGCGACATCTCCCGCGGACAGGGGGAGTCCCGCACCTCCGGCGGGGACCCGGCCTATTCGCCGCGTAGCGTCAGGCGCCGGGTCCCGGGTCCGGGTGGACCGGCTCCTTGATGCCCGCCCTGGCGGCTTCGAGCTGAGCGGCGAAGGCGATACCGAGGAAGAGGGCGATGCCGGTCACGTTGGCCCACAGCAGCAGCGCGACAAAAGCCGTGAGGGGGCCGTACACGGCGCCGAACGAGCCGCTCCTGCCGATGTAGAGGGCGAGCAGCCAGGTGGCAACGACCCAGAGCAGCAGGTGGACACCCGAACCGAAGACGAGCCATGTGTAGCCGGGCTGGTCGCGGCGGGGTGCCCAGCGGAAGATCACGGCCGAGGCCAGCGCCGCGAGCAGTACCCCGACCGGAATGTGCAGTGGCTGCCACCAGTCGAGCAGCGACGGGGACCAGTGCAACGCCTGGACCACCGACTCGCCGATGTCCCGGCCGGCGACGATGGCCAGGAAGCCGCCGCCCAGGGGGAGCCCCGCACACACGGCCAGCAGCACACCCCGGCCGTACTTGGCGAGGAAGGGGCGATCGCGTTCGATGCCGTAGATCCGGTTGCAGCCACGCTCGATCTGCCCCATGGCGGAGGCGAGGTTGAGGATGGCGAAACCGAGCCCCAGCCACATGGCGACGGCGCCCGCGATGTCCGCCCCGGCGCTGCGCCGGGTGTCGCTCAGGGCCTGCCGGACCAGGTCCGCACTGGTTCCCGGCACGATCCTTGCCAACGCCAGTTCGATGGCCTGCCCGAGGCCCTCCCTGTGCATGGTCGTGGCCACTCCCACCAGGGCGATGGTGAACGGCACGATGCCGAGAACGACCTGGTACCCCAGGGAACGGGCGAAGCTGAAGCCGTCCGCGTACCGGAAACGGACGAAGGAGTCGAGGAACAGCTCGCGTCCTCCGTAGTGGCGCAGCGCGGTGAACGCCTCGTCACCGGAGAGCTCCTCCCCGACCATGTCCCGCGTCTGCGGCACATGCACGACCGTGCCCATGTCGTCCCTTCCGCCGAGGCGCCGGCAGTCTCTTCCCCGCGTGCGGCAGTCCCCACCGCATGGATAGTGCCTGCCATGTGCCCCCTGGGGGAGGGCGTATACCCACGCGGTCCTCAGTCCTGCCCGTCCCGCCGGTGCGGACCGCCCTTGCCCCCGCCGCCCGCGGCGCACAGGTGAGGGGGCGCACAGCGGGGGCGCGCCCTCGTCAGGGGCTCTGAGGGGGCTGTCTACGGATTCGTGAACGCGCGCACAGCTCGTCGTACACGCTCAGCACCTGCACCACCGTCTCGTCCTCCGTCGGCCACGTCCCCGCCTGCACCCGCCCCGCGGCCGCCAGCTCCGCCCGCCGCACCGGGTCGGCGAGGAGCCCCGACACCGCCTGGGCCAGCGCGCCCGCGTCCCCGTACGGCACCAGGACCGCCGCGTCGCCGACGAGTTCCGGCACTCCGCCCACCGCCGTCGCGACCAGCGGGACGCCGAGGCGCAGGGCCTCCTGGGCCAGTGGGGCGCGGGCCTCCCAGCGACTGGGGAGGAGCGCCACGTCGGCGGCGGCGAGCAGGGAGGTGACGTCGTCGCGGCGCCCGAGCAGCCGTACCGGCAGGCCGTCGGTGTCGATGCGCCGCTGCAGCGCGCCCCGCTGCCGCCCCTCGCCGGCGACGGCGACCAGCGGCACGGGGTCGTGGCGCAGCCACAGCCGGGAGGCGTCCAGCAGCGTGCCGTAGCCCCGGTGGGTTTCGAGCGCGCCGACCGCCATGAGCAGCGGCCGGTCCATCACGCCGAGGTCGGCGCGGGCCTTGCCGTCCGGGGCCTCGGGGCCGCGCCGGGGCGCGGGGATCGAGACGGGGCCGAGGCGGGCGTCGCGGGCGCCGCGCCGCCGCGCGCGGTCCACCAGTTCGGACGACGTACCGAGCACGACGGCCGCCGCCCGCACGGCCTTGCGCTCCATCAGCCGGAGCAGCCTCGCCCGGGCGGGCCCGTCCGCGAGCGTACGCGTGTGCCAGGTGACGACGAGCGGCACGCGCCGGCGCTGCTGCGCCTGCGAGCCGAGCGCCAGCGCCGCCCGCACTCCGGCGTGCACGCCGTGCGCGTGCACCACGTCCGCGCCGGCGCACGCGGCGCGCAGCACGGCGATGGCGAGGGGGTCACTGCGCCGCGGCACGGGCACGAAGTGCGCGCCGGTGCCGAGGTAGTCGTAGTCGTGGTCGAGTTCGGCCGGGGCGCACACGGTCACCCGCACGCCCCTCGCCACCAGCCCGGCGGCCAGTGATCTGACATGAGCGCTGCTGCCCGCGCTGCCGCCGCCGAGCACTTGGACCGTACGCAGCTGTGTCACGCGCCCAAGAATGCCAGTCCGTACGCGCGTTCCGGCACCAGCGAGGCCCCGTTCCCGTGTCCGGTGGCGTAACCTCGCAGCCCGCATCACTCACATGGGTGAACCTGCGATACGTCGGCTGACTTGGTCCCCGTACACCGCCGCCGCGACGACCCCGGCCGCGTGGACCACCAGTCCCACCCGGCCGTTGGCGGCGGCGATCGCTGTGCCGAGTGCCGCGCCCAGCGCGTGGGCGCCCGCGTCGCCGAGCATGGTGCGCTCCCCCAGGTCGTCGCCGACGATGGCTGCGGCGGCCCCCATGGACGCGAGGGCGAGCGGTTCGGGCCCGCGCAGCAGCCCCGGCGTACTGAGCGTGAGCACGGCGAGGGCGGCCCGCCCGGGGCGTACGTATGAGGTTGACGAGGTGCGCGGTACCGGCGATGACCACGCCCGCGAGGACCTTGTCGACGGGCCGCGCCTTGAGCAGTGCGCCCGCGGCGAGCCCGGCGGCCCCGATCCCGAAGAGCTTGACGGCGCCGCTGGTGACCTCCCCGTCGCGCAGGGCCCCGAGGTGGGCGCGGAAGCCGCGCCGGTGGTCGCCGTTGCGGTCGTCGTACGCTCCGCAGACCCCGGCCGCGAGAACGGCCGGCGCGGCGGCGGCGCGCGTGGGGGCGGGGAGCGCGCCGAGGGCGGCGCCCACGGCCACCGCGGGCCCGGCGTACAGATCGACGGCCCGCCCGGCGTAGTTGGTCCGCTCCCACCGCCGGTCGCCGCCCCGGCGCCGCCGCAGCCCGGCGTAGACGGCACGGGTGGCCCCGGCGGCGAGCCCGAACGCGATGGCACTCCTGCGCAAGTTCTCGATCATGAGTGCCAGCCTAGGACGCGGTCAGGGCCCGTTGTCAGTGGCGTCTGTCACTCTCTGTCACGTACCGATCGAATTCGTGAGGAGGGCCTACCCATGACGAGGTCCAGCTCCAGGAAGCACCCGTCGTCGGCGCGGCAGGAGGCCGGGCGAGCCCGGCGGGCGCGGCGGGACCCGCAGGCCCCGCCGGGCGCCCCTCAGCCGTCCGCCCGCGCCGCCGCCAGCAGCTCCTCCGCGTGCGCCCGCGCCGTCTCGGAGTCCTCCTGGCCGGCCAGCATCCGCGACAGCTCCCGCACCCGGTCCTCGCCCTCCAGGACGGTGACGCCGGAGCGGGTCACGGAGCCGTCGTTGGTCTTCTCGACCAGCAGCTGGCGGTCGGCGAAGGCCGCCACCTGCGGCAGGTGTGTGACGACCACGACCTGCGCCGACTTGGCGAGCTTGGCCAGCCGCCGCCCGATCTCCACCGCCGCCTTACCGCCGACACCCGCGTCGACCTCGTCGAAGAGGTACGTCGGCACCGGGTCCGTGCCGGCGAAGACCACCTCGACCGCGAGCATCACGCGCGAGAGCTCACCGCCCGAGGCTCCCTTGGCGATCGGCCGGGGCGGGGCGCCCGGGTGCGGGGCGAGCAGCAGCTCGACCTCGTCGGCGCCGTGCGGCCCGTACGCCACCGTCCGGCCGTTGACCTCCACACCCTCCGGATCCTCGGTCTGCCGGATGGCGAAGGACACCCGCGCGTGCGGCATGGCGAGCGACGCCAGCTCCGCCGTGACCGCGTCGGCGAACCGCGCCGCCGCCTCGGTGCGCGCGTCCGTGAGCGCCTGCGCCAGCCCGGAGAGCTCGTCGCGCAGGGTGTCCCGCTCGGCCGTCAGCTCGCCGATCCGGTCGTCGTCGCCGTCCAGTTCGGTGAGCCGGGCGACACCGTCCTCCGCCCACGCCAGTACGGCGTCGATGTTCTCGCCGTACTTGCGGGTGAGCGAGGTGAGCGCGGCCCGCCGCTCCTCGACGGCGGCCAGCCGCCGCGGGTCGGCGTCCAGGTTGTCGGCGTATCCGGCGAGCTCGCCCGCCACGTCCGCGAGGAGGATCGAGATCTCGCCGATCCGGTCGGCCAGCGCCGCCAGCGCGGGGTCGTGCGACCGTACGGCCTCCAGGGCCCGGCCGGCGCCCGCGACGAGGGTGGTCGCGTCGACCGCCTCCGGGTCCTCCGGGTTGCCGGCGAGCGCGCCGTGCGCGAGCGCGGCGGCGGACGCGAGCGCCTCGGCGTGGCCGAGCCGCTCGGCCTCGGCGGCCAGCTCGGCGTCCTCACCGGCGCGGGGCTCGACCGCCTCGATCTCGGCGAGTCCGAAGCGCAGCAGATCGGCCTCCTGGGCCCGCTCCCGCGCCCGCGTGGTCAGCTCCTCCAGCTCGGCGGAGACGGCCCGCAGCCGCCGGTACGCCTCGCTGTACCCGGCGAGCGGCCCGGCGACCGCCTCCCCCGCGTACCGGTCGAGCGCGCCCCGCTGCCGGGCCGGCTTGAGCAGGCCCTGCTGGTCGGTCTGGCCGTGTACGGCGACGAGGTCGTCGGCGAGCTCGGCGAGGACGCCGACGGGCACGGAGCGCCCGCCCAGGTGCGCCCGCGAGCGGCCCTCCGCCGAGATGGTGCGGCTGACGATGAGGGCGCCGTCGTCGAGTTCGGCGCCCGCCTCCTCGGCCCGTACCGCCGCGGCGTCGCCCGGCGCCACGCTGATCCGGCCCTCGACGACGGCCGACGGCGAGCCGATCCGCACCAGGGCCGGGTCGGCGCGCCCGCCGAGCAGCAGCCCGAGGCTCGTCACCACCATGGTCTTGCCCGCACCGGTCTCGCCGGTCACCGCGGTGAAACCGGGTGACAGCTCGACCACCGCGTCGTCGATGACTCCGAGCGACCGTATCCGCATCTCCTCCAGCACGGAGAAGACCTTACGAGGTCCGGAGCCCGGAGTGCGACGGCCCCCGCCCCGCGTCGCCGATCCCGCAGGTCGCGCCCGCGTCATCCGGGCCCCGGTCAACCTACGTGCTCCCCGGATGTCACTCCACGGAGTGGCGGGGGCCGGCGGCGCCGCCGGAGTGCACCGGGTTGACCGCGCTCCAGTCGCGCCGTCCGCGGCCTTCGGCGAGCGCAGCGTCGAACTGCGCCAGCACGCCGTCGAGGAGCGGGTGCCGGTCCTCACCGGCTTCCCCGGCCATGCGGGCGGCGTAGGTGAGGTCCTTGTGGGCCCACTCCACCTGGAAGTTGGCGGGCTCCGGCGGGCTGAGGTAGCTGTCCCAGGCGAGCTGGGTGACCACACCGCCGGGGCGCTCCACCAGCGCGGGCCCGACCTGGAGCGGGTCGAGGCCCACCGCCTCCGCCAGACGCAGGGCCTCGCCCAGTCCGGCGAGGTGGACGGCCTGGAGGGCGTTGAGGACCAGCTTGAAGCGGGTGCCCGCACCGGCCGGTCCGAAGTGCTTGACCTCCTTGGCGATGGCGTCGAACACCTCGTGCAGCCCGGGGAGCCGGGAGGCGTCGCCTCCGGCGAGCAGCACCAGGTTCCCGGTCCTGGCGCCGGCGGCCCCGCCCGTCAGCGGCATGTCGAAGAAGACCGCGCCCTGCCGCTCGCACGCGGCGGCCAACTCCTCCACCCAGCCCACGGAGAGCGTCGCCGAGGCGACGAGCACCGCGTCCTCCCGCGCTCCGGCCAGGATGCCGTCCGGCCCCTGCCACACCTGCCGGGACGAGGCGTCGTCGGCCGTCACCTCGAAGACGACGTCGGCCCGGCCGGCGGCCTCGGCCGGGGTGGCGGCGATCACCGCGCCGGCGGCGGCAAGCCCTTCGACGCGCCGGGGGCTGCGGTTCCACACCACCACCTCGTGCCCGTGCCGGAGCAGGTTCTCGGCCATGCCCCCGCCCATGATGCCCACGCCCACCACGGCGACCTTCGCCATCGGAACCTCACTTCACTCGTACGACCGCGCCCGCCCGAAAGTCTGCGCCATCGCCCTCGCGCGGCGCACACCCGCCCAAGGCGGGCCCGCCGCCGCCCCGGTGGCACGCCTTCGCGCAGCCAGGAGCCGCGACGTCCAGGACGTCCGGCACGGGCCGGAGCAGGCCCCGGACAGGGTCGCCGTCCACCGCCCCTAGTGCGGCGCCCCCCGCCACCCCGACACCGGCAGGGCGAACTTCGCCACCAGCCGGTCGGTGAACGACGCGTGGTGCAGCCGCGCCAGCCGTACGGGCACGGCGCCCCGGCGGACCTCCACCCGCGCGCCGGCGGGCAGTTCGACGGTGCGGCGCCCGTCGCACCACAGCACGCCGTGCGGCGTGTGCGGCTCGACCTCCACCGCCAGCACCGAGTCGGGCGTGGTCACCAGCGGCTTGGCGAAGAGCGCGTGCGCCCCGATCGGCACCATCAGCAGCGCCTCCACCTCGGGCCAGATCACCGGCCCACCCGCCGAGAAGGCGTACGCCGTCGAGCCGGTCGGCGTCGCGCAGATCACGCCGTCGCAGCCGAACCCGGTCACCGGCCGCCCGTCGATCGCGAGGACGACCTCCAGCATGCGCTCGGCCGACACCTTCTGGACGGCGGCTTCGTTGAGCGCCCAGTCGGTGTGCAGCACGTCGCCGTTCTCGTACACGGCGACGTCGAGGGTCATGCGCTCCTCGACCTCGTACGCCCGTGTCACCACCCGGTCCACGACCTTGTCGAGGTCGTCGCGCTCGGCCTCGGCGAGGAAGCCGACCCGCCCCAGGTTGACGCCCAGCATCGGCACGCCGGAGGCGCGCGCGAACTCGGCGCCGCGCAGCAGCGTCCCGTCACCGCCGAGCACGATCAGCAGCTCGCAGCCGTCGAGCACGCCGGGCGTCGCCTCGGGGACCGTCTCCACGGTCGGCGGCAGCGGCAGGTCCGCCGCCTCCGCCGCCAGGACGCGTACGCCGATGCCGCTGCGCAGCAGCCCGAGGACGACCAGCTCGGCGCTGCGCACCGCAGCCGGCCGGCCGGTGTGCGCGAGCAGGAAGACGGTCCGTCCGGTCGTCGCTTGTGGTGCCGCTGTCGTCGATGTCACCGAGGTCCCTCCGCCACAGCCCGGTCCACATCCGCCGGATCCAGGGCGGGCGCCCCCGCCCGCAGCCACAGAAAGTACTCGACGTTGCCGGACGGCCCGGGCAGCGGGCTCGCCGTCACGCCCAGCACACCGAGCCCCCGCTCGGCGGCGTGGCGCGCCACGCCCCGCACCGCCTCCGCGCGCAGCTCCGGGCTGCGGACCACTCCCCCGCTGCCCAGCCGCTCCTTGCCCACCTCGAACTGCGGCTTCACCATCAGCACCAGGTCGGCGTCGGGCGCGCAGACCCGCACCAGGGCGGGCAGCACGAGCCCGAGGGGAATGAAGGAGAGGTCTCCCACGACCAGGTCCACCGGCTCTCCGTCGATCGCGTCCAGCGTCAGCTCACGTACGTTCGTACGGTCCTTGACGGTGACGCGTTCATCGCTCTGCAGCGACCAGGCGAGCTGCCCGTACCCGACGTCGACGGCGACGACGTGCGCGGCCCCGGCGCGCAGCAGCACGTCGGTGAAGCCGCCGGTGGACGCGCCGGCGTCCAGCGCCCGCCGTCCCTCCACCTTCAGCCCGCGCGGTACGAACGCCTCCAGCGCCCCGGCCAGCTTGTGCCCGCCGCGCGAGACGTAGTCGGGGTCGGTGTCGTCCTGGGCGACCACGATCGCGGCCGCGGTCTCCACCTGGGTGGCGGCCTTGGTCGCGGTGGCGCCGCCGACGGTCACCCGCCCCGCCGCGATCAGCTGGCTCGCGTGCTCGCGCGAGCGGGCGAGCTTGCGGCGTACCAGCTCGGCGTCGAGACGGCGGCGTGCGACTCCTGCCACGTTCGGTTCAGCTCCTGTGTTCGTACGGCGAAGGCATCGGCGGGCGCGCGTCGAGCGCGGTCAGCGCGTCCCGCAGCCCCCTGTGTACATCCTCGTACACCTCGAGGTGACCGTCCGCAGGGAGGTGGTCGGCGTCGCCCAGCCGCTCGAGACCGGCGTCGACCCCGGGATGGCCGGTGGGCACGCGCTCCACGCCGAGGGGCGCAGGCGCCGCCGGCTCGTGCGCCCCGGGCTCGTGCGCGCCGGAGTCGTGCGCGCCGGAGTCGTGCGCGTCGGGCTCGTACGCCTCCGCCGGCGCGGGCGTCACCGCCGGCGCGGGCGTCACCGTGGCCGTCACCGGGCCCGTCGCCAGGGCCGTCCCCGGGCCCCCCTCCTCGGGCATCACGTCGCTCATGCCCAGACGCTACCGCGAAGCGCTGGGGTACGGTCGGTGGCGATGGCCACGATCGAGGAGTGCCGCAGCGCACTCGACAGACTTTCCGACAGCCTCACGCGGGCGAACGGCGAGGTGCGCGACGCCACCGCCCTCGACCGCACGCTCAGCTGCCACATCACGGACCTCGACGTCACCTTCACCGGCCGCCTCGCGGGCGGCCGGATCGAGGTCGGCGACCAGGTCGAGGGGCCGCCACCGGAGCGGGCCGAGATCCGGCTGGCGATGACCGGTGACGACCTGGTGGCGCTGGTGGACGGCGGGCTGAACTTCGCCAGGGCCTGGGCCTCCGGCCGCGTCAGGCTGGAGGCCGGCTTCCGCGACGTCCTGCGGCTGCGCTCACTTCTGTAGCGCGGGCGCCACCCGGGCCTTGCGCGCGGCCGGCACCACCAGCGGAGTCCCGGTCTCCGGGTCCTCGATGACCTGGCAGCGCAGCCCGAAGACCCGCTCGACCAGCTCCGCGGTGACGATCTCGCTCGGCGGACCCTCGGCGATGATCTCCCCGCCCCGTACGGCGATGAGGTGCGTGGCGTACCGCGCCGCGTGGTTCAGGTCGTGCAGGACGGCGACCAGGGTGCGTCCCTGCGTCTCGTGCAGCTCGGCGCACAGGTCCAGCACGTCGATCTGGTGCTGGATGTCGAGGAACGTCGTGGGCTCGTCGAGCAGCAGCAGCGGCGTCTGCTGGGCGAGCGCCATCGCGATCCACACGCGCTGGCGCTGGCCGCCGGAGAGCTCGTCGACGTACCGGTCGCCGAGCTCGCCGACGCCGGTCGCGTCCATCGACTCCTGGACGATCCGCTCGTCCTCCGGGGACCACTGCCGCAGCAGCCCCTGGTGCGGGTAGCGGCCGCGGGCGACGAGGTCGGCGACGGTGATGCCGTCGGGCGCGATGGACGACTGCGGCAGCAGGCCCAGCGTGCGGGCGACCTTCTTGGCGGGCATGGAGTGGATGGCCTGGCCGTCGAGGAGCACACGGCCCTCGGCGGGCTTCAGCATCCGGGACAGCGCGCGCAGCAGCGTCGACTTGCCGCAGGCGTTGGGGCCGACGATCACCGTGAAGGAGTTGTCCGGGATCTCGACCGACAGATCGCGGGCGATGATCCGCTGCTCGTAGGCGAGCGTGACCGACTCGGCGCTGAGCCGCTGGTGCTGGCGCTGCATGGACGTACTCCTGGCGTTCTCGTGGTTCGTGGGGGTCATATCCGGCCTGCCCTGCGCTCCGTGACCAGCAGCCACAGCAGGTACACACCGCCGACGACGCCGGTCACCACGCCCACCGGAAGCTGCCGGTCCCCGAAGGCGTTCGTGGCGGTCCAGTCCGCGATCAGCAGCAGCGCGGCACCGGTGAGCAGGGAGGCGCCCAGGTTCGGCCCGGGCGAGCGGGTGAGCCGGCGGGCGACCTGCGGGGCGCTGAGCGCGACGAAGGTGATGGGTCCGGCGGCGGCGGTGGCGACGGAGACCAGCAGGACGGCGGAGGCCGTGAGCGCCACGCGCGTGCGCTCCACCTTCACGCCGAGGGCGTACGCCGCGTCGTCGCCCATCTCCAGCATCCGCAGCGGCCGCCCGTACGCGAGGACCACGGGGATCAGCACGCAGGACACGGCGAGCAGCGGCCAGAACTGGGTCCAGTCGCGCCCTTCCAGCGAGCCGGTCATCCAGACGGTGGCGCGGGTGGCGTCCACCAGGTTCGCCTTGGTGATCAGGTAGTGGATGACGGCGGTGAGCATGGCCGCCACACCGATGCCGACGAGGACGAGCCGGAACCCGTGGACGCCCCGCTTCCAGGCGAGCAGGTACACGGCCGCGCCGGTCAGCAGGCCGCCGACGACGGCCCCGGCCGCGACGGCGGCGGAGTCACCGTCGAAGAGCACGATCACGGTGAGCGCGCCGACGGTCGCACCCTGCCCGAAGCCGATCATGTCGGGGCTGCCGAGCGGGTTGCGGGTGAGGGACTGGAACACCGCGCCGCCCAGGCCGAGCCCCGCCCCGACGAGGACCGCCACGAGGACGCGCGGCAGCCGCAGGTCCCACACGACGAAGTCCTGCACCACCGTGCCGTCGCCGAGGAGCGTGGCGACGACGTCGCCGGGGGCGAGGGGGAAGTCACCGCTGCCGATGAGGACGACCCCGGCCGCGAGCGTCACCAGGAGCAGGCCGAGGGCGACGCCGAGGCCGCGCGGCTCGACCCGTACGGAGAGCCCGCCGGGCATGCGTATCACGCGTGTCGCTTTCACAGCTGGGCCATCCTCTTGCGGCGTACGAGGTGGATGAAGACGGGCCCGCCGATGACCGCGGTGACGATGCCCACCTGGAGCTCGGCCGGCCGGGCCACGACCCGCCCGATGACGTCGGCGCCGAGCAACAGCACCGGCGAGAGGACGGCCGCGTACGGCAGGATCCACCGCATGTCGGGGCCGGTGAGCGCCCGTACGAGATACGGCACCGCGAGCCCGACGAAGACGATGGGCCCGCAGGCGGCGGTCGCGGCGCCGCACAGCAGCGTCACCGCGACCATCGCGAGCACGCGCGTGCGGTTGAGGTTCGCGCCCAGCGCGCGGGCGGTGTCGTCGCCCATCTCCATGGCGTTGAGCGGCCGCGCGATCAGCAGCGCGAGGACGACCCCGACCACGACGAACGGCGCGACCTTGCCGACGGTCGCCATGTCGGCGGTGGCCAGCGAGCCCACGGTCCAGAACCGCAGCCGGTCCAGCGCCGCCGCATCCAGCAGCTGTACGGCGTTGACGTAGCCGTACAGCGCGAAGGTGGCGGCGGTCCCGGCGAGCGCGAGGCGCACGGGCGTGGCGCTGCGGCTGCCGCCGAGGACGTACACGACGACGGAGACGAGCGCCGCCCCGGCGAACGCGAACCACACGTACCCGGACAGGGAGGTGATCCCGAAGAAGCTGATGGCGGTGACGACGGCGGCGGCGGCGCCCGCGTTGACGCCCATGAGCCCCGGCTCGGCGAGCGGGTTCCGGGTCAGCGCCTGCATGACGGCCCCGGACAGCCCGAGCGCGACACCGACGAGCAGTCCCATCAGGGTGCGCGGCATGCGCAGCTCGGCGATGACGACGTCGTTGCCGGTACCGGAGTTGTGGAACACGCCGTGCCACACATCCCCGACGGGAACCGGCTTGGCACCGATCACGATGCTCGCGACACACACCAGCAGCAGGACACCGACGGCCCCCAGCAGCCCCAGCGCACGCACCGAATGGCGCCTGCGCGGCTGGGCGGCGGGTATCGGCTCCGCGCTCACTTCGGAAGGACTCTCGACCAACACCCGGTTAGGTTAGCCTATCCTCCTTTCGCCACCAGCCGCCTGACCTGCACAGCCGCGGCGTGGCAGCCGAGGAGAGTACGGAACCAACGGCTGCAAACAGACGGAAGGGGCGGACCGCGGAGCCGACGCGCCGACGGCGGAACGACGAACGGCCGCCGATCGGGCCACCGGACCGGCGGGCCACGGCGGGACCGCGCCGAAGAGCCCCATTCCCACGTCCGGCCGCTCACGCGACCGCCCGCCCCGCGAGGGATCGCTCCCCTGACGAACCCTCACCACCCCAGCCGCGCCAGCGCCTTCCCGGCGTCCAGCCCGCACGCCCCCGCACCCGCCTGGGCCCACGCCGCCGCGCACAAGGCCCGCAGCCCGTCCAGGGTCTCGCCCTCGCCCTCCAGCGCCAGCGCGCCGCCCCCGCTCACCGACGCGGTCCAGCCCCCGCAGACGAACCCGTCCGTCGCCGACCCCGTCACCTCGGGCTGCCCGGTAAGGAGCCCCCGCAGATCCGCGTCCACGTACGTCGGCCGGTGCTCCGGCACGGCCGCGAGCAGCTGCGCCGGGTCGGTCACTCCGGTCAGCACGAGCAGCGAGTCCACGCCCCCGTTGAAGGCGCCCTCGATGTCCGTGTCGAGCCGGTCCCCGACCACCAGCGGCCGCTCCGCGCCCGTCCGCAGGATCGTCTCGCGGTGCATCGGCGTCAGCGGCTTGCCGGCGACCTGCGGCTCCGCGCCCGTCGCGATGCGGACGACCTCCACCGCCGCGCCGTTCCCGGGCGCGATGCCCCGCGGGCCGGGGATCGTGAGGTCGGTGTTGGACGCGAACCACGGAACCCCGCGCGCGACGGCGTACGCCGCCTCCGCGAACCGCCCCCACGGCAGCTCCGGCCCCCCGTACCCCTGCACCACCGCCGCCGGGTCGTCGTCCGCGGACTCCACGGGCACCAGCCCGCGCTCGCGCAGCGCGACCCGCAGCCCCTCACCGCCGATCACCAGCACCCGCGACCCCTGCGGCACCTGCTCGGCGATCAGCCGCGCGACGGCCTGCGCGGAGGTGACCACGTCCGTCGCCTCCGCCGGCACGCCCAGCTCCGTCAGATGCGCCGCCACGGCCTCCGGTGTCCGCAGCGCGTTGTTGGTGACGTACGCCAGGTGCATGCCACCGGCCCGCGCCGCCTCCAACGCGTCGACGGCGTACGCGATCGCCTCTCCGCCCGCGTACACCACACCGTCCAGGTCCAGCAGCGCGGTGTCGTACGCCTCGCTCAGCGCGGTCGCGCTTCCGCTCGGCCGCGTCCGGGCCGCCCCGGCCGCCGGAGCCTGCGCCGCCCGGTCCGTGCCGTCCATGCCGTCCGTGCCGTCGCCGTGCCGCTGCAGCGCCATGTCCGTCGTCCTCCCTGCGAATCCACTCCCTCGATCATCGCTCATGGCGCGTCCCACATACGATGCTGGGATGAACAGCACAGGTCCTGCGGCCAACGACGGTCTGCACCTGCTCCCCTTCCGTGGGCTGCGCTACGACGCCCAACGGGTCGGCAGCCTCGCCGCGGTGACCTCCCCGCCGTACGACGTCGTCGTACGGCCCGACGGCCTGAACCACCTGGAGTCGGCCGACCCCCACAACATCGTCCGGCTGATCCTCCCGCAGGCCGCCACCAACGGCGCCCGTCACCGCCAGGCCGCCGAGACCCTCGACGCGTGGCTCGCCGACGGCGTCCTCGCCCCGGAGCCCGAGCCCGCCCTGTACGTGTACGAGCAGCGCAAGGGCGACCTCCTCCAGCGCGGCCTCATCGGCGCCCTGGAACTCTCCACCCCCGCCGAGGGCGTCGTCCTGCCGCACGAGGACGTGATGCCGCACGTCGTCGAGGACCGCGCGGCCCTGATGCGGACGACCGCCGCCAACCTGGAGCCCCTGCTCCTCACCTACCGCGGCAACGGCAGCGCCACCGGCGCGACCGCCGTCATCGAACGCACCACCCTGCGCGCCCCCCTCCTCGCCACCACCACGGAGGACGGCTTCAGCCACCGCCTGTGGGCCATCACCGACCCGGCCGACATGGACAGGATCGCCGCCGACCTCGCCCACCACCAGGCCCTGATCGCGGACGGCCACCACCGCTGGGCGACCTACCTGCGCCTGCGCGAGGAACACCCCTCCCCCGGCCCCTGGAACTACGGCCTGGTCCTCCTCGTCGACACGGCCCGCTACCCCCTCCAGGTCCGCGCCATCCACCGCCTGCTGAACCGCCTGCCCGTCACCGACGCGCTCGCCGCCCTCGACACCCACTTCCGGATACGCACCCTGGACGAAGGCACTCCGCTTCCGGCGGCCATGGAGGCCCTCGCCTCCGCCGCCGAGGGCAACGCCTTCCTCCTCGCCGGCGACGACGGCCGCCTCCACCTCATCGACCGCCCGGACCCCGCCCTACTGGTCCGCACGGTGCGCGCCGATCGCCCGGAGGCGTGGCGCACTCTCGACGCCACGGTCCTGCACGCCACCCTGATCGACCACATCTGGCGTGTCCCGGACACGCCGGAGCACATCGCGTACATCCACGACACCGAGGCCGCCGTCGCCCTGGCCGCCCGCCGAGGCGGCACGGCGGTCCTGATGCATCCGGTACGCGAAGAGGTCGTGCGCGACCTCGCCCGCCAGGGCGTCACGATGCCCCGCAAGTCGACGTCGTTCGGCCCGAAGCCCGCGACGGGCCTCGTGCTCCGCAGCCTCACGCTGGGCTGAAACGCAAAAAAGGGCGGCACCCCGGGATGGGGTGCCGCCCTTTCGTTGTCAGCGCTGGTCGCTCTGGTCGCCGTCCTCGGCGTCCGGCTCGTCCGCGTCGTCCTCCGCGTCCTCGTCCAGGACCTCGTCGTTCACGGCGGCGTCGACGAACTCGACGCCGTCCATCTCGGCGAGCCGGTCGGAGGCGTCGGTGCTGCCGTCCTTGTCGGCCTCCAGCGCCTTGGCGAACCACTCCCGCGCCTCGTCCTCGCGGCCCGCCTCCAGCAGCGCGTCGGCGTACGCGTACCGCAGGCGCGCGGTCCACGGCTGGATGGAGTTCGAGGCCAGCTCCGGGCTCTGCAGGGTCACGATGGCGGCGTCGAGCTGCCCCATGTCCCGGCGGGCCCCGGCGGCCACGAGCCGCATCTCGACCTGGCCGGCCTTGTCGAGCTTCTGCACCTCGGGCTCACCGGCCATCGCCATCGCCCGCTCCGGCCGGCCCAGCCCGCGCTCGCAGTCCGCCATGACGGGCCACAGCTCCACGCTGCCGGTCATCCGCCGCGCCGCCCGGAACTCGGCCAGGGCCTCGGCGTACTTCTGCGTGGCGTAAGCGGCGAAACCGGCGGCCTCCCGTACCGCGGCCACGCGCGAGGCGAGCCGCAGCGCGATGCGCGAGTACGCGTACGCCTGCTCCGGGTCCTCGTCGATGAGCTTGGCGACCATCACGAGGTTCCTGGCGACGTCCTCGGCGAGCGTCTTCGGCAGGCTCATGAGCTCCTGCCGCACGTCCTTGTCGATCTCGTCGCCGGTGACGTCCGCCGGAATGGGCAGCCGCTTGATGGGCTCCCGGTCCCGGTCCTCGCGCCGGAACCCACCGCGGTCGTCCCGCCCCCGGTAGCCGCCACCGCCGCCACCACGCCGGTCGTCACGCCGGTCATCCCGACGGGGCCCACGCGCCCGGTCATCCCGACGGAACCCGGGCCGGTCGTCACGGCGGTCATCGCGCCGGTCGTCCCGCCGCTGCATGCGGTCGTCGCGGGGGAAGGTGCCGCGGTCGCGGTCGTCGCGCCGGTCATCGCGACGGAACCCACCACGGTCGCGGTCGTCGCGCCGGTCGTCACGCCGCGGCGCCCGGTCGTCCCTGGGGAACGCCGGCCGGTCGTCACGACGGAAACCGGCACCGCGGTTGTCGTCACGCCGGTCATCGCGACGGAACCCACCACGGTCGCGGTCGTCGCGCGGAGCGTCACGCCGATCATCCCGCCGGAACGCCGGGCGGTCATCACGGCGGTCGTCACGACGGAAGCCGCCACCGCGGTTGTCATCGCGCTGGTACGCCGGCCGGTCATCACGACGGTCGTCACGGCGGAAGCCACCACCACGGTTGTCATCCCGGCGGAAGCCGCCGCCGCGGTTGTCATCGCGCCGCGGAGCCCGGTCGTCACGGCGGTCGTCCCGGGGGAACGCCGGCCGGTCGTCACGACGGAAACCGCCGCCACGGTTGTCATCGCGCCGCGGAGCCCGGTCGTCACGGCGGAAGCCGCCACCACGGTTGTCGTCCCGCCGATCGTCGCGGCGGAAGCCACCGCCACCGCCACGGTTGTCGTCACGACGCTCATCCCGCCGGTCGTCGCGACGGAAGCCACCGCCGGAAGGACGCGCGCCCCGGTCGTCGCGGCGCCCGTAGCCGCCCCGGTCGTCGGTACGACGGGGCCCACGGTCACGGTCGTCCCGACGGTCATCACGCGGAGCGTCCCGCCGGTCGTCCCGCCGGAACGCCGGGCGGTCATCACGGCGGTCGTCGCGACGGTCGTCGCGGCGGAAGCCACCGCCACCGCCACGGTTGTCGTCACGACGCGGCCCGCGGTCATCGCGCCGGAAGCCGCCCCGCTCGCCACCGTCCCTACGACGCGGCTCGCGCTCCGGACGATCGTCGGAGGAGTTGGTGGACATGGGCATGGCTCCTGTCATTCGGGTACCGCAGTCATTCTCGCGCAATCGGCCGTCCGACGCGCTTCGGGAAAATCCCGCGCAATTGAAAAAGGACCCTTGGTCCCAGCATGCACGCTGGGACCAAGGGTCCTTGAAAGATTGTTCGGCGGCGTCCTACTCTCCCACAGGGTCCCCCCTGCAGTACCATCGGCGCTGAAAGGCTTAGCTTCCGGGTTCGGAATGTAACCGGGCG
>NZ_JBVIEN010000017.1:0-78371 GCF_055571835.1 Streptomyces sp. NPDC030862 | reverse complement strand
GTCGAGAATCGTGTCGCTGATCTGGTCAGCGATCTTGTCGGGGTGACCCTCGGTCACGGACTCCGAGGTGAACAGACGACGGGACACAACGCTCCTTGGGGTCACGGTGGCCGGCCGCCGGTGGCGACCGCGGCAGGTGGGTCCGAGCGTCGCCACGCCTCCTCGCACCCCGCTACATCCCCTCTCGAAGCTCCGCCGACCGCGCGTGCTCGACCGGTACACGAGTGCGCCGGGGCAGCCTTGCGGACCGAGCGGAGAGCCAGGGCTTGGGAGGGCAGAGGTGAGACGGCTACGACGCATCCTGATCGACTACTGCGCGGGGCCTCTCTGGCGCGCGCTGGTGGCCTTCGGCTCGATGTACGCCGGCGTGGGCTCCGCGTACCCCGACCCGGGGAACCTCCATGGTCCGTACGACCACGGCCCGTACGACCCGTACGGGCCGAACGGCTGGGGCCCGCCGGCGGGCGCCGAGCCGCCGCCCGGTCACCCGGAGCGGGTGCGGCCGGACCTGCCGCTGAGCGAGCTGGAGCACACGCTGATGCACGAGTTGTGGCCGGTGAGCGGGCCCACGGACCGGCGCCGCGCGGACCTGCCGTCCCGCAAGCACGGGAACCCCCCGGCATGACGGCGGCCCCGCACCAGGAACCCGCCCCCGGCCCTGGCGCATCGCACGGTGACGCCGGGTCCGAGCCGTCCGCCATCCCTACGTCAACCACAGGAGAGCCCATGGCGCAGCAGCGCATTCTGGTCACCGGCGGAGCCGGCTTCATCGGGTCCCATTACGTCCGCACCCTGCTCGGCCGGGAACCCGACGCCGGCCGGCTGCGGCTGACCGTCCTCGACAAGTTCACCTACGCCGGCAACCCGGCGAACCTCGCCGCCGTCCGCGGCCATCCCGGACTGTCCGTCGTCCGCGGTGACATCACGGACGTCGAGCTCGTCCACCGGCTGCTGGCCGACCACGACCAAGTGGTGCACTTCGCCGCCGAGTCCCATGTGGACCGCTCCATCGGGTGCGCCGACGCGTTCGTCCGCACCAATGTGCTCGGCACGCAGACACTCCTGGACGCCGCCCTGCGCACCGGTGTCCGTACCTTCGTCCACGTCTCCACCGACGAGGTCTACGGCTCGGTGCCCGAGGGCTCCACCAAGGAGGACGCGCCGCTGGCCCCCAACTCCCCGTACGCCGCGTCGAAGGCCTCCTCCGACCTGCTGGCGCTCGCCCAGCACCGCACGCACGGCCTCGACGTCCGGATCAGCCGCTGCTCCAACAACTACGGCCCCCGCCAGATGCCGGAGAAGCTGATCCCCCGGTTCATCACCGAACTCATGGCGGGGCGGACGGTGCCGCTGTACGGCGACGGCCTGCACATCCGCGACTGGCTGCACGTCGACGACCATGTCCGCGGCATCGAACTCGTCCGCACCCTCGGCCGCCCCGGCGAGATCTACAACATCGGCGGCGGTACGGAGCTCACCAACCACAAGCTCACCGGGATGCTCCTCGACGCGTGTGGTGCCGACTGGAGCAGCGTGCGCCACGTCGAGGACCGCAAGGGACACGACCGCCGCTACTCCGTCGACTGCGCCAAGGCGGCCGACGAACTGGGATACGCGCCCGAACGGGACTTCGCCGAGGGGCTGGCCGAGACCGTGGCCTGGTACCGCGACAACCCCGACTGGTGGGAGCCGCTGCTGTCCCACTGCACACCCGAGGCCGTCACGGCCGGAAAGGACCGGGCATGACGACCGCGACGACCACCGCCACGGCCGGCACGAGCACGCCGACTCCCGTGGACGACGTCCTCGGTGCGGTCCGGGAACTGCTGCCGGGACTGCGCGCCCGGGCCGACGAAGCGGAGCGGCTGTGCCGGCTCCCCGGGGCCTCTGTCGAGGAACTGCAGGCGGCCGGGTTCTTCCGGCTGCTGCGGCCCCGCGCCTTCGGCGGCCTCGCGGCGCCGCCCGGCGCCCACTTCACGGCCGTCAAGGAGCTGGCCGGAGCCTGCGGCTCCACCGGCTGGGTGGCGTCGGTGCTCGGTGTGCACGGCTGGCACCTGGCGCTGTTCGACCCGCGTGCCCAGCGGGAGGTGTGGGACACCGACCCGAGTGCGCTGATCTCCTCCTCGTACGCCCCGTCCGCCACCGCGACACCGGTGCCCGGCGGCTACACCCTCCGCGGCCGCTGGAGCTTCTCCTCCGGCTCCGACCACACGGCCTGGGTGCTGCTGGGCGCCCTGGTGCCCGGCGCTGAAGGCGCCCCGCCCGGCATGCGCGCCCTGCTGCTGCCGCGGGCCGACTACCGGGTCGAGGAGCACTGGGACACGGTCGGACTCCGCGGCACCGGCAGCCACGACATCGTGGTCGAGGACGCGTTCGTGCCCGCGCACCGCACCCTCGGGGTCGGCTCCGGCGCGCAGCGGGTCTTTCCCGGCTGGGAGCTCAACCCCGAGCCGCTGTACCGGGTGCCGTTCCCCGCGATGTTCACGACGGCGGTCACCGTCCCCGTCGTCGGGCTGGCCGAGGCCGCCTACCGGGACCACTGCGCCGCGCTGCGCGGCACCGGCGGCCGCCGCGCCGCCGACCCGGCGGGACAGCTGAGGATCGCCCGGGGCAGCGGTGACATCGACGCCTCGTGGCGTCAGCTCGTCGGCAACATCGATGAGCTGTACGCGCACGCCGAGCGCGGCGAGGATCCCCCGCTGGCCCAGCGCGCCCGGACCCGCCGTGACCAGGTGCTCGCGACGGAGCGGTCCGTCGACGCGGTCGACCTGCTGATGTCCCACGCCGGCGGCAACGCGATGCGCAGGGCGTCCGGCGCGCTCCAGCGCGCGTGGCGCGACGCGCACACGGCGCGGGGCCACGCGGCCAACGACACGCAGCGGGGTCTGGTGCCGTACGCGCAGCAGGCGCTGGGGCTGGACGTGCCCGAGCCCATGGTCTGAAGGCGCTCCGCGCCACGGAGCACGGGCTCGGCGCTCCCGCCGACCCGGGCCGGCCTCCGGGGGCGGCCCGGGTCCTTCCCGGTCCCGTCCCCGGTCCGCTACGGACGCCGCGCCGCCGCCAGCTGGTCCCTCAGTGACACGTCCAGCGACCGCCGCGCCCGCCAGCCCAGCACCCGCTTCGCCAGCGACACGTCCAGGCACTGCCACTCCACGTCCCGCCGCGGCGCGGGACCGTCGGGCGCCTCCCGCGTGATCCGCACCGGCACACCCGCCAGCGCGATCAGCCGGTCGACCAGGCCGCGCACGGACACCGCCTCACCCCGGCCGACGTTCAGGACCAGGCCCGCCGCCTCCGGGGTGTCGGCCGAGGCCAGTACCGCGTCGGCGACATCACGCGCGTCGACGTAGTCGCGGTACGCCCGCAGCGGGGCGAGACGCAGCTCCACCGGCTCACGCGCCTCCCGGCCCGCCGGGCCCCGGTCCGCGGTGAGCCGGGCGGTGACGGCGCCCAGCAGGCTGCCCGTGGGGGCGCCCGGGCCGGACACGTTGGCGACCCGCAGCACCACCGCGTCCAGGCCGTGGCGCGCCACGGCGTCCAGGACGTGGCGGGTGCCCGCCAGTTTGCTGCGGCCGTAGGGGGTGACCGGCGCGGGTGGGGTGCGTTCGGACGTCGGCCGGGGGCGCGCCCCGGGCCCGTACTCGTGCACCGTGCCCAGCTGGATCAGCCGCGGTCGCCGGGGCAGCCCCGCGACCGCCTCGACGAGCCGGCCGGGCATGAGGTCGTTGGTCGCGGCCATCGCCTCGCCCGTGGTCCGCCACACCGCGCCGGCGGCGTTGACGACGACGTCCGCCTCCAGGTCCCGGAGCAGTTCGGTCAGGTCCCGGACTCCGGCCCGCGCCAGGTCCCACCCCACCGTGCCGCCCCGAGCGACGTCGACGACCGTGGCGCCGGTCCTCCCGAACGCCGCACCGATATGCCGTCCGAGATACCCGGTGCCGCCCAGCACCACCACCGACCTGCCCATCGTCCTCGTCTCCCTCCGTGCCGGGTCGTTCGGCGACCAGGGTCTCCACCTGTGCTCGAGGCACGGTCGACAACGGGTTCCTACCGTCCGGGACATGGACATCGAGGAGATGGCAGTCGTCGACGCCTACCGGATCAGGCCCCGGCTGTTCACCGACGAACGGGGCTCGTTCTTCGAGTCCTTCAAGCGGGACGAGCTGGCCCGCGCGACCGGGCACCACTTCACCCCCGTACAGGTCAACTACTCGTCTTCGCGCGCCAATACGGTGCGCGGACTGCACGCCGTCCTGCTGCCGCCGGGGCAGGCGAAGTACATCACCTGCGTCCGCGGCCGGCTCTTCGACGTGGTCGTGGACGTCAGGACCGGCTCCCCCACCTTCGGCCGCCACGACGTGGCCGTCCTGGACGCCCGCGAGGGCACCGCGGTCTATCTCGCCGAGGGACTCGCGCACGGATTCGTCGCGCTCACCGACGACGCCTGCGTCAGCTACCTGTGCTCCACGTCCTACGTGCCCTCGGCCCAGCTCACCGTCCGGGCGCTCGACCCCGACCTGGGGGTGCCCTGGGGCCGGGCGCTCACCGCCGAGCCCGTGCTGTCGCCGAGGGACGCTGCGGCCCCGACGCTGGCGCAGGCCGCGGCGGCCGGGCTGCTGCCGGCGTACGCGGAGTGCCGGGCGGCGCGCGCCCGACCCGCCGTCCAGCCGGGTTCGAGCGGCGCCGCGCACAGTCGGTCCGTACACGCCGGAGACGGCCCGCTGCGACGGCCGGAGAGGGAAGCGCGATGAGCGATCACAAGGGGCTTGTTCTCGACGAGGTCCGCAAATACCACCTGGAACAGGAGCCGGCCGGTGAGTTCGTACCGGGAGTCACCGAGATCTGGCCCTCGGGCGCGGTCCTGGACGCCGAGGACCGGGTGGCCCTGGTGGAGGCCGCCGTGGACCTGCGCATCGCGGCGGGGCCCCACGCCCGCCGGTTCGAATCGCGGTTCGCGCGGAAGATGGAACGCCGCAAGGCGCACCTGACGAACTCCGGCTCGTCGGCGAACCTGCTCGCCGTGTCCGCGCTGTTCTCGCCCCGGCTGGGCGAGCGGGCGCTGAAGCCGGGTGACGAGGTGATCACCGTCGCCGCCGGCTTCCCGACCACGGTCAACCCCATCCTGCAGAACGGCGCGGTGCCCGTCTTCGTCGACGTGGACCTGGCGACGTACAACACGACCGCCGACCGGGTGGCAGCCGCCATCGGGCCGCGTACCCGGGCCGTCGTCATCGCGCACGCCCTCGGCAACCCCTTCCCGGTCGCCGAGATAGCGCAACTGGCCCGCGACCACGGGCTGTTCCTCGTGGAGGACAACTGCGACGCGGTCGGCGCCCGCCACGACGGCCGGCTCACCGGCACCTTCGGCGACCTCACCACCGTCAGCTTCTACCCCGCGCACCACATGACCATGGGCGAAGGCGGCTGTGTGCTGACCGGCGACCTCGTGCTCGCGCGGATCGTGGAGTCGCTGCGCGACTGGGGCCGGGACTGCTGGTGCGAGCCGGGGAAGAACAACACCTGTCTGAAGCGGTTCGACTACCAGCTGGGCAGCCTGCCCCAGGGCTACGACCACAAGTACATCTACTCGCACGTCGGCTACAACCTGAAGGCGACCGACATCCAGGCCGCCCTCGGCCTCACCCAGCTCGACAAGCTCGACGACTTCTGCGCCGCGCGGCGCGCCAACTGGCGGTACATGCGCGAGGCCCTGGAGGGCGTGCCGCACCTGTTGCTGCCCGAGGCCACCGAGAACAGCGATCCCAGCTGGTTCGGTTTCGCCCTCACCGTGGCGCCCGACGCGCCGTTCCGCCGGCTGGAGCTGGTCTCCTTCCTGGAGGAACGCAGGATCGGCACGCGCCATCTGTTCGCCGGCAACCTCACCCGGCACCCCGCGTACGCCGGCAGCCCGCACCGGGTCGTGGGGGATCTCACCAACAGCGACATCATCACCGAGCAGACGTTCTGGACCGGTGTCTGGCCGGGCCTGACCGAGCCGATGCTCGACTATGTCGCCGCGTCCATCCGGGAGTTCGTCGCGGCCCGCGGCTGAGCGGGCGAGCATCCGGTCGCACCACGGCCGAGGCCCCTGCCGCGTCCATCGCGGCAGGGGCCTCGGCCTGCCGGTGTCAGGCGGGCTGGAGTTCCACGGCCCGGCCGGCGCGCAGCTCCAGCCGCGTGCCGCGGAAGGACCGCCGCAGCTGCCGGTCGTGGCTGACCACGACCACGGTGCCGGGGTACGCGTCGAGGGCCCGTTCCAGCTCCTCCACGAGCGCCGGCGCCAGGTGGTTCGTCGGCTCGTCGAGCAGCAGGAGGTCCACCGGTCGGCTCACCAGCCGGGCCAGCGCCAGCCGGCGCCGCTGTCCGACCGACAGCGCCTCGACCGGGGTGCCGAGGGCCTCGGGCCGGAACAGCCCGAGTGCGAGCAGCTCCTGCTCGTACTCCTCGGGCAGCCCGGCCCGGCCGGCGGCGAACGCCTCCAGCACGGTCCGCCCGGGCCGTCCGACCGCTTCCTCCTGGCGCAGGAAGCCGACGGAGCCCGGGCGCGTCACCGATCCGGCGTCGGGGCGCAACTCCCCGGCGACGACCCGCAGCAGCGTGGTCTTGCCCGCTCCGTTCGGGCCGGTGATCAGCAGCCGTTCACCGGTGGCGAGCGACAGCGCGTCCACCCGCAGCCGGTCACCGACCACGACATCGGTGACCTCGACGGCCGGCCCTTCGGGCTCGGCGGCCCCCTCGGTGTGCAGGGCGCCCTCGGCGAAGCGCAACGGGTCCGGCGGGCGGGGCACCGGCTCCTCGCGCAGCCGCCGCAGCCGCTCGTTGGCGTTGCGCACCTTGTGCGAGGTGCCCGTGCTGGTGGCGCGGGGCCGGGCGGCGCCCGCACCGCCGTTGCTGAGCGCGACCCGCTTGCCGATGGTGGCGAGCTGGGCCGCGGCCGTGGCGGCCAGTCGCGACTGCCGGGCCAGTTCGGCCAGCCAGTCCTCGTACTCCTGCTCCCAGCGGGCGCGGGCGGCCGCCTTCGCCGTCAGGTAGCCGGACCAGCCGTTGCCGTAGCGGTGCACGGTGCGGGTGGCGTCGTCGACCTCCAGGATGGTGTGGGTGACGTTCTCCAGGAACAGCCGGTCGTGGGTGACGACCACGACGGTGCCCGCGTGGGCGCGCAGCCGCTGCTCCAGCCAGGCCACGGCCTGGTCGTCGAGGTCGTTGGTCGGCTCGTCGAGCAGCAGCACCTCGGGCGAGGCCGCCAGCGTCGCGGCCAGGGCGAGCCGCGAGCGTTCCCCGCCGGACAGTTCGTCGACGCGGCGGTCGCGGTCGAGCGAGGGCAGCCCGAGACCGTGCAGGGCGATGTCCACCCGCACATCGGCCTCGTAGCCGCCGCGCGCCTCGAATTCGGCCCGCAGCTCGCCGTAGGCGGCCAGTTCCTCGGGCGAGGCGTCGGCCAGCCGGGCCTCGGCCTCGGCCATCTCCGTCTCCAGAGCCCGCAGCCCCGCGAGGGCCCGGTCGATGGCGTCGCGCACGGTGGCGCCGGCCGGAAGGTCCAGCGTCTGCGCCAGGTGGGCGACCTTGCCGGGGGCCTCGACGGTCAGCGTCCCGTTGTCCGGCTGTTCCAAGCCGGCGATCAGGCGCAGCAGGGTGGACTTGCCCGAGCCGTTGTCGCCGACCACAGCGATCTTCTCGCCGGGGCGGACGGTGAACGACACGCCGTCGAGGACGACCCGGTCGCCGTAGCACTTGGTGACGTCGCTCAGAGCGAGCTGTCCGTGGGATGACGGACGGTGAGTGCGCAAAAGGGATCTCCTGATTCTCGTTCAGCGCTGGGGAAGGAGGCCGATCGCAGAGGAGGCGATCGGCGCGGTGCGCTCGCCGGAGGCGCGGTACTCGCGTCCGGCACGAGAATCACAGGAAGTACAGACCCATGCGGACGAGAATAGAGGGGCACCGTCGGCGGCGCCAACGGTTTTCCTGTCGCGCGCCGATGCCCGGCGGCCGGGCGTGCCGGTCCGCCGGGCGTGAGCGGGTGGTCAGGCGCGGAGCTCGACGCGGCTGTCGTCGCCGAGGACCAGCCGGTGGTACGAGCCGGGGGCACGTGGCGCCGGCCGCACTTGGGAGTTGCGTCCGATCAGGGAGGACTCGATGCGGTCCACCCCGTGGATGGAGGTGCCGGGCAGCACGATGGAGAACTCCACGCCGCTGCCCAGCACCTGGCAGTTCTCGCCGATGGAGGTGTACGGGCCGATGTACGCGTTCTCGATCCGTGCCCCGGCGGCGATGGACACCGGGCCGATGACGCGGGAGTTGCGGATCACCGCGCCCTCGGCGACCTCGACCCGGCCGATGACCTCGGAGCGCCGGTCGACGGTGCCGTCGAGCCGCGCCGTCACGTGCTCCAGCACCGTCCGGTTGACCTCCAGCAGGTCGGTGACGTTGCCGGTGTCCTTCCAGTAGCCGGTGGTCCGCGCCGCCCGTACCGTACGGCCCTGCTCCACGAGCCACTGGAGGGCGTCCGTGATCTCCAGCTCGCCGCGCGCGGAGGGCGAGATCGCCCGGACCGCCTCGTGCACGGCGGGGGTGAAGAGGTACACGCCGATCAGCGCGAGGTCGCTGGCGGGGAACTCGGGCTTCTCCTCCAGCCTCACCACCCGCCCCTCCGCGTCGAGTTCGGCGATGCCGAAGGCGGACGGGTCGGGCACGGGCGTCACCGCGACCTGGGCGTCGGGCCGGTCCAGGCGGAACTCCTCCACCAGCGGTGCGATGCCGCCGCCGACGAAGTTGTCCCCGAGGAACATCACGAAGTCGTCGTCACCGAGCCAGTCGGCGGCGATCCGGACGGCGTGCGCCAGCCCGAGCGGCTCCTCCTGCGGGATGTAGGTGATGTCGAGGCCGAAGCGCCGGCCGTCGCCGACCGCAGCCCGCACCTCACGCGCCGTGCCACCGACCACGACGCCCACCTCCCGGATGCCGGCCGCGGCCAGGGCCTCCAGACCGTAGAACAACACCGGCTTGTTGGCGACGGGAACGAGCTGCTTCGCGGAGGTGTGGGTGATCGGCCGCAGCCGGGTTCCGGAGCCTCCGGACAGCACGAGTGCCTTCATGGTCATCCTCGTTCTCTCGGGTTTCCCGAGTCGTCGGGCACGGCCGTCAGACGGCGACGGACGACGCGGACGACTGCCGCGGGTCGGCGGCAAGTCGCTGGGCCAGGGAGCCCTTCTTGAGCTTCAGGAAGGGTGTTTCGATGCAGCGGTAGCTCAGCTCCGCCAGGACGTAGGCGCCGAGGATGGTGATCGCCATGATCCCCAGGTCGGCCCAGGCCCAGCCGGACTCCGTGGGCGTGTGCAGCTCGAACAGCCGGCCCATCAGCGGCATGTGGAGCAGGTAGATGCCGTACGAGATGAGTCCGAAGCGCACCAGCGGCCGGTACGACAGCGCCCGCTGCCAGGCGCCCTCACGGCCGGCGAACCAGATCAGGGCGCCGAAGAACAGTCCGGCCACCGAGTACTTCCACACCCAGTCGTAGTGCTCGGCCAGGATCACGGGGTAGCCGAGGTCGCTGCGGAAGCCCTCGCCCGCCATGAACCCCTGGACCACCATCGCGGCGGTCACGACGGCGAACAGGGCCACCGCGGCCCGGGCGGCGCCCGCGAGCCGGTCACGTACCTCCGGCAGCGCCGTGCACGCGCCGATCGCGAACACGTCGAGATAGGTGACCGGCGAGCAGTAGACCACCATCGGCTGCAGCGCCTCGACGGGGTAGCCGGTGGCGGTCAGGAACATCCACAGCCCCCACCGCAGCAGCGGCCCGGACAGGGCCAGCACCACCACGGTCCGCACGAACCAGCGGCGCGGCAGCAGCAGCGCCAGGGCCGCCCAGATCACGTACAGCTGGATCTCGACGCCCAGGGACCACAGGTGCGCGTACAGCACCAGCGGGGTGGGCTGGAAGCTGTGCAGCATGGCCGACAGGTTCCATGTCCAGGTCCACAGGTACGGCAGGTCGCGGGCGATGGTGCCGTCGCCGTAACCGACCGCCGCCAGCACGGTCAGCACGGCCACGAACAGCAGGTAGAGCGGGGCCAGCCGCAGGGCGCGGTTGCGGAAGAAGTTCCGGGCCCGCTGCCCGCGGCTCAGCTCCGCGTGGCCGAGCAGTGTGCGGGTGATGAAGTGGCCGCTGAGGGCGAAGAACATCGGCACGCCGAGCCACCCGAACGGCACCTGCTCCGTGTGGTAGAGCAGCACGCCGAGCACGGCGAGGGCGCGCAGCCCGTCCAGGGCGGCGACATGGGTCTGTGCGGGGGCGGCACCGGTGCGGTCGGCGGTGGCGCGGCCGCGGGCGGCTCCGGCGGCCGGGTCCGGGCCGGGGCCGGCCTGAGGGCCGCGCTCCGCTGTCGTCTCACTCATGGGTGGGGACTCCGATTCGGTTGCTGGGGGTGGGGCTGGGGCGGCGCGCGGGAATCAGCACGGTCCGGCCGTCCGGGATGCCGGGCCCGGGCCGCTCCCCGGCCGCGAGGAGCTGGGCGAGGGAACGGCGCTTCCGCCTCAGGAACGGCGTCTCCAGGAAGCGGAAGCTGAGCTCGGCCGCGGCGAAGGTGCCGAGCAGGACCAGTGCGGCGTACACGAGGTCCTGGCCGGACCAGCCGTCCGGCGCGTGGGGGAAGGACGGGGACAGTTGGCCCAGCACCGGGACGTGCAGGGCGTACACCCCGTACGAGATGACCCCGACGCGGACCAGCGGCTGCGGCGACAGCGCCCGCGCGAACACCGCGCCGCGCCCCGCGTAGTGCACCAGGGCTCCGAAGAACAGGGCGACGACCGTGTACTGCCAGAGCCAGCCGTGCAGTCGGGGATAGGTGATCGGGTAGCCGAGGTCACCCGGGACGCCCTCGCCGATGGCTGCCGAACGGACCACCAGGACCGCCGTGACCACCGTGAAGAGGGCGACCGCGGCTCGGGCGAACCCGGGGATCCGCTCCCGCAGCTCGGGCAGTGCCGTGCACGCGCCCACCGCGAACGCCTCCAGGTAGGCGACCGGCGACTGTGCCACGGTGAACAGCCGCAGGAAGTCCGGCTCGCCCACGGCGTCCAGCAGCAGGTACAGCCCGCCGCGCAGCAGCGGGCCGGTGAGCGCCAGCGCGACGGCGGCCCGGACGAACCAGCGGCGCGGCAGCAGCAGCGCCAGGCCCGCCCAGACCACGTACAGCTGGACCTCGACGCACAAGGACCAGAACTGGTCGTAGACCGGCACCGAGTTGGGCGCCCAGTCGGCACCGAGGGTGCGGAAGTCGAACGTCCACGTCCACAGGTAGGGCAGGTCGTCGGTGATCTCGGCGCGGTGGTAACCGGCCATGGCCAGCACGGTCACCACCGCGCAGATCCCGAGGTAGAGCGGGGCCAGCCGCAGGGCGCGGTTACGGAAGAAGTTCCGGGCCCGCTGCCCGCGGCTCAGCTCCGGGTGACCCAGGAGGGTACGGGTGATGAAGTGGCCGCTGAGGGCGAAGAACATCGGCACGCCGAGCCACCCGAACGGCAGCTGGCCCGTGTGATAGAGCACCACGCCCAGCACCGCCACACCGCGCAGGCCGTCCAGCGCGGTCAGGTGCGCCTGCCCGCGCGCGGGCGGCGGGTGGCCGCCGGCCCGTGCCGTCGCGCTGATCACGGGTCTCCCTTCCTCTCCTCGCGGCCGGCGCTCACAGCAGCAGGAAGCCGCCGCTGACCGGGAGGAAGGCACCGGTCACATGCGAGGTCTCGTCGCCGGCGAGCAACGCGACGGCGTTGGCGACGTCCTGCGGCTCGCCGATCCGGCGCAGCGGCGTGGCCTGGATGACCGGCTCCAGCTTGCCGTCGTGCTGGCCCTTGGCCGACTCGGCCAGGTTGGGGCTGCGGGTCGCGCCGGGGATGACGGTGTTGACGCGTACCCCCTTGGGGCCCAGTTCGAGGGCCAGGTGCTTCATGGCGGACTCCATCGGGGCCTTGGTCAGGCCGTGGCCGATGGTGCCGACCAGCTGGGTGCGGGCGAAGCTGTCCGAGATGAACACGATCGCGCCCGAGCCCCGCTCGGCCATGCCGGGCGCGACGGCGGCGACCGGGCGCAGTACCGCCCGGGCCTGGGCGGCCATGTTGTCGACCAGTGCGTCGACCTCCAGGGCGAGGAACGGGCCGCGCAGGTGCGTGGAGAAGCCGGTCGTGTTGAGGACCAGGATGTCGACCGGGCCGAGCTGCCGTTCGGTCTCGGCCACGACCGCGGCGGTCTGCTCGGCGTCGGTGACGTCCCCGCCGACGGCGACCGCCCGGCCGCCCGCCTCCTCGATGGCGGTGACGACCTTCGCGGCCCCGTCGGCCGACCGGTGGTAGTTGACCGCGACGGCCGCGCCCCGGGCGGCGAGTTCGCGTGCGATGGCGCCGCCGATCTCCCGGCTGGCGCCGGTGACCAGTGCGACCTTGTCCTTGAGCTGTTCGGAGTTCGTCATGCCCCGGACGCTAGGGACGCCTCCCGGAGGACCCCTGGAGCCGTGCTGGACCCCCCGCCGGGCCCGCCGGCGAGGGGTCGGAGAGCATGAGGCCCCAGGGCCCGGGACCTTCGGCCCATGGTCAGCGCAGGTCGTCCCGGGACACCACGCGCTCGCGCACCAGCAGCGTGCCGCCTTCGCTGACCAGTACATCGGTGCAGGTGCACACCCGGTGCACCCGGGACTCACCGCCGCGCGGCGACGCGAAGACGGTGGTGTACGAGTGCACGACCAGCGAGCCGTCCTCGCGCGGGACGACGTCGAAGACGCCCGGCCAGTGCCGGTGCTGCTCGCCCGCCTCGGCGAGCGCCGCCGCGCTGCGCCGTACGGCCGCCACCAGCCCGGCGCGGCCGCGCACCGGCTCCGGCAGGGTCGGCACCGAGAAGGAGGCGTCCTCGGTGAAGGTGGCCGCCCACTCCTCGGCCCTCCCCTCGTCCAGCAGGCGCATGTGGTGTGCGTAGAACTGCTGGACCTGCGCGTACAGGGTGCCGAACTCGGCGGCGGTCGGCGACTGGGTCTCGATCTGTGCTGTCACGGCTTCTCCGTTTCCTGGGGGTGCGTGTTCGCCGGGCCAGCGTGCGCCCCGACGATCGAGCCGCGTTCGAGTCCGGCAGGAGACCGCCGGGACACCACCCCCGGCTGTCCAGCCGGGCTCCAAGGCGCCTCGAGAACGAGCCGGGAGTGTGGGCCGCGCACCCCAGAGGGGGATGCGCCGAAGAACCCCGGAGGACACAACCGTGACGAACATCGAGAAGTACTTCGCCCAGGACGAGGCGCTGGTGGCCGCCCCCGCGGAGGTGGTGCGCGGACTGGTCACCGATGTCATCGGCTGGACGCAGCTGCACACCTCCGCCGTGCACGCCGAGATCCTGGAGGACACCGGTGACGAGCAGCTGATCCAGCACTGGGAGGTCGCCGACGAGCACTCCGTGCGCACCTGGAAGGTGCGCCGTACCCAGGCGGCGGACGGCAGCCGGATCTCCTTCGTGCACGAGCCGGCCGAGGCGCCCTTCGCCTCGCTCGCGGGCGAGTGGACGTTCACCGAGCAGGACGGCAAGACCCTGGTCCGGCTCTGCCACGAGTTCACCGTCGCCGACGGTGAGGACGCCCGCGCCGCGGAGCTCTCCGCCCGGCTGCACCAGGGCAACCAGGAGTACCTGCGCACCCTCGCCCACGCCGCCGAGAACCGCGAGGAACTGGAGCGGCTGATCATCTCCTTCGAGGACCCGCTGTTCATCGCGGGCGACATCAAGGACGTGTACGACTACCTGTGGGAGGCCGACAAGTGGGAGGAGCGGATCCCCCACATCGCCAAGCTCGACCTCGAAGAGCCCGCCCCGCACGTGCAGTTCTTCGACATGGAGACCTCCACGCCCGACGGCTCGTCGCACACCACCCGCTCGGTGCGCGTCGCCGTCGAGCCGAAGATCATCGTCTACAAGCAGACGAAGCTGCCCGTGCTGCTCGACGGCCACACCGGCCACTGGAAGTTCACCCAGACCCAGGAGGGCGTCATCGCCGAGGCCCGGCACACCGCCACCATCAAGCCGTCCGCGCTGCACATCCTCGGTGAGGGCACGACCGTCCAGGACGCCCGCAACTACCTGCGCCGCGTCCTCAGCGCCAACAGCATGAGCAACCTGCGCCTCGCCAAGGCGTACGCGGAGGAGCGCGCCGGTGTCTGAGGCCCTGGCCGTCCCGGCGGTGCCGCTGGACGGGCTGCTGCGCCGGGCCGCCCGTGACCGCCCGCACCACCCGGCGGTGCGCGACGAGCGCGGCACGCTCACCTACGCCGAACTCGACGCGTACGCCGATGAGTTCGCGCACGCCCTGCTGCGTGCGGCCGGGGCGCGGGGCGCGGCGATCGGCGTGGCGAGTGTGCTCGATCCGGTGTTCGCCGCCGCCTTCTACGGCACCAGCCGCAGCGGCAACCGCATCGTCATGATCAACCCGCTGGTGCGCGAGGCAGCTCTGGAGCACGTCTTCCGCACGGCGGGCATCGAGATCGCCCTCGTCTCCACCGAGACGGCCGGGCGGCTCGCCTCGGTCCGGGAGCGGCTCCCGGAGCTGCGCGAGGTGTACGTCATCGACGCGGACCGGGTGGAGCGGCTGCCCGGGGGCGCCCGCCCGCTGGCCGACCTGCTCGAAGCGGGGCGGCCGGAGGCGGACGCGTCCGCTGCGGCGGTGCGTCCGCCCGATCCGGCGGAGCGCGATCTGGACGAGGTCGTCTGCGTCCAGTTCACCAGCGGTACCACCGGCCCGCCCAAGGGCGTCATGCTCACCCACCGCAACCTGGTGACCAACGCCGCGCAGGTGGCGTACGCCCTTGGTCTCGACGGAGAGGCCGTGTGCCTCAACCACCTGCCCCTGTACCACCTCATGCACCTCAACGCGACGGTGCACGCGGGCGGTACGCAGGTGCTGTGCCAGGATCCCGACCCCGTGGCGTCGTTCGCGGCGGCGGAACGCGCCGCGGCCACCCACTACTTCGGGCTGCCCGTGCGCCTGGCCCGGCTCGCGGCCGATGAGCGCTTCGGCTCGCTCACGGCCGGGCCCCGGCTGCGGCTGGTCGCCTCGGGCGGCTCCGCGCTCGCCCCGGCGGTCGCCACGGCGCTGCGCGAGCGGCTCGGCGTTCCGGTCATCCAGGGGTACGGGCTCGCCGAGCTCTCCCCGCTGAGCCACAACGACCGGGCCGACGACGCCAGGCCCGGCTCCGTCGGCATGGCGGTGCCCGGCACCGCATGCCGGATCGTCGACCTGGAGACCGGAGCCGCCCTCGGCGCCGGCCACAAGGGCGAGGTCCTGCTGCGCGGGCCGCAGCTGATGGCCGGCTACCTCAACCTGCCGGACGCCCCCGACATCGACGCCGACGGCTGGTTCCACACCGGCGACGTCGGCTACGAGGACGAGGACGGGCGGCTGTTCCTCGTCGACCGCATCAAGGACGTCTTCAAGGTCGACAACGAACTGGTGTCGCCGACCGAGATCGAGCGGCTCCTCGCCAAGGACCCGGACGTCGCCGACTGCGTCGTCGTGGACCATCCCGACGAGTTCAGCGGCGCCGTCGTCTGGGCGGGCGTCGTCCCGGCCGGTGACGGGCCGGTGGACCTCGCCGCCATCGCGGACCGGGTCAACGCCCACCTCGCCGACCACCAGCGGATCCGCCGTATCGAGGCGCTCACGAGCGTGCCGCGATCCCCCAGCGGCAAGGTCGAACGGCGCGTGCTCCGTGAGCGGCTGCGCGCGCCCGCCACCGCCTGACCCACCCCATCCGAGTACCCACCCCAGGGAGACCACCGTGGTGACCTTCGTCAACAAGCTGACCATCAACGGCGACGTCGAGGAGTTCTTCAGGATCAAGGAGTCGCTGACCGAGTACATGTCCGCCCAGCCCGGCTACCGCAGCTCCAGCATGCTGCGCCAGGTCGGCAAGCCCAACGTCTTCATCGAGCTGGCCGAGTGGGACGACGCCGCCGCCCACCAGCGCGCCGTGCGCAGCGAGGGCTTCCAGGCCCGCGTCAAGGGCCTGGGCTCGCTGGCCACCGTGGAGCCGGGGCTGTACGAGGAGGTCGCCGAAGGCGGGAACGGCGGGGGCGACGGTGTCTGACCGAGGCGCCCAGGTGCTCGTGGCGGGGGCCGGCCCGGTCGGCCTCACCACGGCACACGAACTGGCCCGGCGGGGCCTGCGGGTGCGGCTGATCGACGCCGCGCCCGGCCCCGCCGCCACCAGCCGCGCGGTGGCCACCCACCCGCGGACCCTGGAGACGTACGACCAGATGGGCGTGATCGACGCCATCCTCGAACACGCCCAGCAGATACGGGCCTTCACCATGTTCAGCGGCGGCCGCCGGCTCGTCCGGCTCGGCGCCGACTACTCCACCATGCCCACCCGCTACCCGTTCACGGCGATCGTGGAGCAGGTCGACACCGAGGCGGTGCTGCGCGACGCGGTCGCCCGGCTCGGCGTCACCGTCGAGTGGGGCCTCCGGCTCACCGGTTTCGAGCAGGACGGCGACCGGGTGCGCGTCTCGTTGTCCCACGCCGACGGCACCGCCTCCACCACCGAGGTCTCCTGGCTCGTCGGCTGCGACGGCGGGCACAGCACGGTGCGCAAGAGGCTCGGGCTGCCGCTCATCGGCGAGTCCAGCGAAACGTGGATGCTCGCCGACTCGCCCGTCGACGTCGACCTGCCGCGCGACAGCATCTACTGGATCCACACCGGCGCGCAGGCGCTGATGATGGTGCCCTTCCGGCGTGGCGGCCGCTGGCGCCTGCTGGACACCACCACGGCCTCGCCCGACACCCCGCCCGCGGAGATCGCGTCCCGCTTCGCCGCCAAGCTCGGCCCCGGGCTCGGCCGCCCGGTCGACGTCCACGACCCGACCTGGACATCGATCTTCACGTTCCAGCAGCGGATGGTGCCGCGCATGGGCGAAGGCCGCGTCTTCGTCGCCGGTGACGCCGCCCACGTCCACAGTCCCGCCTCCGGTCAGGGCATGAACACCGGCATCCAGGAGGCCTACAACCTGGCCTGGAAGCTGGCCATGGTCGAACAAGGGCACGCCGGGCGGGAACTGCTCGACACCTACAGCGCGGAGCGCGTCCCGATCGGTCGCAAACTGCTCGGCTCCACCAAGAAGGCCACCTTCCTCGTGCAGTTGAAGAACGCCTTCGCCGGGATCGCCCTCCCCGTCGTGTTCGGCGTCATCCGCAACGTCACCGCACTGCGCAGGAAGGTGCAGCGCCAGGTCCTGGGCGGCATCTCCGGTCTGATGCTCGACTACCCCGACTCGCCGCTCACCACGGCCGCGGACGCCGCGTCCCCGGGTGGCCCGCGGCCCGGCACCCGGGCCTCCACGGGTGCCGGCGCCGACCCGACCGACCCCGGCTGCCGCGCCTGGGCGGACGAACTGCGCGACACCCGCTGGACGCTGGCGCTCGCCGCCGGCACGCCTGACGACGCCACGCCGCGGGCCGCCGAGTGGCTGTCCGTACGCACGATCGGCGACACCGGCACCGAGGGCACCGGCCCCCTCGCCGACCCGCGGGGCGTGCTCCGCGACGCCCTGGGGCTGCGGAGCGGCGGCTGGCTGCTGGTGCGCCCGGACGGCTACGTCGCGGCCCGCGGCCGGCGCCTCACCCACGAGGCCCTGGACCGGGCGCTGGCGCCCGTCCACCTCACCCACGCGCGGGCCGTCGCCGGCTGACCCGCACCGACAAGGGACCGACGTCATGGACATGGGACTGAAAGGGCGCACCGTGCTCGTCACGGGTGCGTCCTCCGGCATCGGCGCCGCGATCGCCCGGGCCTACGCCGCCGAGGGCGCGCGGGTGGCGCTCACCTACCGGAGCGACCGGGACGCCGGCGAGCGGCTCGCCCGCGAACTGGGCGCCGACCGGGGCCTCGCGATGGCCGTCCACTACTCGCTGGGTGCACCGCAGACCGTGGAGTCGGCCGTCGAGGAGGTGACCCGGCGCTGGGGCGGCATCGACGTCCTCGTGGCCAACGCCGTGCGCTGGGCGCCCCGCCGGGCGGCCGGACTGCACTTCGAGGACGTGGCCGCCGACGACTGGCGCTCCTTCCTCGACGACAACCTGGCGCCGACACTGCGTACCGTGCAGCTCGCCGTGCCCGGCATGCGCTCCCGTCGCTGGGGCCGGATCGTGCTCATCTCCTCGCACGTCGCGCTCGACGGCCACCGCGGCCAGGAGTTCTACGGCGCGGCCAAGTCCGCGCTGCACGGCTTCGCCCGGAACCTGGCCTGGGACGTCGGCCCGGACGGCGTCCTCGTCAACGTCGTCTGCCCCGGACTGACCGCCACCGAACGGGTACTGGGCGGACTCCCGCCGGAGATCCGCGACCGGGAGATCCGGCAGACGCCCACCGGCCGGCTCAGCACCCCCGAGGACATCGCAGCCGCCGTACTCCACCTCGGCTCGGCGGCCAACGGCAACACCACCGGCCAGGTCGTCACCGTGGCCGGCGGCCGGTGACCCGAGACAAACCGAAAGGCACGATCATGACCACCGAACTCACCGTCCCCGCCCGCGAGGAAGTGCTCGCCGGCGCCGCGCCGTACACCAGCCGCATCCTGTCGACCTACGACACCTGGGTGCTGGGGTTCGTCTGCCCGGTGGTGTGGGGCTGCCCGCGTGACGAGATGCTGCGCCAGTACAACCGCTCGGTCGGCGCCCGCCACATGGACCTCGGACCGGGCACCGGCTGGTTCCTGGAGCGGACGGCCTTCCCGACGCTCACCCCCGAACTCGCCCTGGTCGACCTCAACGAGGGCGTGCTGCGGAAGGCCGGAGGCCGCGTCGCGCACCTGAGGCCGCGGCTCTTCAAGCGTGACGTACTCGCCCCGCTCGACCTCGGCGAGGAGACCCGCTTCGACTCCGTGGCGCTCAACATGCTGCTGCACTGCCTGCCCGGCGACATGGCCCACAAGGCCACCGTCTTCGACCACGTGCTCCCGTACGTGGCGACGGGCGGCCGGATCTTCGGCTCGACCGTGCTCGCCAAGGGCGTCCGGCACGGCCGGCTCGCGCCGAAGGCCCTGGAGAACCTCAACAAGGGTGACGGGCCGATGAGCAACCTCGACGACTCGCTGGAGGATCTGGAGTCGGAGATCGCCGCTCGCTTCAAGGACTACCGGCTCGCGGTGCGCGGCTCCTTCGCGCTCTTCGACATCACCGTCCACTGACCCGCCCGATCGAGGAAGGGGGCCGTCGTGCCCGCCGTCAAGAACGACATGACCGGCTTCATGCTCACCCATGAGCTGATCCGCCGCGCCGTTCCGGAGCTGTCCGAGCGGCTGGCCGCCACCGCGCCCGGCGACACGGACGCCGTGCTCCGGCTCACCCACTGGTGGGGGCTGTTCACCACCATCCTCAACCGTCACCACGAGGTCGAGGACCGGCTCGTCTGGCCGGTGGCCCTGGCGGCGGCGCCGGGACTGGCCGCCGCGGTCGAGGAGATCGAGGCCCAGCACGCCACGCTCGACGGCCATCTGGAAAGCATCGACGCCGCTCTCTCCGCCCTCGCCACCACCGGGAAGGCCGCCTGGGCGGCCCGGGTGGCGGACCTGCGGCAGACCATCGCCGTGTTCGACGCGGTCCTCGAGGAGCACCTGCTCCTGGAGGAGCGCACCCTGGTGCCTGCCCTGGAGACCACGGTCAGCGCGCGGGCCTTCGCCGAGCTCGGCGCGGCGCTCGCCCGGGACCACTCCCCCGAGAGCGTCGCCACGGAGATGCCGATGGTCGTCGCGCACGCCGGTGAGGCGCAGCGCGAGGTCATGCTGGGCCGCATGCCGGAGCCGGTGCGCCGGAGGTTCCTCACCGAGTGGGAGCCCCGCTACCGGGCGCTGGTCGACTCCCTGCCGGGCCCCGCTCCGGCCCGTGCGTCCTGAGCCGCGCCGTTTCACTCCCGGGCGCCGGCCCCCGCATCACGCGGGGACCGGCGCCCGGGTCGTTTCACGGCCGGCGGCGACCGGGATGCGACGGGGGAACCGCGGCGAAAGGACCGCGACGACAGGGCCACGTACAAGGGCCCGGACCGGTGTTCCGGTCCGGGCCCTTGTGCGTGGCGCGGGTTCAGCGTTTCAGCACCTGGTCGAGCACCGAGCGCAGCAGCCCCGCCGAGGGCACGTCGCCCTCCCGGGAGCGCCAGGCGACGAAGCCGTCCGGGCGGACGAGGACCGCGCCGTCGGCGGGCACGCCCAGTGCGGCCGGCCAGGCCGAGTCCTCGTCGGTGAAGTCGGCGCCGATCCGGACCACGCGGACCGGCGTGTCCTCGGCGGCGCCGGCCCAGCCCCCGCCGGCCGGGCCGGTCAGCAGGACCGGGCGGTCGCGGAAGAGGTCGACGGTCGACAGCTCCCGCTCCCCGTCGGACAGCCGCAGGTGGGGGACGCGGGTGCCGGGCTCGCCCGACAGCTCCTTGGGGTGCAGGGCCTGCGGGCCGTCGGCGGCCTCGGCGACGAGGGCACCCGTGCCGTAGCGGTAACCCATGATGACCGCCAGGATGTCGAGGGGGCCCTGCTCATCGCTGCGGCCCGCCGTGCGGGCGCTCTGCCGCTGCGTGGCGAACCCGGCGGCGAGCTGCCCGACCGGCCGGCGCTCGCTCTCGTACGTGTCCAGCAGCGCCTCCCCGGCCCACCCGCGGAGCACCGCGGCGAGCTTCCACGCCAGGTTGTGCGCGTCCTGGACACCGGTGTTGGCGCCGAGCCCACCGGTGGGCGGCACGACGTGCACCGCGTCGCCGACGAGCAGGACCCGCCCCGCGCGGTACCGGTCGGCGACCCAGGCGGTGAGCTCCCAGGGGTGGGCCAGGCGGCTGCTGCCGGGGATCGCCGGAAGCGGCCGGGCCGGCAGGTCCGGGACGCCGACGGCCGCACGGAACAGGGCGAGACAGCGCTCCTCGCCGAAGTCGTCGGGCGTCTCGCCGCGTTCGGGGTGGTAGGGCACGATCAGCAGCCACCGCTCCAGCGTGTCCAGCGGGGTCAGGAGCGTGCCGCGCTCGGGTTCGTCGAGGTAGCACAGGGCGACCCGGCGGCCGCGCAGCGGCTCCGTCAGGTCGGCCTCGAACACGACGCTGACCACGGGTGTGGCCTTCTCGACGATGTTCCGGCCGATGCCGAGGCCCTCCCGGACCGGGGAGCGGTGACCGTCGGCGGCGACGAGGAACCCGGCCCGGACGGTGGTCCGTTCGCCCGTGGCACGATCGGCGACGACGGCCCTGACGCCGTCGCCGTGGTCCTCGTACGAGAGGAGCTCGGTGAAGAACCGCACGTCCGCCCCGCGCCGCTGGGCGTGCTCGCGCAGGATCGGCTCGACGGTGCTCTGGTCGACGAGCGCGGGCTCGCTGGGGCTGAGTCCGTCGAGGGTCTCCGGCGCGGGGCGGACCTCGCGCAGGATCTCCTCACCGGCCAGGGTGACGGCGCGGAGCCGTTCGTCGAACTCCTCGAAGACGGACTGCGGGGCCGAGCGGATGTCCGCCTCGACCCCGTGCGCCCGGTACACCTCCATGGTGCGGGCGTTGATGTTGCGGCCCTTGGGCAGGACCGAGGTGTCCCGGTGCCGTTCCACGAGAACGACGTCGACGCCGTGGTCCCGCAGGAACACGGCGGCGGACAGACCCACGATCCCCCCTCCCACGATCAGGACCTGGGTGGTCACCTCGGCCATCGCTGTCCTCCTTCGTCCACTGCTCTTCCTCTCCTCTCCTTACTTCTCCTCGCGCGGCCCGGCGCGTCAGCCGGACCCCGGTGCCCGCCCGGCCATGTCGGGGTCGCGGACCGCCACCCCGGCGAGGACCTCCTCCGCGCGAGCCACCAGCTCGTCGTCCAGCCGGACGTCCAGGGCCCGCAGATTGCCGGTGAGCTGGTCCGGGCAGGACGCCCCGGTGACCGCCGTCGACACGGCCGGATTGCGCAGCACCCAGGCGAGGGCGAACTGCGGCAGGGTGAGCCCCGCTTCCTCGACGAGCGGCTGCAGGGCGGCGACCGCGGTGAGCACGGCCTCGTCCAGGAAGTTCCAGCGCTTGACGGACAGGGCGCCGCCCTGCGCGGACGCCACCCGGCTGCCGTCGGGCGCTGCCAGGCCGGGCCGGTACTTGCCGGTGAGCACTCCCCCGGCCAGCGGCGACCACACCATCTGGCCGACGCCCGCCTCGGCGGACACCGGCACGATCTCCTCCTCGATCACGCGCCACAGCATCGAGTACTGCGCCTGGTTGGAGACCAGCGGGACGCGCAGCTCCCGGGCGAGCGCCGCCCCGGCCCGGATCTGTGCGGCCGTCCACTCCGAGACCCCGACGTACAGGACCTTTCCGCCGTGTACGAGGTCGGCGAAGGCCGACATCGTCTCCTCCAGCGGGGTCTGCGCGTCCCAGCGGTGCGCCTGGTAGAGGTCGATGTGGTCGGTGCCGAGGCGGCGCAGTGAGGCCTCGGCCGACTCCAGGATGTGCTTGCGGGAGAGCCGGCCCTCGTTGGGGCCGGGGCGCCGCGAGCGGCCGACCTTGGTGCACAGCACCAGATCGGAGCGGCGCCGGCCGGCGAGGATCCGGCCGAGCACCTCCTCGGCCTGCCCGTTCGCGTAGACGTCGGCGGTGTCGAACGTCGTGATCCCGGCATCGAGGGCGGCGTGCACACAGGCCCGGGCGGCCTCGTCGTCGATCTGGTTGCCGTGCGTCAGCGAGTTTCCGAACGACACCCGGCTGACCATCAGGCCGCTCGCGCCCAGCGGTGCGTACTGCACGATCGTCCCCCCTTCAGCGCTTCTCGGCGACGAACACCCGGGTCGGCAGCCCGGGGACGTCGTGGATCTCGGGCTCGGCGTACCCGGCGGCCCGGAACATCCGCAGGTAGCCCTCGGTGGCCGGGACCTCCCCGCCCTGCGTCCAGGCGAGCAGGAGCAGCGACAGCATCCGCCCGCCGAACTCCCGGGCCGGTCCGAAATCGCCCACGGTGAACCCGGCGACGGCGACCTTGCCGCCGGGGGCCAGCGCCCCGCCGATCCGGCGCAGCAGCCGCACCCCGTCCCGCTCGTCGTACTGCGGCAGGAGGTTGGCGAGGACGACCAGGTCGTACGGGCCGTCGAGGTCGGCGGTGAAGGCGTCACCGGACAGCAGGGTGGTCCGGTCCGCGAGCCCCATCGCCTCGGCGTTCTCGCGGGCCCGCGGCAGGACGCCCTCCCAGTCCAGGCCGACGACCCGGGTCTGCGGGAACGCCTGCGCGAACATGAGGCCGAACAGGGCGTGTCCGCAGCCGACGTCCAGCAGCCGGAGGTCCTCGCGTCCGGCCGCCCAGTCGCGGAGCACGTCGGCGAGCGCCGCGGCCACCGGACGGGTGGCGAAGGTGCCGTGCGCGGCGAAGTCCTGCCAGTAGGTGAAGTCCGGGTGGGCCGCGTCCCGGTCCAGCAGGGTGCGGCCGGCCCGGATGGTGTCGGTGAGGGAGCCCATCGTCTCCCACTCCAGCTGCGAGGCGGCGACGAGCGCGGCGTCGCCCGCGTACTCGGGTGCGGTGGTGACGAGGAAGCGTTCGGCGCCCTCGACCAGGCCGAACTCCTCGTGTTCCGGGGCGCCCTGCTCGGTGACGAGGCCGGCGGAGGCCAGCGCGGTGAGCAGCACGCGCACCGAGCGGGCCGGCGCGCCGATCGCCTCGGCGACGTGGGCCGCGTCGCGCGGGCCGTCCGCGAGGGCGTCGAACAGGCGCAGTTCGATCGCGGTGCGCAGCACACTGGTCCGTTTGAAGGCCAGCAGCGTCTCCAGGATGGTCTGTCGGGTGAGGGGACCGGGGGGTGGTGCCACAGCGGCCATGGATGTCGTTCTTCCTCTCGCTCCGGATGCGGAACTGCTCGGCCAGGCTGTGGTCTTCCGCTCGAAGCGGCCTCGATCGGCCGTTGAGGAGGTCCGGCGAGGCTGGCCGTGACCGGCAGTCGAGCGAGAGGAACGCATCATGTCGGCATCCGTGAGCGAGCAGGACCCCGCGGCGCCCCTCACCACCGGGGACATGGCCACCGGCGACCTGGCCCCCGAGGACCGGACCGTCGTGCACCGTGCCGTGGTGGCGGCACCCGCCGGGCTGTGCTTCGACCTGGTGGCGCGGGTGGAGCGCGCGCCGCTGTTCTTCGACAGCCATCTGCACGCCGAGGTGACCGCCGGCGCCGACGGCCGTGAGACCGTCGAACGCTGGGTGGTCACCCCCGACGGCACCGTGCGCAACTGGACGGCGCATCGCACCGTCGACGCGGCGGCCCGCCGGATCGTCTTCGGCCATGCGGGCGGCAGGCCGCCGTTGACCGGCATGCGCGGCGAGTGGTCCTTCACCGAGACGGCCGACGGCACGGCCGAGGTGAGCCTGGAGCACACCCTCACCTTCGCCGGGGGCACCGACGCCGCGGCGGTCGAGGGCGCGCTCGCGGACATCGACCGCGGCGGCCGGGCCCAGCTCGGCCAACTGCGTGCCGTCGCCGAGTCCTACGCGGCGCTGACCGCCCGCACGGTCGAGGTGAAGGCGCGCGCCCTGGTCCCCGGTGAGCGCGTGGCGGCCGTCCACGAGCGCCTGGCAGAGGCGGCCGGGGCGTACGGCGAGGGCTGGGCGAAGGCCCTGGTGCCGGGGGGTGCCGTGGTCCTCAAGCGGGTCGCGGGCCCGGACGGACGGCTGCACTCGGTCACCGCGCGGGCGGTGCCGGCCGAGACGCCGGACGGTGTGGTGGTGACACTCGCGGTGAGCGCGACGTCCTCCCCGGACGGCCCCGCGCCGGCCGTGCTGCACCGCTGGCTGTCCATGGCGGCCACCCGCGCGCTGACCCGCTTCGCCCGGCGGTGACAGCGGCCCGGCCCTCCGTCAGGGCTCGCGCACCGCGTAGTCGCCCAGGGCCGGCTCCAGCTGTCCGAAGGCCTCGCGGGCGGCTTGCGCGGCCCGGCGGTCGGCCTCGGCGTGCGGGACGCCCTCGCGCATCAGGGAGCGGACCAGGCGGAACAGCACTCGGTGGGCGCCGGCGAGCTGGGCCGCCGCGAGCTGGGGGGTGAGGTCGCCGGGCGCGGCGCCGGTCTCCGCGGCGAGGGTCTCGGCGAGCCGCTCTTCGCGCTGCTCCTCGATCTCGCGCTCGCGGGCCCGCAGCCGTGCGCTGTCGTGCACCATCCGGGCGAACCCGATGGAGGCGTGCCCGGTCAGCACGGGGTAGGCACCGCCGAGGGCCTCGATGTAGGCGCGGTACAGCGCGTGGTGCGCGGACTCACCGGCCCCGCGCCGGCGGACCGCCTCCGCGAGGCTGTCCACGACCAGCTCGTGCGCGTCGAAGACGAGGTCTTCCTTGAGCGGGAAGTAGTTGGTCACCGTCATCTTGGAGACGCCGGTGGCCTGGGCGATCTCGCTGATGGTCACGTGGTCGAAGCCGCGCTCGATGAAGAGCAGCGTCGCCACATGCGCCAGTCGCCGGCGGGTCTCCTGCTTCTTGCGCTCCCTGAGACCGGTGCCGGCCGTGCCCGCCGCCGACCGCGCTGCTTCGTCCTGCATACGACCCATGGTAAGCCCCCTTAGGTGCGGCCAATTTTTGTGTTTGACATAAATCATGGTCGGACCTAAGTTTCTTCCCGTCCACCCCCACCAGCCGTCTGGAGGCTCCTTGAAGCGCTCGATCGCTCCCCGTCCCACCGCGCAGACAGCCGCACCGGAGGACCGTCTCGACCCCGAGCTGCTGCGGATCGGCGGGGTGCTGATCCTCGGCGCCGTCCTCGCCCAGCTCGACACCACGATCGTCAGCGTCGGCGTCGGTTCCATCACCGACGGGCTGGACGCCTCACTCAGCGCCGTCCAGTGGGTCAGCACCGGGTACCTGCTGGCCGTTGCCCTCGTCGCGCCGCTCTCCGGCTGGCTCATCCAGCGCTTCGGAGGCAAGCGGATGTGGCTCGCCTCGGTAGCCGTGTTCGTCGCCGCCTCCGCCCTGGCGGGCCTCGCCTGGTCGCCGGAGACCCTCATCGCCTTCCGCATCGCGCAGGGCCTCGGCGGCGGACTGATGCAGCCCATCGGGCAGGCCATCGTCGCCCGCATCGCGGGGCCCCGGCGTATCGGCCGGCTGATCGGCGTGATCACCGCGCCGGTCTCCCTCGCGCCGATCCTCGGACCGGTCGTCGGCGGCCTGATCGTGCACGCCGCGGGCTGGCGCTGGTTGTTCTACGTCAACATCCCCATCGGGCTGATCGCCCTGGTCCTCGCCGCCCGCATCGTCCCGGGCGACGACGGCGAACGGCAGACCGGACTGCGCCCCGACGGCCTGGGGCTGGCCCTGCTGCCACCGGGACTCGCGGCGCTCGTCTACGCCCTCTCCCAGGCCGGGGCCGGTGGCCTCGACCCCCTGCAGACGGGACTGCTGATCGGCGGATTCCTGCTGATCACCGGATACGTGGTGCACGCACTCCGCACCGACCGCACCCCGCTCATCGACCTCAGGCTGTTCGCCGGGCGCGGCTTCACCCTCGCGAGCATCAACACCTTCCTGCTCGGGGCCGCGCTGTACAGCTCGATGCTGCTGCTGCCGCTCTACTTCGTCGACGTGCGCGGCATGAGTCCCTTCGAGGCCGCCTTGATGCTGGCCCCGCAGGCCCTCGGCACAGCCGTGATCACCCCGCTCGCGGGCAAGGTCACCGACGCCTACGGTCCCCGCGCCGTGGTGATCGTGGGCATCCTGCTGACCATCGCCGGCACCGTGCCCTTCGTCCTGGACGACACCCTTCCCGGCATCACCGTCCTCGTCGTCGCCCTGTTCGTCCGGGGCGTGGGGCTCGGCGCGATCACCCCGCCGAACGTCGCCGCCACCTACACCTCCGTCCAGCGTGCCCAGGTGCCCGCAGCCACGAGCGCCCGTACCGTCCTCAACCGCGTCGGCGGCTCCCTCGGCACCGCCGTGCTCGCCGTCATCCTCCAGACGTCCCTGGCCGGCGGCGGGGCCGGTGGAGTGGGCGAGGCCTACGCCCGGACCTTCTGGTGGGCCCTCGCCTTCAGCGCCCTCACCCTCATCCCCGCCGCGCTGTACCCGCGGCACGCCCCGGGCAAGGGCTGACCCCGGCCGACCGCACCATCGCACGGCACCCGCCCCCCCCCTCCTCGTACACCGCACCACGGGAGAACCACATGACCACCTCCGCCCGACCGCCCCGCGCCGGCCTGCGGCTGATGACCGTCCACGCCCACCCCGACGACGAGTCCAGCAAGGGCGCCGCGACCCTCGTCAAGTACGCCCGCGAGGGCGCCGGGATCCTCGTGTGCACCATGACCGGCGGGGAGCGCGGCGATGTCCTCAACCCCCGGCTCGACCGGCCCGAGGTGTGGGCCGAACTCCCCGAGCGCCGCCGCCGGGAGATGGCCCGTGCCCGCGAGATCCTCGGCGTCGACCAGCGGTTCCTCGGCTTCGTCGACTCCGGGCTGCCGAAGGACGGCGAGGAGCTGCCCGACGGCTGCTTCGCCCGCCAGCCGCTCACCACCGCCGCCCGCCCCCTGGTGGAGGCCATGCGCTCCTTCAGGCCGCACGTCGTGGTCACGTACGACGAGAACGGCGGCTACCCGCACCCGGACCACGTCAAGACGCACCAGGTCACCGTCGAGGCGTTCGAGGCCGCGGGGGACCCCGAGCGCTACCCCGGCACCGGTGACCCGTGGCAGCCGCTCAAGCTGTACTACACCTGCGCCTTCAGCAAGGAGTACTTCGAGGCCATCGACGCCGCGATGACCGGTGCCGGGCTCGACTCCCCGGCCCGGGAGCTCCTCGACGACTGGCCCGACTCCTGGCCCACCTGGGAGACGACCACGCGAGTCGCGTGCGCCGAGTACTTCCCCGTCCGACGCGCGGCCCTTCTCGCCCACGAGACCCAGGTCAACCCCGACGGACCCGAACTCGCCTGTCCGATGGACCTGGAGGCCGCCGCCTGGCCCACCGAGGACTACCACCTGGTCTCCTCGCACGTCCGCACCCGCCTGCCCGAGGACGACCTCTTCCAGGGCGTGGTCGCCGACCCCCACTGACCGGCGTCCGCGCTCGGCCACCGCGTCGACCACTGCTCCACCCCGCCTCCAGCAGCCGCCGCGAGGCTGGCCGCACGGACACCGACCAAGAGGATGGACATGGAGAAGACCGCGGTCGTGCTGGGCGCCACCGGGCAGATAGGACCCGCCGTGGTGCGCGCCCTCGCCGAGGACGGCTGGCGGGTGCGGGCCGTCAGCCGCACCGGCCGCGACGCCCGCTGGAACCCGGAGTGGGGCGTCGAGACCGTACGGGCCGACCGCGACGACGACGCCCGGCTGCGGGCGGCCGTGGCCGGGGCCGACGCCCTGGTCGACGTGATCGCCTACACCGAGCGCCACGGTGACCAGCTCCGCTCGCTGGCCGGCCTGGTGGGCTCCGCCGTCGTCATCTCCACCTCAGCCCTCTACACCGACGAACGGGGGCGCGGCTTCGCCACCCTGATGAGCCCGGAGGGCTTCGGCGTCTTCCCCGAACCCGTCGAGGAGACCCAGCCCGTCATCGACCCCGCGCCGGAGGGCTACCTCCAGCAGAAGCGCGCCATGGAGATCGCGGCGCTGCGGGCACCGGGCCACGGCGGGGCCCCGCTGCCCGTCACGCTGCTACGGGTCGGCGTACCGCACGGACCCGGTGGGCTCAAGCCCTGCGAGTGGTGGTTCGCCAAGCGCGCCCTGGACGGACGGCCGGTACGGCTCCTCGCCCACGGTGGACGGACCCGCTTCCACACGGCGCACGTGTCCAACATCGCCGAGGCCGCGCGGCTCGCCGCCCACAACGCCGGCCGCCGGGTCCTCAACATCGGTGACCCCGAGGTGCCGACGGCCGCGCGGATCGCCGCCGCCGTCGACGAGGTGCTCGGTGTCACCTCCGAGATCGTCGGTATGCCCGGCCCCGCCGAGGGCATGGCCGGCTTCCACCCCTACGGCGTGCCCCATCCCTTCGTGCTCGGCCTCGCCCGGGCCGAGCGCGAGATCGGCTACAAGCCGGTGACCGGCTACCTCGAGTCGCTGCCGGGGACCGTCGACTGGATGCTGGCCGCCGCCCGCGACAAGGACTGGAAGGAGGTCTTCCCCGGTATGGCCCACCATCCGGCCGGCTTCTCCTTCTTCGACTACGCGGCGGAGGACCGCTGGCTCGCCGCCCGTCCCCGCCACTGACCCCACGCCTTTTCCCACACCCAGAAAGCGAGTTCCATGCGTATCGTCCGCTACCACGAGTACGGCGGCCCCGAGGTCCTGAAGGTCGAGGAGACCGAGAAGCCCGAGCCCGGCCCCGGTATGGTGCGCCTGCGCGCCGAGGCCATCGGCGTCAACTTCGCGGGCCTCCAGGAGCGCAAGGGCATCTTCTACGCCCGCAGCATCCCGCTGCCCGCCTCCCCGGGCGGCGACGCCGTCGGCTTCGTCGACGCGATCGGGCCCGACGTGACCGGCGTCGAGGCCGGCGCCCGCGTCGCCAGCGTCATCTTCCAGGACGCCTACGCCGATTACGTACTGGCCCGCGCCCGCGACCTGGTGCCCGTCCCCGCCGGCATGGACGCCGCCCAGGCCACCATGCTCTCCTCCCCCGGCCAGGTGGGGCTGGAGGTCATCAGGGCGGCCCGGCTCCGCGAGGGCGAGACGGTCCTCGTGCACGCCGCGGCCGGCGCCATCGGCCACCTCGTCGTCCAGATGGTCAAGGCGCTCGGCGCCGGGACCGTCATCGCCGCCGCCAACTCCCCGGCCAAGCTGGACTTCGCCAAGCAGCTGGGCGCCGACGCGGGCGTCGACTACAGCCGGGACGGCTGGGACGACGAGGTCCGCGAGATCACCGGCGGGGACGGCGTCGACATCGTCCTCGACAGCGTCGGCGCGGACATCACACCCAAGAGCGTCGCCCTGCTCAAGCCCCACGGCCGGCTGGTGTTCTACGGCTCCGCGGCCGGCGGCAAGGAGCTGCCGTCCGTGTCCATGGCGGACATCGCCGGTGTCCGGTACGTCACCCACTTCACGATGGCCGCCCTCGACGGCGACCTCGAAGCCATCGAGGAAGGCGCCCGCACCGTCGGTGAGATGGTCCTCTCCGGCCGGGTCCGGCCCGTCGTGCACACCGAGGTGCCGCTCGACGAGGCCGCCAAGGCGCACCAGGTGATGGAGGAGCGGACCCAGCTCGGCCGGGTCGTGCTCATCCCCTGAGGCCCCCCTGAACCGCGGTGGTCCGGCCGTTCCACCCCCGTACCGGCCGGGCCACCGCACCCTTCCCGCATCCGCCCGCACAAGGAAGCAGGTCATGACGACCTCCGTCAGCTCCACGGCACAGCAGGAGCAGAGTGACCGCATCGACCCGGCCCTGCTCAAGCTCGGTGTCGTCCTCATCCTCGGCACGATCGTCGCCGTGCTCGACGCGACCATCGTCAGCGTCGGCATCGACGCCATTCAGCGCGACTTCGGCAGCCCGCTGTCCACCATGCAGTGGATCAGCACCGGCTACCTGCTGTCCTTCGCGCTCGTCGCACCGCTCAGCGGCTGGGCCACCGAACGCTTCGGCGCCAAGCAGGTGTGGATGGCCTCCGTCGCCTGCTTCGTGGTCAGCTCCGCCTTGTGCGGCCTGGCCTGGTCCGCCGGCTCCCTGATCGCCTTCCGGGTGCTGCAGGGACTGGGCGGCGGACTGATCCAGCCGATCGGGCAGTCGATGATCGCCCAGGCCGCCGGGCCGCAGCGGCTCGGCCGGGTGATGAGCATGCTCGTCATCCCCCTCACCTTCGCACCCGTCCTCGGGCCGGTTCTCGGCGGTCTGGTCCTCGGCGCGTTCAGCTGGCCCTGGATCTTCTACATCAACGTCCCCGTCGGCATCCTCACCCTCGTCCTCGCGGCCAAGGTGCTGCCCGCCTCCGAGCCTCGGGGCGGTCACCGGCTCGATGTGCTCGGACTGGTCCTGGCCTGCCCCAGCGTGGCGGCGCTGATGTACGGCTTCTCCGAGGCCGCGGGTGACGCCGGCCCCACCTCGCCCAGGGTCGTCGTCCCCGTCGTCGCGGGCGTCGTCCTCCTCGTCGGCTACGTGGTGCACGCTCTGCGCCACACCGGCACCCCGTTGCTGGATCTCTCGCTGTTCCGCAGCCGCGGCTTCAGCGTCTCCGTGGCCACCTCGTTCCTGCTGGGCGCCGCGCTGTTCAGCTCCATGTTCCTGCTGCCGCTCTACTACCAGCAGGTGCGCGGGCAGGACGCGCTGCACGCCGGACTGCTGCTGATCCCGCAGGACCTGGGTGTCGCCGTCTCGATGATGTTCGCCGGCAAGCTCGCCGACCGCATGGGCGGGCCCCGCCCCATCGTGCTCGCCGGTATCGTCCTCGCCCTCCTCGGCACCCTGCCGTACACCCAGGTCGGTGACGAGCCGAGCGAACTCCTTCTCGCCGCCGGTCTGTTCGTCCGCGGTGTCGGCCTGGGCGCCACCATGACGCCCGCCATGGCCGCCGTGTTCAAGAGCGTCCAGCCGCAGCAGATTCCGCGCGCGGCCGGGCTCACCAACGTCCTGCATCGCATCGGCGGTTCAGTCGGCACCGCCGCCCTGGCCATCGTGGTCCAGCACCAGCTCACCGTCTCCTCGCCCGCGCCCGCGTTCGGCCACTCCTTCTGGTGGGCGTTCGGGATCAGCTGCCTGACGGTGCTGCCCGCGCTCCTGCTCCCCGGCCGTCAGAAGCGGGCCGGCTGACCGGCCGTCATCTCCTTCGAAGCAGGTGAAACCATGCGCATTCTCTTCGTGGCCCATGGGCCCGCCCATGTTCCCTGGACCGTGCCGCTCGCTTGGGCGAGCCAGCTCGCCGGGCATGAGGTACGCGTGGCCGCCCGGCCCCAGTCCCTCGCCAAGGTGACGGCCGCCGGTCTGATCGCCGTCCCCGTCGGTGACGCCGCCGCGGGCGACACCTTCGCCCGCTGGGCCACCCCCGACTCCGGGGAGCGCGCCGCGCACGTGCCCGACGACTGGCCCAGCGGCCCCCTCGGCTGGTCCGAGGAGCGCCGCCTCAGCTGGGCCGACCAGGTTCTCGCGCTCGCCGACTCGCTCGCCGACGACCTCGTGGGGTTCGCCCGCTCCTGGCGGCCCGACCTCGTCGTCCACGACGTCGGCGCGGTCGCCGGATTCGTCGCGGCCGCCGCGGCCGGCGTGCCCTCCGTCGCCCACAACTGGTGCCAGCCCATCGGCCTGTACTTCCTCCACAAGGACGAGGTGCCGCCCGCCTACCTCCGGATGTTCGAACGGTTCGGGGTGGCGCCCCGGATCGGCACCGACACCTGGATCGACTGCACCCCGCCCGCCCTGCGTACCCCGCATCCGGTGCCCCGCATCCCCATGCGGTACGTCCCCTACAACGGCGCGGGCGAAGTGCCCCGGTGGCTGCGGGAGGAGCCCGAGCGACCCCGGATCTGCGTCACCGGCGGCATCACCACCCACACCATCGACGACTTCGGCCGGCAGGTCCTCGAGGAGGTCGCCGGACTCGACGCCGATGTGGTCATGGCCGTGGCCCGCCCCGAGGCCTTCGAGGGCCGGCCCCTGCCCTCCAACGTCCGGATGACCGGCTGGGTTCCGCTCACCGCGCTGCTGCCCACCTGTCGCGTGCTGGTGCAGCACGGCGGCGCCGGCTCCAGTATGACCGCGCTGGCGCACGGCGTGCCGCAGCTCGTCGTCCCCGAAGGCCCCGGCTCCACCCAGAGTCTGTGGGCCGACCAGATCCAGCGCTCCGGCGCCGGAATCGGGCTCGGCCCCGAGGAACGCGCCCGCCCCGGCGCGCTCGCCGCCGCCCTCACCGACCTGCTCGCGCGGGACTCCTACACCCGCCGGGCCCGCGATATCCAGGGCGAGATCGTGGCGATGCCCGGCCCCGCGCACGTCGTGGCCGAGCTCGAGGCCCGCGCCCGCGGCTGACCCCCCGCGCCACCCCGAACCCACGCCGACCCACACCACCCGACACATGGAAGGACAGGGCCGTCATGAGTGACACCCACACCCAGGTCGACATGCCCGACGTCAGCTGGACCGCGCTGGGCGCGGCCTGGATGCGCGCTCAGGAGGGTTCCCGGCCGGACCCGCTCTTCACCGACGACCTCGCCGGACGGTTCGTGACCGCCGTCGGCGGCGAGGCACCGTACATCAAGGCGGGCGAGGAGGCCCTCGCCGGAGCCGCCGACGACGTGCTCGCCAACCCGTTCACGGCCATGGGCGACTACGTCGCCATCCGCACCCGCTGGATGGACGACATCCTGCGCCGGGCCGCCGACGACGGCATCCGCCAGGTCGTGCTGCTCGCCGCGGGTCTCGACACCCGCGCGTACCGCATGGACTGGCCCGCCGGGCTGCGGCTGTTCGAGCTCGACCTGCCCGAACTGACCGAGTTCAAGGAGGCAGTGCTCCGCGACAGCGACGCCACGCCCGCCTGCGAACGCCTCGCCGTCTCCTTCGACCTGCGCGAGGGCTGGTCCGGGGCGCTGCGCGCCGCCGGCTTCGACGCGACACGGCCGACGGTGTGGCTGGCCGAGGGTCTGCTGCACTATCTGACGCCCGCCGACAACCAGCGCATGCTGGACGACGTCAGCGCCCTCTCCGCGCCCGGCAGCCGGCTGGTCACCGACCACATCGAGGCCGCCATGATGGAGGGGGACAACGCCGAGACCGCCGACTCCACCGGGCTCGAGTACGAACAGCTGGTCAAGGGCGGCCCCGGCGAACCCCCGGCCGACTGGCTGACCCGCTCCGGCTGGCGGGTCGAGGCGCACAGCCCGGCCGACTGCGCGGACGCGTACGGCCGCCCCGTGCCGCCGCTGCTCGACCCGGCCGTGCCCGGCAGCGTCCGCGACGGTGCCGTCTTCCTCCTGGCGAGCTGGTCCGGCACGACCGCCCGGTCCCAGGGCGGCGCGTGAGCGGGCGGACCGCCCGGCCCCAGGGGCCCCGGTCCGACGCGGGCGCCCGGCCCGCCGGGGTTCCGCACACCGCCTCCGCCACGCCCGTCCGGCAGCGGGTCGCCGAGCTGGAGCGACTGCTCGGCGACCCCGGTGACCCGGCCAACCCGCACGGGCTGGAGGCCATCCTCGCCGCCGACGAGGCGTGTGAACTGCCCCGGGCCACCGAGGAACTGCTGGAACGGGCCGGGATCACCGCCGAGTTCGTGCCCGCGGAGCTCGGCGGGCGGCTGACGGGCGCCGACGACCTGGCCCGGGTGCTGCGGCCGGTCTTCCGCCGCGACCTCGCCCTCGGCTTCGGCCTCGGGCTCCCCTCGCTGTTCGCGGCCGGGGCCGTGTGGGCCGCGGGCGATGCGGGGCAGCGGGCCCGCATGGCCGGGCTGCTGCTGAGCGGCGGCCGAGCCGCGATCGTGCACCACACGCTCGCCCACTCCAATGTGATCCACCGCGACGAGGTGACCGCCACCCGGACCACCTCCGGGGGCTTCGCCCTCACCGGCGGCAAGGAGGCCGTGCTCAACGCGCACCGGGCGGGCGCGTTCGTCGTATACGCCCGCACCCACCCGGCGCCCGGACCGCACAGCCACTCGGTGCTCCTGCTCGACACCGAGGGGCTGCCCGGCGGCTCCTGGCGCACCGTGGCGCGCCGTTCCACCTCCGGGATGCGCGGGTGCCGTTACACGGGACTGGAGTTCACCGACTGCGCGGTGGGCGGCGACAGCCTGGTCGGCGAGGAGGGCACCGGGATACACCTGGCACTGCGGACCTTCCAGCTCAACCGCTGTCTCGTCCCGGCGGCCGTGCACGCCGGGGTGGACACCGCGCTGCGCTCCGCGGTGCGGGCCGCGACCGCCGGCCGGACCGGTCCCCCGGCCCGCCGTCTGCAAGCCCCCCTCACCGGGGTCTTCGCCGACCTGCTGATCGCCGACAGCATGGTGCGGACCGGGCTGCGCGCCCTGCACCTGTTCCCCGGAGCCACCGGCGTCCCGGCCGCCGCCGTGAAGTACCTCGTCCCCGATCTGTTGCGGGAGGGCGTGGAGGAGCTCGCCGCCGTACTGGGTGAGCGCGGCTACCACCGCGGCGGCGGCTACGGCGGCTACCAGAAGCTCGTGCGGGACCTGCCGATGGCCGGGCTCGGGCACGCCGGGACCGCCGCTTGCCAGGCGGTGATCCTGCCGCAGCTGCGCGGCCTCGCCGAGCGCTCCTGGGGCGTGGCGGAGGAACCGGCCGCCGCGCTGTTCGCCCCGGAGGCGCCCCTGCCGCCCTTCGACTTCGCCGCGCTCGACCCGGCCGGGGGCCACGACTTCCTCGTCGCCTCCCTGCTGGGCTCCGCCGCCCGTCTCGGCGCCGGCGCCGCACCGGCCGGCCCGGCCGGCGAGGCGTTGCGCGAACTGGCCGGGATGTGCGTGCGCGAGCTGCTGGACCTGCGCCGGCAGTGCCGTACCCGGCCGGCGTTCGACCGTGGCGCGCCGGCCGGGCCCGAGGCGCTCGCCGCCGTGGACCGGCACGCGCTGCTGCTGGCGGCGGCCGCGTGCCTCGGCGTCTGGGAGGCGCAGGACGGCCGGGACCCGTTCCTGGCCGGAGCCGAGTGGGTGGTCCTCTGCCTCGCCCGGCTGGTACGCCGGCTCGGGGCGGTCCCTCCGGAGCTTCCGAGGACCTGTGTGCCGCGTGTGCTGGACGAGGTGCTGGCCCGCTTCGCCGAGGGCCGCGGCTACGACCTGGACCGCTGGACCCTCGATGGATCCGCCGCTGACGACCGGGTCCTCGACGACCGGGCACCCGAGGAGCCGGAGGAGTACGCCGCGTGAACGACGAGCGCATCGGCCGGCCGGTCCATGTGCCCGGCCGGCAAGGTCCCTGGTCGGCGGTGCGTGACGCCATGGCGGGACGCGGGGTCGCCGTGGTGTACGCGACCTGGCGCGAATGGCTGCCGTCCGTGCGGGAGGACCCTTCCCTGCGGCCGCTGCTGGGCCGCGACTGGCACCGGTACAGCCGTACCGCCGAGCCCTCGGTGCGGGCCCGTTTCGCAGCCTCCCGCCTGATCGTGAAGTACGCGGCGGCCTGCGCCCTGAACACGCCCGCGCATGCCCTGGAGCTCGCCTACCGCCCCGGCGGACGCCCGTACCTGCGCGGCTTCGACCAGCTGGAGGTGAGCCTGACGCACACCGAGGACCTCATCGCCGTGGGTCTGAACCGGCACGGGAGGATCGGCGTGGACGGAGAACCGGTCACACGCCGGCTCGCCTACCGGGACATGCGCCGCCTGGTGTGCACCCCGGCCGAGCGGGCGGCGCTGGCCGGTCTGCCGGCCCGGGAGCGGGAGGCGGAACTGCGCCGTCTGTGGACGCTGAAGGAGGCGTACACCAAGGCATTGGGGCAGGGCATGCGGCTGTCCTTCACGCAGTTCGGGTTCGGCGTGCGGGACCGTGGCGGACTGCTCACGCCGGAGGGCGAGCGGGCGGAGCGGGGGGAGTGGGCATTCGCCACGTTCACCGTTCTCGACCGCTATCTCCTGAGCGTCGCGGGCCATGACGCCGGCCTCGACGGCGACCGGGACATCTCCGTGGAGACCATGTTGGACAAGGGTTTCATGGCCGTGGTGGCCGACTGGGCCGGCTGATTCGCTCGCTCCGTTCCCGTACGCACCCGCGAGTTAGGATCCTTTCTTCGAACGGGCGGCCCGCGAGGCCGTTGACAGGGGGACGGAATGATCAGGATTCTGCTGGCCGAGGACATGCTCATGCTGCGCCGGGCGCTGGTGTCCCTGCTTGAGCTGGAGCAGGACTTCGAGGTGGTGGCCGAGGTGCAGTCCGGGGACGACATCGTCCCCCGCGCGCTGGAGGTGCGGCCGGACGTCGCCGTCCTCGACATCGACCTGCCGGGCACCGACGGCATCCGCGCCGCCGCGCGGCTCCACGAGGAACTGCCGGAGTGCCACACGGTCATCCTCACCAGCCTGGGCCGTCCGGGGAACCTGCGCCGCGCCCTGGACGCCCATGTCTCCGGGTTCCTGCTCAAGGACTCGGACCCCGACCAGCTCGCCGGCGCCATCCGGTCCGTGGTCGCCGGTCAGCGGGCCGTCGATCCGCAGCTGGCCCTGGCCACGCTGCAGGCCGAGGAGAGCCCGCTGACCGCGCGGGAGACGGAGGTGCTGCGGCTGGCTGCCGACGGTGAGGACATCTCCGACATAGCACGGCGGCTGTTCCTCTCGGCGGGCACCGTGCGCAACTACCTGACGGCCGTCGTCACCAAGCTCAACGCGCGCAACCGGGTGGACGCGGTGCGGATCGCGCGGATGTCGGGCTGGCTGTAACCGCCTCAGAGCAGCGCGCCGCCGACGGCCATGGCGTCGTCGGCGGGCCGCTCCTCCCCGGGGGCGTGGCACGGCACTTCGGCGGCCAGCTCGAACCAGCCGTCGGCACGTACGCCCGCGGTCAGCCGGCCGCCCAGCGCCTCCACCCGCGCGACCAGGTTGTGCAGTCCGCTGCCGCCGTCACCGCGGTCCTCGACGGGCAGCAGTGAACGGGACGCGCCCACACCGTCGTTGGTCATGACCAGGCGCATGCTCTGCCCGCGGGGCACGGCCTCGATGACACAGTTCCGGGCCTTGCTGTGGCGGAGCATGTTGGTGACGCCCTCGCGCAGCACGGTCGCCAGCACGGTGTCGGAGGCGGGCGACAGCGTTGTCTCCGGGAGCAGCACCCTGGTGCGGATGCCCACCGCGTCCAGCATGACCTCGGCCGCCCCGATCTCGAGGGCGAGGCTCATCCGGCGGTACCCGCTGGCCACCGAGCGGACGTCCGCCAGGGCTTGGCGCACGGTCTGGAGGATCTCCCGCAGCTCCTGCTCCGCCCGGTCCGGCTGAGGCTTCAGCAGCCTGAGCATCAGTTCGCACTTCAGGGCGATGGTGGAGAGGCTGTAGCCGAGCAGGTCGTGCAGATCACGGGAGAACCGCAGGCGCTCCTGGGCGACCGCCATCCGGGCCAGCTCGCCGCGCGCCGCCTGCACCTCCTGCACGAGGGCCGTGAGCCGGCTCAGCCCGTACAGCACCAGTCCCGTCAGGCAGGTGGCGACGAAGTTGTAGCCGAGCTGCTCGTAGCCGTAGCCCACGGCGAACTGGATCATGCCCGTGGTGACGGCGACCCAGCCGAAGGCCGCCCAGGCGCGCGAGCCGCGCAGTACCAGCAGCGTGGACGCGCACAGGATGCCCGGCATCCCCAGCCAGGCGGCGTGGAAGACCGAGAACGGCAGGTAGGTGAACAGGGCCTGGAGGGCCAGGGTGACCTTCTGGTGCCGGGCCAGCCGCACCGACATGTGCGGGAAGGAGTGGCACAGTTGCAGACCGCAGAGCACGGTCAGCGCGGCGACGCAGCCGACCAGGGTGAGCGCCGAGTAGGAGCTGCTCAGCACGTACGTGACCGCGACGGCGAAGAAGCCGCAGAGCACGACCACGGTGATCGTGGTGGCCACGCGTGGGGCCAGGTCCGCCTGCCGGGGCATCCGGTCTGGGTGTGCGGGGTCACTGAAGACGGGTGCGGACTGCCTGCTCATGAACTCCCCCGGGTCTGAACTGTTCGCGAAGCGTGCGGGCCCGCGGCTGCACCTGGTGCGCTTCTTCCTCTCCTCGCCGTCGGGCCGGTTCGAAGCTTAATACTCCGATTCGGACTTTCGTTCGTTTCTCCGAGGCGGTACGACGCCCCCTCGACGGCTCCCGGGCCGGACGGCGATCTCACCGGACGGCGCTCTCACCAGAGGCCGGCCGTCACCGCTCGGCGAGGGCCCGCATACGCCGCAGCGCCTCGGCACAACGCTCCCGCCAGTCGTGCCCGTTGACACCCACTGCGGGGACCGGGGTCTCCTCGCGCTCCGGGGGGAGCGGGCCCAGTACGAACTCCCCGATGCTCGACTCGGTCCGCCAGTCCAGCCCGAGGGCCCGCGCCGACAGATCGCTGTCGCCGACCGCCAGGGCGCACGGGGCGAGGCCCATCGCCGTGCACACCAGATAGAGCGTCTGCTGGAGCACTCCGACGTCCTTGAGCAACGCGCTGTACGCGAAGCCGCTGTACTTGCCGTTCATCCGGCGGAACCGGGCGGTCATCGTGATCAGCGCCGGCGGCTCCGCAGCCAGCCCCGCCGTCTCCCGGGCCTGCGCCAGCAACTCGTCCACGAGCGCCGGGTCGCTGTCGACCCGGCGCAGCAGGTGCAGCACCGGGTCGTAGTGGTACGTGCCGCGCTCCAGCCCGACGCAGCTGCTCACGGTCAGATACAGCTCCAGCGCATAGGACGCGCCCGTGCTCGGGTACGGCCGGCTGGTCACGGGCGGCTCCCGCGGATCGGCCGTCGGGGCCGCGACCACGGACCGCACCCGGGCGGAGCGGTAGAGCAGCTCGCCGAACTGGCGTAGTTCCAGCGGCTGTTCGCCATAGGAGCGCACCGACTCACGGGCCTCCAGCACCAGAGTCACCGGCGGGTCCTCGGCCAGCAGCCGGTCCAGGTCCGGGAAGGGCAGCGCGACGGTGTCGAGCAGCTCGTCGCGAGCGGGGGGAAGCGTGGCCGGTTCCGCGGCCGCCCCGCCGGCGCCCTCGTAGGTGGCACCCGTCGGCCCGTCGTGGCGGCCCAGCCGGCTGCGCGCGTGCATCATCAGGTCGTACGGCGACCAGCCGAGCAGCGCCGGGTCCCGGTCCTCCGCGAAGTCGTGTCCCGTGCCGTCGGCGCGGACCTCACCGGGCACCAGCATGCCCGCCGCCACCAGGTAGCCGACCGCGGCACGCAGCGTCTCCACCGGCATCCCCAGCAGGTCCGCCGCCTCCCGCGCGGAGGCCGCCTGTGCGAAACAGCCCACCAGCCACGCCGCCCGCCTGCCGTGCAGCGTCACGCGCTGCCGGGACAGCGGGGACTCCACGCACAGCCCTTCCTCGTCGGTGCGCAGCGCGGCGAACCGGGACAGCCGGTGCACCCTGTCGGCCGTCGCCAGGCCCGGCCGGAACCGGGCCTGCGGCGACATCGGCACCACGGACAGCAGGGGCCGGCCGGTGTCGGTCGCCAGGGACCTGACGACCACGTGCTGGAGGGTGTCGAGCAGGTCGGTGAGGAGTGCCCCGTCCTCACCGCCGCCGTCGCCGGGGACGCCGAAGCCGGGGACGAGGTTGCCGAGCGACACCGGGCCGTAGGACATCCGCTCGATCGTCAGTCGCAGCCTCTCGCCCAGCCCCGCCAGCCGTACGTCCCCCCAGCGGGTCATCAGCACCACATCGCCGTCCGACGGCGCCACGGGCAGCTCGACCAGGGTGTCCTGACGCAGCGACCACAGCTCCACGGTGTCGGACAGGGACTGCGGGAGCGACAGGGGCGGGACGCTGCCGGGCACGGGGGAGAAGGCCTTTCAGGGATCGGAGGAGGTCTGAGACGTGTCAGAGGAAGAGAGGCACGGGGTTGAGGTCCTCGAAACGGGTGGGCGTGGCGAGCCGCCCCAGGGCCACCGGCACGTCGTACAGCCGCCCGGGGGCGAACCGGGTCCAGAAGCTGCGCAGTCCGGGCACGATCACCTTCACGACCGGCAGGCCGAGATCGGGGCGCGTCTGGTCCAGCACCAGCAGCTCCATGCCCCGGGAGCGGACCAGCTCCTCGATCGCCAGTACGTCGTCGCGCAGGTCCGCATGCCGCCGGTGGGCGAAGTCGCCGGGTTTCCGGGCGGCCAGATCCGGATCGGCCACCAGGTACGGCCGGCCCGCCACCGTGGCGGTGCACCACCAGTCCAGGGCGGCCGGGTCGTCGCAGTCGTACCCGCCGCCGTCGGCGCGGGCCCCCACCACGGGTGGCAGCATCTGGTTCAGCTCGGCCACCGCGCGGCGCAACGCGATGCGTGGATCGAAGTGGGCGCCGAAGCCGAGCGAGATGTCCTCGGCCGCTTTGTCGGTGCGCCGGGACAGCGCGGCGAACACGGGAACGCCGAAGTCGCTGGTGACGTCCAGCACCCACAGTTCGCGCCCGATCCCGGCGTGCGCGGTCCGTACACCGGTCACCCAGGCGTCGTCGAACGCGTCGAGGTCCACGGCGGGCTGCCGCGTGCGGTTGTACCACCACAGGGCGACCGCGTCCCGCTCCACGAGCTCGAGGAAACCCTGCACGATGGCGTCCTCGACACTGCTGCCGGCCGCCGAACCGTTGGAGTTCGCCGAACAGAACCGGCTGCCGGGGCCCTTCGGCGCGTTGTAGTAGAGCAGGGACGTCGGCAGCAGCCGCTGTCTGTTCCCGGTCAGCGACCACACCGGTGTCCAGTCCAGGAGCGCGTCCTCGTCGAACGGCTCGCACACCCGGTGGGCCGGGGCGTGCCGGGCGTTCCATCGCTCCCGGTCGGCGAACTGCCGGGGGTGGAACAGCTGCACGGTGTCCGGGTGCACCGCCCGCTCCCCGAGCGCGCGGTAGGTCGCCCGGACGGTCGGCTCATCGCCCTGGAAATAGCCGCTGTGCCGCTCCAGGGCCTCGCACAGCGCGCTGACCCGGGCGTTGAGTTCGCTGGTGCCCTTGCCGGAGCTGTGGCTGCGCAGGCCGGCCCGGACCGCCGCCAGACCGATGGAGGAGGCCACCGGATTGTGCCCGGCGTGGAAGCAGTTCAGGAAGGCGGGGCCGCGCCCGTCCCGGCGTATCTCCTTCACCACTCCCGTCAGCGGGTCCACGAGGTGGCCGTAGCGCTCCATGATCTGTCCCGGCGTCAGGTGCCGGTCACCGGCGCTGTCCTGGTCGGCCTTGATCCGGCTGCGCGGCACGAGGGGGCCGCCGGTGCGCCTGGTGACCAGGTCCGGGGTGCCGCAGGTGGGGCACTGCGGGCGGCGGCGCAGCGGATGCCGCTCCCCCGCCGCCTCCAGGCAGTCGAAGGTCAAGATGGCGTCCTGGCCGTCGTGGCGGTAGCCGGCCAGCCACTTCACGGCCTCCAGGGCGGCCAGTTGGAGGCCGAGCGCGCGCCCGGCGGCGAGCGACGACCCGGGTGGCGCCACCCGTCGGCCCACGGACCGGTCGACATGGGTCTCGGCCTGCCGGTTGCGGCGCAGCTGGTCCGCGGCGCACGTCCAGCAGGGGCCCTCGCCGGGCCGGAACACGGGCCCGATCCACGGCCGGCAGGCGCTGTGCCGCACCAGCAGCCACGGCGTCCCCGACGCACGGTGCGCGGCGTCCACGTCCGCCAGGGACGGATCCAGATAGTCGTCGCACACGACGACCGACAGCGCGGGCGCGTGGGGACCGGCGTCCCGGGAACCGACCCGCAGCCCCGCCGCGGCGAGCGCTTCGGCGAGTCCCGCCGCGCTCGCCGTACCGGCGGCCAGCGCGGCGACCGTACCGCCCGCGGTACGCCCGGCCAGCACGTCGCCGTCCAGCCCGGCGAGCTCCCAGAACGCCCGCTCGGATGCCCGGTCCGGCTCCGACGGCTCCCGGTGGGTCAGGAAACCGGCGTCCACCAGCCGGGAGACGATGCGCCGTGCCACGTCGGCGGCCACCGTGCCGGAGACGTCCGCGACGACCTGCTCCGGCGTGCGCGTGCCGTCCAAGAGCGGCGCCACCGCGGTCACGCCGGCGCCGCGCAGCGCGGTGACACCCCGTTCGGAGACCAGGTACACCCCCTCACCGGGAACGACTTCCGCCTTCAGATGCGGCTTGAAGGCGAGCAGTGGAACGGCGGTCGTCGAGTCGGTCACATTCCCCCCAGAAACGCGTGGTGCGGACTACGGCGTACGTCGGCGTCCGGGGGCGGGCCGGTCCGGCCCCCGGACGCCGACGCTCAGGCGGCCAGGCGCTCGTCGACCCAGCAGATGCAGGTGCCCGCCCGGAACTCCTCCACGGCCGGCTGCGACAAGTCCTCCACGATCAGGTCGTCGTGCGCGATGGACACGACGGAGGCGGAGACGGAGACGGTGGGGGACGTGGTGCTCATGTCTGGCTCCTCCAGGGTGGTCTTGTTGCGCGCCGCTCCCCGCGGCGACAGCACGCAGTCTCGCCCGCCGGGCGGACCCGCGGCCAGTGCCCATGTCATGCACCACCCATGAAGTCCTCATGGTCCGCCCGTGCCGACTCTCACTGCCGCTTGAGGACTCCTGCACTGGTGGTGAAGGACCGCCGGATGACAGCGTCGGGCCACCGATTGGCGAACGACGTACGGAGGACTTTGCCGTGGACATCAGAGTTCTTGGACCGTTGAGCGCCGAGGTGTGCGGGGGATCGATCGTTCCCACGGCTGGCAAGCCGCGGCAGATCCTCTCGCTGCTCGCGCTCTACCGGAACAGGATCATGCCGGTACCCACTCTCATGGAGGAGATCTGGGGCACCGACCTGCCCCGCAGTGCCCTCACCACCCTGCAGACCTACATCCTCCAGCTGCGCCGGCAGATCGGCGCCGCGCTCCCGGCCGGCTCCGGCCGCACCGCCAAGGACGTCCTGGTCACCCGGCACGGCGGTTACCTGCTGGACATGCCGCAGGACGGCGTGGACGTCCATGCCTACGAACAGCTCGCCGCGCAGGGGCGGGCCGCGTTCGACGCCGGGGACGACGAGCGCGCGAGCACACTGCTGCGCCAGGCACTCGGCCTGTGGCGGGGCCCCGCGCTCGTCGACGTCCGCGTCGGACCCATCCTCGAGATCGAGAAGATGCGGCTGGAGGAGAGCCGTCTCGGCACCCTGGAACTGCGCATCGACGCCGACCTGCGGCTGGGCAGGCACACCGCCCTGCTGACCGAACTGACCGCGCTCATCGCCCGGCATCCGCTCCACGAGGGCCTGCACTCGCAGGCCATGGTGGCGCTCTACCGCTCCGGCCGGCAGGCCCAGGCGCTGGACGTGTACCGGATGCTGCGCGCCCGGTTGATCGAGGAGCTCGGACTGGAGCCCTCCCCCCAACTCCAGCGCGTGCACCAGGCCATGATCTCCGCCGATCCGGCGCTCGACGGACACCTGGAACCGCGCCCCGGCCCCACCTACCGCCTCTTCGCGGCCTGACCGGACAGCCCGCGGCATGCCGCCCGGGACCCGTTCCGGCGCCCGCCGGGGCGGGTCCTGCGCACTTCGAGCGCCTCTCTAGGCCCCTCGCCGAACCTCGTTGACATCGGAACAACACACGGGGCGTCAGCCCGAGGAGGAGCTGCCATGACGACGGGGGCCCCGGCCGGAACGACCGGCCCGAGCGACCGGCCCATGCCGCTGTACTGCATCCCGCACGCCGGCGCGGGCGTCTCGGCGTTCCGCCTGTGGCGCCCCGAGCCGGGCCTGGTCCCCCGGCCGGTGCTCCTGCCCGGCCGGGAGATCCGGCGGCGCGAGCCGAGAGTCACCGACCGCGCCGCGCTCCTCGCCGACCTCGCCCGCACCCTCGAGCCGGCCCCCACCGGCCCGTACGCCCTGTACGGGCACAGCCTCGGCGGTCTCGTCGCCTACACCCTGGCCCGGGACGCGCACGAGGCGGGCCTGCCCGCTCCGGCCCTGGTGGCCGTCGGCGCCTGCCCGCCGCCCGACGCCGAGGCGGCCGTCGCCGACGGCGCCGACCTGCCGGACGCCGAACTGGTCGCACTGCTCGACGTCTTCGGCTCCGTACCGGCCGGGGTCCGGCCCGGTGACGTCTGGCACCGCACGGTGCTGCCCGTCCTCCGCGACGACCTGCGGCTGGCCCGGGCCCTGCGCGCCGCCGCGACCCGGCCGCTGACCGTGCCGCTGCTGGCCGTCGCGGGCGACCGGGACCCGATCGCGGGCCCGGACGTGATGGCCGGCTGGCGCACCTGGACCACCGGGCGCTTCACCGCCCGCACCCTTCCCGGCGGCCACTTCTTCCTGCGCGACCGGCAGTTGCCCCGACTCCTCGGCCGGGCCTGCCGCGTCGCCGGGCGCCTCGCGGGGCGAGCCGCACCCATCCCCGAACCCAGGAGGACAGCACCCATGACCACGGCCCTGCGAGGAGAACTCCGGTGAACCGTCGCGTCGTCATCACCGGAATCGGTGTCGTCGCCCCCGGCGGAGTGGGCACCAAGGCGTTTTGGGAGCAGCTCACCGCGGGCCGCACCGCCACCCGCGCCATCAGCCTCTTCGACGCCTCGTCGTTCCGCTCCCGGATCGCCGCCGAGGTCGACTTCGACCCCGCCGAGCACGGCATCGGCCCCGCCGATGCCGAACGCCTCGACCGCGCGGCCCAGTTCGCCCTCACCAGCGCCCGCGAGGCCCTCGCCGACAGCGGTCTGACCGGCGAGCTCGACCCGCTGCGTACCGGGGTGGCGCTGGGCAGCGCCGTCGGCTGCACCATGGGCCTGGACACGGAGTACAACAAGGTCAGCCGGGGCGGCTCGGACTGGCACGTCGACCACACCCTCGCCGTCGAGCACCTCTTCGACTACTTCGTGCCCAGCTCGATGGCGGCCGAGGTCGCCTGGAGCGCCGGCGCTCAGGGCCCCGTGTCCATGATCTCCACCGGCTGCACCTCCGGCCTGGACTCCATCGGACACGCCACCGAGCTGATCCGCGAGGGCAGCGCCGATGTGATGATCGCGGGCGCCACCGAGGCCCCCATCTCCCCCATCACCGTCGCCTGCTTCGACGCCATCAAGGCCACCTCGCCCCGCAACGACGACCCGGCCACCGCCTCCCGGCCCTTCGACCGCACCCGCAACGGCTTCGTCCTCGGCGAGGGCAGCGCCGTCCTCGTCCTGGAAGAGCTCGAACACGCCCGCCGCCGGGGCGCCGCCGTCTACGCCGAGATCGCCGGCTTCGCCAGCCGCTGCAACGCCCACCACATGACCGGGCTGCGCGCCGACGGCAAGGAGATGGCCGAGGCGATCCGCGTGGCCCTCGACGAGGCCCGGCTGGACACCACGTCCGTCGACTACATCAACGCCCACGGCTCCGGCACCAAGCAGAACGACCGGCACGAGACGGCCGCCTTCAAGCGCAGCCTCGGTGACCACGCCCACCGGGTGCCGGTCAGCTCCATCAAGTCCATGATCGGCCACTCGCTGGGCGCCATCGGCTCCCTGGAGGTGGCCGCCAGCGCCCTCGCCATCCACCACGACACCGTGCCGCCCACCGCCAACCTCCACGAACCCGACCCGGCCTGCGACCTGGACTACACCCCGCTCACCGCCCGCGAACAGCGCATCGACACCGTGCTGAGCGTCGGCAGCGGCTTCGGCGGATTCCAGAGCGCCATGGTCCTGACCAGCCCCCGCCTCAAGGAGTCGGCATGACCGCCCTCGCCCCGGAGAACGTCTCCGCCACCACCGGCGACACGCCCGCCGACCGGGCCGTCGTCACCGGCATCGGTGTCGCCGCCCCGAACGGGCTCACCACCGCCGCCTGGTGGGACGCCGTGCTGCGCGGCGAGAGCGGTATCCGCCCGGTGGGCCGCTTCGACGGCAGCCGCTACCCGGCGCCACTCGCCGGCGAGGTGCCCGGCTTCGTCGACGCCGACCACATCCCCAGCCGGCTGCTGCCGTCCACCGACCGCATGACCCGCCTCGCGCTCGCCGCCGCTCAGGAAGCGCTCGACGACTCGGGGATCGACCTGGAGCAGCTCCCCGAGTACGCCGCCGGGGTCGTCACCGCCGGCTCGGCCGGCGGATTCGAGTTCGGCCAGCGCGAACTGCAGGCGCTGTGGAGCAAGGGCGGGCAGTACGTGTCGGCCTACCAGTCTTTCGCCTGGTTCTACGCCGTCAACACCGGCCAGATCTCCATCCGCCACAAACTCCGCGGCCCCAGCGGCGTCCTGGTCACCGAACAGGCCGGCGGTCTCGACGCCGTCGCCCAGGCCCGCCGCCAGCTGCGCAAGGGCGTACGGATGGTCGTCACCGGAGGCGTCGACTCCGCCATCTGCCCCTGGGGCTGGGCCGCCCACATCGCCGGCGGCCGCGTCAGCACCGCCGCCGATCCGGCCCGCGCCTATCTGCCCTTCTCCGCCGACGCCGACGGGCACGTCGTCGGCGAGGGCGGCGCCCTGCTCGTCCTGGAGGACGCGGCGGCGGCCCGTGAGCGCGGCGCCCGGGTGTACGGCGCCGTCGCCGGATACGCCGCCACCTTCGATCCCGCCCCCGGCACGGGCGCCCCGCCGCGGCTGCGCCAGGCCGCCGAACTGGCTCTCGCCGACGCCGGGGTGGGCCCCGACGAGGTCGACGTCGTGTTCGCCGACGCCGCCGGCTCCCGCGAGGAGGACCTGGCCGAGGCCATCGCCCTCGCGGAGATCTTCGGCCCGTACGGCGTCCCCGTCACGGCGCCCAAGACCATGACCGGCCGCCTCGCTGCGGGCGGCGCCTCGCTCGACCTGGCGGCCGCGCTGCTCGCCCTGCGCGACCAGGTCGTCCCCCCGACGGTGAACGTCGCCGCACCGGCCGACGACTGTCCCGTCGACCTGGTGACCGGCGGCCCCCGCCCGCTGCCGTTGCGCACCGCCCTCGTACTGGCCCGCGGCCGGGGCGGCTTCAACGCCGCGGCGGTCGTCCGGGCCGCCCGCTGACCACACCGACACAAAGGAGAGCACCACCATGTCCGCACAGCTGACCCTCACCGACCTGACCGCCCTGCTCCGCGAGTGCGCGGGCGAGGACGAGACCGTCGACCTGGCCTCGAACGTCCTCGACGTGTCGTTCGCCGAACTCGGCTATGACTCGCTCGCGATCCTGCAGACCACCGGCCGCATCGAACGCGACCACGACCTGGTCCTCGACGAGGACGCGGTGTCGGAGGCCGAGACCCCGCGCCAGTACCTCGACCTGGTCAACCAGGCCCTCGCCGTCAAGCAGGCGGTCTGACCCGTCCGGCCCGCCCCCGCACCGGGGGCGGGCCGCCGGGCCCCACTCGCACGCGCACACCCCCCTGGAGGAGCCGCACCGTGACCACGCATCACCCCACCGCCCCCCGTCTGACGGGCCGCACCGCACTGGTGACCGGGGGCACCCGGGGCGTCGGCCTCGCCGTCGCCCGGAAGCTGTGCGCCTGCGGTGCCGACGTCATGGTCGCCTACGCCCAGGACGAGGCGAACGCCGCGGCCGCGGTCCGCTCGCTCACCGGTCTGCCGGGCACCGCCACCGCCGTCCGGGCGGACGTCACCGACCCGGAGGCCCTGAACACCCTGCTGTCCGAGGTGCGGCGCCGTTTCGGGGGCCTCGACGTCTTCGTCCACAACACCTCCTACTTCCGGCCCTCCGAGACGCTCGCCGCCGACCCCGACACCGTCGACCGCTCCCTCGCCGTGGCCCTGCGGCCCCTGCTGCACGGCGCTCCCCGGCTCGCCGAGCTGATGGCCGGCCGGCCCGGCCGGATCGTCGCGGTCTCCAGCGCCGGGGCCCGTCGCGTCGTGCCCCGCTACGTGGCCGCCGGTACGGCCAAGGCGGCGCTGGAGTCCCTGGTCCGCTATCTCGCCGTGGAGCTCGCCGGGCGGGGCATCGCCGTCAACGCCGCGTCGGCCGCCAAGCTCGACAAGGGCGACGGGTCCGTACCGCCCGAGGTCGCCAAGGCGATGGCCGGGCGCACTCCCGGCGGACGGCTGACCACCCCGGAGGACCTCGCCGACGTCGTCGCCCTGCTGTGCACCGACGAGGCCGGCTGGCTGCAGGGCCAGGTCGTGACCGTCGACGGCGGGCTCGGCCTGGTCGCGGGCTGAGGGGGCCGGCCATGACGAACCCCACGACGACCCCCGGGCCGGACCCGGAGACGGACGTCTGCGTGGTCGGCGCCGGCCCCGCCGGCCTCGCCCTCGCGCTGATGCTGCTGCGCTCCGGCGTACGCGTCACCGTCCTGGAGAAGTCCACGGGCTTCCGCCGGGAGTTCCGCGGCGAGATCCTGCAACCCGGCGGCCAGCGCATCCTCGACGACCTCGGCGTGCTCACCGCCGCACGCGCCGCCGGTGCCTGCGAACTCGACGGCTTCCAGCTCGTCGACCGCGAGCGCGTCCTGCTGGACATCGACTACCGGCGGCTGCCCGCCCCGTACGACCACCTGCTGGCCGTACCGCAGCTCCATCTGCTGACCGCTCTGCTGGAGGCCTGCCGTGCCCTGCCCGGCTTCCGCTACCTCGACGGACACCGCGTCAGCGCGCTGCTGGAGGAGGAGGGCCGGGTCACCGGTGCCGTCGCCACCTGCCTGGGGCAGCGCCGGACGGTCCACGCCCGCGCCGTCGTGGCCGCCGACGGGCGGTACTCCAAGACGCGGGCGCTCGCCGGGATCGGGGCCGGGCGCGTCGAGGCGTTCCAGCACGATGTGCTGTGGTTCAAGCTGGACGCGCCCGGCCGCCAGACCCGCCGCGTACGGGTGCACCGCACCGCCGGCAGCCCCGTGCTGGTCCACGACTCGCACCCCGGCAAACTGCAGATCGGCTGGACCCTGCCGCACAAGAGCTGGCCGGAGATCTCCGCCCGAGGCATCGGCCACGTCAAGCGGGAACTCGTCACGGCGCTCCCGAAGTACGCCGATCTGATCGAGGAAGGGCTCGGCGGCCTCGCCGACCTCACCCTGCTGGACGTCTTCGCCGGCAAGGCCGACGCGTGGGTGCGCGACGGGCTCGTCCTGATCGGCGACAGCGCGCACACGCACAGCCCGCTCGGCGCCCAGGGCATCAACCTCGCGCTGCAGGACGCCGCCGTGCTCCACCCGCTGCTGCTGGCGGCCCTGGCGGACGGCGACCTGTCGAGGGAGCGGCTCGCGTCCTTCACCGCGGCGCGCACGCCGGCCGTGGACGCCGTGATGAAGATGCAGCAGTTGCAGGCCAAGGGCATGTTCGGGGTCGGCGGGCCGGTCGCCGACGCGGTCCGCTCCACCGCCGCCCGCCTGATCCGGCGCACCCCCCTCGGCGTGCGGATCACCGACCGCGTCGCCTTCGGGCGCACGCCCGTCGGCGTACGCACCGACCTGTTCACCACATCGACCGTCCGGCTCGCGCCCCTGGGGCCCGAGGCGGACACGAAGGGATGACCCGCATGCGTATCATCGACCTCTCCTCGCCCGTCGACGCGTCGGTGTGGGAACCCGATCCGGTGGTGCATCGGATCCTGACCCCGGCCGAGGGCGCCCGCCACATGAGCGAGGAGATGAAGGCCCACTTCGGCATCGACTTCGACCCCTCGGTGCTGCCCGACGGGGAGCTGCTCTCGCTCGACACCTTCACCCTCACCAGCCACACCGGCACCCATGTCGACGCGCCGTCGCACTACGGCTCCACCGCCGCCTACGGCACGCCGCGGCACATCCACGAGATGCCGCTCGACTGGTTCCACCGTCCGGCGCTCCGCCTGGACCTGCGGGACCAGCCGGTCGGCGCGGCCGGTGTCGAGGTGATCGAGAAGGAGCTCGCCCGGATCGGCCGCGCCCCCGAGCCGTACGACATCGTCCTGCTGAACACCGGCGCTTCCGCGTACGTCGGCACGGAGCGGTACTTCACCGAATTCACCGGTCTGGACGGCGAGGCGACCGACTTCCTGCTCGACATGGGCGTCAAGGTCATCGGCACCGACGCCTTCAGCCTCGACGCACCCTTCGGCCACATGATCCGCCGCTATCAGGAGACCGGTGACCGCTCCGTGCTGTGGCCGGCGCACTTCGCCGGGCGGCGCCGCGAGTACTGCCAGATCGAGCGCCTGAGCAACCTCGACGCGCTCCCCGGCGACTTCGGCTACACCGTCTCCTGCCTCCCCGTGAAGCTCGTCGGCTCCGGCGCCGGCTGGGCCCGGGCCGTCGCTCTCGTCGAGGAGTCCGCGTCATGACCTCCGAGGCGCCCCTCCGGCTCGCCGTCATCGTCGGCAGCACCCGGGCCGGCCGCCTCGGCTCGACGGTCGCCGAATGGTTCACCGGGCAGGCCGGGCAGCGCGGCGACCTGGCCGTGGACACCGTCGACCTCGCCGGGATCCGCTTCCCCCGGGACGCCGAGGCGCTCGGGGCGCGCCTGGCCGGCGCGGACGCGTTCGTCGTCGTCACCCCCGAGTACAACCACAGTTTCCCGGCTCCCCTCAAGGAAGCCATCGACCACTACAGAACCGAGTGGCAGGCCAAGCCCGTCGGCTTCGTCTCCTACGGCGGTATGTCCGGCGGCCTGCGGGCGGTGGAGCAGCTCCGGCTGGTCTTCGCCGAGCTGCACGCCACAACCGTGCGCGACGGCGTCAGCTTCCACAACGTCTGGGAGCGCTTCGGCGCCGACGGACACCCACGGGACTCCGCCGGCGCCGAGGCGGCCGCGAAGAAGCTCCTCGACCAGCTCGCCTGGTGGGCCCTGCCCCTGCGTGAGGCCCGGACATCCCGCCCGTACGCCGCGTAGCGTGGCAGCCCCACTCCTGCTCGAACCGGACTTCCTCAAAAGGCCGCTGCGCGGCTGAACGCCCGACCCGGCCGCCCCGTACCCCTTGGTGACGTTGTGACCATCGTGGAAGGGAAACCGGGATGACCGGATCGCAGGGGACCACCGGCACGGTGGGGCGCCGTACCGTCGTCGCGGCGGCGGGCGGGGCGGGGCTGGCCGCCGTGCTCACCGCGTGCGGGGGCTCGGACAGCCCGGCCCCGTCCGGTGCCGGACAGCCGGCCGCCGGGAACGGCACCACCGGAGGTGCGGGCGGCTCGGGGCAGGTGCTCGCGAAGACGGCCGACATCCCGGAGGGCGGGGGCAAGGTCTTCGGCGAGGTCGTGGTGACGCAGCCGAGGGCGGGCGAGTTCAAGGCGTTCTCCGCCAAGTGCACCCACGCGGGCTGTGCGGTGAAGGACGTGGCGGACGGGGTCATCAACTGCCCGTGCCACGGCTCGAAGTTCGACGCGACGGACGGCAGCGTCAAGGCGGGCCCGGCCACGTCACCGCTCCCGGCGGCGTCGATCAAGGTCGAAGGCGACTCGATCAAGCTGGCCTGAGGACAAGCGGCCCTAGGCGGGGAAGGCGCGGCCGGGTCATCGCGGGGGTGCACGGAGGGGATCCCCGCGGCGGCCGCCCGGGGGTTCCGGCCACCGACCGGGCCCGCCTCCACCCCGCCGGGCACCGCGCCCGCCCCACGGCCTACGCCCCGCGGCAGCGCCGCGCTCAGCCGCCGACCGCCCGCCCCACCTCCCGCAGCGCCCCCACCGCCGCCCGGATCGAGGGGCGCCGGTCCGCGTCCGCGCGCCACACCGCGTAGATGTGCCGGCGCATCTGCTGCCGTACGGGCACGAGCGTGACGCCCTCCGGCACGGGGCCGCGCCCGAGCCGGGGCGTGACGCACACCCCCAGCCCCTTCCGGATGAGGGCGAGCTGGGTGTGGTGCTCCCCGGCCAGGTGGGCGATGCGCGGCTCGATGCCCTTCGACCGCAGCGTGAACATCAGCCACTCGTAACAGAATTCGCCCTGCGGCCACGACACCCAGTCGTCGTCGGCGAAGTCCTCCAGGTCGACCTCCGCCCGCCCCGCCAGCGGATGGCCGGCCGGTACCGCGATGTCGGCGGCGTCGTCCAGCAGCGGTTCGCGCGCCAGCGCGGCGGGCATCGGCATCCGCTTGTTGCTCCAGTCCAGCACCACCGCGAGGTCCATGTCACCGCGCATCACGTGCTCGATGCCACGCTCGGGCTCCAGCTCGCTGGTGCGCACGCACAGGTCGGGGTGGTCGCGGCGCAGGCGGCTGATCGCCGCCGGGAACAGCCCGCGCGCGGCGGTCGGGAAGCCGGCCACCCGCACCTCGCCCACCACCTGCCCGCGCTGCGCCTCGATGTCCGCCTGCGCGAGCTCCACCTGGGAGAGGATCCGCGCCGCGTGATCGGCCAGCAGCCGGCCCGCGTCGGTGAGCCGCACCCCGCGCCCGTTCTTGGCCACCAGCTGCTGTCCGACCTCGCGTTCCAGCTTGGCGAGCTGCTGGGAGACGGCCGACGTCGTCACGTGCAGTCCGTCGGCCGCGCCGGTCACCGAGCCGTGGCGGGCGACGGCGTCCAGGGTCCGCAGGCGTTCCAGGTTCAACATGTAAGCAATGCTAAGCGAAGCCGTCGACAAGATCTCGCTTGTTCTACGATGTCATAGCGTCCACAGTGGTCGGCATGAGCACCGCAACATCCTCCGCGCCCCGGTCGGCCACCCCGACCCCCGCGGCCCCCGCAGCCGTCACCCCCCGCCGCTCCCTGGACTGGCGCATCCGCTTCGCGGTGCTCGCCCTCATCTGGGGCTTCAGCTTCCTCCTCATCAAGGTGGGCACCCAGGCCTACGCCCCGTTCCACGTCACCTTCGGCCGCCTGCTGTTCGGTACGGCGGTGCTCGCGGTCGCGATGGCGGTGAAGCGCACCGCCCTGCCGCGTGGCGCCCGCACCTGGGGTCACCTGGCGGTGGCGGGGTTCCTCCTCAACGCGCTGCCGTTCTCGCTCTTCGCGTACGCCGAGCTGACGATCCCCTCGACGCTCGCCGGCATCTGCAACGCCACCTCGCCCCTGTGGGGCATGCTCCTGTCCCTGGTCGCCCTCTCCGAGGACCGGCCCACCCGCCGCCGCGTCGCGGGGCTCGGCATCGGTTTCCTCGGCGTCCTGACCGTCCTCGGCGCCTGGCAGGGCTTCTCCGGACTGGACGTCACCGGCACGGCCATGGCGCTGTTCGCCTCGCTCAGCTACCCCGTCGGCTGGATCTACGTCCGCCGTACGCTCGCGGGCCGCGGCGAGTCGCACCTCTCCCTCACCGGTGCGCAGTTGTTCCTGGCCACGCTGCAACTGGCGGCCGTCACCCCGCTGTTCACCTCGTGGCCGCAGGCGTTCCCGGTCCTCCCGCTGCTCGCGGTGGTCGCGCTGGGCGCCCTGGGGACGGGCCTGGCCGTGCTGCTCCAGTACACGATCGTCGCCGAGGTCGGCCCGACCACGGCCCAGATGGTCACCTACTTCATCCCCGTCATCGCCACCGCCGCCGGCGTGACGCTCCTGGACGAGCGGCTCACCTGGAATACCCCGGTCGGCGCCCTCATCGTGCTGGCGGGCGCGGCCCTCACCCAGAGCCGCGCCTCCCGCACCGCTTGAGGTCTCCCTTCGCCTCCGGGGTGCCCGCGTGGCCCCGGCGGCGGGCATGGGGACGCCTCAGGCGTAGCCGCGCGCCGGCATCGGCCCGGCGGCCGCCGCCACCGCGTCGGCCAGCGCCTCGATGTCGGCCGCCGTCAGCCCGGAGACGGTGACCCGGATCCCCGGCCCCGCCGCGATGCGGAAGCGCGCGCCGGGGGCGACCGCCCAACCGGCGTGCAGCATCCGGGCCACCGCCCCGGTCTCGTCGGCCACCGGCACCCACACGTTCATGCCGCTGCGGCCGTGCGCCTCGACACCGCGGCGCGCCAGGGCCCGTACGAGCGCGTCGCGCCGCTCGGCGTACGCCCGCGCGACCGCCCGTGTGTCCACCGCGCCCGTCTCCCACAGGTGGACGACCGCGCGCTGGAGCAGCAGGCTCACCCAGCCGGGACCGAGCCCCTGCCGCGCCTGCACCCGGTCGATGGTGACGGCGTCCCCGGTGAGCGTGGCGAGCCGCAGATCGGGCCCGTACGCCTTGGCGACCGACCGTACGAACGCCCAGCGGTCCGTCGCGCCCGCCAATGGGTGCGCCGGCAGGTCGACGAAGCCGTGCCCGTGGTCGTCCTCGACCAGCAGGACGTCGCGGCGCCGGCGGAGCACCTCGCGCAGTTCCGCGGCGCGGGCGGCGCTCACCGCCGCGCCCGTCGGGTTCTGCGCCCGGCAGGTCACGATGAGCGCCCGCGCGCCGTCGCGCAGCGCGCCGTCGACCGCGCCGGGTGACGGCCCCTCGTCGTCGACGGCGACGGGCACGGTCCGCAGCCCCAGCGCCGGTACGAGGTCGAGGAGCGAGCCCCAGCCGGGGTCCTCGACGGCGACCGCGTCCCCCGGTTTCAGATGCACGGCGAGGACCCGTTCGGTGGCGTCCAGCGATCCGGACATCACGGCGATCGGCCCGTCCGGCACCCCGTCGGCGTCCAGCGCGGCGCGCGCGAGCCGCGCGAGGTCCTCGTCCACGGGCGCCCGGCCGTACAGCACGGGCTCCTCGGCGTTGCGCCGCGCCGCGGTCGCCAGCGCCTCCGCGAGCGGCGGCAGCAGCGCCGGATCGGGGTTGCCCTCCCCCACGCCCCGTACGCCCTCGGGGGCGTCGATCCGGAGCGACCCGCGCACCGTGGTGGCGGGACGGGGCCGCACCCGGCTGCCCCGGCGCCCGGCCGTCTCGATCACTCCCCGCTCGCGCAGGGTGCGGTACGCGGCCGCCACCGTATTGGGATTGACCCCCAACTCTGACGCCAACTCCCGCATGGGGGGCAGCAGTTGCCCGGGCTGCAGCCGGCCCGCACCGACGCCCTGCTCGACGCTCGCGGCGATCTCGGATGCACGGCGGCCTACGATCCGATAGTCTCCTAGCACAAACAACATTATGCACTAGTGCAATGGAGTCCGCCATGCCGGAGACCACCGTCGCCCACGAGCCGACCTCTCACGGGCAGGCCGCGTACGAGCCGACCGAACTCACCGTCCTCACCCGCGCCCGCGAGCGTGCCTCGTACGACCGCGCGCTGGTGCACTCGATCCTCGACGCGGCGTACGTCTGCCACCTCGGCTTCGTCCGCGACGGCAGGCCCGTCGTCCTGCCGACTCTCTACGGCCGCGTCGGCGAGCGCCTGTACGTCCACGGCTCGACCGGATCGCGCCCCTTGCGCATGGCGGGCAAGCCCGACCCGGGGCTTCCGGTCTGCCTGACCGTCACCCATGTCGACGGCCTGGTCCTGGCCCGTTCCGCCTTCCACCACTCCCTCAACTACCGCTCCGTCGTGGTCCACGGCACCGCCCACCAGGTGACCGACCCCGAGGAGAAGACCACCGCGCTCGACGCGCTCGTCGACCACGCGATCCCCGGCCGCTCGCACGACTCCCGCCCCGCCAACACCAAGGAGCTCGCCGCCACCGCCGTCCTGCGCCTCGACCTCACCGAGGTCTCCGCCAAGGTGCGCACCGGCGGCCCGAACGACGACCCCGAGGACCTCGGCCTCCCCCACTGGACCGGCGTCATCCCGCTGAACACCACCTACGGCGCCCCGATACCGGCCGACGACCTGGACCCGTCCATCGCCCTGCCCGGGTACTTCTCCGCGCTCTGAGCCCGGGGAGCGAGCGAGTCCGTACGGGACACGTTCACGTACGCGGCCCCCGCGCCCGCACGGGCACGGGGGCCCGGGCACGGGGGCCCGGGCGCGGGGGCCCGACGCGCGGAGCCTCAGGCCGCCGCGCGCCGCCGCGCCCGTACCACCGACGCGGCCCGCGCCTCCGCGGCCGCCAGCCCGGCGACCGCCGTCAGCAACAGCAGCGTCCCGGTCACCGTGGCCGCCGTCAGCCGCTCACCGAGCACCGCCACCGCGATGACCGCCGCGCTCACCGGCTCCAAGAGCATGATCACCGACACGGTCGCGGCCCGCACGACCGCCGCCCCGGCGAAGTACAGCGCGTACGCCAACGCGGTCGGCACCGCGGCGATGTACGCCAACAACCCCACGACCCCGACGAGTTCGGCCGTGTGCGGCAGCAGCCCCTCCGCCGCCGCCATCGGCAGCAGGCCCGCGGTACCGATCGCGAAGGCCCACACCGTCGTGAGGAGCGGGTCCCCGCCGCCGCCGTCCCGGCCGAGCCACCGCGTCAGCAGCGTGATCGCCGCGTACCCGGCCGCCGACAGGACCGCCAGGGCGACCCCCACGGGATGAACCTGCCCGGTGCCGTCGCCGAGGACCATCACGCACAGCCCGGCGAGCGCCCCCAGGACGGCGACGGACCCGCCGCGCCCGAGGCGCTCGCCCATGGCCAGCCGCGCCCCGAGCGCGATGAGCACGGGGCCGGCGCCGAGCGTGACGACGGTGCCCACGGCGAGCCCGGTCAGCTGGACCGCCGCGAAGTAGGCGCTCTGGAAGACGGTGAGCCCGATCCCCGTGGCGAGGATGCGCAGCACCCGGCGCCGCCGGGGCTCCGTACTACGGGCCGCGGGCCCGCGGCGCAGCGCCAGCGCGCCGAGCAGCAGGACGAGCCCGCCGGCGCAGCGCCAGAACGACAGGGCGAGGGGCCCCAGATCGCTGACCCGGAACACGAGCGAGGCAGCCGCTCCGGCGGTGCCCCACGCCACTCCGGCGACGATCAGATAGAGGAGGCTCCGCCCGACGGGCAGGGCCATGGAGGGATTCGACACGTGACGTCTCCGTACGAAGAACGGGAAAGGTGGCCGCTTGACTCCGTACGCGGGCAGCGACGAACCGCTCGGGGCCCCTGGGCCCCGAGCCCGGTCCTCGTCAGAGGAGGCTGGTGAGAGTCCCGCCCGCGTTTACGCGGCGGGAGGCGGCAGCACGGTCGAATGCATGATCGTCACCTTACGGGGCGGCCCGCCCGGCGGCCACCTGGTTCCCGGCCCCCGCCTCGGGCTGCTCCGACCCCGCCACGGGCTCGGCCGGCGCGGCCTTGGGCGTCGACGACTGCGCGATGAAGGCCCCGACGAGTACGACCGCACCGCCGAAGATCTGCGGCGCCGACAGGTGCTCCCGCAGCAGCACCCACGCCAGTACGGTCGCGATGACCGCCTCCAGGCACGCCACCACGCCCGCCACCTGCGGCGAGAGCCTGCGCACGGCGACGATCCCGGTGACGTACGCGAGAACCGTCGCGATCAGCACGATCCACCCGAGCAGCATCCAGGCCGGGGCCTCGGTCCCGCCCATGTCGGCGGTGCCGCCGAGCACGGACCACTCCATGCCCCAGGGGCGCGCGACGACGGTGAGCACGAGGGCGCCGATGAGCAGCCCGTACGCGATGACGCCGAGCGGATCGGCGGGCTCGGCCTCGTCGGAGCCCTGGTCGGACAGGACGAAGTAGCCGACCTGGCAGCAGGCGGCGCCGAGCGCCAGCAGCAGCCCCAGCAGGTCGAAGCTCAGCCCGGCCCACACCTCCACCACGCAGGCGAGGCCCCCGACGGCGAGGACCACGCCGACGGCGGCGGCGCGCGTCACGGGCCGGCGCTGGACGAACCGCACCCAGCCGAGGACGAGCGCGGGGGCGAGGTACTCGATCAGCAGGGCGACCCCGACGGGGATACGGGAGAGCGCGGCGAAGTAGCAGGCCTGTACGCCGGCCACGGCGAGCAGCCCGAAGCCGGCCAGCAGCAAGGGCTTGCGGCGCAGCAGGTCACGGTGGCGCCAGGCGACGGGCAGCATGACGAGCGCGGCGCCCGTCACCCGTAGCCACACCACGTGCAGCGGGTCGAGACCCGCTTCGATCAGCGGCTTGGCCGCGACACCTGATCCACCGAATGCGAAGGCCGAGGCCAGGGCAAGTCCCAGGCCGGCGCTTCTCCCCTGAGACGCGTGCATCGGCACATCATGGCAGCAGTCGGTCAGGAGCGTAAAGGCTGTGACACCTGTTGAGACGACTTCGGCAAGTCACCGACCTGCGGCAGCGGTTCACACGGACGGCGTGTCCCGCGCCCGGGAGCCCGTCGCGGAACCCGCCGCACCCATGAGATCCGTCAGTCCTCGTCGGCGAGGATCAGGTAGAGCTTCTTGCGGGCGTCGTTGACGACGGCGAGGGCCTTCCGACGCTGCTCGGCGTTGCCGGTCTTCCAGACCTGCCCGAACGCCTCGAACAGGCCGGCGCCGGCCTGCCGGATCTCGTTCAGCGCCTCCCAGTCGACCCCGCGCCCGGCCTCTTCCCAGGGGGCGTCGGGCGCGGCTTCGGCCTCCGCCCGTCCGGCGTCGCTCAGGGTGAACAGCTTCTTGCCGCCCTCGCTCTCGCTGACGATCAGGCCCTCGTCCTCCAGCAGCTGGAGGGTCGGGTAGACCGAGCCGGGGCTGGGCCGCCAGGCCCCGCCGCTGCGCTCGGCGATCTCCTGGATCATCTCGTAGCCGTGCATCGGGCGGTCCTTCAGCAGCGCCAGGATCGAGGCGCGGACGTCGCCGCGCCGTGCCCTCCCCCGGCCGCCTCCGCGCCCGGGTCCACCACCGAACGGCCCACCGCGGAAGGGGCCGCCACCGAAGCCCGGCCCTCCCCCGAAGCCCGGCCCGAACGGCCCGAAGGCGGCACGCAGCCTCTCGAAGCCGCCGGGCTCCCCGCCCCAGCCGGGCCCGCGCCCATGGCCATGCCCCTGCGCGTGTCCGTGCCCGTGTCCATGTCCGTGCTCAGCTGAACGCATCTCTTACACTCCCTCGATCGATGACTGATCGCGATGCTTCAACGATATATCGGAACACTTCGTTAGGCAATCGTTCCGACGGGGCACTCGCCTGCGCAGCCGTTCCCGTTCTCCCGATCTCCGACGGGACATCGAGTCCAGCGACCCCGGATTGGCCTTGGCCCGCCGCTTCGCCGTCCCCCTACCGTCAGCTCCATGCGGATTCGAATCGTCGACGCCTTCACCGACCGCCCCTTCTCCGGCAACCCGGCAGGGGTCCTCCTCCTCGACGCCTTCCCGGACGACCACTGGCTCCAGAAGGTGGCCGCCGAGGTCAACCTCTCCGAGACCGCCTTCGCCCACCCGCTCCCGCCCGGCGGCGATGCGGACTGGGCGCTGCGCTGGTTCACCCCGGTCGCCGAGGTCGACATGTGCGGCCACGCGACCCTCGCCACCGCGCACGTCCTGCACACCACCGGCCGCGCGACCGGCACGGTCCGCTTCGCCGCACGCTGCGGCGTCCTGTCGGCCACGGCCGCGGCGGACGGCTCGGTCACGCTGGACTTCCCGACCTCCACGCTGACGCCGGTGCCCGCGCCGGACGGGCTCGCGAAGGCGCTCGGCGCCGACGTCGTCTCCGTACACGACACCGCCGCGCACATCGGCGACCTGCTGGTGGAGCTGGCGGACGAGCAGGCCGTGCGCTCCCTGGCGCCGGACCTGGCGGCACTGGCCGGCCTGTCGGAGCGGGGCGTCATCGCCACGGCCGCCGCCGCGGAACCGGCCGGCGGCTACGACTTCGTCTCCCGCTGCTTCTTCCCGGCGCTCGGCATCGCCGAGGACCCGGTGACGGGCAGCGCGCACACCGCGCTCGCGCCGTTCTGGTCGCGGCGCCTGGGCCGCGACGAGCTGACCGGCTTCCAGGGCGGCGCCCGCACCGGCCTGGTCCGCACCGCGCTGCGCGGCACGCGCACCCTGCTCACGGGCCACGCGGTGACGGTCATCGAGGGCGACCTGCTCACCTGAGACGGCGAAGGGGCGGGGGGGGGGGGGGGGGGGGGGGGGGCCCCCCCCCCCCCCCCCCCCCCCCCCCCCCCTCCACCAGGGGTCCCGTCACTCGACGGGCAACCACCCCACCTGCCCCTTGAGCAGCGCGTACCCGACGAACGCCACGATGTCGAGCAGCGCGTGCGCCACCACCAGCGGGCCGACCCGCCCCCACCGCCGGTACAGCACCACGAAGACGGCGCCCATCACCATGTTGCCGACGAAGCCGCCGATGCCCTGGTACAGGTGGTACGAGCCGCGCAGCACCGCGCTCGCCACCAGCGCCGCCAGTGGCGTCCAGCCGAGCCCGCCGAGCCTGCGCAGCAGGTATCCGACGACGATGACCTCCTCCAGCACGGAGTTCTGCACCGCCGACAGGATCAGGACCGGGTACTTCCACCACACCCCGGGCAGCGACTCGGGGACGACGGTCAGGTTGAACCCGGCCGCCCGCGCCACCAGGTAGAAGGCCAGGCCCGCGCTGCCGATGCCCGCCGCGACCAGCGCCCCGCGGCCGAGGTCGCTCCACGGCCTGCGGCGGTCGAAGCCGATGGCGCGCAGGCCGGTCCCCTCCCTGAGCAGCAGGTGCGCCACGAGCAGGACCGGGACGAGCGCCGTCGCGATGCCGAACAGCTGCCAGGCGAGGTCGAGCCACGGCCGCCCGGGCGCCGCCGAGCTGTTGAGGTGGGCCGCCTGGTCCTTCAGGCCGCCCGGTTTCGTCAGCGCCCCGACGAAGCTGATCAGCGAGGCGACCGCACTGGCCCCGAGCGAGAGGGCCAGCACGAGCAGCAGCTCGGAACGGACGAACCTTCGAGGGCCCCCCGCCCCCTCCTCGGGAAGGGAATCGGCCACGCGCCCCGCCTCTGCCTGCACACCTGTCTCCACTTCACTGCCCCGGGTTGATCCGGAAGACAGACCCTACGGCGCCGGGAACCCCACCGGCCAGGTGTGCACGGGCTCGCCCCGCCGCATCAGCTCGCAGTAGCGGCGCGTGGTGGCGGCCAGCGCGGCCTCGCGCCCCAGGCCCGCCCCCAGCGCCCGGTGGAACGTCTCCACCTGCCAGGACGCGCCGTTCACCCGCCGCTTGCACCGCTCCTCGATGATCCCCAGGTACCGGTCCCGGTCCGCACGCTCGATGCCCCATGCGTCGAGCCCCGCCGACGCGAGCGGCAGCAGCTCGTCCCGTACGAGCTTCACCGCCGGTACGGACGTGGTCCCGCCGCCGCGCCCCGGGCGGGGCCAGCGCAGCTCGGCGTCGATGCCGTAACGGCACGCGGTGTCGAAGTTGGCGGCCGCGTCCGCGAACGGCATCCGCCGCCACAGCGGCCGCGCCTCCTCCGCCAGGGCCCGTACGAGCCCGTAGTAGAAGGCGGCGTTGGCCAGTACGTCGTCGACGGTCGGCCCCGCCGGCAGCACCCGGTTCTCCACCCGCAGGTGCGGTACGCCGTCGACCACCCCGTACACCGGCCGGTTCCAGCGGTAGACCGTGCCGTTGTGCAGGACCAGCTCCTGGAGGGACGGTACGCCTCCGCCGTCGAGGACCCGCAGCGGCTCCTCGTCGTCACAGATGGGCAGGAGGGCGGGGAAGTACCGCACGTTCTCCTCGAACAGCTCGTACGCCGAGGAGACCCACCGCTCGCCGAACCACGTCCGCGGCCGTACGCCCTGCGCCTGGAGCTCGGGCGGCCGGGTGTCGGTGGCCTGCGTGAACAGCGGCGGCCGGGACTCCCGCCACAGCTCGCGCCCGAAGAGGAACGGCGCGTTGGCGCCGACGGCGATCTGGACGGCGGCGATGGCCTGCGCCGCGTTCCACACGTCCGGGAACCGCGCCGGCGTGACCTGGAGGTGCAGCTGTACGGAGGTGCAGGCCGCCTCGGGCGCTATGGAGCTGGCGGTGGAGCTGAGGTGCTCGACGCCCTCGATGTCGAGCGCGAAGTCCTCGCCCCGCGCGGCCACGATCTGGTCGTTGAGCAGCATGTACCGGTCGACGTCCGACAGGTTCCCGGAGACGAGATCGCCCTCGGTGAGCGTGGGCAGAATCCCGATCATCACGATCCCGGCGTCGACCTCCTTGGCCTTGCGGTGCGCGTACCCGAGGCCGGTGCGCAGCTCCTCGGCGAGCTGATCGAAAACGCGGCCGCCGAGCCGGTGCGGGGCGATGTTCACTTCCAGGTTGAACATTCCGAGTTCCGTTTGGAAATCCCGGCTCGCGATGCGCTCCAGCACTTCGGCATTCATCATCCGCGGCAGGCCGTCCGAGCCCGCCAGATTCAGCTCGATCTCCAAGCCCATCAGATTCTTGGGGCGGTCGAACCTCTTCTCGGCGAGGAGTCGCTCAAGGGCCGTAAGACACTGCTGGAGCTTGTGGCGATACCTCTGCCGATCGGACAGGTCGAACGCGCCCGCCACGACCTTCTCCCCCATCGAAGCGTCCCTCCTCGTGGGTGGCGCGCGGCGTCGGCCGCCCGCGTCACGGACGATAATGCCCAGCCGGACTGATCTGTAACGCCCCCGCCGACACCGCGTGGCGGGTAGGCTGGATAGGAAGACCGTCCGGCACATTCCGGGGGCAAGCCGCAGCGCGTGGTTACCACGGGCAAGTCCCGCTGACTTCCGATGATAAACACCGGCGAGATTCGGCCGACCGCGCTCTGAGCAGCAGCGCAGGCCGGGGCGGTGGGGTTCACGGGAAATCTACAGAAACTCCGCATAACAAAGTCCCGATCCGGGCTTGTTCGCAATATCGGCGACAGCTAGCGGAAACATCACGTGAACACGCGTCGTATAAACTCCGCGAACGAGGCAGAGAGTCGGCGCCCGGCCATGGCCCGACGGCCCCCGCACCGGCCCGCCCTCTGACCCCGTCGCCGACAGCGCCGTCCGCACCTCCCCCGCATCACCTGTCTCTTGAGTGAGAGGCGACCCAACCATGCCGCTCCATGTCTCCCAGGCACCCGCGCCCGCCCTTCGCAGTGTTCTCATGGCCCTCGGTTCCGCCGCCGTCCGTGAGGCCCACACCCCCGCTCTGCGGTCCGTCCAGGGACCGCTGAGCCCCGAACTCCCGTTGCCCGTCCACGTGTTGGACGTGCTGGACGTACGGGACCAGGTCGTTCCGGCCGCCGGCGCGCCCCGCACGCGTCTGACCGGCTGGCGGTTCCTGATCCGCGGCGGCGACCGCCCCGTCGCCGCCGCGGACACGAGGCTCACCCCGGACGGGTGGGCCTTCTCGCACTTCTTCGAGGGGCCCTACCTCGCCTCGACCGAGCGCGCCCTGCACCAGGCCGAGACGATGACGACGCACTACCAGCCACGGCTGCTGTCCGTGCCGGAGCTGTACATGCTCACGCTGTGGCTGCACGGCGACCCGGACGCCGACCCGGCCACCGGCAGCCCCGCCCCGACGGACCTGCTGGTGCCGCTGGCGCCCGCGCCGCCCGGGATCGCCGCCCACCTCCCGTACCGGGTCGCCGACCTGCTGCCGGTCCTGACACTGCGCCTCGGACCGCCGCCGCTGCTGGAGTCAACCGCGTGACGCCGCGGGGTGGCCCGTACGGGCTAGCCCACTGGGGCCACCCCGAACCACCCGAAGGGACAGGGGGTTTGAGCTGAACCATCCGCACGGGTGATACGTCCTTAGGCAGTAGGAAGAGCTGCCGCGAAATCCCTGCGGACGGACGCCCGTGGGGCAACACTGGGACCGGATCGACCGACACAACGGGGGGCGGCCATGAACACCGCATCGAGCCGCAGGACAGACACCACACCGCAGCGAAAGAACCCATCCATGTGCCAGCACCAGCCAGCCTGCCCGACCGCCGACTCCGCCGACAGGGAGGCGGCCCGCCTGGTGGCGCACCACCCGGAACAGGGCTGGAGCCTGCTGTGCAATGGCGTCCTCCTCTTCGAGGACACCGGTGAACTGCTGCCGGACGGCCAGATCATCGCGCCGCACCGGCCACTCGGCACCTCACACATCATGACGGCCGCCTGAGCCGGCCGGCGCACGGCGAAGGGCCGGTACGGATCACTCCGTACCGGCCCTTCGTCATGACCGACGCCGTCAGTTGTCGTACTCGTCCAGCGGCGGGCACGAGCAGACCAGGTTGCGGTCGCCGAACGCGCCGTCGATCCGGCGCACCGGCGGCCAGTACTTGTCCGCGGCGGACACCCCGGCCGGGAAGACCGCCTCCTCACGGCTGTACGCGTGCGACCACTCGCCGCCCAGCGCGGCCGCGGTGTGCGGGGCGTTGCGCAGCGGGTTGTCCTCGGCGGGCCACTGACCCGAGGCGACCTTCTCGATCTCGCCGCGGATCGCGATCATCGTGTCGCAGAACCGGTCGAGCTCGGCCAGGTCCTCGCTCTCGGTCGGCTCGATCATCAGCGTACCGGCCACCGGGAACGACATGGTCGGCGCGTGGAAGCCGTAGTCGATCAGGCGCTTGGCGATGTCGTCGACGCTGACGCCGGTCGCCTTGGAGATCGGGCGCAGGTCGATGATGCACTCGTGCGCGACGAGCCCGGCCGGGCCGGTGTACAGCACCGGGTAGTGCGGCTCCAGGCGCTTGGCGATGTAGTTGGCCGCGAGCACCGCCACCTGCGTGGCGCGCTTGAGGCCCTCGCCGCCCATGAGCCGGACGTACGCCCACGAGATCGGCAGGATGCCGGCCGAGCCCCACGGGGCCGCCGAGATCGGGCCGACGCCCGTCTCCGGGCCGGCGCCCGGCTGGAGCGGGTGGTTCGGCAGGTACGGGGCGAGGTGGGCGCGGACGCCGACCGGACCGACGCCGGGGCCGCCGCCGCCGTGCGGGATGCAGAAGGTCTTGTGCAGGTTGAGGTGCGAGACGTCGCCGCCGAACTCGCCCGGCTTCGCCAGCCCGACCAGCGCGTTGAGGTTGGCGCCGTCCACGTACACCTGGCCGCCGGCCTCGTGCACCTGGGCGCAGATGTCGGCGACGTGCTCCTCGAAGACGCCGTGCGTCGACGGGTAGGTGATCATCAGGACGGAGAGCTCGTCGCGGTACTGCTCGATCTTGGCGCGCAGGTCCTCGACGTCGATCTCGCCGTCGTCGGCGGTCTTGACGACGACGACCTTCATCCCGGCCATCACGGCGCTGGCGGCGTTGGTGCCGTGCGCGGACGACGGGATCAGACAGACGGTGCGCTGCGTGTCGCCGTTGGCGCGGTGGTACGCGCGCACCGCGAGCAGACCGGCGAGCTCGCCCTGCGAACCGGCGTTGGGCTGGATCGACACCTTGTCGTAGCCGGTGACCTCGGCGAGGCGCTCCTCCAGCTCACGGATGAGGGTGAGGTAGCCCTGCGCCTGGTCGGCCGGCGCGAACGGGTGCATCTGGCCGAACTCGGGCCAGGTCACCGGCTCCATCTCGGTGGTGGCGTTCAGCTTCATCGTGCAGGAGCCGAGCGGGATCATGCCCCGGTCCAGCGCGTAGTCGCGGTCGGCGAGCTTGCGCAGGTAGCGCAGCATCGCGGTCTCCGAGCGGTGCGCGTGGAAGACCGGGTGGGTGAGGTACGCGTCCGAGCGCAGCAGCGCCTCGGGCAGCGCCTCCGCGGTCTCGAGGTCCAGCGTCTCGATGTCGCCGCGTACGCCGAATGCCTCCCACACGGCGGCGAGCTGCGCGCGGCCGGTGGTCTCGTCGCAGGCGACCGAGACGTGGTCGGCGTCGACGAGACGGAGGTTGACGCCGTTCTCGCGGGCGGCGGCGACGGCCTCGGCGGCCTTGCCCGGCACCCGGACGGTCACGGTGTCGAAGAAGCTCGAGTGGACGACCTCGACGCCGCCGGCGCGCAGGCCCTCGGCCAGGATCGTGGCGTACCGGTGCACGCGCTGGGCGATCTGCTTCAGCCCGTCGGGGCCGTGGTACACGGCGTACATGCCGGCCATGACGGCCAGCAGCACCTGCGCGGTGCAGATGTTGCTGGTGGCCTTCTCGCGGCGGATGTGCTGCTCGCGGGTCTGGAGCGCCAGGCGGTACGCCCGGTTGCCGTCGGCGTCGACGGAGACGCCGACGAGCCGGCCCGGCAGGGAGCGGGCGAAGGTGTCGCGCACGGCCATGTAGCCGGCGTGCGGACCGCCGAAGCCCATCGGCACGCCGAACCGCTGGGTGGTGCCCACGGCGATGTCGGCACCCAGCTCGCCGGGCGAGGTGAGCAGCGTCAGCGCGAGCAGGTCGGCGGCGACGGTGACGACGGCACCGAGCTCGTGGGCCCGGTCGATGACCGGCTTGATGTCCCGTACGGCACCGGAGGCGCCCGGGTACTGGATGAGCACGCCGAAGACGCCGCGCTCGGCCACCTCCGCCGGGATGCCCTCGGCGAGGTCGGCGACGACGACCTCGACACCGGTCGGCTCCGCCCGGGTCTCGATGACGGCGATGGTCTGCGGCAGGGCGTCGGCGTCGACGAGGAAGACACCGCCCTTGACCTTGCCGACGCGGCGGGCCAGCGACATGGCCTCGGCGGCGGCGGTGCCCTCGTCGAGCAGCGAGGCGCCGGAGGTGGGCAGCCCGGTCAGGTCGGCGACCATGGTCTGGAAGTTGAGCAGCGCCTCCAGGCGGCCCTGCGAGATCTCCGGCTGGTAGGGCGTGTACGCCGTGTACCAGGCGGGGTTCTCCATGACGTTGCGCAGGATGACCGGGGGCGTGAAGGTGCCGTAGTAGCCGAGCCCGATCATCGGGGCGAGCACCTGGTTGCGGTCGGCGAGCGAGCGCAGCTCGGCGAGGACCTCGGCCTCGGTGCGCGCGGCCGGCAGACCGAGCGCCTCGGCGGTCTTGATCACATCCGGCACGGCGGCGGCGGTGAGCTCGTCGAGCGAGCCGTAGCCGACCTGCGCAAGCATCTTGGCGCGGGCCTCGGCGTCGGGGCCGATGTGCCGCTGCTCGAAGGGGATGCCCTGCTCAAGCTCGGAGAGCGGAGTACGGTTGGCGGTCATCTACGGAGGCCTCCTGGTCGTCACGACCTGCGAGGGGCACCATGGCGCGGGTGCCCGGACGGCCTCCCCCTCTGTCATCTCAACCTGAGAGCTTCACCGGGCGCCATGGGGAGCCGCCCGGCTTTCACCGTCGGTGAGAGCGGATGCCGTCCGACGCCCGCCCTGCTTTCCAGAGTGACCTCGTCCATGCGGTACCGGGTGCCTGAGAGATTCCGGGGAGGATTTGCTCCTTCGGCGCCTCCGAAAGGTTTCTCCGAAGGACTCTCCCGCATGGGGTCAACAGCCGTCTGCCAGCCTACCAGCGAGGTCCGGGCCCGATCCCTCGAGTGGCCGACGTCACCGATGTGCACTTTCGTAGTGATGTAGCGCAGTTGCGAGCGGGTGCGACCTGTTGGAGGGACCGTGCAGACCGATATCGATCCGCGGAGCCTGATCGGCCGCAAGGCCTACGACCGCAACGGCCACAAGATCGGGACCGTCGACGAGGTGTACCTGGACGACGCGACGGGCGTCCCCGAGTGGGCCGCCGTCCGTACCGGCCTCTTCGGCCGCGACGCCTTCGTCCCCCTGGCCCCCAGCGACCTCGCCGCCGACGGCCTGCACGTCCCGTACGACCGCGCCCTGATCAAGGACGCCCCGGACTTCGGCGTGGGCCGCCACCTCTCCCCCGAGCAGGAGCTCCAGCTCTACCACCACTACGGCCTGGAGCTCCCGTCTCCGCCGGACCCGGACCCCGACCCGGACCCCGACCCCGGCCTCGGCAACCTGGCCGGCCGCGACGGCTGACGCGCCTTCCGGAACTCGCGGCACCGGCGGCCGAACACGCCCAGCACGCCAGGCTCCGGCAGGGCGGCCCCGCAGGCCGCGGCCCCCCGGGCGTCCGGCCCGTCCGGCCCGCCCTTCAGGGCGACGGCGCCCGCTCCACCGCCGCCTCCACCGCGACCAGCGGCAGCGGGTCCGACAGCTCCAGGTCCGGGTCGTCGGTCCGGAAGGTCCGCACCCGGCCCGGGGGCGAGCCCGGCTCCTCGAACCGCACGGTCACGCGCCCCACCCCGCTGCCCTGCACCCACCCCGGCCCGTACTCCGCGTGCCGTACGTCCTGCCCGGCCATCCACCTGCGCTCCCCGCCGCCGGCGTCCTCCGCGGCCCCCGGTTCACCGCTCCCGCCCCCGCCTGCTCCTGCCCCTGCCCCTGCCCCTGCAGGCGGTTCCTGCGGCTCCGGGGCCCCGTCGCCCTGTGCACCCGCCGGAGCCTCCACCAGGGCGGCCTGGGCGAACAGGTCCTCCTGGGTGTAGTCCGCGAGCCCCGTCACGCCCACGCCCAGCAGCCGCACGCCGCCCGTGGTGTCCACGGACTCCAGCAGCCGGGCCGCCGCCTCCCGCACCACCGCGGGGTCGTCCGTCGGTCCGCGCAGGGTCTCGGATCTGGTCAGCGTCGAGAAGTCGTACCGGCGCACCTTGAGCACCACCGTCCGCCCGGAGCGCCCGGCGCCACGCAGCCGCCGCACGCACCGGTCGGCCAGACGCTCCACCTCCAGGCGCACCCGCACGCGGTCGTGCAGGTCCACGTCGAAGGTGTCCTCGACGGAGACGGACTTGGCGTCCCGCTCGGCCACCACGGGCCGGTCGTCGTGCCCCAGGGCCATCCGGTACAGCGAGGCCCCGTGCGCCTTGCCCAGGAGCCGTACGAGCTCGTCCTCGCCCGCCTCCGCCAGGTCGGCCACGGTCGTCATCCCGGCCCGCCGCAGGTGCTCGCCGGTGGCGGGGCCGACTCCCGGCAGGATCCGCACCGACATCGGCCCGAGCAGCTCGCGCTCGGTCCCGGGCTCGATGAGCACCAGCCCGTCGGGCTTCGCCTGCTCCGACGCGATCTTCGCCAGCATCTTCGAGCCCGCGAGGCCGACGGAGCCGGTCAGCCCCGTGACCGCCCGGATGTCCGCGCGCAGGCGCTCCCCGGTCGCCCGCGCCGTCGCCGCGTCCCGGGCCGTACCGCCCGCCTCGCCCGCCTCCAGGTCGACGAACGCCTCGTCCAGGCTCAGCGGCTCCACCAGCGGCGACAGCCGCCGCAACAGCTCCATGACCTGGTCGCTCACCGCCCGGTAGAGCGTGAAGCGCGGCACCAGGTACGCGGCGTTCGGCGCCAGCCGCCGCGCCTGGGCCATCGGCATCGCCGAGTGCACCCCGAAGCGCCGCGCCTCGTACGAGGCGGTGGCGACGACCCCGCGCGGCCCGAGGCCGCCCACCACCACGGGCTTTCCGCGCAGGCTCGGCTTCGCCGCCTGCTCGGCGGCGGCGAAGAAGGCATCCATGTCCAGATGCAGAATCGTCGGCGCGGCTCTCACATCACCGATGCTGCCCTACGCCACTGACAATCGCCCGCACGTACGTGCGAGCCCACGCGGCAACGCGGCCACGCCGCCGTCACACGGCCCTGTCGCGCCTGCGCCGCGCCAGCTCGTCGGCCGGATTGTGCCCGATGAGCGTCTCGCCGGTGTCGACGCGCTCCCCGTGCAGCTGCGACAGCGCCGCCTCGACATCCCGCCACACCACGCCCACGGCGATCCCGAAGACACCCTGACCGCCCTGGAGGAGATCGACGACCTCGTCGGGCGACGCGCACTCGTACACCGTGGCGCCGTCGCTCATCAGCGTCATGCGCTCCAGGTCGCGATCGCCCCGGGCGCGCAGGTGCTGGACGGCGGTGCGGATGTTCTGCAGCGCCACCCCGGTGTCCAGGAACCGTTTGACGATCTTGAGGACGACGACGTCGCGGAAGCTGTAGAGCCGCTGCGTCCCCGACCCGTACGCGGGCCGCACACTGGGCTCGACGAGGCCCGTACGGGCCCAGTAGTCGAGCTGCCGGTAGGTGATGCCGGCCGCCGCACAGGCGGTCGGGCCCCGGTATCCGATGACGTCGGCCGTCGGATCGGCCGACTCCTCCTGAACCACCCCGTGGACGGACGCGTTTCCGTGAAGCGGATACGGCCCGCTCTGCCCCGGACAACTTCGTCCGGGGATACCCCCAACCGCACCGTCGCCGCTGCTCATCACGCCGACCCTCCGTCCTTGACCTGCCATCTCGACGGTAGGCAGTCACCCGGGGTGCGTCAACGATCGCCACACTCGGCACGCCGAGTGATAATCACCCTGAGGGTGGTTTCCCGTGTCCCTCTTCCGGGAACACCTCACCGAATGCGCTGAAGACGGGGCGCGGCACCGCCCGGAGCGGCGAAACCCGGCCGACGCCGCCGCGGATTCACCGCGCCGGCGTCACCGAAAGCGGCCGGGTCACTGACTGTTGGTGCCGAAGTCCTCGGGCGAGATCTGGTCGAGGAACTCGCGGAACTTCTCCACTTCGTCCTCCTGCTCGTCCGGGATCGCGATCCCGGCGTCGTCCAGCACCCCGTCACTTCCGTAGATGGGCGTACCGGTCCGCAGGGCCAGCGCTATGGCGTCGGACGGCCTGGCGCTCACCTCGACACCGCTGGCGAAGACCAGCTCCGCGTAGAAGACCCCGTCCCGCAGATCCGTGATCCGGACTTCGGTCAGCTCCTGACCCACGGCCTCCAGGACGTCCTTGAAGAGGTCATGGGTGAGCGGTCGCGCAGGGGCCATGCCCTGCTGGGCGAAGGCGATCGCCGTCGCCTCCCCGGGACCGATCCAGATGGGGAGGTACCGGTCGCCTCCCACTTCACGCAGGAGCACGATCGGCTGGTTGGACGGCATTTCCACCCGGACACCGACAACATCGAGCTCGTTCACATTGCAACCCTAGGACGTGCTGGACCGGTTTGGGTAGTCGGGGCCCCTCCGGACCCCTCGGAGGTCAGTGCAACCGGACACCCAGAGCCGTCTGCAGCAGCGCCGCGTGGAGCCGTACGGACAGGGCCGCGAGCTCCTTCGCGGTCGCCTCCGCATGGGCTCTGGTCTGCGGATTCCGGTGCCGGCGCAGCGGCGCGACGACCTGCTCGACCAGCCCGGCCTCGCGCTCGGCGGCGGCCTTCACGGCCCTCAGATGGCGCGGTTCCAGACCGAATCCGCCCAGCTCCGCGACGAGCTTGGCGATGGTCACCGCCTCGGCGTCGTACGCGCCGTCCGCCACGGGCGCGATCAGCCCGTACGACTCCCACTCGGCGAGCTCGTCCTCGCCGACGTCGGCGGCCGCGAGCAGCTCCGCACGGCCGATCCTGGCCGCCGTCGGCGTGTCGAAGTCCGGCGCCCACGGGCCGGCGTCCACCGATTCGCGCGGTCCACCGGGGGTCGGTGCGGGCAGCCGCACCTGTTCCCCGCGCTCCAGGGCGTCGAGGTGCTCGCGGATCACCTTGAGCGGCAGGTAGTGGTCCCGCTGCATGCGCAGGATCCGCGCGAGCCGCTCCACATCCGCGGGACTGAACTTCCGGTATCCGGAAGCCGTCCGCTGCGGCTCGACGAGCCCCTCCGCCTCCAGGAACCGGATCTTGGAGATGGTCACTTCGGGAAACTCTTCCCGCAGCCGGGTGAGCACCGTCCCGATGCTCACCAGCTGGTCGGCCGCCCCGGCGGTGCCGTGTCCGGCACCGCCCGTCGGTGGTCGCGGCATGCGCCTCCCCTGCCGGGTCACACGCCCCGCTGGCTCGCGTAGAAGACCAGCCGGTACTTGCCGATCTGCACCTCGTCGCCGTTGGACAGCGCCACCGAGTCGATCCGCTCGCGGTTGACGTACGTGCCGTTGAGGCTGCCGACGTCCGCGACCGTGAAGCTGCCCTCCGGCGACCTGCGGAACTCCACATGACGCCGCGACACCGTCACGTCGTCGAGGAAGATGTCGCTCTGCGGGTGACGGCCCGCAGTCGTCAGGTCGGAGTCCAGCAGGAAGCGGCTGCCCGAGTTCGGCCCGCGGCGCACCACCAGGAGCGCCGAGCCGAGCGGCAGTGCCTCCACGGCCGCCTGCGCCTCGGGCGACAGCGACGGCAGCTGCGTCTGACCGGTGGCCTCGGAGTCGTACGCCTCCAGGCCCGAGATCGAGATCGTCGACGTCGTCTCGGACGCGCGCTCCGCCGGGACACCCGGACGCAGCGGGGCGCCACAGTTGGAGCAGAACCGGCTCGCCTCGGCGTTACGGTGCCCGCACCTCGTACAAACCGGCATGGACGAGTCTCCGCCCGTACTCGAGGTCGATGGTTCCCCGAAACCTATGCGGCCGGAACCAGCAGGGTCAACAGACGCGCCCTGGCCCCCCGGAACACCGCCCGGACCGGCGACCTCATCGCGGAACAGCGGGCGCTCGCCGCCCTGCTCCTCATTCTGGGCGTGGCGCGACGCGCGGTGCTTGGCACTGCTGCCGTCCTCGCGTGCGCTCTTGCCGAACAACTTCGCAAACAACTTCACGGGCGATTCCCCTTGACCGAAACAGACCCGCCCGTGGGGCAGGACGAACCCTGACTGAACACACCTGCCGACCCGGACACCCTCACAACGTCCGTATCCTCCGGACAGTTTCCACCACGCACCATGCGGGTGATGCGCCGACCCCCCGCAACCTCATGCCCTTGTCTCGCGGCCCCCATGCACCCCCGCCTCACTGCGATGACGACCGAGCGTAGTGAGGCCGCTCCGCCGCTCGCAAGGCATCCACGACGATCTTCTCGGACCTGGTCACCGACGCGGTGGCCTGCTCCTTCTCCAGCGTCTGTACGACACCTCCCGGGATGTTCAGCGCGGGCTCCAGGTCCTGGGGCTTCCCGATGACCTTGAAGCGGTACGGTGCGCGGATCTCCCGGCCGTCCACCTCGATGTCCCCGGCCTCACCGGAGATGTACGTGTCGGCGACGACCCGGACGTCGTTGACCTGGATCGCCTCGGCGCCCGCCGCGCGCAGCTCCTGGACGGCGTCCAGCAGCATGTCCGGCTCGACCGCCCCGGCGCCGTCGTCGATGGTGAGCGTGATCCCGGGACCCTGCGCCGCCACCGTACCGGCGAGGATACCCAGCTGACGCTCCTTCTCCTGGGTCTGCTTACGCGCCTCTTCCGCCTGGTCGGAGCTGTTCACCAGCTCGGTGCGCTGGTCCTCCAGGCGCGCCTTCTCGGCCTCCAGCCGCTGTGTCCGGTCGTCCAGCTCGTCCAGGATGCGCACCAGGTCCTCCTGGCGGGCGCCGCGCAGGGCGCTGTTGTCGCTGGTCGAGCGGACCTGGATGGCGAGACCCAGGCCGAGGACGAAGAGCAGTACGGCGACGATGAGTTGGGCGCGCGTGACGCGCGGCGGCCACAGCCCGGCCGCGAGCCGCTGCCGCCCGGTCATCTCCGGATCGGCGGGCCGGCCGGGGCCGGGCTCGGCGGCGTACGGCTGCGCTGCCGTCCGCGACGGCGGCTCCGGACCGTCCGCCTCCGGGCTCTTCGCCTCGGGCGGCAGCTCCTGCGGGGGCATGGCCTGCGGAGCCGGCGGCTCCGGCCGCTGGGGCTCCGGCCGCCGCGGCTCCGGGCTCTGCGGCCCCCGGTCGCCCTCCCCCGGAGTCGGAGGGGGAGTCGGCTTCTCGTGCGGAGTCGGTTCGTTCTCGCTCATCGGCCTCACGCCCGGAACACATGCCGCCGGATGGCGGCGGCGTTGGAGAAGATGCGGATGCCCAGCACCACGACCACGCCCGTGGACAGCTGCGCGCCGACGCCGAGCTTGTCGCCCAGGAACACGATCAGCGCCGCCACGACGACGTTGGAGAGGAAGGAGACGACGAAGACCTTGTCGACGAAGATGCCGTCGAGCATGGCCCGCAGCCCTCCGAAGACCGCGTCGAGCGCCGCCACGACGGCGATCGGCAGGTAGGGCTCGACGACCGCCGGCACCTCGGGCCGGATGAACAGGCCGACCACGACTCCCACGACGAGGCCCAGTACGGCGATCAAGATGTGCCCTTCCCTGTGTCGGCCGCGCCCCGCCCGGCATCCGTGCCGGCTCCGGCGGGACTCGGCTCTGCTGTGCGTACGATCAGGCTCGACGCGGCCGGCAGGCGCACCTCACCCTGATCCGAAATGCTGGTACGGATACCGAAGTTCTCCTGCAGCGCGTGCAGGTACTGCCCGTCGGGGCTGTCCTGGAACGCGGTGCTCAGCTTCTTCCCGTCTCCCACCGCCAGCACCGTGTACGGCGGCACCAGCGGTTTGTTGTCGACCAGTATGGCGTCGCCCGCCGCGCGGATCGCCGACAGGGCGGTCAGCCGCTGTCCGTTGATCGCGACCGCCTCGGCGCCCGACTGCCACAGCCCGTTGACCACGCGCTGCATGTCGCGGTCGCGCACCCGCCCGGTGTCCGCGAAACCGCTGCTCTCACGCGGCCCGTCGCCGCCCTGCTCGGTCTCCTTGGCGTCGTCGACGACCAGCTTGATGCCGGGGCCGCGTACCTCCGTCGCCCCGGAGAGCAGCGCCACGAGCTCCCCCTGGTCCCCACCGTGCTCCTGCAGCGCCTTGCGCTGACGCTCCCCCACCTCGGTGCGGAGCGCCTCGATCCGCTCCTCGAGCTTGTCGGCCGCGGTCGTCTCCGACTCGATCCGGTCGATGAGCTCCTCGCGCTCCTTGGCGACGACCGGGGCCGAGATCTGCGCCTGCGCGGCGCCGAGCGTGACCACCGCGGCGGCCAGTACCAGCCCCGCCGCGAGCCCCAGCTTGGCCCGCAGTGTGCGCGGCAGGCCGCCGCCCTCGGCGGTGCGGCGGGCCGAGGCCTCCGCGTACCCGTCGTCGAGCGCGTGGTCCATGACATTGGTCAGCAGCGACATGGACGCGTCGGGACGCGGAGGTGGGGAACCTGTGCTCCGAACGGGGGGCTGCTGCGACATGCCGCACATCGTCGCACGTCGCGGCTGCTACCGCCGAATGGCCCCACCGGTGTGCCGGGGGGCGCCCCTGGGCGCCTCCCGGCACATCCGTATCCGGATCCGCATCAGGATCCGTTCCGAGCGTCAGCGGCCGGCGCTCTCCACCACGGCGGCCCACTCGTCGAGCAGTGCCTGCGCGGACGCGTCATCCGGGCCTTCGGCCCACAGATGGGTGACGGCCTCCGCCGGGTCGGGCAGCACCATCACCCACCGGCCGTCGGCCTCCACCACCCGCACGCCGTCGGTCGTGTCGACGTGCCGGTCCCCGGCCGCCTCCACGACCCGCCGCATCACAAGGCCCTTGACCGCCCACGGGGTGGCCAGGTCGCGCCGCAGCACATGGGCGCGGGGTATGCGCGCGTCGATCTGGCTGAGCGTGAGTTGCGTACGCGCCACCAGCCCGATCAGCCGCACGAACGCCGCCGTACCGTCGAAGACGCTGCTGAACTCGGGCACGATGAAGCCGCCGCGGCCGTCGCCGCCGAAGATGGTCGATTCCTCGCGGCCGACGCGGGTCAGGTCGTCCGGCGATGTGGTCGTCCACTCCACCTGCGTGCCGTGGTACGCCGCGACCTGCTCGGCGATCCTCGTCGTGGTCACCGGCAGCGCGACTCGTCCGCTGCGCCGCTCGGCCGCCACCAGGTCGAGCAGGACCAGCAGGGCCCGGTCGTCCTCGATGATCCGGCCCCGCTCGTCGACCAGCGAGATGCGCTCGCCGACCGGGTCGAACCGCACACCGAAGGCCGCCCGCGCCGAGGCCACGATCTCCCCGAGCCGTACGAGCCCGGCGCGCCGGGACTCGGCCGTCTCCGTGGGCCGGGACTCGTCGAGTCCGGGGTTGATCGTCAGCGAGTCCACCTGGAGCCGCCCGAGGAGGCTCGGCAGGACGAGCCCGGCGCTGCCGTTGGAGGCGTCCACGACGACCTTGAGGCCCGCCTCGGCGATGCCCGTCGTGTCGACGTTGCGCAGCAGGGACCCGGTGTACGAGTCGAAGACGCTGGACGGGAAGGAGAGGTCGCCGATCTCGCCGGGGAAGGCCCTCCGGTACTCCTGGCGCGCGTAGACGCGGTCCAGCTTCCGCTGCCCGCCCTGCGACAGGTCCGCGCCCCGCTCGTCGAAGAACATGATGTCCACGGAGTCGGGCACCCCGGGCGACGTCCGGATCATGATGCCGCCGGCGCTGCCGCGAGCCGTCTGCTCACGCGCGACGGGCAGCGGTACGTTCTCCAGGTCGCGTACGTCGATGGCGCTGGCCTGCAGCGCCGAGATCACCGCCCGCTTGAGCGCTCTCGCACCCCTGGAGTGGTCACGCGCCGTGGTGACGGTCGCGCCCTTCTTCAGGGTCGTGGCGTACGCGCCCGCGAGCCGGACCGCCAGCTCGGGTGTGATCTCCACGTTGAGGATTCCGGAGACGCCGCGGGCCCCGAAGAGGTGCGCCTGCCCGCGCGACTCCCAGATGACGGAGGTGTTGACGAAGGCGCCGGCCTCGATCGTCTTGAACGGATAGACCCGTACGTTGCCCTGAACGATCGATTCTTCACCGACGAGGCACTCGTCGCCGATGACGGCGCCGTCCTCGATGCGGGCGGCCCGCATGATGTCGGTGTTCTTGCCGATCACACAGCCCCGCAGGTTGCTGTGCTGCCCAATGTAGACGTTGTCGTGAACAACCGCCTTGTGGAGGAAGGCGCCGCTCTTCACCACCACGTTCGACCCGACGACGGTGTGCTCGCGGATCTCCACATCGGCCTCGACCTTGGCGTAGTCCCCGATGTACAGGGGCCCGTGCAGGACCGCGTCCGGGTGCACCTCGGCGCCCTCGGCGACCCACACGCCGGGCGAGATCTCGAAGCCGTCGAGCTGGACGTCGACCTTGCCCTCGAGAACGTCGGCCTGGGCCTTCACATAGCTCTCGTGCGTGCCGACGTCCTCCCAGTAGCCCTCGGCGACATAGCCGTAGATCGGCTTGCCTTCCTTCATCAGCTGCGGGAAGACATCGCCGGACCAGTCGACCGGGACGTCGGGCTGGACGTAGTCGAAGACTTCCGGCTCCATGACGTAGATGCCGGTGTTGACCGTGTCCGAGAAAACCTGTCCCCAGGTGGGCTTCTCCAGGAAGCGCTCCACCTTTCCTTCCTCGTCCACGATGGTGATGCCGAATTCGAGCGGGTTCGGCACCCGGGTCAGGCACACCGTGACGAGGGCGCCCTTTTCCTTGTGGAACCTGATGAGGTCGGTCAGGTCGAAGTCGGTGAGCGCGTCACCGGAGATGACGAGGAAGGCGTCGTCCTTCAGCGCCTCCTCGGCGTTCTTGACACTCCCCGCGGTGCCGAGTGGCTTCTCCTCATTGGCATAGGTGAGCTCCATGCCGAGCTCTTCGCCGTCGCCGAAGTAGTTCTTTACGAGCGAGGCGAGGAACTGCACGGTAACAACGGTCTCAGTGAGCCCATGCCGCTTGAGCAGCCGCAGCACGTGCTCCATGATCGGCCGGTTGGCCACCGGCAGGAGTGGCTTGGGCATGCTCGAGGTCATGGGGCGAAGGCGCGTGCCTTCACCACCAGCCATCACAACGGCTTTCATGTCGGAAGCGTCCTCCTTGCAGAGACGACGGTCTAGCCGACTTCACCCATCCGGTAACTGGCCGTCTTACGTCTTGGGGCGCGCTTCGTCGCTGCACCGCACCAGAGGGACAGGCTCAATCGGCTGTGGCATCCGCCTTGACAAGTCGGCGGACTTGGACCACATAGAGGATCCCTGCCCACCAATAGAGAGTTGTACCCCATCCGGCGAACGCCCACCCGAAAACTTCAGCGAGTGATGCAAGCCACCCGTCCCCATCGCTGAGCAGGAGGAGCGGAAACGCGTACATCAAGTTGAACGTGGCCGCCTTCCCGAGGAAGTTCACCTGAGGCGGCGGATAGCCGTGCCGGCGGAGGATTCCCACCATCACCAGCAGCATCAGCTCACGGGCCAATAGTGCGATCGTCAACCACAGAGGGAGAATCTCGCGCCAGGTGAGCCCGAGCAGCGTCGAAAGGATGTAGAGCCGGTCCGCAGCGGGGTCGAGCAGGCGTCCGAGGCTGCTGATCTGGTTCCATCGACGGGCGAGTTTGCCGTCGAGATAGTCGCTGACACCGCTGAGCATCAGTACGAGGAGAGCCCAGCCATCGCTATTCGGCCCGCCGAAGACGGGGCGGAGGATCAGCCACAGGAAGAGCGGTACGCCGACCAGGCGAGCCATGCTCAGGATGTTGGGGATGGTGAGCACCCGGTCCGTCTGAACGCGGGTCTCCTGTACCTCCACCCGGGGCCTCCTGGGGAACGTGCCAACGATGCCCCCTGACTTTACCGTCAGCACGGACCGGCCCGTGCACAGGGGTGCCGGCCCCGGCTGTGGAACGCAGAAAAGCCCCGCACCAGAAGGTGCGGGGCTTTCCCCAAAAATTGTTCGGCGGCGTCCTACTCTCCCACAGGGTCCCCCCTGCAGTAC
>NZ_JBVIEN010000016.1:43682-95948 GCF_055571835.1 Streptomyces sp. NPDC030862 | reverse complement strand
ATCCGCGACCTCGACCTGCTGCGCCCGATCTACTCCCAGACGGCCGCCTACGGCCACTTCGGCCGCGAGCTCCCCGACTTCACCTGGGAGCGCACGGACCGCGTCGACGCCCTGCGCACGGCCGCGGGCCTGTAAGCCCTTCGAAGAAGCACCCCGGAGTCCGGCCCCTCGTCGCGAGGGTGCCGGACTCCGGCGTTTTCAGGAGCCGGCCCGCGGATCGGCGGGGTAGCCGATGGTCGCGAGGTCGTCGGCCAGGTCGGCGAGGGTACGGTCCGGACGCAGGGCCCCGACCACCTCCTCGGTGAGCGGCCGCAGCGCCAGCACATGGCTTACGGCCGCCAGGTCGACCGGCACCTGGTGGCGTTCCACGGCGAACTCCCGGTACGCCTCGGCGGAGCGGTCCGTCAGGTGCTGGAAGAGGAGCGCCGCGCCGTCCGCGTCCTCGCCGTCGTTGTCGTTCTCCGGGAAGTCGATCGTGCCCGTGCGCCAGGCGTCGTCGCCGGCGGTCCGCCACAGGCAGGCCGTCACGACCGGGAACCCCTCGGCGTCGCAGAACGCGGGGTCCTCCAGATGGTGCCGGAAGACCTCCGGGACCTCGTCGACGACTCCGGGCCACACCGCGTCGTCGACGTACGGGCTCATCGGCGAGAAGTGGTCGAACCCCCGGATCCAGGCGCCGGCCGGGGAGAAGACGATGGCGTACTCGTCACCCCAGCCCGTGCTCATGGTGGCGAGCTCCTCGGTCGGGGACCAGCGCGCGTCGAAGGCGTACCGCCGGAAGCAGGGGTCGTCCGCGCGGATGATCGCCTCCAGCGTGGCGAGCGCGCGGCAGTGGTCGCGGAGCACGGGTATCGCGGGCAGCAGCCTCGCGGTGTCGTAGACGGTCACGCGCGTCATCCAAGCCCATGCCACTGACAGCGGCGGGCGTTGTCAGTGGGCTCTGGTAGGAATGGGGCTGTGAGCAGCGACAACGGGAAGCCGGAGGGCGGCGGTCGGGGGGCGGCCGAGCCGCCCGAGCAGCTCGCGCTCATACGCGAGACCGTGCGCAGGGCCAAGGTGCCGCGGGCCAAGCCGCGGACCTGGCGGGGGGCCGCGCTGGCCAAGGAGCTGCCCGTCGCGCGGGTGGTGGTCAACAAGGGCGTGCTCCACCTGGACCAGTTCTTCGACTACGCCGTGCCCGAGGAGCTCGACGCCGTCGCGCGGCCGGGTGTGCGGGTGCGGGTACGGTTCGGGGCCGGGTCCCATCAGGTGCGCGACGGGCGGCGCGAGGGCGGTCGGCTCATCGACGGGTTCCTCATCGAGCGGCGCGCCGAGTCCGACTACTCCGGGCCGCTCGCCGCGCTCGCCGACGTGGTCTCGCCCGAGCCGGTGCTGAGCGACGAGCTGCTGCGGCTCGCGCGGGCGGTGGCCGACCGGTACGCCGGGAGCCTCGCCGACGTGCTCCAGCTCGCGATCCCGCCGCGCAACGCCCGCGCAGAGGCCCGGTCGTCGCCCGCGCCGCTGCCGCCCCCGGCCCTGCCGGAGCCGGGGACCTGGGAGCGGTACGCGCAGGGCCCGGCGTTCCTGCGGGCGCTGGCCCAGGGGGACGCACCCCGGGCCGTGTGGAACGCGCTGCCCGGGCCCCACTGGGCGGATGAGCTCGCCCGCGCGGTGGCCGCCACCCTCGCCTCCGGGCGCGGCGCGCTCGTCGTGGTGCCCGACGGGCGGGCCGCCGCGCGGGTCGACGCGGCCCTGACGGTCGTGCTGGGGGAGGGGCGGCACGCGCTGCTCACCGCCGAGGCGGGCCCCGAGAAGCGGTACGCGCAGTGGCTCGCCGTGCGGCGCGGCGCCGTGCGCGCGGTCGTCGGGACACGCGCGGCGATGTTCGCGCCGGTCGCCGACCTCGGCCTCGTCGCCCTGTGGGACGACGGGGACGGAAGCCACAGCGAACCGCACGCGCCGTTGCCGCACGCCCGCGAGGTGCTGCTGCTGCGCGCCGCCCACGACAAGTGCGGCTTCCTGCTGGGCTCCACCAGCTGCACGGTGGAGGCCGCGCAGCTCGTCGAGACCGGCTGGGCCCGCCCCCTCCTGGCGCCCCGCGAGCAGGTGCGGGCCGCCGCACCACTCGTACGGACCGTGGGGGACGGGGAGCTGGCGCGCGACGAGGCCGCCCGCGCCGCGCGGCTGCCCTCGCTGGCCTGGCAGACCGTACGCGAGGGCTTGAAGACCGGCCCCGTGCTGGTGCAGGTGCCGCGCCGGGGCTACGTACCAAGGCTGGCGTGCGAGCGGTGCCGTACGCCCGCGCGCTGCCGGCACTGCGCGGGCCCGCTGGAGGCGCCCGAGCAGCGGGACCTGCGGTGCGGGTGGTGCGGGCGCGGCGCGCCGGACTGGAGTTGCCTGGAGTGCGGGGCGTTGCGGCTGCGCGCGCAGGTGGTGGGCGCGCGGCGTACGGCGGAGGAGCTGGGCCGGGCGTTCCCGGCGGTTCCGGTACGGACCTCGGGGCGCGACCACATCCTGGACACCGTGCCCGCGCGGCCCGCGCTGGTGGTGAGCACCCCGGGCGCCGAACCGGTCGCCGAGGGCGGTTACGCCGCGGCGTTGCTGCTCGACGGCTGGGCCATGCTCGGGCGGCCCGACCTGCGGGCGGGCGAGGAGGCGCTGCGGCGCTGGATCGACGCGGCCTCGCTCGTGCGCGGGCAGGCCGAGGGCGGCACCGTGGTGGTCGTGGCCGAGCCGACGCTGCGGCCGGTGCAGGCGCTGGTCCGCTGGGACCCGGTGGGACACGCCCAGCGGGAGCTCGCCGAGCGCGCGGAGCTGGGCTTCCCGCCGGTCTCGCGGATGGCGGCGGTGACGGGGCGCGCGGAGGCGGTGGCGGCGTTCCTGGCGGCGGCCGAGCTGCCGCACGAGACCGAGGTGCTGGGGCCGGTGCCACTGCCGCCCCCGCCACCCGGGGCCCCGAGGCGCCCCGGCGACCCCCCGCCCGGCGAGGTATGGGAGCGGGCGCTGCTGCGGGTGCCGCCGGGCAGCGGGGCGGCGCTGGCCGCCGCGCTGAAGGCGGCGCAGGCGGCCCGGCTGGCACGCGGTGGGGGCGATCCGGTACGGGTCCGGGTGGACCCGCCGGACATCGGGTGAGGGCCGCGGACACCGGCTGCGGCACGAGCGGCGTCGGCCCCCGCCCCGAGAGCCACGTCGGCCCCCGCCTCGCGAAGTCCGCGGGGGCGGGGGCCGGATGACCGGAGCGGCTGCTCGGCGGTGGGGTGGCTCAGCCGTTGCGCGGGTCAGCCGTTGGGTGGGTCAGCCGTTGCGCGGCGAGGGGAACGCGCTCGGGCGGGGCTCCTCGCGCAGCGAGCCGGCCGTCGGCTGGGGCGGCATCGAGCGGGCCGCGGGAACCGAGGGCACGACCGGCATCGTGCGGGTGGCGCCGGGCTCCGGGGCGCGGTCCTGCTCCGGCGCGGCCGGCTGGCGGCTGCGGGAGCCGTACCGGCGGTGGACCGCCTGCTTCGTGACCCCGAGCGCCGAGCCCACCGCGTCCCACGAGAACCCGAGCGAGCGGTCGAAGTCGACCGCCGCGGTGACCAGCGTCTCGACGCTGTCCCGCAGCTCCTGGGCGAGCCGGACGGTCGGGGCCGGGGCCCTGCCGTAGACGACGAAGCCCGTGGACGGGCCGGATCGCCGCGGGCGGTACACATTGCCCAGCTGGGCCGTGAGCGTGCGCAGTGCGTCCACCTGCCGGCGGACCCGCTCGATGTCCCGCACCAACAGGTGCAGGCTTGCCCGGGCTTGGGCGTCGTGGGTTGCGTGGTCGGCCATTTACAAGCCTCTCGAACCGGCGTTGAAAAGGGTCGGGCCGCACCGGGGGCACCGGGGCGGCCCGTTTCGGTCAATCTCTGCTTGACCAACGCTCCACCTGCGGTCGGGGTCACGCTGAAGAGGCGTATCCGCATATGCGCGGGGCGCACAGGGCTGCGTACGCCCCCCGCGGACACGACCTAGACTGGTGCGTTGCCCACCACCGCCTCCAACAGACAGGCAGTCAGCCACCGATGAAGCTCGTCTTCGCAGGCACCCCCGAGGTCGCCGTACCCGCCCTGGACGCCCTGATCGCCTCGGACCGGCACGAGGTGGCCGCCGTCGTCACCCGGCCCGACGCGCCCGCCGGGCGCGGGCGCCGCCTGGTCGCCAGCCCCGTCGCCCAGCGCGCCGAGGAGGAGGGCATCGAGGTCCTCAAGCCGGCCAGGCCCCGCGACGAGGCGTTCCAGGCGCGGTTGCGGGAGATCGCGCCGGACTGCTGCCCGGTCGTCGCCTACGGCGCGCTGCTGCCCAAGGCGGCGCTCGACATCCCCGCGCACGGCTGGGTCAACCTCCACTTCTCGCTGCTGCCGGCCTGGCGCGGCGCCGCGCCCGTACAGCACGCGATCATGGCCGGGGACGAGGTGACCGGCGCGTCGACGTTCCGGATCGAGGAGGGCCTGGACTCCGGACCGGTGTACGGGGTGATCACGGAGGAGGTACGGCCCACCGACACCAGCGGCGACCTGCTGACCCGCCTCGCCTTCGCCGGTGCCGGGCTGCTCGTGGCCACCATGGACGGCATCGAGGACGGCACCCTCAAGGCGGTGCCGCAGCCGGCCGAGGGCATCACCCTCGCCCCGAAGCTGACCGTCGAGGACGCGCACATCGACTGGGCGGCGCCCGCGCTCCGCGTCGACCGCGTCGTACGCGGCTGCACGCCCGCGCCCGGCGCCTGGACCGTCTTCCGCGACGAGCGGCTCAAGGTCGTCCAGGCGGCCCTCGTCCCGGACCGCACGGACCTCGCCCCCGGCGAGCTCGCGGCCGCCAAGAACAACGTGTACGTCGGCACCGGCTCCCACGCCGTCGAGCTGCTGTGGGTGCAGCCGCAGGGCAAGAAGCCGATGCGCGGCGCCGACTGGGCGCGGGGCGTGCGGATCGCCCCGGGCGAGAAGGTGGGCCCCGCGGCGGCGTAGGCTGAAAGGGGTCCGACCCGAGGGACCCAGCCTCACCGGAAAGCCTGAAAAGCCCGAAAAGCGGAGCACCTTTTGAGCGAGCAGTCCCGTCGCCGTCCGTCCAAGCCGTACCGCCGCCCCAAGAAGGACCCGGTACGCATGCTGGCCTTCGAAGCGCTGCGCGCGGTCGACGAGCGGGACGCGTACGCCAACCTCGTCCTCCCGCCGCTGCTGAAGAAGGCGCGCGAGAAGGAGGGGTTCGACGGGCGCGACGCGGCGCTCGCCACGGAGCTGGTGTACGGGACGCTGCGCCGGCAGGGCACGTACGACGCGATCATCGCGGCCTGCGTGGACCGGCCGCTGCGCGAGGTCGACCCGCCGGTCCTCGACGTGCTCTCGCTCGGGGCGCACCAGCTGCTGGGTACGCGCATCCCCACCCACGCGGCGGTCTCGGCGAGCGTGGAACTGGCGCGGGTGGTGCTGGGCGACGGGCGCGCCAAGTTCGTCAACGCCGTCCTGCGGAAGATCGCGCAGCACGACCTCGACGCCTGGCTGGAGCAGGTGGCCCCGCCGTACGACAAGGACGCCGAGGACCACCTGGCGGTCGTGCACTCGCACCCGCGCTGGGTCGTCTCGGCGCTCTGGGACGCGCTGGGCGGCGGCCGCGCCGGGATCGAGGACCTGCTGGAGGCCGACAACGAGCGGCCCGAGGTCACGCTGGTGGCCCGCCCGGGCCGCTCCACCACGGCCGAGCTGCTGGACGTGCTCGGCGACGAGGCGGGGCTGCCGGGGCGCTGGTCCCCGTACGCCGTGCGGCTCGCCGAGGGCGGCGAGCCGGGCGCGATCGACGCCGTGCGCGAGGGCCGCGCCGGGGTCCAGGACGAGGGCAGCCAGCTCGTCGCGATCGCCCTCGCCAACGCCCCGCTCGACGGCCCCGACGCGCGCTGGCTCGACGGCTGCGCGGGCCCCGGCGGCAAGGCGGCCCTGCTGGGCGCGCTGGCGGCGGAGCGCGGCGCCGCGCTGCTCGCCTCCGAGAAGCAGCCGCACCGCGCGCGCCTGGTGGACCGGGCGCTGACCGGGAACCCCGGCCCGTACCAGGTGATCGCCGCCGACGGCACGCGTCCGCCGTGGCGCCCCGGCTCCTTCGACCGCGTCCTCGTCGACGTGCCGTGCTCGGGCCTGGGCGCGCTGCGGCGCCGCCCCGAGGCGCGCTGGCGTCGGCGCCCGGAGGACCTCGACAGCTTCGCGCCGCTGCAACGTACCCTGCTCACCGAGGCGTTGAGGGCGGCGCGGGTCGGCGGTGTGGTCGGCTACGCCACCTGCTCGCCGCACCTGGCCGAGACCCGGATCGTCGTCGACGACGTCCTGAAGAAGCACGGCGGCGCCGAGCTCATCGACGCCAGGCCCCTGATGCCGGGCGTCCCGGCGCTCGGCGACGGCCCCGACGTACAGCTGTGGCCGCATCTGCACGGCACGGACGCGATGTACCTGGCGCTGCTGCGGCGTACGGCGTGACGGAGGGCGGGACGATTGCGCCGGGAATGCGGCTTGTGTGCCCGGTCTGCCGAGACCCGGTCGGGCATCGGGTAAAGGAAACCCCATGAGACGTGGCAGGCTTGGCTCATGGCACAGATCAACCCCAGCATCCTGTCCGCCGACTTCGCGCGTCTCGCCGAGGAGGCGAAGGCCGTGGAAGGCGCCGACTGGCTCCACGTCGACGTCATGGACAACCACTTCGTGCCCAACCTGACCCTGGGCGTTCCGGTCGTCGAGTCGCTGAGCCGGGCGACGGACACCCCGCTGGACTGCCATCTGATGATCGAGGACCCGGACCGCTGGGCCCCGCAGTACGTGGAGGCGGGCGCCGGGTCGGTCACCTTCCACGTGGAGGCGGCCGCCGCGCCGGTGCGGCTGGCGCGGGAGATCCGGGCCAAGGGGGCGCGGGCGTCGATGGCGCTGAAGCCCGCGACGCCGATCGAGCCGTACGAGGACCTGCTGCCCGAGCTCGACATGCTGCTGATCATGACGGTGGAGCCGGGCTTCGGGGGCCAGGCCTTCCTGGACATCATGCTGCCGAAGATCCGCCGCACCCGGGAGCTGATCTCCAAGCACGGCCTCCAGCTGTGGCTCCAGGTCGACGGCGGCGTCTCGGAGTCGACCATCGAGCGCTGCGCCGAGGCCGGCGCCGACGTCTTCGTCGCCGGTTCCGCGGTGTACGGCGCCGAGGACCCGGCCGCCGCCGTACGGGCGCTGCGCGACAGGGCGGAGCGGACCACCGCGTCCGCCGCCTGGGCCTGCGCCCACTGAGCCCGGTCCGGCTTGAGCAACGGCCCGGTGAACGCAAACCAACAGGACTGATCAAGGAACGCCGGATCTGCAAGGATGGCAATCCGGAGTGCGAACAGCAGTGAGGAGATCGCGGTGTCTGCAATGTCGGCGGGACGGCCAGCCCTGCGGATGGGACCCGCGGAGCTGGTGCAGGCGGCGGCCATGGCCCGCCGCTTCTACCTCGAGGGCAAATCCAAGATCCAGATCGCGGAGGAGTTCGGCGTAAGCCGCTTCAAGGTCGCCCGGGTCCTGGAGACCGCCCTGGAGCGTGATCTCGTACGGATCGAGATCCGCGTGCCCGCCGAGCTCGACGCGGAGCGCTCCGACGCGCTGCGCGCCCGCTACGGGCTGCGCCACGCGGTCGTCGTGGAGTCGCCGCCCGAGGGCGAGGACGAGTCGCCTGACCCGGAGAACCTCGGCGAGGTCGCCGCCGACCTGCTCGGCGAGCTGGTGAACGAGGGCGATGTCCTGGGCCTGGCCTGGGGCCGCTCCACCATCCACATGGCGGCCGCCCTCGACCGGCTGCCGCCCTGCACGGTCGTCCAGCTCACCGGGGTGTACGACGCCGGCACCGCCGAGCGCGGCTCGGTCGAGGCGGTACGCCGTGCCGCCCAGGTCTCGGGCGGCGAAGCGCACCCGATCTACGCGCCGATGCTGCTGCCCGACCCGGCGACCGCCGCCGCGCTGCGCAGCCAGACCGGCATCGCCCGCGCCTTCGAGTACTTCGACAAGGTGACGGTCGCCGCGGTCTCCATCGGCTCCTGGGAGCCGGGCATCTCCACCGTCCACGACATGCTCAGCGACGAGGAGCGCGCCCACTACGCCTCCCTCGGTGTCGCCGCCGAGATGTCCGCCCACCTCTTCGACACCCACGGCCGCCGCGTCGGCCGCGACCTCGGCGAGCGGTGCATCACGGTCGAGGCCGACCGGCTCCGCCGCATCCCCGAGGTGGTGGCCATCGCGGGCGGCCAGCGCAAGGCCGCGGCGATCGGCGCCGTCCTGCGCTCCGGGCTGGTCACCAGCCTGGTCACGGACACCTCGGCCGCCGACTACCTGCTCACGGAGTTCGCCCCCGGCCCGCGGCCGGCCCTGGACCGCGCCGACCCGGACGCGTAGCGGACGCACGGCGACGCTCTCGTAGGAAGCTACCAGTCCACCTGGCGTGGCCTGGAGCTTTCGCCTGGGGTCGATACCGGCGGCGCCATGGGACAATGAAGTACGTGCGTTTTCCCCCCGGCTGAAATGCCCGGGGGCCAACTCCGAACGACTGGGATGTTCAGCACGTGCGTTTCCTCAATGACCTGAAGCCGCCGTACGACCTCACGTACGACGACGTATTCATGGTGCCTAGCCGCTCGGCCGTGGGCTCCCGCCAGGGTGTCGACCTGTCCTCCCCCGACGGGACCGGGACCACGATCCCGCTGGTCGTCGCCAACATGACCGCGATCGCCGGCCGCCGGATGGCCGAGACCGTCGCCCGCCGCGGTGGCCTCGTCGTCATCCCGCAGGACATTCCGATCGAGGTCGTCACCGACGTCATCTCCTGGGTCAAGAGCCGCCACCACGTGCTCGACACCCCGATCGTCCTCGACCCGCACCAGACCGTCGCCGACGCGCTGTCGCTGCTGCCCAAGCGCGCGCACAACGCCGGTGTGGTCGTCGACGCCGACCAGCGCCCGATCGGTGTCGTCACCGACCAGGACCTGACCGGTGTGGACCGCTTCACGCAGCTCTCCGAGGTCATGTCCAAGGACCTGCTGCTCCTCGACGCGGACATCGACCCGCGCGAGGCGTTCAACACGCTGGACCACCACAACCGCCGCTACGCCCCCGCCGTGGACAAGGACGGCCGCCTCGCCGGCATCCTGACCCGCAAGGGTGCCCTGCGCGCGACCCTCTACAGCCCGGCCGTCGACGCCAAGGGCAAGCTGCGCATCGCCGCCGCCGTCGGCATCAACGGCGACGTGGCGGGCAAGGCCAAGCAGCTGCTCGACGCGGGCGTGGACACGCTCGTCATCGACACCGCGCACGGCCACCAGGAGTCCATGATCAGCGCGATCCGGACCGTACGCGGCCTGGACCCGCACGTCCCGATCGTCGCGGGCAACATCGTCGCCGCCGAGGGCGTGCGCGACCTGATCGAGGCCGGCGCGGACATCATCAAGGTCGGTGTGGGCCCCGGCGCCATGTGCACCACCCGCATGATGACCGGCGTGGGCCGCCCGCAGTTCTCCGCCGTGCTGGAGTGCGCCGCCGAGGCGAAGAAGTACGGCAAGCACGTCTGGGCCGACGGCGGTGTCCGCCACCCGCGTGACGTCGCCATGGCGCTCGCCGCCGGTGCGTCCAACGTCATGATCGGCTCCTGGTTCGCCGGTACGTACGAGTCCCCGGGCGACCTCCAGCAGGACGCCAACGGGCGCCTCTACAAGGAGTCGTTCGGCATGGCCTCCGCGCGCGCCGTCCGCAACCGCACGAGCGAGGAGTCCGCGTACGACCGGGCCCGCAAGGCGCTCTTCGAGGAGGGCATCTCCCACTCGCGCATGTTCCTCGACCCGACCCGTCCGGGCGTCGAGGACCTGATCGACTCGATCATCGCGGGCGTCCGCTCCTCCTGCACCTACGCCGGTGCCGGCTCCCTGGAGGAGTTCGCCGAGAAGGCCATCGTCGGCATCCAGAGCGCCGCCGGTTACGCCGAGGGCAAGCCGCTGCACGCCAGCTGGAGCTGACGCTCCGTCAATCGGCCGACCGTAACGGCCGGTGTGGCCCCCTGCGTCAAGAGGAAGGGGTCGTTTGCGCCGTCGGCGTAAGCGGCCCCTTTGGCTTTTCCAGGGCTTGACCGGATTCGGAGGCGTGCACTCGGGTTACCCGGGTACCCGGGCCTTGCGACCGTAGGAGACGAATAGGGAGGGTGCAGTGTCCATGGCGACCACGATCTCGACGGGGACCGACGCTCCGACGACCCAGCTGCCGGACGTGCCGAACCCCGGCGAGGTGGCTCCGAGGGACGCGAAGGAACTTTCGAAGCAGTTCTTCGAACGGCTGGCCGTGCTGGAGGAAGGCACGGAGGAGTACCAGTACGTTCGCAACACGCTCATCGAGCTCAACCTGTCCCTGGTCAAGTACGCGGCCACGCGCTTCCGCAGCCGCTCCGACCAGATGGAGGACATCATCCAGGTCGGCACCATCGGCCTGATCAAGGCCATCGACCGCTTCGAGCTGAGCCGCGAGGTCGAGTTCACGACCTTCGCCATGCCGTGCGTGGTCGGTGAGATCAAGCGCTTCTTCCGGGACACCAGCTGGTCGGTCCACGTGCCGCGCCGGCTCCAGGAGCTCCGCATCGACCTGGCCCGCGCCACCGACGTGCTGTTCCAGCAGCTCGACCGCTCGCCGACGCCCGCCGAGCTCGCCGCCCACCTGGGCATGGAGGAGGACGAGATCATCGAGGGTCTCGTCGCCGCCAACGGCTACTCGGCCGGCTCACTCGACCTGCCCCTGGACGACGCGGGGGACGCCAACGCCTCGGAGACCCTCGGCGACCGGCTGGGCGAGCCCGACAAGGAACTGGATCTCGTCGAGAACGTGCAGGCGCTCAAGCCGCTCATCGAGGAGTTCGACGAGCGCGACCGCGAGATCCTGCGGATGCGGTACGTGGAGGAGATGACGCAGTCCCAGATCGGCGCCGAACTGGGTGTGTCGCAGATGCATGTGTCGCGGTTGCTGGCGCGGATCACCGCACGGCTCCGGGAAGGCCTGCTGGCAGTGGAGTGAGGTGGAGTGGCGTGTAGGCTCCGGGCCCGAGCGGCTCGGAGCCTACGCGTGTGTGGCGTACCCGTCTGTGGCCTGCCCGTCTGTGGCCTACCTGTGTGTGTCTCAGAGCCGCGGTCCTTTCGGCAGGACCGCGGCGCTTTGCCAGGGGCACAGCGCTCGTCAGGGCCGCGCCCACACCGCCCGGACCGTCTTGCCGCCCGCGTGGCGCCAGACCTGCACCCGGCCGGCCAGGCTCAGCACCATGGGCCAGCCGAAGCCTCCGCCCCCGGCGAAGTCCGGCGCCCGCACCTCCGGGGCGCGGGTGCTTCCGTCGTCGAGTTCCACGCACAGTTCGTCGGCCTCGGCGCGCAGCCGTAGGCGCCACCACCCCTGGGTGTGGCGCATGGCGTTCGCCGTGAGCTCCGTCACGACGAGCTGTACGGCGTCCCAGTCGGCCCACGGGCAGTGCTCGGCCAGGAAACCGGCGGTCACGGTGCGGACCGAGGTGCTGTCGCCGGGCGGCGACTCCATGACATACATGGGCGGCTCCTCCTCGCGTCACCTTCTCGCCTACCCGGCCCCCGGGGGTTAACCACCGCGGGTCAACCCCCGGGGCTGCCGCCCGCGCGCCGGACGGTGAGGGCCACCGTGTCGTCCGGGTGCAGGATCACCGTGTGCATCTCGTCGGCGATGGCGGCCGGGATCTCCTCTATCGGCCGGTGCCGGTGGTTCCGCGCCGCCTTCGCCAGCCGCTGTTCGCCCTCGCGCGGGTCGCGGCGGCTCTCGGTGAGCCCGTCCGTGTAGAGCACCAGCAGATCGCCGGGGTCCAGCCGGTCCCGCAGCAGCCGCTCGCTGCCCGGCAGCGGGAAGCCGATGCCCCGGCCGCGTACCTCCAGCAGGCGGGTCTCGCCGTCCGCCCGTACGAGGAGGGCGGGCGGATGGCTGCCGTTGGCCATCACCAGCTCGCCGCTCGCCGGATCGAGCCGGACGAGCTGCACCGTGGCCATCAGCTCGTGGTCGAAGGTGGCCAGCACCTCGTCCGTGCGGGCCACGATCGACTCCAGGGGATGCCCCTCCAGCGCCAGCGTCCGTACGGCATGGGTGACGTTGAGCGCGCTGCGCGTACTGGTCAGCCCGTGCCCCAGGGCGTCCACCACCGTGATGTGCACCGTGCCGTCCGGCAGGACGAACCAGTCGTACAGGTCGCCGCCCGTCGGGGCGTGCTTCTCCGCCGGCTCGTAGTGCACGGCCAGCTCCAGGCCGGGCACCCGTACCGGCGGCGGGCGCAGCGCGTCCTCCAGCTGGCGCAGTATCCGCCCGTGCGCCTGCCGCAGCTGCTCGTCGCGCTCCTCCAGCTGTACGTAGAGGGCCAGCACGCCGCTGTTCGTCTCGGCCAGCTCGTGCTTGAGCCGCTGGTGGTCCGCGGCGAGCGCGTCCATCCGGTCGACCGCCGCGCCCAGCTCCTCCTCCAGGAGCTCCACCAGCCCCGGCGGACCGTCACCGGACGGCTCCGCCGCCGAGGAACCGGAGGAACCGGGGGAGGCCGCGGGCACCCGCCATACGGCTGCCGGCCCCGGCAGCCGCTCGGCCGGCAGCGGCAGCCCGTCCAGGGCCGGCCGGTGCGGCGCGTGCGGCATGTGGAGCCGTACGGTCAGCCGGCCCTCGCCGTCGGACGCGGCCGGGCCCGGGGGCACCGTCTCCAGGAACACCGGCCGCCCGGCCTGCAGCTCGGCGGCCGCCACCCGGGTCACCGACAGCGCCAGCCGGTAGCGCGTCTCGACGGACAGACCGGCCCGGTGGGCGAGGCGGCGCAGCGTGGTGCGCAGCCCGGCGAGCGAGTGGTGCGTGGTGGTCTGCGGATTCATCGGTCTCTCGCTCATGTGTCCCTCCGTGCCGGGCCGAGGGTCAGGACGGTCGCGTCGTCCCTGCTGCGCCGGTGCGCGTGCACGAGGGCGGCGGCGAGCAGCGGGGCGGGCAGCGCGGTGAGGAAGGGCGAGGGGGAGTCCGCCCAGCGGGCGTCGACGCCGTCGCTGTGCAGGAGCGATACGGTGCCGGGCTCGGCGGGGATCCGCTGCACCCGGGGGTCCGGCATGTTCCAGCCGACGACGCCCGGCTGGCCGCCGAAGCGCCGCCGTACGCCGCCCGGCGTCAGCAGCAGCCCGCGCACATTGCCCACGGAGGACACCTCCAGCACGTCCGCCGTCCGGCGCAGCAGGGCCACCGCGGCGCCCCGGCTGTGCCGCAGCGCCCGGTTCATCGCCCGCAGCAGCTCCGGCAGCGGTTGCCCGGGGTCGCGGTGGAAGGTGCGCACGGCGAGCTCCGCGGCCTCGGAGGCGGAGGCACCGTGGCCCAGGCCGTCGACGACCAGGGCCGTCTGGGCACCGTCGGTCATCGCCACGCCCCACGCGTCCCCGCAGGCGTTCTCGCCGTCGGCCGGGACGCGTACCGCCCCGACGGCCGGTGTCCCGTCCGCCGCCCGGCCGTCGTCGGCGCCCGGCTCGCCGAGCCGGGCGCACACCAGCGTCCCGCTGCCCTCCTTCGTACGGAGGGTGAACTCGTCGGCGATCCTGCGTACGGCTCCGAGGCCCGAGCCGAGTGAGCCGCCGGTGCTGTAGCCGTCGGTCATGCAGCGCTCGGGGTCGGCCATGCCCGGGCCCCGGTCCACGGCGAGGATCTCCACCCCCCGGCGCAGCGGCAGCGGCTGCAGGTACAGCGACCCGTTGCGGCCGTGCCGGGCCACGTTGCTGGCGAGCTCGCTCGCCAGGACGGCCGCCCGGTCCGGCAGGGCGCCGGCCAGCCCCTGGTCGAGCGCCGTCCGGCGGGCCGTGGAGGCCGCGAGCTGGACGGCGCTGTAGTGGTCGACCCGGATGTGGGTGGTGACGGACATCAGCGGTCGTTCCAGCGGGTGATGACGACGGTGGTGCCCCCGCCCGGGGCGCTGTGCACCTGGAACTCGTGCATCAGCCGCCGCGCTCCGCCCAGGCCGTGGCCGAGCCCCGTACCCGTGGTGAAGCCGTCGGCGAGGGCCTTCTCCACGTCCGGGATGCCGGGGCCCTGGTCGCGGACGGTGAGCCGCAGACCGCGCCGGCCCGACGTGGCGACGAGCTGGATCTCCAGGGTGCCCCCGCCGCCGTGTACGTAGGCGTTGCGGGCGAGTTCGCTGGCCGCCGTGACGATCCTGGTCTGGTCGACGAGCCCGAAACCGGCCGCGATCGTGGCGGCGCGCACGGCGTGGCGCGCGTCTAGGAGGTCCTCCTCCGAGGCGACGGGGTAGCGGGCCGCGCCGGGCGGAGGATCAGCGGCGGCGGCCTGCGGGTCGGCGGCGCCGACGCCGGCGGCGCGGGCGTCACCGGTCCGGGCGCCACTGGTCCGGCCGTCACCGGTCCGGCCGTCACCGGTCGTCCGGGCGTCACCGGTCCGGGCCTCGTCGGTGCGGGGCGTGGGCCGGCCTCTGCCGGCGGACTCGGTCACCGGGCCCCGCTGGGGTACCAGCTCGACACCCGGCGCCAGCCGTTCACCGTGGAACGTCACTCAGGACCTCCCGCCGGGGGATGGGGCATGGGACATGCGGTGCCAGCCGAGGGCCGTCAGGCCCTGCTCCGCGTTGAGCGCGGTCTCGACACCGGTCAGCTGGAGCCCGAGTTCGACCAGGGTGATGGCGACCGCCGGCCGCATCCCCGCCACGATGACCCGCGCTCCCAGCAGACGGGCCATGGTGGCCAGCTCCATCAGGGTGCGCGCCACGAACGAGTCGATGATCTCCAGGCGGGAGATGTCGATCAGCACCCCGCGGGCGCCGTCGGCGGCGATCCGCTCGGTGAGTTCGTCGGTGAAGGCCACCGCCGACTGATCGTCCAGCTCGTTGAGCAGCCCGGTGATCAGCACGTCACCGAGCCGCAGGATGGGGACGCCCGTGGCGCGGTGCGTGGTCACGCGCTCACCGACCGGGCCGAGGCCGAAGCCGGGTCGACGCCGGGCTGATCGGTGAGCCGGATCGCCGCCGCCAGGGCGTCCGCCAGGGTCCCCCTCGTCAGAATCGTCGACAGGTCGATCCCCAGCTGTGCGATCGTCTGCGCGATGGGCGGCCGGATCCCGCTGATGACGCAGTCGGCGCCCATCAGCCGTACGGCGTTGACCGTGTGCATCAGGTGCTGGGCGACGGCGGTGTCCACGGCCGGTACGCCGGTGATGTCGATGATGGCGACCTGCGCCTCGTTGTCCTGGATCGCCTGCAGCAGGCTCTCCATCACCACCTGCGTCCGCGCGGTGTCCAGCGTGCCGATCAACGGCACGGCCAGCACGTGCCGCCACAGCCGTACGACGGGCGTCGAGACTTCGAGCAGCTGCCGGCTCTGCCGCTGGATGATCTCCTCGCGCCCCTCCACGTACGTCTCGAAGGAGAGCACACCGGCCGCGTCCAGCAGCCGGTTGATCAGGATCGCGGCGGAGAACAGGTCGGCCGAGTCGCGCGTGGTGTGCTGGACCGCGGAGAGCAGCGCCTCCTTGAGCGACAGCACGGCCAAGGAGGTGGCGGTCGGCGAGACGCCCGCCCGCGCCCGGCGGAGGGACAGCTCTATCACCGTCTGCCGCAGCTCGTTGCGGGACGTGACCAGCCGCTCCACCGGCGTATCGCTCGCCAGGCCGGCGGCCAGGGCGGAGATGAGCAGGTCCGCCTCCTCCCGCACCTCCTGCTCGCTCATGTCCGAGCCGAGCACCGACGCCTGCTCCAACTGCAGCCGGACCCACCGGTCCGCGATCTCCTCCTCGCGCTCCCGCAGAGCCTCGCAAAGGCGGTCACGCGCACTGGTTTCGCTGATGTTCACAAGCACCTCTCCCAATCGGAAACGGGCGGACGGGTTTCCGGATTCGGGTGCCGGAAGATCGGATGTACGCGGCCCGTTTCTCATGTTCAACGGCCGTTGGATCGTAATGGCGTGGCGGAACCGGAGGAAAACGCCCTCGTCGCGCCAGGCCGGAAGGGCGGTGACCGGAGCGCCGGTCACCGCCCTTCCCGCCCTTCCCCGCCCGCCTCAGCGCACGGCCGCCGTCAGCGAGGGGGCGGTGGTCCGGCCGCCTCCCGCCTCCAGCACTCGTCTCGCCACCCGCAGCGCGTCCCGTACGTCCCGCGTGCCCGTCGACACGCACAAGGTGTAGGCGGTGTCCTCGCGTTGACGCGTGAGCGCCGGATCCGGGGCGGACGCCGAAGCGGCCGCGGACAGCTCCTCGTACCGCGCGACGAGCTTGCGCAGGACCGTGGGGTGGGCCATGAGCACGACAGAACCTCCTCGGATGGATGTCACCGACCGATGGCGCCCCTACCCCGAGTTCGCGCGCTCATTCCGGTGTTCCGGCGACTCGTCCCGACCCGCCCCGGCCCGTGTACGGGCGCAGCGCCCGCGCGACCGCCGCCGCGATCCGGGCGTGCCCGGTGTCGTCGGGATGGAGCCCGTCCACCAGGTGCTCCGGCCGCAGTACGCCGCGGCCCGGGAGCAGCGACAGCCGGGTGTCCCCGGCGGCCACCAGATCCCGTACGGCCTCCTCCATGGCCGTGCGCAGCTGGGCCAGCGTCGCGCCCAGCGCGTTGGGCGTGGTCTCGGCATCCGGGCGCAGCACCGGCGAGACCAGCAGCAGCGGCGTGTCCGGGTGGCCGCGCCGTACCAGGGCGACGAACGCCCGCACCGTCTCGTAGAGCAGCGGCGCGGAGAACGGGGTGCCGGACCAGCAGTTCGTGCCGAAGGCGAGGGTCAGCAGGTCGGCGGGGAGGGCCGCGAGCTGCTCGGCGACCGGCAGCTCACCGCGCGCGGAGCCCGCGTAGCCGAGGTTCACCGCGTCGACGCCGAGCATGCGTCCCGCGACGGCGGGCCACGCGTGCGCGGGGCGGGTCGACCACCAGCCCTCGGTGATGGAGTCGCCGTGCACCACCCAGCGCGGTTGTGGCGCGGCGGGCGCGATGCCGCCGCCGACCGCCCGCACCCCGAGGACCACGGGCCCGAGGGCCTCGGGCGGATGGACGGTGAAGGGGCCGAGACGGCTCGGCGCCGAGGCGGAGGTTTCGGGGAGCTCCAGGGTGACCGTGGTCTCCTCGGCGCCGTCCTCCGGTTTCGTGCACGTCTCGCCGACGCACCGCTCGCCCTCCCAGAGCGCGAAGCAGTGCCCGAGCGCGCGCAGCGCGTCCGCGCCGTCCGCAATCTCCGCGCCGTCCGCATTCTCGGCGCCGTCCGCGTGGTCGCCGTCGTCCGCGTGGCCGTGTCCCTCCGGTACGGACGTCCGGTAGCGGATCTCGACGGCGCGGGTGCCCGGCGAGGCCGTGAACTCCAGGCGCACCCCGATGGGCAACGCGGCCCGCTGGGCGGTGTCCCACGGCAGCCGGGCCAGCACGCCCGGCGCGGCGCGCACCGCGCGGCCCCGGCACCGCGGGTCCAGCCAGGCCGTACCACGCAGAAAAGGCACCGGATCCAGCCAGCTCATCAGGGGTCTCCCTCCGGTCTGCCACGCTCGGCGAAAGTGCCTGCTCCCGGCCCCAATGTGTCGATTCGTGCGGCAGGGCGCAATGTTTCCCCGTCCGTGCCCCAAGTGCGCAATGATCATGCGCCGATGCGCAACAACGCTTCATTACAAGCGCGAAGCTCGGCGCTTAGGCTCGTGCCCCGTACCAGGAGTGGCGGCGACCGCCCGCTCGGCGGTCCCCTTCCCCCGCGGGTTGCGTTCGACGCGCCCGTGAGCCGCCGCGGAGTCGCCGTCGCCGACCCCCGCAGCGATGAAGGAGCCTCCGCAGTGCTGGACCAAGGCGCAGCCCCTCCCGCCACCGAGCCATCCGCGCCCAAGGCGTCCGGGCTCTCCGCTCTCACTCGGCGCAAGCCGGTGGATGTGCTGGTCGCAGAGGGTGGGCAGGGTGAGGGCGGCAGCCTCCGCCGCTCGCTCTCCATGTGGCAGCTGACCATGATCAGCATCGGTGCCACGCTCGGCACCGGCATCTTCGTCGTCCTCGGCGAAGCCGTCCCGCTGGCCGGCCCGGCCGTCACCCTGGCCTTCGTCTTCGCCGGTCTCACGGCGCTCTTCTCGGCCCTCTCCTACGCCGAACTGGCGGGCACCATCCCCGTCGCCGGCTCGTCGTACTCGTACGCGTACGCAACGATGGGCGAACTCGTCGCCTGGGTCTGCGGCTGGTGTCTGCTCCTGGAGTACGGCGTGTCCGTCGCCGCCGTGGCGGTCGGCTGGGGTGACTACCTCAACCAGCTCCTCGACGGCACGATCGGCGTCACCCTGCCCACGGCGCTCACCGCGCCCCCCGGCGAGGGCGGCATATTCAACCTGCCCGCCCTGATCGTCGTCATGCTGGCGATGGTGTTCCTGCTGGGCGGCGCCAAGGAGTCCGCCCGCGCCAACACCATCATGGTGGCCGTCAAGATCGCGGCGCTCGTCCTCTTCTGCGCCATCGGCTTCATGGGCTTCACGTCCGGCAACTACTCCGACTTCATGCCGCTCGGCGTGAGCAGCGTCGGTGCCGCGGGCGCCATCCTCTTCTTCTCGTACATCGGCTTCGACGCCGCCTCCACCGCCGGTGAGGAGGCCAAGGACCCCAAGCGCGACCTGCCGCGGGCGATCATGCTCTCGCTGGTCATCGTCACCGCGCTGTACGTGCTGGTCGCGGCCGTCGCCGTGGGCGCCTGGGACTGGAAGAAGTTCGAGGGCTCCGAGGCCTCGCTCGCCGCGATCATGAACGACGTCACCGGTCAGAGCTTCTGGGGCACGCTGCTCGCCGCCGGCGCGGTGATCTCCATCGCGAGCGTCGTGCTGACCGTGCTCTACGGCCAGACCCGCATCCTCTTCGCCATGTCCCGCGACGGCCTGGTGCCGAAGGTCTTCGGCAAGGTCAGCCCCAAGACCGGCACTCCGCGCGTCAACACCGTGATCGTCTCGCTGTTCTGCGGCATCCTCGCCGCGGCGATCCCGCTCGGCGAGCTCGTCAACGCCACCAGCATCGGCACGCTGTTCGCCTTCGCGCTGGTCAACATCGCGGTCGTCGTGCTCCGCTTCACCCGTCCCGAGCTGTCGCGCACCTTCAAGGTGCCGTTCGGTCCGCTCTTCCCCGTGCTGGGCTTCATCTTCTGCGGCTACAGCATGTACAGCCTCGACATGATCACCTGGGCCTACTTCGGTATCTGGATGGCCGTGGGTCTCGTGGTCTACTTCGTGTACGGCATGAGCCGCTCCAGACTGGCGACCGCAGAGAAGTGACCCACCCGTAGTGCGACTGAACGATCTCGACGAACGCATCGTCCACGCCCTGGCGGAGGACGCCCGCCGCTCCTACGCCGACATCGGCTCGCTCGTGGGCCTGTCCGCGCCCGCCGTCAAACGGCGCGTGGACCGGCTGCGGGCGGAGGGTGCCATCACCGGCTTCACGGTGCGGGTCGACCCGGCGGCGCTCGGCTGGGAGACCGAGGGCTTCATCGAGATCTACGCACGCGGCAACACCTCGCCCGAGACCATCCAGCGCGGTCTCGAGCGCTACCCCGAGATCGCGTCCGCGTCCACCGTCACCGGTGACGCGGACGCGATCGTCCAGGTCTTCGCCTCCGACATGCGCCACTTCGAGCGGGTGCTGGAGCGGATCGCGGGCGAGCCCTTCGTGGAGCGCACCAAGTCGGTCCTGGTCCTCTCCCCGCTGCTGCGGCGCTTCTCGTCCGGCTCGCCCGCCTGACCGCGGGCCGTCAGCGCTGCGGCTCCCAGGGCAGTACCCGGAAGGTCCCGGAGCCCGGCGCCGTCTTCTCGAAGGGGGCCGAGCTGATGCACTTCGGCAGGTTGTCCGGGGTCTCCTGGGGCAGCCCCAGGGCCGCCCAGCTGTAGCCGAGCCGGTCCTGCCCGCCCAGGTCGTGCACGGAGACCCCGACCCTCTTGCCGACCGCGGCCTTCAGATCGCGGTCGGCCTTCGTGATGACGCCGGAGACGACGGCGACCTTGCCGCCGGTGATCAGGCAGTCCACCCTGGCCTCCGCCTTGCCGCCCCAATCGCCCACGTAGTGGCTGAAGCGGAAGGTGCCGTGGGCGTTCAAGGGGTTGTCGTTGTCCTCGGCGTCCAGGTGGGCGTCGAAGGAGACGGTGACCTTGTCGCCCGCCGGACGCGCGAGCATCGCCGTACCGGTCAGCGCCGCCGCCTCACGGACGCCGCCCGTCCGGGCCGGTCCGTCGTCGGTGGCCAGGGCGGGGCCCGCGGCCCCGGCGGCGAGCAGCACTGCCAGCCCGACAGCGACGATCTTGATACGACGGTTCATCGTGGAAGCCCTTCCGGCCGGTGATCGGACGCCCCTCACTGTTCCGTCCGGCCCCCTTCCGCCACATCGCACGCAGGTCGGATCCGCCCTCCGCCGCCCGGCGGGGCCACCCTCCGCCCCGCGGGGGAGCTGCTCGCAATGAATCTCCGCCGACCGCCACATCCGCGCAACGGATCAACGGTCGGTCCGCAACGGTCACGCCTTGTCCCGGAAGAGCGCCGGACCGTACCGTTTTGAACGTCTTCTCGACACCCTCCCCGTCCTCCCGCACCCCGACCGAGGTCTGCCGATGCCGCCGCTGCGCACCGCCCTGCTCCAGAGCTCCGGACAGCCCGGTGACGTCGCCGCCAACCTCAAGGTCCTCGACGAGGCCGCCGCCCGCGCCGCCGCCACCGGCGCCGGCCTGCTGGTCGCGCCCGAGATGTTCCTGACCGGGTACGCGATCGGCGACGGCGTCGCCCGGCTCGCCGAGCCCGCCGACGGCGACTCCGCCGACGCGATCGCCGAGATCGCCGGGCGCCACGGACTCGCCATCGCCTACGGCTACCCGGAGCGCGACGGGGACACGGTGTACAACTCCGCGCAGCTGATCGGCCCCGACGGCACCCGGCTGCTGAGCTACCGCAAGACCCACCTCTACGGCGGCTTCGAGAGCGACTCGTTCACCCCCGGCGACCAGCCCGTCGTCCAGACCGAGCTCGGCGGCCTGCGCGTCGGCCTGATGATCTGCTACGACGTGGAGTTCCCGGAGAACGTCCGGGCGCACGCGCTCGCCGGCACCGACCTCCTCCTGGTGCCGACCGCACTGATGCACCCGGCCGAGGTCGTCGCCGAGTCCGTCGTACCGGTGCGCGCCTTCGAGAACCAGCTGTACATCGCGTACGCCAACCGGACCGGCCAGGAGGGCGACTTCGCGTTCGTCGGCCTGTCCGCCCTCGCCGGCCCCGACGGCACCGCCCGCGCCCGCGCCGGCCGCGCCGAGGAGCTGGTCACCGGCGACGCCGACCCCGAGCTGCTGCGCACCTCGCGCGAGGCCAACCCGTACCTGCGCGACCGCCGCCCCGGCCTCTACACCTCCCTGACCTGAGCCCCCCCCGCTCACCCCTCTTTCTTCACCCGTGCAAGGAGTCCGTATCCCATGACGTCCACGGTGCCCACCGCCGTCCAGCACACCGACGCGCAGCCGCCGATCACCATGTTCGGTCCGGACTTCCCGTACGCGTACGACGACTTCCTGGCCCACCCGGCCGGGCTCGGCCAGATACCCGCGACCGAGCACGGCACCGAGGTCGCCGTCATCGGCGGCGGGCTCTCCGGCATCGTCGCCGCGTACGAGCTGATGAAGATGGGCCTCAAGCCGGTCGTCTACGAGGCCGACCAGATCGGCGGCCGCCTGCGCACCGTCGGATTCGAGGGCACCGGCACCGAGGGTCTGACCGCCGAGATGGGCGCCATGCGCTTCCCGCCCTCCTCGACCGCGCTCCAGCACTACATCGACCTGGTGGACCTGGAGACCCGGCCGTTCCCGAACCCGCTGGCCGAGGCCACCCCGTCGACCGTCGTCGACCTCAAGGGCGAGAGCCACTACGCGCAGACCATCGCCGACCTGCCGCAGGTCTACCGCGACGTCGCCAAGGCGTGGAACGACTGCCTGGAGGAGGGCGCGGACTTCTCCGACATGAACCGCGCCATGCGCGAGCGCGACGTCCCGCGCATCCGCGAGATCTGGGCCAAGCTCGTCGAGAAGCTCGACAACCAGACGTTCTACGGCTTCCTGTGCGAGTCCGAGGCCTTCAAGTCCTTCCGGCACCGCGAGATCTTCGGTCAGGTCGGCTTCGGCACCGGCGGCTGGGACACCGACTTCCCCAACTCCATCCTGGAGATCCTCCGCGTCGTCTACACCGAGGCCGACGACCACCACCGCGGCATCGTCGGCGGCTCGCAGCAGCTGCCGCTGCGCCTGTGGGAGCGCGAGCCGGAGAAGATCGTCCACTGGGAGCAGGGCACCTCGCTGGCGAAGCTGCACGGCGGCGACCCCAAGCCCGCCGTGACCCGCCTGAACCGCACCGCCGGCAACCGCATCACCGTCACCGACGCGAACGGCGACATCCGCACCTACCAGGCGGCGATCTTCACCGCCCAGTCCTGGATGCTGCTGTCCAAGATCGCCTGCGACGACTCGCTCTTCCCCATCGACCACTGGACGGCGATGGAGCGCACCCACTACATGGAGTCGTCCAAGCTCTTCGTCCCGGTCGACCGGCCCTTCTGGCTGGACAAGGACGAGGAGACCGGCCGGGACGTCATGTCGATGACGCTCACCGACCGCATGACCCGCGGCACGTACCTGCTGGACGACGGCCCGGACAAGCCGGCCGTCATCTGCCTCTCGTACACCTGGTGCGACGACAGCCTCAAGTGGCTGCCGCTGTCCGCGCAGGAGCGCATGGAGGTCATGCTCAAGTCGCTCGGCGAGATCTACCCGAAGGTCGACATCCGCAAGCACATCATCGGCAACCCGGTGACCGTTTCCTGGGAGAACGAGCCCTACTTCATGGGCGCGTTCAAGGCCAACCTGCCGGGTCACTACCGCTACCAGCGCCGCCTGTTCACGCACTTCATGCAGGACCGGCTGCCCGAGGACAAGCGGGGCATCTTCCTCGCCGGTGACGACATCTCGTGGACGGCCGGCTGGGCCGAGGGCGCCGTGCAGACCGCGCTGAACGCCGTGTGGGGCGTCATGCACCACTTCGGCGGCGAGACCGACCCGTCCAACCCGGGCCCGGGCGACGTCTACGACGAGATCGCGCCGGTCGAGCTGCCGGAGGACTGAGCACCGCACCGGTCCACGGGTGTCAGCAGCATCCGGCTCACCAGGCCCACGGAGCGGTCGAGGCGTTCGGTGAACTCCTCGGCCAGCTCCGGCAGGCCGGGGAACCGGTGCAGCTGCCACAGGGAGCGGGCCGCGAGCCACGCCGCGTCGCGGGCCCGCTCCAGGCTCCAGCAGCCGAGCAGATGCGTCAGCGGGTCCGCGACCTCCAGCAGGTCCGGGCCCGGCATCACCTCTTCGCGGATGCGCTCCTCCAGCAAGGTGAGGATGTCGCCCACGCGGTCGAACTCCCTCTCCAGCGCCTCCGGTTCGCAGCGGAGCGCACGGCAGGTGTCCACCACCGCCAGCGCCAGGTCGTGCCCGATGTGCGCGTTGATACCGGCGAGCGCGAACTGCAGCGGCCGTACGCCGGGATGGCGGCGGTACTGGAACAGCGGCCGCCAGCACGCCGGCGGGCGCCCGCCCGCGGCGACCGCGTCCACCGCCGCGAGGTACCGCTCCGCGAAGCGGACGTCCAGGGTGACGGCGGCCCGCCGGTCCACGAAGCCGCCCGCGTCGATGTGCCGGTCGATCTCCTCGGTGACCGTCAGATAGACCCGGTTGAAGACCGCCACCCCGTCGCTCTCCGGCCACAGCGAACGCAGCGCCCGCATCCGGGCCACCACGGGGTCGACGGAGCCGGCCGTCGACGTGAACTGCTGGGTCTGTGCCATGGGTGCAGGGTGGCAGTCGGTACGCTGCCAGAGGTGTCACCGAGCCGTGCTTCCCCGAAACGGGGGAACCGCCGGCCGGGGGAAGCGCCTTGGGGAAGGCGCCTTCGGGGGAGGGGGATCTCACGGTGTCAGGCGTACGCGCACAGCGGCGGGAGCGGCTCGAGCGGCGGCGTACCGCTCGGCGTCACGCCATGGCGGCAGCCGCTTCGGTGATCGTCGCCGTCGGAGCGGCCGGCGGCGTGCTCGCCGCGACCGGTGGCGGCGAGCGGAACGCCACGGCCCGCGTGGCCGAGGCCTCCGGCAGGGGGCTCCCGGACCCGCTGCCGCTGCCCGCGCGGCCGAGCCTCATCCTGCCTTCCCTCGCGCCGCCCTCGCCGCCGCCCAGCCCGTCCGCCGCGCCCTCACCGAAGCCGAAGCCGACGTCCTCACCGACGCCGACGTCCTCGCCGAAGGCCGAGTCCGGCGCCGAGGGCCCGGCCCCGGCCACACAGCCCGTGTCGGGTGCGCTCTACCGGCACCCGCGGTCGCGGGTGCTCGACTGGGTGCGCGCCCACCCCGACGACTCGCGCCGCCCGCTCATCGAGTCGCGCATCGCCGCCCACCCGGCCGCCGTCTGGTTCACCCAGTACGACCCCGGCGCCGTCACCGGCCGGGTCCGCGCCGTGACCTCCGGAGCGGCTGCCGCCGGCCGGGTCCCCGTCCTCGTCCCGTACGCGATACCCGACCGGGACTGCGGCGGCGCCTCACGGGGCGGCGCGCCCGACCTCGCCGCGTACGACCGCTGGATACGGGACTTCGCCGCGGGCCTCGGCGACGAGCCCGTCATCGTCATCCTGGAGCCGGACGCGATCGCGCTCGCCGACTGCCTGTCCGCGACCCGGCGGGCCGACCGCTACGCCGCGCTGGCGCGCGCCGGCAAGGCGCTGAAGGCCGCGAACCCGCGGGCCAGGGTGTACTTCGACGCCGGGCACTCCGGCTGGCGCCCCGCGGACGAGATGGCCCGCGCGCTGCGCGAGGCGGGCGCCGCGACCAGCGGCGACGGCATCTTCACGAACGTGTCCAACTTCCACCGCACCGCCGACGAGGCCGCCTACGCCCGCCGCGTGCTCGCGGCGCTCGGCGGCCCCGCCCACCTCGGCGCCGTCATCGACACCAGCCGCAACGGCAACGGCGCGCCGCCGCCGGGCCAGTGGTGCGACCCGTCCGGCCGCGCCCTGGGCCGTACGCCCACGACCACGACCGGCGAGGCCCGGATCGACGCCTACCTGTGGGTCAAGCTGCCGGGCGAGTCGGACGGCTGCTCGGGCGCGGCGGGGGAGTTCTCCGCCGGCTACGCCTACGACCTGGCGACCGGCTGACCGCCCTCCGGGGTACCGCTGTCGGTGTCGTCGGTGCCCTCGGTGTCGTACGCGGACGTGCCCGAGTCCAGCAGGGGCTCCTGCGGGTCCGCCTTCATGTGGGCGGGGGCGAAGGCGCGCAGCACGTGGTAGCCGGTGATGACGACGATCGTGCCGAGCGCGATGCCGCCCAGCTCGAAGTTGTCGGTGATCTTCAGGTTGACGCCGCCGACGCCGATGATGATGCCCGCGGCGGCCGGGACCAGGTTGAGCGGGCTGCGCAGGTCGACCTTGGCGTTGAGCCAGATCTGCGCGCCCAGCAGACCGATCATCCCGTAGAGGATGACGGTGATCCCGCCCAGGACACCGCCGGGGATGGCGGCGACGACCGCGCCGAACTTGGGGCACAGGCCGAAGAGGAGCGCGAAGCCGGCGGCGGCCCAGTAGGCGGCGGTCGAGTAGACGCGGGTGGCGGCCATGACGCCGATGTTCTCGGAGTACGTGGTGTTCGGCGGGCCGCCCACGGCGGTGGACAGCACGGACGCGGCGCCGTCGGCGGCGATCGCGGTGCCCAGCTTGTCGTCGAGCGGGTCGCCGGTCATCTCGCCGACGGCCTTGACGTGTCCGGCGTTCTCCGCGACGAGCGCGATCACGACCGGGAGGGCGACGAGGATCGCGGACCACTCGAAGGCGGGCGCGTGGAAGGAGGGCAGCCCGATCCAGTCGGCCTTGGCCACGCCGGACAGGTCCAGGCGCCAGTGGTCGACGGCCTCGGCGCCGCCCAGCGGCGAGTGGATCTTCCCGAAGGCCAGGTCGAACACCCAGGACAGGACGTAGCCGAAGACCAGCCCCAGGAAGATCGCCACACGCGACCAGAAGCCGCGCAGACAGACGACGGCGAGCCCGGTGAAGAGCATCACCAGCAGCGCGGTCCACTGGTCCTGCGGCCAGTACGTCGACGCCGTGACCGGCGCCAGGTTGAACCCGATCAGCATGACCACGGCTCCGGTCACGACCGGCGGCATCGCCGCGTGGATGATCCGCGCCCCGAACCGCCGTACCGCGAGCCCCACCAGGAACAGCACGGCGCCGACCACCAGCACCGCGCCGGTGACCGTGGCGCTGTCGCCACCGGTGGCCCGGATGGTGGCGGCCACGCCGACGAAGGAGAGCGAGCAGCCCAGGTAGCTGGGGACCTTGCCGCGGGTGGCGAGGAGGAAGACCACCGTCGCCACGCCGGACATCATTGATCGCGAGGTTCGGGTCGAGCCCCATCAGGACGGGCGCCACGAACGACGCGCCGAACATGGCCACCACGTGCTGTGCGCCGAGGCCGACCGTACGCGGCCACGAGAGCCGCTCGTCGGGCCGGACGACGGCTCCGGGCGCGGGGGTCCGGCCGTCGCCGTGCAGGCTCCAGCGCACGCCGAGGTTCATGGGGGTGGCTCCACTTCTCCGGTTCGTTCTCCGGTACGGGGGCCGCGGCCTCGCGGCCGGGTCCCGGCCGGGGAGCGGCCGAAAAAGACCGGTCGCCATGGTAGTGCGACTTCCCCGTGAACCCGGACGGACGTGCGAGTGCGGACCGCCTCGCTACCGCCGGACTTCCGCGCCCGCCCCCGCTCGCGCCGCCGTCCGGTCGCCCGTGCGCAGCACGCCCGCGCCCACCACGAGGCCGAACGCGAGCAGCGTGACCAGGCCGAACGACACCGTCAGCGACGTCACGTCGGCCACGCCGCCGATCGCCGAGGGGGCGATGAGGCCCGAGGTGTACGTGATGGTGGCCACGCCCGCGATCGCCTGGCTCGGGTTCGGGCCGCTGCGCCCCGCCGCGGCGAAGGCCAGCGGTACGACGGCGGCGACGCCGAGCCCGATGAGCCCGAAGCCCGCCAGCGCCACCGCCGGGTGCGGAGCCAGGACCACCAGGACGCCGCCGAGGGTCGCGGCGAGGCCCCCGACCCGTACCGTGCGCACCGCGCCGAACCGGTCCACGACCTTGTCGCCGACCAGCCGCGCCACCGCCATGGTCAGCGCGAACGCGGTCGTGGAGGCGGCCGCCAGGCCCGCCGACGTACCGAGCTGCTCCTGAAGGTAGACCGCCGACCAGTCCAGGCTGGCGCCCTCCGCGAACACCCCGCAGAAGCCGATCAGACCGATCACCAGCGCCGAGCGGGGCGGCAGCGTGAACCGCGGCGGCGCCTCCTCGTCGGGCGCGCTGCGCAGGTCCAGTACGCCCTGGCAGAACACCGCCCCGAGGATGGTGAGGACGACGGCCGCGGCGAGGTGGTGCAGCCGGGCGTCGCCGCCGAGGTGCGCGGCGAGCGTCCCGATGGCCGAGCCGATCAGCGCGCCCGCGCTCCACATGCCGTGCAGACTCGACATGATCGACTTGTCCAGGCGGTTCTCGACCTCGACGCCGAGCGCGTTCATGGCCACGTCGGACATGCCGGCGGTGGCGCCGTAGACGAAGAGCGCGGCGCACAGGGCGTAGACGTTCGGCGCGAGGGAGGGCAGGGCCAGTGAGAGGGTCCACAGGGCGAGCAGGCCGCGCAGCGCGCTGCGGGCGCCGAAGCGGTGGGTGACCGCGCTCGCCAGCGGCATCGCCAGCGAGGCGCCGATCGCCGGGAAGGCGAGCGCGAGGCCGAGCTGGCCCGCGCTGACCCCGGCGTGGTCCTGGATCCAGGGGATGCGGGTGGCGAAGCTGCCCGTCACGGCACCGTGCACACAGAAGACGGCGGCCACGGCGAACCGCGCCCGCTTCAGCCGCTCCCTGCCGAACGCCACGTCCTGTGCCATCGGCCCCTCCGTCCGTCCCGTCGTTTCCCGGACCCGTAAATTATCAGGAAGCCTGCCTGATAGTAAGCTGGTGTGACGAGCCCTGAGAGGATGACGGCATGCCCGCATCGCCCAGCACCGCCCGGGCCATCAACGACCGGCTCGCGCTGCGGCTCCTCCAGGAGGAGGGCCCGCTGACGGCGAGTCGGCTGAAGGAGCTGACCGGGCTCTCCCGGCCCACCGTCGCCGACCTGGTCGAACGGCTCCAGGACTCCGGACTGATCCGGGTCGTGGGGGAGACGGGCGCCGACCGGCGCGGCCCGAACGCCCGGGTGTACGGAATCGTCGCCGACCGCGCCCACCTCGCCGCCCTCGACGTCCGCACCCGTAGCGTCTCCGTCGTCGTCACCGACCTGCTGGGCGCCCCGCTGGCCGAGGCGTCGCTGCCCATGGAGGGCCTCACCGACGGGCGGGCCGTCGAGCGTGCCGCCGCCCTCCTGGAGCGCACGACGCGCAAGGCGGGCGCCGCGCGGCTGCACAGCATCGGCATCGGGGCGCCCGGACTCGTCGACCCGGCCACCGGCGAACTGCGCGACTCCGCCCAGCTGCCCGCCTGGCACCGGCGGCTCGTCCCCGTCCTCCAGAAGCGCGTGCCGGGTGTGGCGGTCCACGTCGAGAACGAGACCAACGTCGCCGCCGTCGCCGAACAGCGCGAAGGCGCCGCGCGGGACCGCGACACCTTCGTACTGCTGTGGCTCGGGCACGGCGTCGGCGCGGCCGTCGTCCTGGACGGCAGGCTGCGGCGCGGCGCTTCCGGCGGCGCCGGCGAGATCGGCTTCATGCCGGTGCCGGGCACGGGCGGGCTGCCGTCGGCGACCGGCTGCGAGGGCGGCTTCCACGCGCTGGCGGGATCCGCGGCCATCCAGGCGCTCGCGAGCCGGTACGGCGTCGAGGCCGGCGAAACCGCCGGGGACCGGGAGCCGCCGGGTGCGGTGGCGGTCCGCGCGGCGCTGGCGAGCCCGGGCCGAGGCCGAGCGGACGCCGCGGACGCCTTCCTGGACGCGCTCGCCGAGCGCATCGCCCTCGGCGCGGCCGCCGTCAGCGCCGTACTGGACCCGGGCTGCGTGGTCCTGGGCGGCGAGGTCGGCCTCGCGGGTGGGCCCGGCCTCGCCGCCCGCGTCGAGGAGCGGCTGGCCGCGCTCTCGCCGCTGCGCACCGAGGTCCGCGCGAGCGCCCTGGGCGGCGCGGCGGTCCTGCGCGGGGCGCTGCTGACGGTCCGCGACCGGGCACAGGACGAGCTGTTCGGCGCCACACGCTGAGGACCCGCGCCGAGCCTGGGGCCCGGCCCGGGGAACCCCGTCAACGCCGAGACGCCCGGCGGCGGCAAGGGCCGTTCATCCGCCGCCGGGCATCCGTGTCCCGCTACCGGGTCAGCAGGCGCCGAGGTCCTGCCAGACACCCCACTCGCCGGTGGTGCCGGGCTCCTCGCCCTTCGTCCACCACTTCGCCTTCCAGGTGCGGGACGCATGGGACACCGTGGTGCCGGAGCCGTACGCGGTCGCCGCGTTCCACGCGGGCGCGGTGCACGCACCAGGCGTCGGTGTCGGCGTGGGCGTGGGCGTCGGCGTGGGCGTCGGGTTCGTCGGGTCGGGCGACGGACCGGTGCCCGAGCCCGGCTCGACCACCGTCGTCCCCCGCGCCAGGTCCCCGGCCAGCGCGTACGTCGTGGAGCCGATGGTCACGGTCCAGTTCCACGGCGTCGACACCGGCAGGTAGTAGTTGAAGGACAGGTCCACCGACGCGCCCGGCGCCAGCGTCTGCCACGCCGGCAGCTTCAGCGAGACGCGGTGGAAGTCACCCTTCAGCCCGCCCACATTCGACCCGGTGTGATCGCTGCTGATCACCTTGGTGCCGAAGCCGGACTGGTCCGAGGCGTTGCCCGGAGCCGAGGTGGAGTAGTCGAACTGGAACTCCGTACCGCCCGGCAGCGTCGTCTTCGTGTTGTTGGTGATCTTCACCTTCGGCGTGATCGGGTAGTTGGAGTCCCCGAGCTTGAACTCGCCGAACTCCACACCGATGTTCACGGCCTTGGTCGGCAGCGCCTTGTTCGAGACCTTCGCGCCGTACGGCGCGGCCGCCTTGAACTTGTCGTACATCAGCGACGTCAGCGTGGAGCCGGGCTCGTACTGCCCCTTGGCCGCGTTCCAGCCGTAGTCGCCGGCCAGCTCCCACACCATCGTGCCGCCGATGCCCTTGTCCACGACGTAGTCCGCCTTGCGGGCGACCGACTGCTCGTCCTCGGTCGACAGGAAGACCTTCTTCTCGGCGTTCCACAGCCACGGCGCGACCAGCGTCGAGTCGTACTTGCGCGCGTAGGCGCCGGTCAGGCGGGTGTCGGCGGGGAAGCCGTATCTCTTCAGGTAGTCGCCGAGGACGCCCTTCTCCAGGTTCTTGGCGTGCCACATGGGGTTGGAGCCGGCCGGCGACTCCTTGCCGTTGTCGTCCTTGTCGTGCCACAGGTTGTCGATGCCGACCGCGCCGTCACCGCACTTGGTCAGGCCGGAGCCGGCCGGGCAGCTAGTCGCGGCGGCCTTGCCCCACAGGCCGTCCGTGCCGCCCTGCACGTTCTTGTGGCCGCGGGTGTAATACGGCAGGCCGATGTTGATCCGGCCGGCCGGCATCGAGCCGCGGAAGTAGTGGTACGCCCAGTCGGTGTTGAGGTAGCCGATGCCGCCGTACTGCTGGCTGCCGTAGACGTTCGCCGCCGCCAGCTCCGCGTCCTTGCCGTCGTCGAACAGCGAGGCGTTCGGGCCGACGTACTCGTTCCAGGCGCCGTGCAGGTCGTAGGACATGATGTTGACGTAGTCCAGGTACTTCTGGACCTGGAAGGTCTCCATGCCGCGCAGCAGGTAGCCGGAGGAGGGGGCCGCGACCGTGAGCAGGTAGTGCTTGCCGTCGGCCGCGCCCGCCTTGTCCAGCTTCTCGCGCAGGGTCTTCATCAGGGCCGCGTAGCCCTTGACGAGCCCCGCCCGGCGGGCGTTGGAGACCGAGTAGTCCAGCGGGTTGCCCGCGTCCTTCATCGACGTCGGGTACTCGTAGTCGATGTCGACGCCATTGAAGCCGTACTTCTTGATGAACGAGACCGCCGAGTCGGCGAAGGTGTCGATGCCCGCCTGGTTCACCGAGCCGTCGGCGTTCGTGGCCATCGTGTAGAAGCCGCCGGAGTTGACGCGTTTGCCGCTGTCGTCGAAGTACCCGCCGGTCTCGGCCCAGCCGCCCACCGAGATCAGCGTCTTGACGTCCGGGTGCTGCTTCTTGAATTTGTTCAACAGGTTGAAGTGGCCCTTGTACGCGTACGAGGGGTCCATCTCGGCGCCCGCGACACCCGGCCAGGTCATGCCCGTGGCCGCGTTGTTCGGGCCGTCCGTGCCGACCGACAGCTTGTTGGCGGAGTCGACGTGCCCGAAGGCGTAATTGATGTGGGTGACCTTGTCCCACGGGATGTTCGAGGCGAGGTAGGCGGGCGTGCCGTCCTTGCCGGTGCGCCAGCCGGTGAAGTAGCCGATGACGCGGCGCTGGTGGTCGGCGCCCATCTTCTCGCGGCCCTCGGTGTCGTAGACCGAGCAGTACGGCACGTCGACGCCGGAGGTCCTGTACAGGCCGTCGGGGCGACAGCTCTCGTGGTCGGTGGCGGCGTGGGAGACGCCACCGGTGAGCGAGCCGAGCAGCAGCCCGGCGGCGGCGACGCCGGACGCGAGCATCGTGGCTCGTCTGGGTGTGGGGGACAGCACGGTCGGTTCCTCCTGTGGAGGCTCAGGGCACACAACTGGCAAAGGGGTGGGTCGTGTTCGGCCCTGGTGTGCGCACACCGGCGGGTGACGCAGAGATTAAAAGGACTAGACCAACCGGTCAATAGGTCTGGACCACCTATCGGCGGACGGGCGAACCGCCGACGCCTCTGTGAGTCAGGCCACATCATCCGCCCGCGTGGCCGACGATCGTCCATGGCACACTTGCCCTGTATCAGCAGCAGCGCACTCCGGGGTCGGTGTAATTCCGAACCGGCGGTTACAGTCCGCGACCCGGCCGCATCCAGTGGCCGGTTGACCAGGTGAAATTCCTGGACCGACGGTGAAAGTCCGGATGGGAGGCAGTGCGCGGCGGGTGGCCCTGTACAGGGGTGCGCCGGCCGTAGGTGTGCTGGTCGCCGTTTCCCGGCGTCCGGTCCCGTCGGCCTCGGCGTCCCCGTGCGATGGTGCCGTCCCGCTCTTCTGTCGTCATCGACAGGCCCCGGAGTCCGCGCCCGAAGAGGCAGGAGGACCCGGTGGCCCCCGCAGCGGACGCCCACGAGCCCGGCACGGCAGACGTCGACAGCGCCGACCGCGTCGACGGCTCCGACCGTGCCGCCATGCGCCGCGCCATCGCGCTCGCCGCCCGCGGCCTCGGCTCCACCAGCCCCAACCCCGTCGTCGGCTGTGTCATCCTCGACGCCTCCGGACACGAGGTCGGCGCCGGCTGGCACGAGCGCGCCGGAGGCCCGCACGCCGAGGTCCACGCCCTGCGCCAGGCCGGGGTCCTCGCCCGCGGCGGCACCGCCTACGTCACCCTCGAACCCTGCAACCACACCGGCCGCACCGGCCCCTGCGCCCAGGCCCTCGTCGAGGCCGGGATCGCCCGGGTCGTGTACGCGGTCGGCGACCCGAACCCCCAGGCCACCGGCGGCGCCGACACCCTGCGCGCCGCCGGGATCGAGGTCGTCCCCGGACTCCTGGCCGCCGAGGCCGAGGCCGGCAACGCCGCCTGGCTCACCTCCGTACGCCTCGGCCGCCCCTACGTCCTGTGGAAGTACGCCGCCACCCTCGACGGCCGCATCGCCGCGCAGGACCGCACCAGCCGCTGGATCTCCTCCCCGGAATCCCGCGCCGACGTCCACCGGCTGCGCGCCGAGGCCGACGCCGTGATCGTCGGCGCCGGCACCGCCCGCGCCGACGACCCGCACCTCGCGGTACGCGGCATCGAGGGAGCCGTCCAGCCGCTGCGCGTCGTGGTCGACACCGAGGCCACCGCCGTCAAGCCCGGCGCCCGCGTCCTGGACGACGCCGCGCCGACCCTGATCGCGGTCGCCGAGGACGCCGCGACCGACCTCCCCGAGGCCGTGCGGCTGCCGCGCGCCGCGGACGGCCGGGGCCTGTCCGTCCCGGCGCTGCTGGCCGCCCTGCACGAGCGCGGCGTCCGCTCCGTCCTGCTGGAGGGCGGCCCGACCCTCGCCGGGGCCTTCGTCGCCGCCGGCGCCGTCGACAAGGTCGTCGCCTACCTCGCCCCGGTCCTCCTCGGCGCGGGCCCCGCCGCCCTCGCCGACGCCGGGATCACCACCCTCACCGACGCGCTGCGGCTCGACGTCACCGAGACCGTCCGCATCGGCCCCGATCTTCGTATCACCGCCACCGTCGCATCGAAGGAGCGCTGAGCGTGTTCACCGGAATCGTCGAAGAACTGGGTGAGGTCACCGCCGTCGAACGCCTCGGCGACGCCTCCCGCTTCCGTCTGCGCGGGCCGCTCGTCACCGAGGACGCCAAGCACGGCGACTCGATCGCCGTCAACGGCGTCTGCCTCACCGTCGTGGACACCGCCGACGGCGAGTTCACCGCCGACGTGATGGCCGAGACCCTGAACCGCTCCAGCCTCGGCGCGCTGGGCCCCGGCTCCCGCGTCAACCTGGAACGCCCCATGGCGGTCGGCGACCGCCTCGGCGGCCACATCGTCCAGGGCCACGTCGACGGCACCGGCACCATCCTGGCGCGCACCCCCTCCGAGAACTGGGAGATCATCAAGATCTCCCTCCCGGCGGAACTGAGCCGTTACGTCGTCGAGAAGGGCTCCATCACGGTCGACGGCGTCAGCCTCACCGTCGTCGACGCGGGCAGCGACCACTTCACCGTCAGCCTCATCCCGACCACCCTCGCCCTCACCACGCTCGGCATCAAGGAGCCCGGCGACCCGGTGAACCTGGAGGTCGACGTGATCGCCAAGTACGTCGAGCGCATGCTCGGCGACCGCGCCCAGGGGGCGGCCCAGTGAACTGGCTCAACTCCGAGGCCTTCACCGCCTTCGGCCAGCACATCCTCTGGTCGGACATGATCGGCAACACGATCGGCCTGGTCGCCCTCGCGCTCGGCTGGCGCCGCTCCATCCTGACCTGGCCGGCGCAGTTCCTCTCCGGCGTCATCCTCTTCACCGCCTTCGCCGGCCACCTCACCGGCAGCGCCGGCAAGCAGGTCGTCGTCATGGCGGTCGCCGCCTGGGGCTGGTGGCAGTGGAACCGCGGCCGGCAGCAGGCCCAGGACGGTTCGATCGTCGTGCGCTTCGCCACCTGGCGCGAGCGCGGCCTCATGGCGGGCGGCGCCGTCCTCGGCACCCTCGCCGTCGGCGGGCTCTTCACCGCCTACCCGACGCTGTCCTGGGACCCCTGGCCCGACGCGTACATCTTCGTCGGCACGCTGGTCGCCATGTACGCCCAGGCCCGCGGCATGGTCGAGTTCTGGTTCGCCTGGCTGCTCGTCGACCTGGTGGGCGTGCCGCTGAACTTCGCCAACGGCTACGCGTTCTCCGGCTTCGTCTACGTCATCTACGGTGCGCTCGTCCTGTGGGGCCTGCGCGACTGGTGGCTGCGCTCCCGCGCGAACGCCGCCCTGGAAGGAGCACTCCTGTGAGCGACGCATGCGCGGCCGCCGGCCCGCAGACAACCGTGATGCCCGCACCTCTGCGCCGCGCAGGCGGAGAAGCGAACGAAAGGAGCGCGGCATGACCTCCCTCAGCGTCTGGGACGCCACCGACCTCGCGCTCGACCCCGTCGAGCAGGCCATCCGCGACATCGCCGCCGGCCGCCCCGTCGTGGTCGTCGACGACGAGGACCGGGAGAACGAAGGCGACCTCGTCATCGCCGCCGAGAAGGCCACCCCCGAGATCATCGCCTTCATGATGAGCGAGTGCCGGGGCCTGATCTGCGCCCCCATGGAGGCCGACGAGCTCGACCGCCTCCAGCTGCCGCAGATGGTCACCGACAACACCGAGTCGATGAAGACGGCCTTCACCGTCTCCGTCGACGCGGCCCCCGTCCACGGCGTCACCACCGGCATCTCCGCCGCCGACCGCGCCACCACCCTCCAGCTGTTGGCCGCCGGCACCTCCGAGCCGTCCGACTTCGTCCGCCCCGGCCACGTCTTCCCGCTGCGCGCCCAGCCCGGCGGCGTCCTCGTCCGCAACGGCCACACCGAGGCCGCCGTCGACCTCGCCCGCCTCGCCGGGCTGCGCCCGGCCGGCGCGATCGTCGAGATCGCCGGCGAGGACGGCGTGATGCTGCGCCTGCCCGAGCTGGTGCCCTTCGCCCGCAAGCACGGCCTGACGATCATCTCCATCGAGGACCTGATCGCCTACCGCCGCAGCAACGAGCCCACCGTCCGCCGCGAGGCCGAGGTCCGCCTCCCGACGGCGTACGGCGACTTCACGGCGTACGGCTACCGCTCCACCGTCGACGGCGTGGAGCACGTCGCGCTCGTCCACGGCGAGGTCGGCGACGGCGACGACGTCCTCGTACGGCTCCACTCCGAGTGCCTGACCGGCGACATCTTCCACTCGCAGCGCTGCGACTGCGGCCCCCAGCTGGAGGAGTCCATGCGCCGCGTCACCGAGGCCGGCCGCGGTGTCGTCGTCTACCTGCGCGGCCACGAGGGCCGCGGCATCGGCCTGCTGTCCAAGCTGCGCGCGTACGAACTCCAGGAGCGCGGCCGCGACACCCTCGACGCCAACCTGGAGCTCGGCCTGCCCGCCGACGCCCGCGACTACGCCGCCGGCGCGCAGATGCTCGCCGACCTCGGCGTACGCAGCCTGCGGCTGATGACCAACAACCCCGAGAAGATCACCGCGCTCGTCCGGCACGGCCTCACGGTCAACGGCCGCGAGCCCATGCCCGTCCAGGCCGGCGAGCACAACGTGCGCTACCTGCGGACCAAGCGCGACCGGATGGGCCACGACCTGCCCTGGCTCGACGCCGCCGCCGGCGCGTCCCCCTGCAACAACCAGTAACCCGACAGAACGAACGAAGCACGAGGAGAGTACGCACGTGAGCGGCAAGGGCGCACCCGAACTGAGCGTGAAGAACTGCGGCGACCTCCGCGTCGCCGTCGTCGCGGCCCAGTGGCACGAGAAGATCATGGACGGCCTCGTCAACGGCGCCCTGCGCGCCCTGCACGAGCTCGGCATCGACGAGCCGACCCTGCTCCGGGTCCCCGGCAGCTTCGAGCTCCCGGTCGTCGCCAAGGTCCTCGCCGGCCGCGGCTACGACGCGGTCGTCGCGCTCGGCGTCGTCATCCGCGGCGGCACCCCCCACTTCGAGTACGTGTGCCAGGGCGTCACCCAGGGGCTCGTCCAGGTCTCCGTCGACACCGGCGTCCCGGTCGGCTTCGGTGTCCTGACCTGCGACACCGAGGAGCAGGCCCTCGACCGCGCAGGCCTGGAGGGGTCGAACGAGGACAAGGGCCACGAGGCGGTCACCGCCGCCGTCGCCACCGCCGCCACGCTGCGCACGGTCAGTGAGCCCTGGCGCTGAGTGGACAGGGCCCACCCCGTACTCTTAGGACCATCATGGCGAACAAAACCTTCGAAGAGCTCTTCGCCGAGCTGGAGCTCAAGGCCAAGACCGGCGACCCCGCCACCTCCCGTACCGCCGAGCTGGTGGACAAGGGCGTCCATGCCATCGGCAAGAAGGTCGTCGAGGAGGCCGCCGAGGTCTGGATGGCCGCCGAGTACGAGAGCAAGGACGCCGCCGCCGAGGAGATCTCGCAGCTGCTGTACCACGTCCAGGTGATGATGGTCGCGCGCGGGATCTCACTCGACGACGTCTACGCGCACCTCTGATCCACCCCGCCCTCCCCGCACCGAGCCTCACCGAGAACCACCGAGAACCTCCTTTTCACAGTTAGGAAGCCCACCCCATGCTGCGCATCGCCGTCCCCAACAAGGGTTCACTGTCCGGACCTGCGTCGGCGATGCTCCATGAGGCCGGCTACCAGCAGCGCAAGGAGTCCAAAGAGCTGGTGATGGTGGACCCGGAGAACGAGGTCGAGTTCTTCTACCTCCGCCCCCGCGACATCGCCATCTACGTCAGCTCCGGCAAGCTCGACATCGGCATCACCGGCCGCGACCTGCTGCTCGACTCCGGCGCCAACGCCGAGGAGATCCTCCAGCTCGGCTTCGCCCGCTCCACCTTCCGGTACGCCACCAAGCCCGGCACCGCGAGCGGCCCCGCCGACTTCGGCGGCATGACGATCGCCACCTCCTACGAGGGCATCGTCGCCAAGCACCTCGCCGACCAGGGCATCGACGCCTCCGTCGTCCACCTCGACGGCGCGGTCGAGACCGCCATCGAGCTCGGCGTCGCCCAGGTCATCGCGGACGTCGTCGAGACCGGCACCTCGCTGCGCAACGCGGGCCTGGAGGTCATCGGCGAGCCGATCCTCAAGTCCGAGGCGGTCGTCATCCGGCGCACCGGCGCCCCCACCGACGACCCGAAGGTCCAGCAGTTCCTGCGCCGCCTCCAGGGCGTCCTGGTGGCCCGCAGCTACGTGATGATGGACTACGACTGCCGCGTCGAGCACCTGGAGCAGGCCGTCGCCCTCACCCCGGGCCTGGAGTCGCCGACCGTCTCCCCCCTGCACCACGAGGGCTGGGTCGCCGTGCGCGCCATGGTCCCCGCCCGGGAGGCGCAGCGCATCATGGACGACCTGTACGCCCTCGGTGCGCGTGCGATCCTGACCACCGAGATCCACGCCTGCCGCCTGTGAGCTCTTCGAGAACGGCCCCCATGTCCGACACGCAGATCCCCGTGCTCCCGGTCACCTTCCGGCCCCTCCGTACCAGAGTGGTGCTCCTGGCCGTGGGCACGGCGATGTTCGCCGTCATCACGGCGGTCGCCCTCATGCTGGAGCGGCTCAACCCCGGTGAGCGTGTGAGCTTCGTCTTCGTCGCGGCCCTGTTCTTCGGCGTCCTGGCGCTGCTGAGCCGCCCGAAGGTCGTCGCCGACGAGGCCGGCGTCACCGTCGTCAACCTCACCCGCACCCGCCGCCTGGAGTGGGCGGAGATCCTGCGCGTGAACCTTCGCGAGGGTGACCCCTGGGTCTTCCTCGACCTCAGCGACGGCACCAGCATGCCCGCGCTCGGCATCCAGCCGGGCATCGGCAAGCAGCAGGCCATCCGCGACGCGCGTGCCCTGCGGGCCCTGGTCGAGAGCCGGGGCACGTCAGCGGAGCGCTGACCTGGACGAATCGGGCGCCGGCGGGGCGTATGTCCCCCGTACGGGCGCCAACCCCCTGCCCCACCCGGCCCTGGCGTGATTACTCTTGTGGCGGTGGCGCCGAGTGCGCCACCGCCTCGCGCATACGGCGACAGCAGCACCTTTCCGCCGGCGGGGCACCTGCGACCCGAGGAGTGACTCCCTCCAGCAATGGACGGATCGTCCGGTAGTACCTGCGCCGCCCCCTTCGCTCACGAAGAGGCGGCGGCATGATCATCCCCCTTCTGCTGCTCGCCGCGGCATTCCTCCTGATCCTCGCCAACGGCTTCTTCGTGGCCGCCGAGTTCGGCCTGGTCACGGTGGAGCGGGCGGACGCCGAGCGCGCCGCCGCCGAGGGCGACCGGCGGGCCCGTACCGTCGTCCGAGCCCTGCGGGAGCTGTCGTTCCAGCTCTCCGGCACCCAGCTCGGCATCACCATCACCTCGCTCGTCGTCGGCATGCTCGCCGAGCCCGCGCTCGCGCAGCTCCTCGACGGGCCGCTCACCGCGACCGGACTGCCCGAGGGGGCCGTCTCCGGTGTCGCGGTGGTGATCGGCATGCTGGGCGCGTCCGCCGTCCAGATGGTGATCGGCGAGCTCGTACCCAAGAACTGGGCGGTCTCCCGCCCGCTGCAGGTCGCGCGGTTCGTCGCCGGCCCGCAGCACGCCTTCTCGACCCTCTTCCGGCCGGTCATCGCGCTGCTCAACGCCGTCGCCAACCGGCTGGTACGGCTCCTGGGCGTCGAGCCCACCGAGGAGCTCGCCTCCGCCCGCACCCCCGGCGAGCTGGTCTCGCTCGCCCGGCACTCGGCGCGGGCCGGCGCCCTCGAACAGGACACCGCCGACCTCTTCGTCCGGACGCTCGCCCTGGGCGGGCTGACCGCGCAGCACCTGATGACGCCGCGCGTGAAGGTCAGCGCCCTGCGGTCCGACGCCACCGCCGCGGACGTCCTCAACCTCACCCGGGCCACCGGCCTGTCGCGCTTCCCGGTCTACCGGGACCGCATCGACGAGATCATCGGCATGGTGCACCTCAAGGACGCGCTCGCCGTGCCCGCCGCCCAGCGGCTGCGCACCCCGGTGGCCGACGTGGCCCTCCCGCCGCTCCTCGTCCCCGAGACGCTGCCCGTCCAGGCGCTCCTGGAGCGGCTGCGCAGCGAGCAGCCGATAGCCGTCGTCGTGGACGAGTACGGCGGTACGGCCGGGGTCGTCACCCTGGAGGACATCGTCGAGGAGCTCGTCGGCGAGGTCCGCGACGAGCACGACGCCGAGGGCGACGACCTGCCCGAGCTCGTCCCCGTCCCGGCCGAGGACGGCCACCCCGCCTGGGAGGCTGACGGCAGCTGCCGCGTCCACACCCTCAAGCGGATAGGCCTCGACGTCCCCGACGGGCCGTACGAGACCGTCGCCGGGCTCGTCGCCGACCTGCTCGGCCGTATCCCGGCCCCCGGCGACCGTGCCGAACTGCCCGGCTGGCGCCTGGCCGTGCGCCAGGTCGACCGCTACCGCGCCGAGCGGGTCCGCCTCGTCCGCACCGCCGATCTGGCACACGCCGTGGAGGCGGCCCGATGAGCGTGCTCCAACTCCTGTTCGCGGGCCTGCTGGTCCTCGCGAACGGCTTCTTCGTCGGCGCCGAGTTCGCCCTCGTCTCCGTGCGCCGCAGCCAGATCGAACCGCTCGCCGCCGCGTCCAAGCGGGCCCGCCAGGTCCTGTACGGCCTGGAGAACCTGCCGCAGATGATGGCCGCCGCGCAGTTCGGCATCACCATCTGCTCGCTCACCCTGGGCGCCGTCGCCGAGCCGACCGTGGCCCACCTGCTGGAGCCGGTGTTCCACGCCGTGCACCTGCCCGAGGGCCTGATCCATCCCCTCGGTTACGTCATCGCGCTCGCCGTCGTCGTCTTCCTCCACCTCGTCATCGGCGAGATGCTCCCGAAGAACCTGGCGATGGCCGCTCCCGAGCGCACCGCGCTGTGGCTCAGCCCGGCCCTGGTCGGCTTCGCCCGGCTGTGCCGGCCGGTGACGGCGGCGCTGGGCGCGTGCTCGCGGCTCGTCCTGAAGGCCTTCGGCGTCGAGCCGAAGGACGAGGTCGAGGCGGTCTTCACCAGCACCGAGCTCGGGCGGCTCGTCGAGGACTCCGGCCAGGCCGGGCTGCTCGACCCGGCCGAGCAGGAGCGCCTGGAGGACGCGCTGGAGCTGGGCAGCCGCCCGGTCTCCGACGTCCTCATCCCGCGTACGTCCCTGGTGACGGTCACCCCGTCGGTCACCCCGGCGCAGGTCGAGGCACTGACGGTACGGACCGGCTACTCCCGCTTCCCGGTGCGCGCGGAGGGCGGCGGCGGGGTGTTCATGGGGTTCGTGCACGTCAAGGACGTGCTGGACCTGGAGGACGCCGACAAGGCCGTACCGCAGCGCGTCTGGCGGCCGATGGCCACGCTGCGGGCCGAGCTGCCGCTCGACGACGCACTCACCGTGATGCGCCGCGCGGCCACGCACCTCGCGCAGGTCGCGGACGCGTCCGGGCGGGTCCTCGGGCTGGTGGCGATGGAGGACGTGCTGGAGATGCTGGTCGGTGAGGTACGCGACCCGGCGCACCGCACGCCCGCTCCCGCCCCGGCCCCGGCTCCCGCGCCCGCGGCTGTGGCGCCGGAGGCCGCCGGGTCCGACGCCATCGGGCCCGACGCCATCGGGCCGCGCCCGGCCGCTCCGGAAGGCGTGCTCGCCGCCCAGTAGCCGGGCCCGGGCTTGGTAGCCGGATCCGGCGGCCGGGCCCGTCAGCCGGGTCCGGGCCCGGCTGCCCGGCTCAGTAACCCGGCGGCTCCTGCGGGCCGCGGTCCACCGGACCGCGGCCCGACAGCACCTCGCCGTACGCCTGCATCAGGTCCGGCAGCCGCAGCGTGGACAGGTCCTCGCGGCCCGGCATCCGGCTGTAACCCGACAACCGCAGGTCGCGGTACGCGCACGACTTCTCGTACAGCGTGCGCAGGAACCGGCCGTTGCCCAGCTCGTCGATCCAGCCCTGCTCCACCACGTGCGCGCTGATCGAGCGCAGCTCCTCCAGCGCCTCCTCGTCCCACACGTCGTCGTTCGCCGCGGCCAGCACCTCGCCGATCGCGGTCAGTTCGAGCGGCCGGTACGACGGGAAGTCCACCCGTGTCGTGAACCGGGAGGACAGGCCCGGGTTGGTGGCGAGGAGCCGGTCCATGCCCTCGGGGTAGCCGGCCAGGATCACCACCAGGTGGTCGCGGTTGTCCTCGGCGCGCTTGAGCAGCACCTGGAGGGCTTCGTCGCCGTACGCGTCGCCCTTGCTGTAGCCGGAGTTGGAGAGCGCGTACGCCTCGTCGACGAAGAGCACCCCGCCGAGCGCGGAGTCGATCAGCTCGTTGGCCTTCACCGCCGTCTGGCCCAGGAACTCACCCACCAGGTCCGAGCGTTGCGCCTCCACCAGGTGGTCACCGCCGAGCAGCCCCAGCGCGTAGAAGACGCGGCCGAGGATCCGGGCCACGGTGGTCTTCCCGGTGCCCGAGGGGCCCGAGAAGACAAAGTGACGTTTCGGCGGCTGGACCGGAAGCCCCTGCGCCGCGCGCAGCCTGGCCATCTCCAACTGCGCCGAGAGCGCCTTCACCTGCCGCTTCACCGGCTCCAGGCCCACCATCCGCTCCAGCTCGGCGAGCGCCTCGGCGAGCAGCGCCGGATCGGTCGGGCTCGCGGGGAACGGCGGCGACTTGGGCCGGCCGGGTCCCGCCGCCTTCTCCCGTACGCCGTGCACGGGCGGTACCGGTACCGACCCGCTCCGCGGCGGCGGGGGCTGCGGGGGAGGGGCCGCGGGCGCCTGCGGTGACTGCGGTGCCTGCGGCGGCGGCGCGTCCACGCCACCGCCCTCCGACAGGTCCCCGGAGTCCCGGCCGTCGAAGACACCGTCCTGCCCGGCCCCCGCCCCCGCGCCGGTCAGCGACACCGCCGCGAGACCGGCCGCCGCGGCCGCCGCTTCGTCCGAGCCGTCGAACCCGTCGTACTCGGCGATGGCGGCCAGCCGGGCGGAGGTGTCCATGAACGCCGGGTCCACCCGGTGCACGGCCCGGTAGAGGGGGAGCGCGGCGGCGGTGCGCCCCGTGCCCTCGTGGGCCCGCGCCAGCCAGTAGCGCAGCTCCTTGCGCTGCGGCTGCTCGCTGCGGCAGCGCATCAGCGCGGCGGACAGCATCGGCTCGGCCTGCCCGTACATCTCCAGCCTGACCCGGGCCATGCCGCCGAACAGTCCGGCCTCGATGCCGAGCAGCGGGTCGTCGACGAGCGGCTCGGTGTGGCGCACGAGCTGGTCCCAGTCCTTGACCAGGTACGCCCGGCAGGCGTGCAGGAACCGCACCTGCGGGTCGGTGTCGACGGGCGGGAGCCCCGCCAGCGCCCGGTCCAGCTCCGGCACGTGGCGGCCGTCCAGCCAGTGCGAGGCGTGCGCGAGCAGCAGGTCGCGCGGGCTCTCCAGCACCGGCTGTACCCACCAGCCCAGCCAGTACCAGGAGTTGAGCTTGCGGCGGTGGCGGGCGCGCTGCTCGCCGAAGCGGTCCCGGTTCCGGTACATGCGCAGCAGCGCCGTGGTCGTGTCGACCCGCAGCGCGTGCAGCCCGAGCCAGCCGTCGGCCATGCCGGGATCGATCCGCACCGCGGTGCGGAACTCCTCCTCCGCCTGCGGATACGCGCCCATGGTGTAGGCGTCCACGCCGCGCAGCCAGGCGAGGTCGGCCGGGGCGTGCGCGCCGCCCTGCGTGCCGAAGTCCATCGGGTCCCCCACAAACCGTGCCCTCGTACCTCCTCCCGCCGGGCGTCGCCGCCCGCCGGAAGCCTGCCCAATCGCCCTCTTGTGAACGGGATCTGCCGAACGGGATCTGCCGCACCGAGGTGCACCGAGGTGTACCGAGAGGCATCGTACCTGCGCACTGCGTGTGCGACGAAGGGCGCGAAGAAGGCCCGGGACCCGATTCGAACGGCTTCGGACGCCCGCGGACCACGGTGACCCACGGTGAGCGTCGACGGGGCGCGCGGCGCTGGGAGAGAGGGGTGGAGGGCAGAACGAAGCCCCCGATCACGGGGGAACAACCGGGGGCTTCGCGTCTGCGACGGCTTCGGAAAGCCGCACATTGAGAACGTAAGACCTGTACGCCCCGTCGGTCAAGCGAAGTTGAGGCACTCTCGGAGGCTGAATTCCGACTGTTCGGTACGGTGGCGAAAGTCAGTCACGTTGCGTGACGATCTGGTTCTGACCGGCTGTCTCGGCAGCCCCTGGAAGCCACTCGTATCCCTCTGGACACTCCCGTACCAGGGTGTCGGCGTAGGGACGGGACGGGTCCGCTTCGAAATGGCGTGTCTCCGCCACTGTCCATCCGTCCCAGAAGGCGGACTGCGCCGGTCCGTCCCGGTGGCGGCCCCTCGCCCACGACGCGGCGGCCCCACGGTCCATCCAGAGCAGCCGCGCCAGATGGGGACGCAGCGCGCGACGGCCGGCACCGACGCCCTCGATCACGACGACGGGGGCGGGCGGCAGCTCCCGGACCGGACCGGCGAAGCGGCGCGAAATCCAGTCGTACGAGTGAAAGCGCGCCACCTCGCCGCGGTTCAGCGGATCGAGTACGTGGGCCCGGAAGCGGTCCGTCCACGCGAACAGTTCGTCGTGGCTGGCGATGTCGTCGAGATGGAGGACCGGGGCGCCGCCGAGGGCCGCCGCGAGCCGGTCCGCGAACGTGGACTTGCCCGAGCCGGCGTGGCCGTCGACCGCCACGAGACGCACCGGCCCGCAGGAGGGCGGCAGCCCGCGCAGCTCGCCGGCCAGGCGGCGGAGGTCGAGGGGGCGGGGCTGGTCCATGCGGCCACCCTACAAAGCCCCGCACGAAGCCCCGCAGGAAGCCGAGCGCGGCGCACACCCCCGCACGGGGCCCATCGGCCGCTTCGTCGGCGCCGTTGCTGGTGGATCCGGCCCCGCAGCCGGGATAGTGGGCGCACCTGTCGTGCACTTGTCGCCCCATCCGTACAGCTGCCCGTACATCCCGACTGGGGGTCACCGCCATGACCAGCTCCACGCCACCCTCCACACCGCCCGCCACGCCGTCATCCGGTCCGGCGGGCGCGGCGCGCAGAACCGTGCTGGCCGCCGCCCTCGCCGCCGCGGGCTCCGCGGCGGCGTCCGTCGCCCCGGCGTCCGCCTCACCCGCCCCGTCCGCCCGGACCGTCCCGGCTCCGACGGCCGCCGACCTCGTCGACAACCGCTTCTGGACCTCGTACACCGACTGGCGCTCCGGCGACCACGCCGGCACCCGGGCCGTCGCGACGCGCCGCCCCGGCCTGGTGATCGGCACCCCGGCCGGGCGCACCGACTACACCGACCCGCACACCGGCCGCACGGCCGCGTGGGAGTACGCCACCTGGACCTCGCCCCGCCACACCCCCACCGTCCCGGCCACCGAGCTCATCGCCTCCTGGAACGCCGACACCCCGCCCGGCACCTGGATCGCCGTGGAGCTGCGCGGCCGCTACGCGGACGGCACCGAGACGCCCTGGTACGTGGTGGGCCGCTGGGCCGCGGGTGACACGGACATCCGCCGCACCACGGTCGACGGGCAGAACGACGGCCGGAGCGCCGTGTGGACCGACACCGTCGCCGTCGAGGACGCGTCGAGCGGCGTGCGCCTGGTCTCGTACCGGCTGCGGCTCACCCTCCACCGCCGGCCGGGCAGCGGGCTCACGCCCACGGTGTGGCGGCTCGGCGCGATGGCCTCGGACGTCCCGGACCGCTTCACCGTCCCGGCCTCGGCGCCGGGCCCCGCCCGCGAGCTCGTGGTGCCGCGCTACTCCCAGCACACGCACATCGGGCAGTACCCGGAGTACGGGGGCGGCGGCGAGGCCTGGTGCAGCCCCACCTCCTCGCAGATGATCATCGAGTACTGGGGCCGCCGGCCCACGGCGGCGGAGCTCGCCTGGGTGAACCCCGCCTTCGCGGACCCGCAGGTCTGCCACGCCGCCCGCCAGACCTACGACCACCAGTACGACGGCTGCGGCAACTGGCCCTTCAACGCCGCCTACGCCGCCACGTACGCCGACATGAACGCGGTCGTCACGCGGCTGCGGTCGCTGACCGAGCTGGAGACCCTGATCCGCGCCGGCATCCCGGCCATCACCTCCCAGTCCTTCCTCAAGGAGGAGCTGACCGGCGCGGGTTACGGCACGGCCGGGCACTTGATGACGGTCATCGGCTTCACGGACGGCGGTGACGTGATCGCCAACGACCCCGCGTCCCCCTCGAACGAAGCCGTACGCCGCGTCTACCGGCGCCGGGAGTGGGAGAACATCTGGCTGCGGACCAAGCGCCACAACGCCTCCGGGAAAGTGGTGTCCGGCACAGGGGGCGTCTGCTACCTGTACTGGCCCGCCCACCCCACGGCCGCGCAGCGCAGGGCGTTGGCGGCGGTCGGCCTCCGCTGAGCGGCACCCGGACGGCACCGGGCGGCCCCGGGGCGTGATGAACGTCTCTACCCCGGGGCCCGCCCGCGCTGGCACTGTGGATGGGCGCCGTGGGCGACGTCCACGGCCACTCCACCCCGCACACCGCCCGGAGACCTACATGACCGCTGCCGCCGCTGCCGCCCCCCGCGTCCGTACCGGAGGTCCGAAGGACGACGGCCCCGAGCTGCTGGAGCAGATCCTGGGCTGGGTCCTCGTCGTCGTGTTCGCCATGCTCGTCACCCGCGTCGGCCTCTTCTGAGCCCCGCCCGCGGGCCCCGCCGGTGACCCCGTGACGGGACGCCTCTGATCGGGCATACTCAACGCGCCACAGCCGCTGGCCAGCTCATTTCCGTGATCCGGGAGGGCAGCATCGGCGAGGCAGTGAGATCGGCGGCGCCGCCCACCCTAGTCGCGTGCGCCCGCCGTAGCGCCCGACAGGGAGGAGAGCGCCGCAATGTCCGACCGCGCCCCGCAGCCGGTGGAACGTCAGCTGCCCACCGAGGAGTCCAGGGATCTGATCGCCCTGGTACGCGACATCGCGCAGCGGGAGATCGCTCCCCGCGCGGCCGAGGAGGAGGACGCCGGCCGCTTCCCCCGGGAGATCTTCACCCTGCTCTCCGAAGCCGGCCTGCTGGGCTTGCCGTACGGCTCCGACTTCGGCGGCGGTGACCAGCCGTACGAGGTCTACCTCCAGGTCCTCGAAGAGCTCGCCGCCGCCCGCCTCACCGTCGGCCTCGGCGTCAGCGTCCACTCGCTCTCCTGCCACGGCCTGGCGGCGTACGGCAGCAAGGAGCAGCGGGCCGAGCACCTGCCCGCCATGCTCGGCGGTGGCCTGCTGGGCGCGTACTGCCTCTCGGAGCCTTCCTCCGGCTCCGACGCGGCCTCCCTGCGCACCCGGGCCGTCCGGGACGGCGACGACTGGGTCATCGACGGCACCAAGGCCTGGATCACCCACGGCGGCATCGCCGACTTCTACACGGTCATGGCCCGCACGGGCGGCGAGGGCGCGCGCGGCATCACCGCGTTCCTGGTGCCCGGCGACGCCGAGGGCCTCACCGCCGCGGCCCCCGAGAAGAAGATGGGCATGAAGGGCTCGCCCACCGCCCAGCTCCACTTCGACGGGGTGCGCGTCCCGGACGCGCGCCGCATCGGCGACGAGGGCCAGGGTTTCGCCATCGCCCTGTCCGCCCTGGACTCCGGCCGCCTCGGCATCGCGGCCTGCGCCGTCGGCGTCGCCCAGGCGGCGCTGGACGAGGCCGCCGCGTACGCCACGCAGCGGCAGCAGTTCGGCCACCCCATCGCGGACTTCCAGGGGCTGCGGTTCCTGCTCGCCGACATGGCCACCCAGATCGAGGCGGGCCGCGCCCTGTACCTCGCCGCGGCCCGGCTGCGCGACGCGGGCCGTCCCTTCTCGCGCGAGGCCGCGATGGCGAAGCTGTTCTGCACGGACGCGGCGATGCGCGTCACCACGGACGCGGTCCAGGTGCTCGGCGGCTACGGCTACACCGCGGACTTCCCGGTGGAGCGCTACATGCGCGAGGCGAAGGTGCTCCAGATCGTGGAGGGCACCAACCAGGTCCAGCGCATGGTCGTCGCACGCCACCTCCTGGGCCCCGAGTCCCGCTGAGGGCACCCGTCCCCGGCCCCCGGCTCAGCAGTTCGCCCGGTCCCGCACCACGCCGGTGCGGGGCCGGGCGACGCCGCTCGCCACGGTCCGGGAGTGCCTCAGGCCGCCCGCCGCATCCGCGGCACCCGGGACGCCTCGGGCGCCTCCGTCCGGCGCGGCACCTTGATCGGACGCGAGCCGGGGCCGCCCACGTGCGAGAAGGGCTGCGTCCGCCAGTCGAGCCCCTGAGGGAGCGTCAACAGCAGTCCGGTGTCCTGCTCCTGGAGGTCCAGCGACTCGTCGGCGGGACGCGCCTCCGAGGCCGGCCGTCCCGTGCCGGAGCACACCGACAGGACGAACGGGTTCCACGGTGTGGGGCACAGCGCGTGCTCGGGCAGCACGTCCTCGTCCGCCAGCAGCGCGATGGGCTGGGCGCAGTCCGGGCAGATGACCCGGACCATCTCATAAGTGTCGTAGAGGTCGAGCTCGTCCGTCTCGACCGAATCAACAGGCTCCTGCATGGAGAATCTCCCCCTCGGGTGGGCCGACCAGGCTCATGCGACCTCGACCACAGCAAGCAATTCCCTTCCGGTCCACCGAATAACCATCCGGTTACGGAGGACAGGGGCCCCAAACCTGTGGTGTTGGTCACATGCCGCGCGCAGGTGCCCCTCTGACGTGCTCCCGACTGGGCCGTAGGGCACCCGGGGCAATAGGTTGACCGCATGGAGGAGCTGGATCGTCAGATCGTCGAGTTGCTCGTCAAGGACGGGCGCATGAGCTACACCGACCTGGGCAAGGCCACCGGCCTGTCCACGTCGGCGGTGCATCAGCGCGTCCGCCGCCTCGAGCAGCGCGGAGTCATCCGCGGCTACGCCGCGGTCGTCGACCCCGAAGCGGTCGGCCTGCCGCTGACGGCGTTCATCTCGGTGAAACCGTTCGACCCCAGCGCCCCCGACGACATCGCGGACCGGCTCGCCGACATCCCCGAGATCGAGGCCTGCCACAGCGTCGCCGGCGACGAGAACTACATCCTGAAGGTGCGCGTGGCGACCCCGCTGGAGCTGGAGCACCTCCTCACCCGGATCCGCTCGCAGTCGGGCGTCTCCACCCGTACGACGGTGGTCCTGTCCACCCCGTACGAGGCCCGGCCACCGCGCGTCTGACCCGGCGCCGGGGGTCCTTAGGCTGGTCACCATGACCGAGAGCGAACACCGCACCGTGCTCCTGCGCGGTGGAGACGTCCACAGCCCCGCCGACCCCTTCGCCACCGCGATGGTCGTGGAACGCGGCCACGTCGCGTGGGTGGGCTCGGAAGGAGCGGCGGACGCCTTCGCCTCCGGTGTGGACGAGGTGATCGACCTCGAGGGCGCCCTGGTGACCCCCGCCTTCACCGACGCCCACGTGCACACCACGGGCACCGGGCTCGCCCTCACCGGCCTCGACCTGTCCGGCGCCCGCACCCTGGCCGAGGCCCTGGACCTCGTACGGGCGCACAGTGCCGCGCGCCCCGGCGACCGGGTCCTGCTCGGGCACGGCTGGGACGCCTCGCGCTGGCCCGAGCAGCGCCCCCCGTCCCGTACGGAGCTCGATGCGGCCACCGGAGGGCGCCCGCTCTACCTGCCGCGGGTCGACATCCACTCGGCGGTCGTCACCAGCGCCCTGCTCGACCTGGTGCCCGGTGTCACCGGCCTGACCGGCTACCACCCCGAGCGGCCCCTCACCGCCGCCGCCCACCACGCGGTACGCGCGGCCGCGTACGCCGCCGTCACGCCCGGCCAGCGCGCCGAGGCCCAGCGCGCCGCGCTGCGCCGGGCCGCCTCGCTCGGCATCGGCACCCTCCACGAGTGCGGCGGCCCGGAGATCTCCAGCGAGGACGACTTCACCGCCCTGCTGGCCCTCGCCGCCGACGAGCCCGGGCCCCGCGTCGTGGGCTACTGGGCCGACACCGACGTGAAGCGGGCGCACGCCCTCGGCGCCCTCGGCGCGGCCGGGGACCTCTTCGTGGACGGCTCCCTCGGCTCGCACACCGCCTGCCTCGATGCGCCGTACGACGACGCCGATCACACCGGTACGGCCCACCTGGACGCGGCCGCTGTCGCCGCCCATGTCACCGCCTGCACGGAGGCGGGCCTCCAGGCGGGTTTCCACGCCATCGGGGACGCCGCCGTCGGCGCGGTCGTCGAGGGCGTCCGGGCGGTCGCCGAGACCCTCGGCCTGGCACGCGTGCGCGCCGCCCGCCACCGCGTCGAACACGCCGAGATGCTCACCCCCGAGACCATCGCCGCCTTCGCCGAGCTGGGCCTCACCGCCTCCGTGCAGCCCGCGTTCGACGCGGCCTGGGGCGGCGAGGACGGCATGTACGCCCAGCGCCTCGGCGCCGAGCGGGCCCGCACCCTCAACCCGTACGCCGCCCTGCTGCGCGCCGGGGTGCCCCTCGCCTTCGGGTCCGACAGCCCGGTGACCCCGCTCGACCCGTGGGGCACCGTCCGCGCCGCCGCCTTCCACCGCACGCCCGAGCACCGGATCTCGGTGCGGGCCGCCTTCACCGCCCACACGCGCGGCGGGTGGCGGGCGATCGGCCGGGACGACGCCGGCGTGCTCGTCCCCGGCGCCCCCGCCGACTACGCGGTCTGGCGCACCGGCGACCTGGTCGTCCAGGCGCCCGACGACCGGGTCGCCCGCTGGTCCACCGACCCGCGCTCCGGGACGCCGGGCCTGCCCGACCTCACGCCGGGGGTCGAGCTCCCGGTCTGTCTGCGCACGGTCGTCGCGGGGCGGACCGTCTTCGTGCGACCGAACGAGTGAGATAGGGACATTTCGTACACCGGCCGCGCCCGGCGAGGGTCCTCCACGACCTGCGGATCTTCGTCGCTGACCTGGCCGTACGGTCAAGAGCCGCAGGTCCCGGGGGTGTTGACAGCCGACGGTCGGCGGCCGGTAGGTTCGGCCGGGTCCACCACAGGGCGTCCGACCGACGCCCGACCGGCCGGCCTCCCCGCCATCGTCGAACGCCGCTGGGTCACGGGTGGTGCGCCGCACCGGCGCACCACCGTCGGCAGCCAGGTCCAGCGTCCGCGCCTCGGGGGACGAGGGAAGGTTCTTCCGGTCGTGGTCCCCCGCTCCGCAGGGAGCGCGGGGGAGGGTGCGACCCGGGTGGGGCCCGGACGTTCAGTAGACAACGGCTCTCGGTCGACCCGCAGCCAGCGGGCCCCAGGTCGGCCCGAAGGACGCCGGGCCCCGATCCGCGGACCCCTGCGCCTCCACCGGTCGCTATGGTGGAGCCCAGCGTACGGACGTAAGGGGCAGCAGTGAACGACGGTGGTCAGAGTCGCCAGAGTGGCCAGACCGGTCAGAGGCGATACGGTCCGCTCGGCAAGGCCCTGGTGATCATCCCCACCTACAACGAGGCCGAGAACATCAAGCCGATCGTGACCAGGGTCCGGGCTGCCGTACCCGACGCCCATGTCCTGGTCGCCGACGACAACAGCCCGGACGGCACCGGCAAGCTCGCCGACGAGCTGGCCGCCGAGGACGACCACGTCCACGTCCTGCACCGCAAGGGCAAGGAAGGGCTGGGCGCGGCCTACCTGGCGGGGTTCCGGTGGGGCATCGAGCACGGCTACGGCGTGCTCGTCGAGATGGACGCCGACGGCTCCCACCAGCCCGAGGAGCTGCCGCGCCTGCTGACCGCCCTCAAGGGCGCCGACCTGGTGCTGGGCTCCCGCTGGGTCCCCGGCGGCCGGGTGGTCAACTGGCCCAAGTCGCGCGAGTTCCTCTCCCGCGGCGGCAGCACCTACTCGCGGCTCCTGCTGGACGTCCCCATCCGCGACGTCACCGGCGGCTTCCGGGCCTTCCGCAAGGAGACCCTGGAGGGCCTCGGCCTCGACGACGTGGCCTCCCAGGGCTACTGCTTCCAGGTCGACCTCGCGCGCCGCGCCGTCGCCGCCGGGTACCACGTCGTCGAGGTCCCGATCACCTTCGTGGAGCGCGAGCACGGCGACTCCAAGATGAGCCGGGACATCGTCGTCGAGGCGCTGTGGCGCGTCACCGCGTGGGGCATCGGCTCCCGCGCCGACCGCATCATGGGCCGCAAGCGCCCCTGAGTCGTGCCCTGCCCTTCCTGATCACCCCTTTACGCCGCGCTGGCGCGGTCTTGGGCACACTGGGGGCATGATGACCGGCTCACCGCCTCCTGCCGCCCGTAAGCGCTCCCGCGCCCGCACGCTCGCTCCGCTCGCCCTCGCCGCCTGGCTGGTGGTGGAGATCTGGCTGCTGACCCTCGTGGGCGGCGCTGCGGGCGGGCTCACCGTCTTCGCCCTGCTGGCCGGCGCCGGGCTCCTCGGCGCCGCGGTGATCAAGCGGGCCGGGCGGCGGGCCTTCCGGACGCTCACCGAGACGCTCCAGCAGCAGCAGCAGCAGGCGGGCGTGGCGCCCGACCCGGACCGGGGGAGTACCGGAAACGGCTTCCTGATGCTCGGCGGACTGCTGCTGATGCTGCCGGGGCTCCTGTCGGACGTGGCCGGCCTGCTCCTGCTGCTGCCGCCGGTCCGCGCGATGGCGGGGCGCTACGCCGACCGGGCGCTGGACCGGCGGATGCGCGCCATGGTGCCCGGCTCCCTGGGGGACGCCTTCCAGCAGGCCCGTATGCACCGCCCGGACGGCAAGGTCGTGCCGGGCGAGGTCATCCGCCCCGACGCGGCGGGGCGGCGGCCCGGCCCGCAGGGCGACGAGGGCCCCCGCCCGCCGCTGACGCCCTGACCGTCCGCGTACGGGGCCGTACAGGGGCTCCATACGCCAAGAGCCGCGGGGGGGGGGGGGGGGGGGGGGGGGGGGGGGGGGGGGGGGGGGGGGGTTTTTTTTTTTTTGTATGGGGGGGTCCATCTTTCTTCGTCGTGCCTT
>NZ_JBVIEN010000016.1:0-43672 GCF_055571835.1 Streptomyces sp. NPDC030862 | reverse complement strand
CTCCCCCCCCCCCCCCCCCCCCCCCCCCCCCCCCCCCCCCCCCCCCCCCACCCCCCCCCCCCCCCCCCCCCCCACCACACCCCCCCCCCCCTCCTCCCCCCCCCCCCCCCCCCCCCCCCCCGCGGCTCTTGCTTGCTTCCGTGCCGGCGCGGTGCCGGCCCGTTCACGCGATCAGGCGGACTTCCGGCTGTCGCGCGGGTGCACGGCGATGTTCATGGCGCCGGAGCGCAGGACCGCCAGCCTCTCGGCCAGCACTTCCTCCAGCTCCTCGCGAGTGCGCCGCTCCATGAGCATGTCCCAGTGCGTACGCGCCGGCTTGCCCTTCTTCTCCTCGGGGCCGTCCCCGTCCACCAGAAGTGCCTGGCTTCCGCAGACCTTGCACTCCCACTCCGGCGGAATCTCCGCCTCGACCGAGAACGGCATCTCAAAACGATGCCCCTTCTCGCATGCGTACTCCACCGCCTGGCGCGGGGCCAGATCGATGCCGCGGTCGGTCTCGTAGCTGGTCACCACGAGGCGCGTGCCGCGAAGAGCTCGCTCACTCATGAATCGTGCCTCCCGGGCTTGTCGCCCACAGGACAGGTGTCGCTGTCGTCGTCATCCGGTCAACGTCCGGTCGGCGGTAAAGATTCCCGTTGCGGGTCATGCGTCGCCCAACGTGCCGCCCCTTTTTGTACCCACCAGTGCCCGGTTTGTCACATCTGGCAGAAGATGTCACCCAGCGTCTTCACTTCTTCGGCGCGCAGTAACGCTCCGCCTGGCAGGCCAAAGGCGTACACTACCGGACTTCTGTTCTGTGGCTAAATCCGATCCGGTACGGGGTTTCCCACGGCCGCCACCGCACGCCGCACGGGTACCCGCGCGAGCAGGGCGAAACCCAGCCCGAAGAAGACCACGAGCGAGATGATCGCGTCCCGATAACTGCCGGTGACCTGGTACGCGAGGCCGAAGACGAGTGGCCCCAGCCAGCTCAGCCCCCGGTCGCTCATCTCGTACGCCGAGAAGTACTCGGCCTCCTTGCCGCGCGGTACCAGGTGCGAGAAGAGCGAGCGCGACAGCGCCTGGCTGCCGCCCAGCACCAGACCGATCGCCGCCGCAAGGGCGTAGAACCAGACAGGGGCGCCGGCCGGCAGGAAGTACGCGGCCGCCAGGATCAGCGTCCACACGGCGAGCGACCCGAGGATCGTCCGCTTGGCCCCGTACACGCGTGCCAGGCGGCCCATGCCGAGGGCGCCGGCCACCGCCAGGACCTGCACCAGCAGCACCGCCGTGATCAGCGTCGTCTGGTCCAGGCCCAGCTCCTCGGAGCCGTAGATGGAGGCCTGCGATATCACCGTCTGCACGCCGTCGTTGTAGACCAGGTACGCCAGCAGGAAGGACAGCGTGAGCGGATGGCGCCGCATGTCGCGCAGCGTCCCCATCAGCTGCCGCCACCCCGACCCGACGGAGCCCTCCCCGCCGGCCGCCGCCACCTGCCGGTCGCGCAGCCGGCGCAGCGGTATCAGCGTGAAGGCACCCCACCACAGACCGGCCGACGCCAGGCAGATGCGTACCGCCTCGGACTCCGACACCCCGAAGGAGTCGTGGCCCGTGTACAGCACGAGATCGATCACGAGGACGAGCGCGCCCGACGTATAGCCGAACGCCCACCCGCGCGAGGAGACCGCGTCCCGCTCCTCCGGCTCCGCGATCTGCGGCAGATAGGCGTTGTACAGCACCATCGAGACGGCGAGCGAGGCGTTCGCCACGATCAGCAGGAACGCGCCCAGCAGATAGCGCTCCCCGTCCAGGAAGAACAGCCCCGTCGTCGCCGTCGCCCCCAGGTACGCGGCCGCCGCCAGCAGAGGCTTCTTGCGGCCCGTCCGGTCGGCCACCGCCCCGGCCAGCGGCATCACCAGCACCGCCAGGACGACCGAGACGGAGACCGCGTACGCGAAGACCGAACCCGCGCGGACCGGGATTCCGAGCGGATGGACGAAACCCTCCGCGTCCGCGGCCGCCTTGGCGACCGACGTCAGATACGGGCCGACGAACACCGTCAGCACGCTCGTCGAATAGACGGAGCACGCGAAGTCGTAGAAGTACCAGCCCCGTTGCTCACGTATCCGGTCTGCCCGGCCGGCGGTTCCGACGGTCACGGCCGCCCCCCTCGTTCGTCCCCGTGGTGAGACGGCCCGGGCCTCAGACCCACACTCCCCGGTCGGTCAGCACCGTGCGCAGCGTCTCCAGATGATCGGTCATGATGCCATCCACCCCCAGATCGAGCAGGGCGGCCATCCGTTCCGGATCGTTCACCGTCCAGACGTGCACCTGGAGACCCCGTTCGTGCGTGGCCCGGATGAACCGCCGGTCCACCACCCGCACCCCGCCCTGGCTCTCCGGCACCTGCGCCGCCACCGCGCCCCCGCGCAGCGCCGCCGGGATCCCGTACGAACGCAGCCGCAGCCCCAGCACCCCCCGCACCCCGTACGAGGTCGCCAGGCGCGGCCCCGCGAGGCGTACGGCCCTGGCCACCCGGCCCTCGTCGAAGGAGCCGACGCACACCCGGTCCCAGGCGTCCGCCCTGCGGATCAGCTCCAGCAGGGGCGACAGGGCGGCCTCCGCCTTGACGTCCACGTTCCAGCGGGCGTCCGGGAACTCCTCCAGCAGCTCCTCGAAGAGCGGCAGCGGTTCCTTGCCCGCCACTCGGGCCTGGCGGACCACGCTCCAGGGCAGTCGCGCGATCCGGCCCCGGGCGTCCGTCACGCGGTCCAGCGTCGCGTCGTGGAAGGCGACGAGCCGGCCGTCGGCGGTGGTGTGCACATCGGTCTCGAAGTAGCGGTAACCGGCCACGGCGGCACGCCGGAAGGCGGCCACCGTGTTCTCCAGCCCGTCCGCGGCCCCGCCGCGATGGGCGAACGGTATGGGCGACGGGTGGTTGAGGTAAGGATGGCGAGTCACCGCCGCAGTATGGCCCGCCGCGGTGTCCGCCGGGCGACCACCGTGCTGACACCCGTGTCCGGGACGGCGAAGACCCGCAGGAACAGCTGGGCGAGCGGCCCGATCGCCAGGGCGTACGCCACCGTGCCCACCCCCACCGAGCCACCCAGCAGGAACCCGGCGAGCACCACCCCGGCCTCGATGGCCGTACGCACCAGCCGGATCGACCGGCCCGTACGGCGGTGCAGCCCCGTCATCAGCCCGTCGCGCGGGCCGGGCCCGAGGCGGGCCGCGATGTAGAGCCCGGTCGCCACACCGTTGAGGGCGATGCCGGCCACCATCATCGGGACTTGCGCCGGCAGGCCGTGGGCGGTCGGCAGCACCGCCAGCGAGGCGTCGATGGCGACGCCGAAGACCAGGACGTTCGAGACGGTGCCGAGCCCCGGCTTCTGCCGGAGTGGGACCCACAGCAGGAGCACGACGACGCCGACGAGCATCGAGACCACGCCGATCGACAGCCCGGAGCGTTCCGCCAGGCCCTCGTGCAGCACGTTCCAGGGCTCCAGGCCCAGCCCGGCACGCACGAGCAGGGCGGAGCTCACGCCGTACAGGACCAGACCGGCGTACAGCTGGACCAGGCGCCGCGGCAGACGCCGCCCGCGCAGGTCTCTGGTTGAGGTGATGGACAAGGTGTGCCCCCGGAGTGGTGGTGGTGGACTGCCTCGTGTCACTCTGGGTGCGGGAATTGGACTCCAACCATGGCCAATTCCAGGAAGGTGGACTGAATTCCATGACCGAGTGGACCTCCGCGGTGGGTGCGGCCCAGCTCGCCCGGCAGCTGACCGCCCAGCAGCCCCGCCCCGCCGGCCCCGGCACCCGCAAGCCGCCCGCCTACCGCGCCCTCGCCGACGGCATCCGGCTGCTGGTCCTGGAAGGCCGTGTCCCGGTCGCCGCCCGCCTGCCCGCCGAGCGCGAACTTGCCCTCTCCCTCTCGGTGAGCCGCACCACCGTCGCCGCCGCGTACGAGGCGCTGCGCGCGGAGGGCTTCCTGGAGTCCCGGCGCGGTGCCGGCAGCTGGACCGCCGTGCCGGCCGGCAACCCGCTGCCCGCACGCGGCCTGGAACCGCTGCCGCCGGAGTCCCTCGGCTCCATGATCGACCTGGGCTGCGCGTCGCTCCCGGCGCCCGAGCCCTGGCTGACCCGCGCCGTGCAGGGGGCGCTGGTGGAGCTGCCGCCGTACGCCCACACGCACGGCGACTACCCGGCCGGGCTGCCCGCGCTGCGGCAGATGCTCGCCGACCGGTACACCGCGCGCGGCATCCCGACCATGCCCGAGCAGATCATGGTGACGACGGGCGCGATGGGCGCCATCGACGCGATCTGCCACCTCTTCGCCGGCCGCGGCGAGCGCATCGCCGTCGAGTCACCGTCGTACGCCAACATCCTCCAGCTGATGCGCGAGGCCGGCGTCCGGCTGGTGCCGGTCGCGATGGCGGAGGGCCTGACCGGCTGGGACATGCCCCGCTGGCGCCAGGTCTTCCGCGACGCCGGGCCCCGTCTCGCGTACGTCGTCGCCGACTTCCACAACCCCACCGGCGCCCTCGCCGACGAGGAGCAGCGCCGCCAGCTGGTGGACGCCGCCCGCTCCGCCGGGACGGTGCTCGTGGTCGACGAGACCATGACGGAGCTGTACCTGGAGGAGGGGCTGGAGATGCCCCGCCCGGTCTGTTCCTTCGACCCGGGCGGCAGCACGGTGATCACCGTGGGCTCGGCCAGCAAGGCCTTCTGGGCCGGCATGCGCATCGGCTGGGTCCGCGCGGCACCCGACGTGATCCGCTCCCTGGTCGCCGCCCGCGCCTACGCCGACCTCGGTACCCCGGTGCTGGAGCAGCTGGCCGTCACCTGGCTGATGAGCACCGGCGGCTGGGAGGAGGCGGTCGCCCTGCGCCGCGCCCAGGCGCGCGAGAACCGCGACGCGCTGGTCGCGGCGGTCCGCAGGGAGCTGCCCAGCTGGGAGTTCGACGTGCCTCTCGGCGGCCTCACCCTCTGGGTCCGCACCGGCGGCCTCTCCGGCTCCCGCCTCGCCGAGGTCGGCGAACGCGTCGGCGTCCGCGTCCCCTCGGGCCCCCGTTTCGGCGTGGACGGCGCCTTCGAGGGGTACGTACGGCTGCCCTTCACGGTCGGCGGTCCGGTCGCCGACGAGGCGGCGGCCCGCCTGGCGGCGGCCGCCCGGCTCGTCGAGTCCGGCGCCCCGGGCAGCCCCTCCGCCGAAGCGCCGCGCACCTTCGTGGCCTGACGGTCGGCGGGCCCGGCCGGGGGGCCTGACGGTCCGCGGGGCCTACCCGGTCGGGGCTCCGGCACGAGTCCGGCCCCGGTCGGGCCGCCTCAGCCCGTCGTGGTCTCCCGGGGCCTGCCCGCGAGGTGCTGCAGCCGCACCGTGTCAGCGGTGTGCTGCGGCTCCGGAAGCAGCTCCAGCACCGCCTGCCGGTGCGCCTCGCTCGTCGCGTCGTCGTACGGGTCCGGTGTCGCCGGCACCTGGAGGCGCAGGACCGGTCCGGTACCCAGCCGTGCGTACCCGCGCCCCGGCGGCACGCTCGGCGGCGGCGTGGTGTGGGGCGCGGCGCCGAGGACGGCCTCCACCTGCTCACGGGAGGCGGGGCCGAGCACGACCCGGGCGCGCGTGTGGGTGCGTACGGCCTCGCTGAGCGCGTCCACGCCGTCGAACTGCTCCGCCACGACGACGGTGACCTGCGCCGCCCTGCCGTGCCGCAGCGGCACCCCGAGCAGCTCCTGCGGGTCGGGGCGCCCGTCGGCCGCCGCCAGGTGCCCGAGGGCGGCGGGCCGGTCCACCAGGATCCACAGCGGCCGCTTGGTGTCCTCGGGGGCCGGGCGGCCCGCCTGGCGGGCCCGGTTCGCCGCGATCAGCCGCCGCTCCGTCTCGTGCGCCGCCCACTCCAGGCTGGTCAGCGCCCCGGAGAGTCCGCACTCGACGCCCAGCACCCCGGCGCGGCCGTGCAGGCAGGCGTACTCCCCGGTGCCGCTGCCGTCGACGATGACCACGTCGCCGTGGTCCAGTGCCTGAAGCGCGAGGCAGCGCAGCAGCGACGTGGTGCCGCTGCCGGGGGCGCCGACGGCGAGCAGGTGCGGCTCCGTCGAGCGGGGGCCCGTCCGCCACACCACGGGCGGCGCGTCGCGCCGCTCGTCGCCCGCGCGGACGGGCATCGTCCGCTGCACCGCGTCGTCGTCGGTGAACCCCAGCACCGTCTCGCCGGGCGCCGTCACGAAGGGCTGCGCCGCGATGGTGGTCGGCAGCGCGGGCAGCACCCTCATGAGGAGCTGGTTCTCCTCCTCGTACCACTGGAAGAAGTACTCGCGGCCGCGCCCGGACTTGGCGTGCAGCAGGTGCTCGATCCGGGCCCTCGCGGCGGCGTCCCCGTCGGGGAAGTACGCCGGGTACGCGATCCGCAGCCGCGTCGGCCGCCCGTCCGCGTCGAAGTCGAAGTCACTGAGGGCCTTGCTCCACTCCCCGCCGTGGGCGAAGAGCGGAGCGGGGTCCTCGGGGACGGAGAAGTGGGGCACCAGGGCCTCGTAGAGCGCCTTCAGCCGCTCCTTCTCCGTCTCGTCGGGCCCGGTCTTCACGACCGGGCGCTCGCGTCCGTGCCACGCCGCCGCGCCCATCACCGACACGAGCGCGAGCAGCGGCCCGTACGGCGCGAGGGCGACGACCAGGACGCAGGCCGCGGCGAGGAACAGCGCGGGACCGCGCCGGTCCTTGGGGGTCGCCGCCCACTTGGCGCGGCCCGCCGCGGCCAGCCTCCGCAGACCACGGGTGATCGTGATCAGCGGATGGAGGACGTCCGTGGCGCTGTCGGCGGCCGTTCGCGCGATCTCCCGGCTCCGTGCGATCCGGTGGCTGCCGCTGCTCAGCACGCGGCTGTTCAGCACGCGGCTGCTCAGGACGCGGCTGCTCGGAATGCGGGGGAGTGGTCGCCGGGCCACGTCGTACTCCTGAGGGCCTGAAGGGATGGGAGGGGTCGTGGGCGTCGGCGTCAGAACTTGATCCCGCCCAGCAGGCTGGCGAGGCTCGCGCCGCCCGCCGTGATGCTCGGGGCGATGGCGGTACCCGCCAGGTAGAAGCCGAAGAGGGCGCAGACGAGGGCGTGGGAGGCCTTGAGCCCGTCCTTCTTGAAGAAGAGGAAGACGATGATGCCGAGCAGGACCACGCCGGAGATGGACAGGATCATGAGTTTCTCCTGGGTGAGGGGACAGTCACCTTGAGTACTTCCAAGCTCACCGCAAGTATCAATGCGACAAAAGATGCAAATGGGTGAAATGTCGGAGTTTTCGCTGGATCGGCGTACGCCGGCCCTTGTCGCCCCCGCGCATGACCGCCTTGAGGTGATCTTTCCCACTGCCTGGCGGAGTCGCCCCACGGCCCGGGCAGTACCCTGTCGGTTCACTTGCACGGCGACCCGCCGTGCGTACTGGTTCCACCCACGTCCGCGCAGGTCAGCACGGCCGGCGCGGATACGGGTCAACGACGTGAAAGGCGGTCCGTCCGATGAGTGAGACTCCGGACCCCGAGGTGATCGAGCTGGCGTCCAGGATCTTCGACATGGCGCGGCAGGGGGACGCCAAGACACTCGCCGAGTACGTCGACCACGGCGTGTCCCCGAACCTCACCAATGACAAGGGCGACTCCCTGGTGATGCTCGCCGCCTACCACGGCCACGCCGAGGCCGTGGAGGCCCTCCTCAGCCGCGGCGCCGACCCCAACCGCGTCAACGACCGCGGTCAGACGCCCATCGCCGGCGCCGTCTTCAAGGGCGAGGACGACGTGGTGCGCGCCCTCCTCGCGGCGGGCGCGGATCCGGAAGCCGGGACTCCGTCCGCCGTGGACACCGCCCGCATGTTTGGGAAGGCACACCTGCTGGAGCTGTTCGAGTCCCGGTGAACGGGGACTGAACCCCAGGCGAGAAGGGTGCCGTAAATGTGGTCGCGGTGGCGAAATGGCTGGGTCATCATGACGTCGAGCCCACAGGGGGCCACCGACGAGAGGCAGAGGAAGATGGTCGACACCAAGCGGAAGACGACGAGCGGCTCCACATGTTGCTGCGCGGCCTAGGCACCCCACCGTTCACCGGGGACCCCCGGTTGCGTCGACAGCTTGATGTGAGGCATTTTCCATGTTCGATCCGGTCATAGCGCCGAGCGGTACGCTGCTCGGCCTGTTGCAGAGGGGCCGCGGCGACGGCACGCTGCACGCGCTCGCCGCGCCACGCGCGGAGGCCCTCGCCGCCCTCAACCACTGCGTCCTGAACGACCCCCGCCAGGACTGGCAGGTCGAGAACCGCTCCCTCTACTACGCGCGCCTCTACCTGGACCTGCACGGTGGGCTCGACGCCGTCGAAGCCCATCTCTTCAGCCACGAGGACCACCTCGACACGGACGAGTCCCGCACCGGGCTCGCCCTCGCCGTACTCGGCCACCTCGCCTCATACGGCCGTGAGGACGCCCTCGTGCTGCTGCGCGGGTACGCCGCGACCGGCGCCAACTGGACCTGGGCCCTCGACGAGCTCGCGCTGCGCGACGACGACTCCGCGCTGCGCGCCCTCGCCGAGCCCGTGCTCGCCCGCTTCCCGGCCACCCCGGAGGGCGACGCCGAGCTCGCCGCCGCCGTACGCGACGCCTTCGAGCCCCGCCCGTGGCGGCTGTGGGCCGAGGACCGGCGGGACGCCGTCGGCGCCCGGGTGCGGGCCGCCCAGGAACGCGGCTCCTTCGACCGCTGGCAGCGCCAGATGCGCCCCACGGGGCCACGCCCCGGCTGGAGCGTCCAGGCGGTCTTCGACTGGGCCCAGGAGGGCCTGGAGCGCGGCTCCGCGCTCCACGTGCCCGCCGCCCGCTGCCTGACGGCCGTGGCGGGGCCCGAGGACCGGACCCTGATCCTCGAGGCCGCCCGCAGCGGCTCGGACGGCGCCCGCTGCGCCGCCCTGCACTACCTGGCCGAGGCGCGGGACCCCGCCGTCCTGGACCTGATCGAGGCCGCCGCGGGCGACGGCTCCCGTACCGTCGCCGACGCCGCCGTCGCCGCCTTCGAGCGGATGTGCGGAGAGGCGGCCGTCGACCGGGCACGCGGCTGGGTGCACCGGCCCGACGCGCTCGGCAGCTCGGCGGCCGGCGTGCTCGCCTCCCGGGGCGGCCCCCAGGACGCCGCCCTGGTGCTCGGCGCCCTGCGCGAGGCCGTACGGACCCACGGCCCGGACGCGCTCGCGCTCTACCCGCTCGTCGACGGGGCCGGCCGGCTCGGCATCGCCTGCGCCGCACCCGTCCTGCGCCACATCTACCGGGAGACCGCGGCCTCCCAGCTGCGCGGCCGCACGGCTCGCGCCCTCGCCGCGACCGATCCCTCCTTCGCCACCGGCTTCGCCGTCGAGTGCCTGTGGGACTGCGAGGAGACCACCAGGGAGATCGCCGCCCTGCACGCCGAGACCGGGGACGTACGCGTCGCCGAACGGCTGCGCCACCTCGCCGCCGACCCGGCGGAGGAGGACGAGGTGCAACTGGCCGTACGCAGCAGGATCGGTCCGGACACACCGACCGGCTGAGGCCGCCGCGCCGACCGGCCGTGCCGCCCCACCGCGCCGACCGGCCGTGCTGCCCCGCCGTGCCGACCGGCCGTGCCGCCCCGCCGTGCCGACCGGCCGTGCTGCCCCCCCGCGCCGACCCCGGCGGCTGATCCCGCCACGGGGAAACGCCCGCGTGGCGCCGTCCTCACCGAGAATGGGGAGATGAGCGGGCGCTGGGAGTTCTGGATCGACCGGGGCGGCACCTTCACCGACATCGTGGCCCGGCGCCCCGACGGGCGCCTGGTCACGCGCAAGCTGCTCTCGCACGACCCCGAGCGCCACCGGGACGCCGCCGTCGCCGGGATCCGGCTGCTGCTCGGGCTCCGCCCGGGCGAACCCGTACCGGCGGACCGCGTCCACTCCGTCAAGATGGGCACCACGGTCGCCACCAACGCCCTCCTGGAGCGGCGCGGGGAACCCACCGTCCTCCTCATCACCGAGGGCTTCCGCGACGCCCTGCGCATCGCCTACCAGAACCGGCCGCGGATCTTCGACCGGCACATCGTGCTTCCCGAGGCCGTGTACGACCGTGTCATCGAGGTCCCCGAGCGGGTCGACTCCCACGGCGCCGTCGTACGCCCCCTGGACCTCGCGCCCGTGCGCGAGGAGCTGGAGCGGGCCCGCGCGGACGGGCTGCGCAGCGCCGCGGTGGTGCTGATGCACGGCTACCGCCACCCCGGCCACGAGGTGCGGACGGCCGAGGCGGCGCGCGAGGCGGGCTTCGCGCAGGTCAGCTGCTCGCACGAGGTCAGCCCGCTGATCAAGCTGGTGCCACGCGGCGACACGACCGTCGTCGACGCCTACCTCTCGCCGATCCTGCGCCGGTACGTCGACGAGGTCGCCGCCGAGCTCGCCGGCGTACGGCTGATGTTCATGCAGTCCAACGGCGGGCTGCGGGAGGCCGCGCACTTCCGCGGCAAGGACGCCGTACTGTCCGGACCGGCGGGCGGCGTCGTCGGGATGGCCCGCACGTCCGAACAGGCCGGTTTCGGAGAGGTCATCGGCTTCGACATGGGCGGCACCTCCACCGACGTGTCGCACTACGCGGGCGCCTTCGAGCGGGAGCTCGGCACCCAGGTGGCCGGGGTGCGGATGCGGGCGCCGATGATGAGCATCCACACCGTCGCCGCGGGCGGCGGCTCGGTCCTCCACTTCGACGGCCGGCGCTACCGGGTCGGCCCCGACTCGGCCGGCGCCGTCCCCGGTCCCGCCTGCTACCGGCGCGGCGGCCCGCTCACCGTGACGGACGCCAACGTCATGCTGGGGCGGGTGCAGCCGGACCACTTCCCGGCGGTCTTCGGGCCGGACGGGGACCAGCCGCTCGACGCCCACGTGGTGCGGACACGCTTCACCGAACTGGCCGAGGACGTACGCCACCACACCGGAGTCGCGCGGACGCCCGAGGAGGTCGCGGCCGGCTTCCTGGAGATCGCCGTCCTCAACATGGCCAACGCCGTGAAGAAGATCTCCGTCCAGCGCGGCCACGACATCACCCGCTACGCCCTGACCAGCTTCGGCGGGGCGGGCGGACAGCACGCCTGCGCGGTCGCCGACGCCCTCGGCGTCGACACCGTCCTCGTCCCTCCGCTGGCCGGGGTCCTCTCGGCGTACGGCATCGGCCTCGCCGACGCCACCGCCATGCGCGAGCGCTCCGTCGAAGCCGGACTGGGCGAGGCCGCCCACGCGCGCGTGCACGAGCTCTGCGCCGAGCTCGCCGGACACACCCGGGAGGAACTACGCGCCGACGGGCTGCCCGACAGCGCGATCGGCACGCACGCGCGCGTGCTGGTGCGGTACGCGGGCACCGATGCGAGCCTGCCCGTACCGCTCGGCTCCGTCGACGCCGTACGGGAGGCGTTCACGGCGGCGCACCGCGCGCGGTACGGGTTCGCCATGGACAAGCCGCTGGTGGTGGAGGCCGTCTCGGTGGAGGCGGTCGGACGGGCCGGTCCGCACGGCCCCGTGGCCGCCGAAAGGGCCGTCCGTACGGGCCCCGGCCCGCTGGCGCCGTGCGCGACGGTGCGGACGTTCGTGAACGGCGAGCCCCGGGACACCCCGCTGTACCGGCGCGAGGACCTGCGGCCCTCCGACACCGTGGCCGGCCCCGCCGTCATCGCCGAGGCCGACGCCACGACCGTCGTCGACGACGGCTGGCAGGGCTCCGCGACCGGCACCGGCCACCTGCTGCTGACCCGCGCCCGCCCCCGGCCGAGCCGTACGGCCGTCGGCACGGACGTCGACCCCGTCCTGCTGGAGGTCTTCAACAACCTCTTCATGGCGATCGCCGAGCAGATGGGCGTACGCCTGGAGAACACCGCCCACTCCGTCAACATCAAGGAGCGGCTCGACTTCTCCTGTGCCCTCTTCGACGCCGGCGGCAACCTCATCGCCAACGCCCCGCACATCCCCGTCCACCTCGGTTCGATGGGCGAGTCCATCAAGGAGGTGCTGCGGCGCAATCGGGGCACCCTGCGACCCGGCGACGTGTACGCCATCAACGACCCGTACCACGGCGGTACGCACCTGCCCGACGTGACCGTCGTGACGCCCGTCTTCGGGCCGGACGGGACTCTGCGCTTCCTGGTGGCCTCCCGGGGCCACCACGCCGAGATCGGCGGCATCACGCCCGGCTCCATGCCCGCCTTCAGCCGCACGGTCCACGAGGAGGGCGTCCTCTTCGACAACTGGCTGCTCGTGCGGGACGGACGCCTCCGGGAGGACGAGACCCGGCGGCTGCTCACCGAGGCGCCGTACCCCTCCCGGGACCCCGACACCAACCTCGCCGACCTGCGCGCCCAGATCGCAGCCAACGAGAAGGGCATCGAGGAACTGGAGCGCATGGTCGACCAGTTCGGCCTCGACGTCGTCCACGCCTACATGCGGCACGTACGCGACAACGCCGCTGAGTCCGTACGGCGCATCGTCGCCCTGCTGCGCGACGGCTCCTGCCGCTACGAGACGGACGGCGGGGCCGTCATCCAGGTCGCGGTCCGCGTCGACCGCGAACGGCGCCGCGCGGTCCTGGAGTTCACCGGCACGTCCCCGCAGCAGCCCGGCAACACCAACGCGCCCACCTCTGTGGTCATGGCGGCGGTGCTGTACGTCTTCCGGACGCTGGTCGAGGACGACATCCCGCTCAACAGCGGCTGCCTGGAACCCCTGGAGGTGCGCGTCCCCGACGGCTGCATGCTGGCGCCCGCCTACCCGGCGGCGACGGTGGCCGGCAATGTCGAGACCTCGCAGGCGGTGACGGGGGCGCTGTACGCGGCGCTCGGCGTCCAGGCGGAGGGCTCCGGCACCATGAACAACGTCACCTTCGGCAACGACCGCGTGCAGTACTACGAGACGGTGGCGAGCGGCTCGGGCGCGGGCGACGGCTTCGACGGGGCCGACGCCGTCCAGACCCACATGACCAACTCCCGGCTCACCGACCCCGAGGTCCTGGAGTGGCGCCACCCCGTCCGGGTCGACGGCTTCGCCGTACGGGCGGGCAGCGGCGGGCGCGGCCGGTGGCGCGGCGGCGACGGCGTCGTGCGCCGCATCCGGTTCCTGGAGCCCATGACGGTGGCGCTGCTGACCGGACACCGCAGGGTGCCGCCGTACGGCATGGCGGGCGGCGAGCCGGGCGCCCTCGGCGAGAACGCCCTGGAGCGCGCCGACGGCACCGTGGAGCGGCTCGGCGGGGTCGACGTGGTGGACGTCCGTCCCGGTGACGTCCTGGTCGTCTCGACACCCGGGGGCGGCGGCTACGGGACACCCCCGGACTGAACCACGAACCGCACCGGCGTCCCCGGCACCGCCTGCGCCGCGGCCGCCAGGTCCCGCTCCCGGACCACCGCGACCACCGGATAGCCGCCGGTCGTGGGGTGGTCGGCGAGGAACACCACGGGCCGCCCGTCCGGCGGTACCTGGACCGCGCCCAAGACCATGCCCTCGCTGGGCAGTTCACCGGCGACGGCCCGCTCCAGGGGCGGCCCCTCGGTGCGCAGCCCGATCCGGTTGCTCGCGGGGGACACGCGGTACGTCCGCGTGGCGAGGGTGCGGAGCGCCGCGTCCGTGAACCAGTCGTGGCGCGGGCCCAGGCGCACCCGTAGGACCAGCTCCCGGGGCGGGCCCGGCCAGGGCGCGGTGTCGTACAGGGCTGCGGCCCCGGACGGCGCCCGGCCCAGTGGCAGCACGGCCCCGTCCCGCAGCGGTGCGGGGCCCAGCCCCGAGAGCAGGTCCGTGGAGCGGCTGCCCAGCACCGGCTCGGCGGCCACACCGCCGGCGAACGCCACGTAGGAGCGCAGACCGCGCACCGCCGCGCCCACCTCCAGCACGGCACCCGCGGGCACGCGTACCGCCGCACCCCAGGCCACCGGCCGCCCGTCCACGGTCACCGGGCACGGAGCGCCACCCACCGCGACGGTCACCGCGCACCGCGGCCGCACCGCACAGCCGTTGACGGTCGTCTCCAGCACCGCCGCGCCCACCGGATTGCCGACCAGCCGGTTGACGAGCCCGCTCGCATACGGATCGAGGGCTCCCGAGCGCGGCACGCCCAGGTGGGCGTGGCCGAACCGTCCCTCGTCCTGCACGGTGGTCAGCGCCCCGGCCCGTACGACCGCGAAGGCACGGTCGGTCATCTGCCCTCCAGGCGGTCGCGGGTGCCGGGCTCGGAGACGAACCGCACCCGGGTGCCCGGCGCCAGCAGCGCCGCCGGCTCGCGCGCCGGGTCCCACAGCACCAGGTCCGTCGTCCCGATCAGCTGCCACCCGCCCGGCGAGGAGCGCGGGTAGACGCCGGTGTACGCGCCCGCCAGCGCCACCGAGCCGGGCGGGACGGAGGTACGGGGGGTGGAGCGGCGCGGCACCTCGTACCGCGCGGGGAGGCCGGTCAGATAGCCGAAGCCCGGTGCGAAGCCGCAGAACGCCACCCGGTACTCCACCCCGGAATGGATCCTCGCCACCTCCTCCGCCTCCACGCCCCACAGCGCCGCCACCACAGCCAGGTCCGGACCGTCGTACCGGACGGGGATCTCCAGAACCGGGTCCACGCGCGCGTGCAGTGGCTCCATCTCCCACCGGGTGACCTGCTCCGCGAGGCGTCCGGGGTCTTCCACCCCGTCGAGCAGCACGGTCCGCGCCGCGGGCACGATCTCCCGTACGGCGGGGAGCGAGCCGGACGCACGGCGGCGCAGCACCTCGGCGTGGAAGGCCTGCGCCTCCTCACCGCTGCCGAGCTCGACCAGCAGGGCCCGTTCACCCACGGCCAGCGCCCTGATCGTCGACCTCATACCCGGCACCATGCCCGGCGTCCTCATACGAACGCCTCCACCCGCACACCCGAGTCCTCCAGACGGGAACGGACCTCTCGGGCCAGCTCCACCGCGCCCGGCGTGTCCCCGTGCAGGCACAGGGAACGGGCGCGGACGGCGACCGGCCGGCCGCACCGGGAGGTGACCTCTCCGAGCGTGGCCATGGATACGGACCGCTCCACCACGGCCGCCGGATCGGTGATCACGGCCCCCTCCTCGCGCCGCGGCACGAGCGTCCCCGCGGCGGTGTACGCCCGGTCCGCGAACGCCTCCGCGACGACGGGCAACCCCGCATTGCCCGCCGTCTCGTGCAGCCGCGAGCCCGGCAGACCGAGCACGGGCAACCGCTCGCCGGTCAGCAGCACCCCGTCGACCACCGCCCGGGCCTGTTCCTCGTCGTGGACCACACGGTTGTAGAGCGCGCCGTGCGGTTTGACGTACGACACGCGAGTCCCGGCCGCTCTGGCGAACACCTCCAGGGCGCCGATCTGGTAGGCCACTTCGGCGGCCAGCTCGTCGGCGGGCACGTCCATGGAGCGCCGCCCGAAGCCGGCCAGGTCACGGTAGGAGACCTGGGCACCGATCCGGACCCCCCGCTCGGCCGCCAGCGCGCAGACGCGCCGCATGGTGACCGGGTCGCCGGCGTGGAAGCCGCAGGCGACGTTGGCGCTGGTGACGACGGACAGGAGCTGTTCGTCGTCCGTGAGGCGCCAGCGGCCGAAACCCTCGCCCAGGTCGGCGTTGAGGTCGATCGAGGACCAGGTCATGGTGATGTCTCCTTGGAGTGCGTCAGGCGAGCTCGCGGCCCCGGGTCTCCGGCAGCCCGAGCAGGGCCAGCACGGCGATGCCGTACCCGACCGCGCCGAAGACCAGCGCCCCGCCCACGCCCCAGCTGTCGGCGAGGAAGCCGACCAGCGTCGGGAAGAAGGCGCCGACCGCGCGGCCGGTGTTGTACGTGAACCCCTGCCCGGTGCCGCGCACCGCCGTCGGATACAGCTCCGCCAGGAACGAGCCGAACCCGCTGAAGATGGCCGACATGCAGAAGCCGAGCGGGAAGCCGAGCACGAGCAGCAGTCCGTCGGCGCCGGACGGGATGTTGGTGTAGGCGAGGATGCACAGCGCGGACAGGAAGGCGAAGATCACGATGTTGCGCTTCCGGCCGAGCCGGTCCGTGAGGTAACCCCCCGTCAGGTAGCCGATGAAGGCTCCGGATATGAGGAAGGTCAGATAGCCGCCGGTGCCGATGACCGTCAGACCCCGGTCGTCCTTGAGGTACGTCGGGACCCAGGTGGCGAGGGTGTAGTAGCCGCCCTGGACACCGGTGGACAGCAGCATCGCGAACAGCGTCGTCCGCAGCAGCCCCGGGCGGAAGATCGCGGTGAAGGAACCGCGCTCGCGGCTCGCCGCACGCACCTGGGCGACGTGGGGCGCGTCCTCGACGTTCCTGCGGACCCAGATGACCAGGAGGGCCGGCAGCGCGCCCGTCCAGAACATCACGCGCCACGCGGTGTCCGCGTCGAGGAAGTGGAAGACCAGCGTGTAGACGATGACCGCGAGCGCCCAGCCGGCCGCCCACGCGCTCTGGATGCCGCCCAGCGTGCGGCCGCGGTGCTTCGCGGAGGCGTATTCGGCGACCAGGATGGCGCCCACCGCCCACTCGCCGCCGAAGCCGACGCCCTGGAGGGCGCGGAAGACGAGCAGCGTCTCGTAGTTCGGCGCGAAGCCGCACAGGACGGTGAAGAGCGCGTACGTGACGACCGTGATCATCAGCGCCTTCACCCGGCCGATCCGGTCGGCGAGGATCCCGGCGAGCACGCCGCCGACCGCCGAGACGACGAGGGTGACGGTGGTGAGCAGTCCGGTCTGACCGCTGGTGAGGCTGAAGTAGGCGGATATGGCCACCATGCTCAGCGGCAGCGTGAAGAAGTCGTAGGAGTCCAGGGCGTATCCGCCGAACGCGCCGCCGAAGGCGCGTCGGCCGCGCGGCCCGAGGGCGCGCAGCCAGGCGAACGCACCCTCGTCCTCGGGCTGTTCGCCCTGGGTGGTCTGAGGAGTCTGGGTCGTACTCATCGGCACCTCGCGTAAGAGGGGAGGAGCGGAGCCGTGCGGTCCCCACAAGGTAGGGGATTGTTGAACGATCCGACAAGGGGGTTGTCCCCCGTTCCGGCCTGAGGTTTTCCTTCTACGATGAGCGGGCCGAGGCGGCGACGGGTGCGGGACGGCGAGAAGAGGTGCGTGGTGAGTGCGACGGGCTCCGAGGCGGCCGGCGGACTGGCGGACGACCGTGCGCTGCTGGGGCGTACGAGCACGGCCGAGCGGGTCGCCGACATCCTGCGCACCCGCATCGCCGAGGGCTTCTTCAAACCCGGCGCCCGGCTCTCCGAGGACAGCATCGCCGGGGCGCTCGGGGTGTCGCGCAACACCCTGCGCGAGGCCTTCCGGCTCCTCACCCATGAACGCCTGCTCGTCCACGAGCTCAACCGCGGCGTCTTCGTGCGGGTCCTCACGGTCGACGACGTCGTGGACATCTACCGCACGCGGCGGCTCGTCGAATGCGCCGTCGTCCACGGCCTGGGCAAGCCGCCGTTCGAGCTCCACGGCCTGATCATGGCGGTCACCGGCGGGGAGCGGGACGCCCGCGAAGGCGACTGGAAGGGCGTCTCCACGGCCAACATCCACTTCCACCGCGAGCTCGTCGCCCTCGCGGGCAGCGCGCGCACCGACGAGCTGATGCGCTCGGTCCTCGCCGAACTCCGCCTCGCCTTCCACAGGGTGGACGACCCCCGCGCCCTGCACGAGCCTTATCTCATGCGAAACCGGGAGATTCTGGACGCCTTGCGTGCCGGTGAGCGGGTGAAGGCGGAACGGCTCCTCGCGGACTACCTCGACGACTCCCGCGACCGGCTGGTCGACGTCTACGCACACCTGGTCGAGCCGGACGCCGAACCCGGCGCCTGACGAGCACCGGCTCCGGCCGGGTTCCGGCGAGGTGCCCCGGGGGCGGCCGGGACGGGGGCGTCTGCGCCGTTTCGACCGTTGTCAGTCCGAGGACCTAATCTGTGCAGCGTGACTTCGCCTGTCTCGACGGATCTCGCTCCGCCCCAGCTCAGCGCGGGGCCGCGGCCTGCTCAGGGCCCGGCCGCCGACGAAGGGCTGGCGCGGCGGCTGCGTGCGCTCGCGTGCACCGCGCCGCTGCACGACCTGGACGCCCGCAAGGCGAACCTGGCGGGGGAGTACTCGGTCTACGGGATGGCGGAGATCGCGCTCGCCGCGATCGACCTCGTCACGCTCAACATGGACTTCGACACCGGCGCCGACCACGAGCAGATCGTCGCCCGGCTGTTGCCGAGGGTGGCCGCCCAGGCCCCGCAGCGGCCCGCCGCCGAGCACGAACGGGTCGCCCGCTGGGTCCTCGAGAACCTGATCAACGTCGGCAGCGTCGACCGCGGCTTCCGCGCCGTGTACGGCACCTTCGGGCCCGACGGCGTCTATGTGCGCCGGGACTACGACTTCAAGCTCATCGAGGAAGTCCCCGGCTACGGCGGCACCGTCTACCTCCGCACCACCGACGAAGCGGTCAACGTCCTCGTCGGAGCACTCGACACCGATGTCACCAGCGCCCAGATCGCCGCCGAGGTGAAGCTGGAGGTGCTCATCAGCCGCGGCCGCCTCGCCGACGCCCAGCTCGCCGCCGAGCAGGCGCGCTACCGCACCGTGCAGTACGCCGAGACCCTCCGCAAGACCCTGGAGGCCACCCGGCGCAACGTCCGCGCCGTCGACTGGCTCCAGACCGTGCCGGACATGATCGAGGAGGCGCTCGCCCACGTCGCCGATCGGTACCGCCACGAGAACGCCATCCTCACCAACATCCGCAAAGCGCGAGACGAAGCCGAGGACCAGGAGCACAAACGGCGCGCCGCCGAGCTGGTCGACATCGTCAAGGACTGCATCCGCCGCCACACCCAGCTCCAGTCCCGGCTGCTGGAGGCCGGGCCGCTGTTCCGCGCCGAACAGGACCGGCAGGCCTTCGCCACCCCCACCGCCCGCGCGGGCCTCGACCTGTACGGCCAGCTCGTCGCCCCGCTGCTGCCGCTCCCCGTCGAACAGTCCCTCCGCGTCACCGACGCCTACTTCGCGCACGGCACCGGCCTGCGCACCCCCGCCTCCGTACGCCTCGGCGACCTGGTCGACCTGCTGCTCACACCGCCGCTGGAGCGCGAGCACCTCGGCGCCGAGATGCCCGAGCCGGACCTGATCGCCACCCCGGACGACAGCCGGTTCAGCGAGGAGCAGCTCGCCGCCGCCATGGAGCTGCTCGACCTGGAGCACGACGCCCCGCGCCGGCTCTCCGGCCTCCTCGCCGACGCGCGCCGCCGCGACCCCGAACTGCCGTACCTCGTCGCGCTTCTGGCGATCCACGCGGCCAGTCCCCCGGTTGGTACGGCCTACCGGCAGGGCGAGGAGCGGCTCCTCTTCGCCGTCGACGACGGCACCGAACTGGACGATCCCGAGTTCGGCGGCGCCGACCTGATCGTCGGTACGGCCCTGCTGGACGCGGCGGGCATGGCCGCGGACCGCACGGACGCGACATGACGCGCCACCCCGCGCCGCAGCGGCGGCGGCCTCACGCCCGCACCGACCGCCCGGCCCTGCTCCGGACCGCTCCCGCGGCAGCGTCCTGTACCGACCGCCCGGCTCTGCTCGGGCCCGACCGCGCGGCAGCGCCCCGGGCCCCGCGTCCGGCAGCGCCCCGGGCCCCGCGTCCGGCTGCGCCCCGGACAGTGCCCGCCTCCACTGCCGTCGCCCGCGCCGAGCGCCGACCGAGTTCCGAGGGCCGTCTCCGTACCGCGCCCCGCCCCCGCACCCCGTACCGACCCGTCCCTAGCAAGGAGCCCCAGCCGTGAGCGACCACCACGCAGAGCACGCCGACGCGTGGAGCGAGCCCGACGCCCCGCAGGCGTCCGAGCCCGCCGCCTCCGGCACCGTCACGCCCGCCGACGCGGCCGACGCCGCCCGGCTGGTCTCCTTCGGACTCCAGCCCAAGCTGCTCCCCGCCCGCGACGCCGAGTACGCCGACCTGCTGCGCCGCTACCGCGAGGAGCCCGCCTTCGCCCGCCTCGCCGACGCCGTCGCCACCGGCCTCGGGCTCATCGTCCTGGAGGTCTCCCCGCGCGCCGGCATGGCCGTCACCGCCGGCGAGGACTCCGTCTTCGCCGTCCGCATGGGCGACTACGCCCGCCGCGCCTCCACCGACTCCGCCGACCGGTTCCTCCACGGCCTCGCCCACCTCGCCGTCGCCGCCCTGGCCTTCCCCCGCCCCGAGGACCTCGCCGACGACACCTACATCGGCCGCATCACGGTCAACGGCGTGGACGCCTTCGTCCGCCAGGCGTGCCGCCGCCTGGAGGAGCGCGCCGAGCAGCAGGGCGAGAACACCGACCCGGCCACCGACGCCCCCGGACTGGAGGCCGCCTGGCGCATCTACGCCCGGCGCAGCGCCACCGGCGCCACCAAGGACGCCCGCCGCCTCGCCGGCTCCACCACCGGCATCATCGGCAAGGCGGTCGCCTTCCTCACCGAATCCGGCTTCCTCCAGCGCACCGGCGACGAGGGCGGCGGCTCCTACCGCACCACCGCGCGCTACCAGCTCCAGGTCCGGGACATGGCGGGCAGCGCCGCCATGGCCGAGCTGCTGGAGCTGGGCGTCGTGCCGGTGAGCGACGGCTCCGCCACCCTCCTGCCGCCGCCCGACGGAGACGACCTCGACCTCGTCGCCGACGCCGGCCTGCCCTTCCACGCGTAACCCAGACCAGAAGCGAAAGTCCGCCGCCATGTACGAGCTGTCCCGGGTCCGCCTCTACTCCATCGGGCCCGCCGGTGCGCGCTACGCCGACACCGTGCTGGACCTGCGCGGAGTCGGCGCGCCCGTGCCCCACCCCGCCCCCACCCAGGCGGAGTTCTTCGAGGAGGAGCCGGTCGGCCCGCCGCGCCGCCCCGCCCCCGCGGGCGTGCTCTTCCTCGAGAACGGCGGCGGCAAGTCCGTCCTCCTCAAGCTGATCTTCTCCGTGATGCTGCCGGGCCACCGCAACACCCTCGGCGGCGCCAGCTCCGGCGTGCTGCGCAAGTTCCTGCTCGCCGACGACTGCGGCCACGTCGCCCTGGAGTGGCAGCACACCCTCACCGGTGAGCTCGTGGTCGTCGGCAAGGTCAGCGAGTGGCGCGGACGGCAGGTGTCCAACGACCCGCGCAAGTTCGCCGAGGCCTGGTACTCCTTCCGCCCCGGGCCCGGCCTCAGCCTCGACTCGCTCCCGGTCGCCGAGTCCACCGCCGTCCGCGCGCCCGCCGAAGGCGTCTCCGGCGCCCAGGGCCGCCGCCGCACCATGAAGGGCTTCCGCGACGCCCTCACCGAGGCCGGCAAGGCGTACCCGCACCTGGAGGTCTACTGGGAGGAGATCCACGACCGCTGGAACGAACACCTCGGCGACCTGGGTCTCGACCCCGAACTCTTCCGCTACCAGCGGGAGATGAACGCCGACGAGGGCGAGGCCGCCGGCCTCTTCGCGGTGAAGAAGGACTCCGACTTCACCGACCTGCTGCTGCGCGCGGTCACCGACACCCGCGACACCGACGGCCTCGCCGACCTCGTCAGCGGCTTCGGCAACAAGCTCGGCCGCCGCGCCGAACTCACCGCCGAACGCGACTTCACCGCCGGTTCCGTGGACCTCCTGGGCCGGATCGTCGAAGCCGCCGACACCCGCGCCCGCGCGCGCGACGTCCACGCCGGAGCCGAGCGCCGCACCCGTACGCTCGCCCGCCGACTCTCCGCCCGCGCCGCCGAGGAGCGCGGCCGCGCCGCCACCCTCGCCGAGCAGGTCACCGCGGCCGCCGACACCGTCACCGAGGCCGAGCAGGTCCGCGCCCGCGCCTCCCTCATCGCCGCCGAACTGGCCTACCGCCACGCCTCCCTGGCGCTCACCGCCGCCGAGAAGGGCGCCGCCGCGCAACGCCGCGAGCTGATCGACGCCCGCACCCTGCACTCCGCCTGGCAGGCCACCGAAGTGGTCCTGCGCCACCGCGCCGCCGCCGACCGCTCCACGCGTGTGTCCGCCGCCATCCGCGAGGCCGAGCGGGACGCCGCACCCGCGCTCGCCGCCCGCGCGAAGGCCGCCGCCGACCTCGTACGGGCACTGCACGCCGCCGCCGCGGACGGGGAGCGGCAGGCCGATGAGGAGGAGGAGCGCTCTGCCGCCCTCCAGGAGGCGGCCGAGACCGCCCACCGCGACGCCACCGCCGCCGCCACCGAGGCCCAGCGCGCCCGCAGCGAGGTCGGTCACCTGCGCCAGCGCCTCGCCGAGGTCGAGCAGGAGACCGCCGAGGCCGTACGCGCGGGATGGCTCGACGACACCGCCCCCGACGCCGACCCGGCGCGCGCCGCGCTCGCCGCCAGCGACGCCGAGAAGACCACCGTCGCCGCCTGGGACGAGGCCCGCGAAACCGCCCGCGCCGCAGCCGAACGCGCCCGCGAGGCCGCCGCCGCCGAGTCCCGCGCCGAACTGGCCGCCGCCCGCGCCGCCGACGCCGCCCAGGCCGCCGAGAACGCCTACCAGGCCGAGCGCCGCGCCGCCGACTCCCTCGCCGCCGAGGAACGCCTCGCCGAACTGCTGAGCCTGCCCGGGGCGACCCCGCCCGGCACCTCGGTCGTCCCGGCACCCCGCCGCGGCGACGGCGACCCGTCCGACCAGGACGCGGCATCCGACGGCACCGACGGCGCCGACGGCGCCGCGACCGGAACCCGCCCCGCCGCCCAGGGCCCCCTCACCGCCGAGGAGCTCGACCGGTACGCCGACGAGCTGCGCGACCTCCTCGACCAGGGCATCGCCACCGCCGAGCGCAAGCTCTTCGAGCTGCGCACCGCCGCCGCCGACGACTCCCGCATCCTCGGCGCCCTCGGCGACGGCGGCCTGCTGCCACCCGGCCCGGACGTCCTCGCCACCGTCGAGTTCCTCGGCGAACAGGGCATCCCCGCGCTCCCCGGCTGGCGCTACCTCGCCCAGGCCGTGGACCCGGCCGACCACGCCGCCGTCCTCGCCGCCCGGCCCGAGTTGGTCGACGGTGTCGTGATCACCGACCCCGTCTCGTACGCCCGGGCCCGCGAAGCCCTCGCCGGTGCCGCCCTGCTGCCCCGCTCCGCCGTCGCCGTGGGCACCGCGGCCGCGCTCCTCGCGCCCGTGCCGGCGCCCACGGACACGGACACGGACGTGTTCCTCGTGCCGCCGAACCCGGCCATGCACGACGAGCACGCCGCCGACGAGGAGCGCCAGGCCCTGCGCGCCCGTGCCGCCGCCCGCGATGAGGAGATCCGCGCCCTCGCCGCCCGCCTCACCCGCGACCGCTCGCTCGCCGCCCGCATCGGCTCCTGGCGCGCCGACTGCCCGCCCGGCATGCTCACCGAGCTCGCGGAAGCCGCCGCCACCGCGCGCGTGGCCGCCGAAGCGGCCGAGGCCGCGCTCGTCGAAGCCCGTACCGTACGGGCCGAGGCGGAGGAGGCGGCCGCCGACGCCGCCCGCGTACGCGACGAGCGGCAGGACGCCGCGCAGCGCGCCCGCCGCGTCGCCGACGCCCTCGCGGGCCTGGCCTTCCGGCTGCGCGAACGGGCCGGCTGGCAGGCCCGCCTGCGCGAACTGGCCGACGAGGCCGCCGAGTACGAAGCCCGCGCCCAGACCTGCCTGGAGCGGGCGCGCGCCGCAGACGAGGACCGCCGCGCCGCCCAGCGCGCCGCCGACGACGCCCACCGCACCGCCCGCGCCCTGCGCGCCGAGCGCTCCGAGATCGCCGGCGCCCCGGAGAACCTGCCGGAGGAGGACGGCGACGCCCCGCGCGTACCGTTGGCCGCCCTGCGCGAGGCGTACCGCGCCGCCTCGCAGCTGTACGAGAAGGTCGGCGTCGGCGCCGACCTGCGCGCCGAACAGGCCCGCGCCGAGAGCGACGAGTCCGCCGCCCTCGCCGAGCTCGACCGGCTCACCAACAAGGTCCGCACCCGCGCCGAACAGCTCCTCCAGAGCCCGGACGGCGCCGACGGCCCCTCCCGCCAGGCCGCCGCCGCCCGGGCCGAGTCCCTGGTGCAGATGCTGGAGACCCGCGCCTCGGAGGCCAGCGAGAAGCTCGGCCGCCTGCGCGGCGAGGCCGAACGCCTCGCCCCCGAGGACGGCGAGGCGCACACCGAGCTCCCCGAGGAGCTCATCCCCACCGACGCCGACCACGCCCAGTCCCTCCTGCGCTCCGCCACCGCCGATCTGGCCGCCCGCACGGACGAGCTCGAAGCCGCCCGCGCTTCGCACGCCCGGCTCGTCCAGGCGCACCGCGCCGCCGAGGACGCCGCCGGCGGCTTCGACGAGACGGCGGCGCTCCTGCGCGACCTCCTGCGCGACCACGCCACCGAGGAGGAGCCGGAGGCCCCCGAGCCGTACCCCGGCAGCCTGGAGGAGGCGCGGCAGTCCGCCGCCGAGGCCCGCCGCTCCCTGCGCGGCTGCTCCCAGGACCTGTCGGCCGCCGAGGCCGCCGTACGCGAGGCCTGCGACGTCCTCATCCGGCACGCCAACTCCACGCGGTACGAACAGGTCCGCACCCCGGCCCGCCAGCAGATCCGCGAACTGCCCGCCTCCGCGCTGCCCGAGCACGCCGCCAAGTGGGCCGAGGCGTTCGCGCCCCGGCTGCGCGTGCTCACCGACGAGCTGGCGCAGCTGGAGCGCAACCGCGACTCCATCGTCGACCGGCTGCGCGGACTGGTGGAGTCCGCGCTCACCACGCTCCGCTCGGCCCAGCGCCTTTCCCGGCTGCCCGAGGGGCTCGGCGAGTGGTCCGGCCAGGAGTTCCTGCGCATCCGGTTCGAGGAGCCCGACCAGGCGACGCTGACCGAGCGGCTCGGTGAGGTCATCGACGAGGCGACCCGCGCCGCCGTCAAGAAGAACTCCGACCTGCGCCGCGACGGCATGTCGCTGCTGCTGCGCGGCGTCCAGGCCGCCCTGCAGCCCAAGGGCGTGGCCGTGGAGATCCTCAAGCCCGACGCGGTGCTGCGCGCCGAGCGCGTACCGGTCGGGCAGATGGGCGACGTCTTCTCCGGCGGGCAGCTGCTCACCGCCGCCATCGCGCTCTACTGCACGATGGCCGCCCTGCGCAGCAACGACCGGGGCCGCGACAAGCACCGCCACGCGGGCACGCTCTTCCTCGACAACCCGATCGGCCGCGCCAACGCCACGTACCTGCTGGAGCTGCAGCGGGCCGTGTCGGACGCGCTCGGCGTCCAGCTGCTCTACACGACGGGCTTGTTCGACACGACCGCGCTCGCGGAGTTCCCGCTGGTCATCCGGTTGCGCAACGACGCGGACCTGCGTGCGGGGCTGAAGTACATCAGCGTCGAGGAGCACCTGCGCCCCGGGCTGCCGCAGCAGAGCCCGGCGGGGGAGGCGGCCGTGCACGGCGAGATCACGGCGACGCGCATGTTCAAGCGCACGCCGACGCCCGAGCCGGCGCCCCCCGCGGAGTAACCGCGGAACCGCCGCCGGGCCGGTGCCCGGCAGGTGCCGGGCACCGCCGCTCGGGCAGGTACCGGCGGCCGGGCAGGTACCGCCGCTCGGGCAGGCACCCCCGCCCGGGCTGGCACCGGCGCCCCGGCAGGGCGGGCTCCGGTGTGCCTCAGGCCCGGGAGAGCGTTCCCGCGCCCTGCCGCCCGCGGCCGGAAGGCGAACGGGAACCCCCGCCGGTACCGGAACCCGCACCGGCCTCCTCCCCGCCTAGCCGTATGCGTGCCGCCTCCCGCGCCGCCCGCGTCTGCACGCGCGCCGCCCGGCGGGCCATACGGCGCTCACGCCGCAGCTGACGCGCCGTGCTGCTCGGCACGGAGACGACACCATGGCGCTGGTTCCACACCTGCCGGGTGACCCACACGTCCGCCGCCGCCCACGTCGCCACCACCGTGCTGGCGATGCTGCTCAGCACCATCGGAAACGCCAGCCACGAGCCCGCCAGCGTGCACAGGAACGCCACCGTCGCCTGTATCAGGGTCAGCGAGGCGACGAGCACGGCACGCACCGCCGCCGTACGGACCGGATCGGGCAGCCTGCGCCGCGTCGCCGGTTCCTCCACCCACAGTTCCCGCCGCTCCGTCGTCATCGCAACCGCCACTCCCCACAGCCGACCGTTTCCAGGGTGGCTGCCCGTCATGAGCCGCTTTACGCCGACAGTTCCGCGCCTCCCCTGTTCGTAGACGTACGACCGGCGGCGAAGATTCCCCGCGGAACGTACAGTTCCAGCCAACCGTTACCGCCGGGCACATGTCGCCCCGCCAGGGACCATCCACCGCAGAGGGAAGTGCCAGGGCGGCGAATACCCGGAAAACCCGTGATCGACGCCCCGCCCCACGGCTGAAAATCGCCCGGACGCACCTTCGAGATGCCTGCGATGCAGTAGTAGGCTCGCGCCGTTTGTTGATGTGTTTATGTGTACACCCGCGCCGGACGGCACCCTCACCGGTCGGGTCCGAGCTGGGGGAGGCCATGCGCTTTCGCGGGAAGTCGATCCGCAGGAAGATCGTGGCGTTGCTGCTCGTGCCGCTCGTCTCCCTCACCGGGCTGTGGGGGTTCGCGACACTCCTCACCGGCCGGGAGGCCGACCAACTCCTCGACGTCGGCTACATCGTCGAAAAGGTCGGCTACCCCCTTGAGGACACCGTCCGCGTCATCCAGCAAGAACGCCGCCAGACCCTCGTCTACCTCGCCGATCCACGCGCGTCCGACGCCCTCCCCACCCTGCGCCGCGAACAGGCCGCCACCGACCGGACCATCGCCCGCATCCGGGCCAACGCCGCCGACTCCGGCGTCACCGACGCCATGCAACCCCAGGCGGCCCGTCGGCTGAGCTCGCTCCTCCAAGCCTTCGACGGCCTCTCCGGACTGCGCCGTTCCGTCGAGAACCGTGCCGTCGGCCGCATGCAGGCGCTCGAGTTCTACAACCGCCTCGTCGACCCCTGCTACACCTTCCTCCTCAACCTCCACGCCCTGGAGAACGTGGAGATGGACAAGCAGGGCCGTGCCCTCGTCGGCGTCGTGCGCGCCCGCGAGATGCTCTCCCGCGAGGACGCCCTCGTCTCCTCCGCCCTCATCAACAGGCGTATCACCCCCGAGGAGATCCGCGCCCTCACCGACCTCGTCGCCCAGCGCCGGCTCTTCTACGAGGTCAACCTGGAGCTCCTGCCCGGCTCCGAACGCGAGCTCTTCGAGCAGTACTGGCGCAGCCCCGCGACCGAACCGCTGCGCGACGCCGAAGAGGCGCTCATAGCCGCCGGCGCCACCGAGACACCCCGCACCGTCCAGGCAACCCACTGGCGGGACGCCGCCACCCCGGTCCTGGACCACCTCGCCTCGGCCAACACCGAGGCGGGCGACCGCTACCAGGACCGTGTGCAGCCGACCGCGTACAACGTCCTGCTCAAGGCGGGAATCGCCGGCGTCCTCGGCTTCCTCGCCCTGCTCGTCTCGATCATCGTCTCCGTCCGCATAGGCCGCGACCTCGTCCGCGACCTCCGGCGGCTGCGCAAGGAGGCCCAGGAGGTCTCCGGCGTACGGCTGCCGAGCGTGATGCGCCGCCTGGCCGCCGGCGAACAGGTCGACGTCGAGACCGAAGTGCCGCAGCTCGAGTACGACAGGGACGAGGTCGGCCAGGTCGGCCAGGCCCTCAACACCCTTCAGCGCGCCGCCGTCGAAGCCGCCGTCAAGCAGGCCGACATGCGCCGCGGCGTCTCCGAGGTCTTCGTCAACCTCGCCCGCCGCAACCAGGTGCTGCTGCACCGTCAGCTCACCCTCCTCGACACCATGGAGCGTCGTACGGAGGATACGGACGAGCTGGCCGACCTGTTCAAACTGGACCACCTGACCACGCGCATGCGCCGTCACGCCGAGGGCCTGGTGATCCTCTCCGGCGCCGCCCCCTCCCGCCAGTGGCGCAAGCCCGTCCAGCTGATGGACGTGGTACGGGCGGCGGTCGCCGAGGTCGAGGACTACGAACGCATCGAGGTGCGCAGGCTGCCGCGCATCGGGGTCGGCGGGCCGGCCGTCGCCGACCTCACCCACCTGGTCGCCGAACTCCTGGAGAACGCCACGGTGTTCTCCCCGCCGCACACCGCCGTCCAGGTGCACGGCGAGCCGGTGGCCAACGGCTTCACCCTCGAAATCCACGACCGCGGGCTCGGCATGGCCCCGGAGGCGCTGCTCGACGCCAACCTGCGTCTCGCCGAGACACCGGAGTTCGAACTCTCCGACACCGACCGGCTCGGCCTCTTCGTGGTGAGCCGGCTCGCCCAGCGCCAGAACGTACGGGTGTCGCTCCAGCCCTCCCCGTACGGCGGCACCACCGCGGTCGTCTTCATCCCGGCCGCGCTGCTCACCGAGGCGCCCGAAACCCAGGGCTCGGGCTTCCGGCTCGACCGCAAGGCTGGCGACCGCAAGGTCGGCGACCACAGGGCCGGCGACCGGAGGGCCGGCGACCGCAAGGCGCTGGACCGCGGGGCGGTCGACGGCCGCACCGACGAGGTGCCGCCGCGGCGCGCGCCCCTTTCCCAGGTGCCCTCCGGGCTCGACCCCTCCCTGCTGGACGGCCCCGTCGAACTGGAGCCTCCGGTCGGCGCCCTGCCCTTCGACGACGCTCTCACCGGCCCTCTTACGGGTCACCTCGGCCGCCTGGGCGACCTCGCGGACGTCGCCGACCTGGCGGACATCGACGAGACGGAGAGCGAACGGGGCGGACTCTTCCGCCCCAGGAGCCCGTTGCGCCCGGTCACCGGCCGCTCCTCCGCGGCCTCCGACGAGACGCAGCACCACCAGGCGGCCGACCACGCCCCTGAGCGCCAGGCCGACGGCCCCGTCCCGCTGCCCCGCCGCAAGCCCTCGGTCCCGACCCTGATCGCGCACCGTGGCCGGCGCCTCGACGAACGCGGCCGCGCCCACCCCGCCACGGAGGGCACCGCGGAGCAGAGCCGCGGGGCACACGGCTCCGACCCGGAGGCCACCCTGCTGCTCGGCGGCCTGCCCCGCCGCGTACGGCAGGCCAGCCTGGCCCCGCAGCTGAGGGACACCCCCGACCGGTCCGCCGACCGGTCCGCCGACCGGTCCGCCGACCGGCCCGCCGCAGGGGACGCCGAACGCGACGCCGCAAGGGACGCCGAACGCGGCGCTGGACGCGACGCCGGGCGCACCGGTGAGCGCGCCGCCCGTCACGACGCCGAGCGTGACGCTGAAGCAGTACGCACCCGCATGGCCGCCATGCAGCGCGGCTGGCAGCGCGGGCGCCGGGAGAACGCCGAGGGCGACGCCCCGCCGGCACCCCGCGCGCTCCGCGGTGAGACAGCACCACGAACGACACCGGAGGGGGACGGTCCATGACCGCACCGAACGCCGCAGCAACCACGTCGACCGGCTCACCGGGCGGGCCAGGTTCAGCAGGCCAGCTGAACTGGCTCCTCGACGAACTCGTCGACCGCGTCGGCTCCATCCGCAAGGCGCTGGTGCTCTCCAGCGACGGCCTGCCCACCGGCGCCTCCCAGGACCTCAGCCGTGAGGACAGCGAGCACATGGCGGCCGTCGCCTCCGGATTCCACAGCCTCGCCAAGGGCGTGGGCCGCCACTTCGACGCCGGGCGGGTCCGGCAGACCGTCGTCGAGCTCGACGACGCCTTCCTCTTCGTCACGGCGGCGGGCGACGGCAGCTGTCTCGCCGTCCTGGCGGACGCCGACTCCGACGTCGGCCTCGTCGCGTACGAGATGACGCTGATGGTCAAGCGGGTGGGGGCTCACCTGGGGACGGCGCCGCGGACCGGACTGACCGCAGGAGGATAACGGGGGATGCGATGAGTGACGCAGCAGGGCAGCACAGCCGGCACAGAGGCCGGACCCGCCGGGAGCCACACCACTGGTTCGACGACGAAGCGGGCCCCGTGGTCCGTCCGTACGCGATGACCCGCGGCCGTACCAGCAGCGCCACCCGCCACCGCCTCGACCTGATCGCGGTGGTCGTCCCCGAACCCGCGGCCGAGGACCCCGGCCGCGACCAGATGCTCTCCCCGGAGCATGTGGAGATCGTCGAGCGGTGCAGCGACTTCCCCCAGTCCATCGCCGAGCTCGCCGCCGGACTCGACCTCCCCGTAGGGGTGGTCCGCGTCCTGGTGGGCGACCTCGTCGAGGACGAACTCGTCCACGTAACCCGTCCCGTCCCGCCGGCAGAACTGCCGGACGTGAACATTCTGCGTGAGGTGATCAATGGCCTTCGGGCGCTCTAGCTCCCACCGCGCCAATCGGCCGGTGGTCGAGCCGGTGACACTCAAGATCCTCGTCGCGGGCGGGTTCGGAGTGGGCAAGACGACCCTCGTCGGCGCGGTCAGCGAGATCCGGCCGCTGCGCACCGAGGAGACCCTCACGGAGGCGGGCCGGCCCGTCGACGACCTGCACGGCGTCGAGTCGAAGTCCACCACCACCGTCGCCATGGACTTCGGGCGGATCACCCTCCGCGAGGACCTGGTGCTGTACCTGTTCGGTACTCCGGGACAGGACCGCTTCTGGTTCCTGTGGGACGAGCTCGCGCAGGGCGCGCTCGGCGCGGTGGTCCTGGTGGACACCCGCCGCCTGGAGGACTGCTTCGCCGCCATCGACTACTTCGAGCGGCGGGGCATCCCCTTCGCGGTGGCCGTGAACCGTTTCGAGGGCGCGCCCGGGTACCCCGCCCAGACGGTGCGGGCGGCGCTCGACCTCGACCCCGAGGTGCCGCTGCTGATGTGCGACGCGCGCGAGCGCGCGTCGGTCAAGGAGGTGCTGGTGGGGGTCGTCGAACACGCGCTGACCCTCGCCGGCCGGCAGCGCGAACCGGCGGCTCCCTGAGGACTCCGCGCCCCCGGACGGCGGGGGCGCGTCTTCCGGCGTCGGCTCAGCGCCCGGCCACCGAACGCCGTGCCACCGGGAAGTCGAAGTACGTCTCCGGGAAGGGCTCCGGCTTGTACGTGAAGTGCCACCACTCCTCGGGCAGGTTCACGAAACCCTGGGCGGCGAGCGTGCTCTTCAGCAGCTGCCGGTTCGCGCGCTGCACCCCCTGGACGCGGGGATCGTCCGTGTGGGACAGCGTGTCGAAGCAGTCGAAACCCGTGCCCATGTCGAGGGAGTTGTCGGGGAACCGCTCCTCCCGGGGCGCGTAGCAGGGCACCAGCTTCTCGCCCGGCACGTACGGCCGTGTCGGCGGGGCGGGCAGCTTCACGATCGTGAGGTCGACCGTCGAGCCGCGGCTGTGCCCGGACTTCTCGGCGATGTAACCGTCCGCGAAGAGCCGCGACTTGTCCACGAGCGGATAGAACTCCGCTTTCATCCGCTCGTCCTGGAGGTCCTTCGCCCACCGTACGAAGTGGTCCACCGCGCGCTGCGGCCGGTAGCAGTCGTACACCTTCAGGGAGTACCCCTGCCGCAACAGCCGCACCTGGGCCCGGTGCAACGCCTGCGCGGCCGGCCTGGTGAGGATGCACAGCGGCTGCCGGTACCCGTCCACCGGCTCACCGACGAAGTTGTGCGCCGTGGTGTAGCGCATCTCCTGGATGATGGTCGGATCCACGGAGCGCAGCGCCACGAACTCCTGCGGCGCCTTGGGCTCGGGCGTGGCCTGCGCGGCGGGTGCCGCCGCCACGGAGAGGAGCGCGGTGGCGGCCGCCACGAGCGCGCGGAGAGCGGTACCGAGTCGTGTCATGCCCACGGATCTACCAGCTCGGCCCGGACGGGTACAGCCCGCCTCGCCCTGAGAGCCCCTCGGCCTGAGAGCCCCTCGTTCTGAGAGCCACCTCGCCCTGAGCCCGCCTCGGCCTGAGACGCCCTGGCCCCGAGCCCGCCTTGCCGCAAGCCCCGGCCCCAGGCCCAAGCCCCCGGCCCAGCCCCCCAGCCTCGAGGCCCCGGGCCCAAGCCCCCCGCTACAGTCCGCCCTGTGAAGGACTCCCACTGCGGCGCCTGCGGCGCGCCCTACCCGTCCGCGGCCGACTGGCCCCGCACGTGCGCCTCCTGCGGCGACACCGCCTACCGGAACCCCCTGCCGGTCGCGGTCGCCCTGCTCCCCGTCACCGGCACACGCGGGACCGGCCTCGTCGTCATCACCCGCACCATCGACCCCCACCGCGGGGGCGTCGCCCTGCCCGGCGGCTTCATCGACCACGCGGAGGACTGGCGGCACGCGGTGGTACGGGAGTTGCGGGAGGAGACCGGCATCCCCGCGGCCGCCGCCGACGTCCGCCTCGCCGACGCCATGAGCTCACCCGCCGGCCACCTGCTGCTCTTCGGCCTCCTCCCGGAGCTCCCCGCCGCCGGACTGCCGCCCTCCGCCGCCACCGCCGAGACGTCGGGCCACCACGTCCTGTACGCGCCGGCGGAGCTCGCGTTCCCGCTGCACACCGCGGCCGTACGGAACTGGTTCGCCGGCCGCTACGGGACGGGGACACCCTCCGGGTGATCCCGCGCGGGGACCTGCTGAGACCTACCGGCGATCCAGCGACCGCAGCGCCGCCTCGTCCGCGCTGCGGTCGGCCGTCAGCGCCGGGTCGCTGCCCGTGTTGCCGTACTCCTGCACGGAGTAGTTGCCGTTCTGGGTGTCCACCCCGCGGTCGCCGACCGCCGAGGCGGCCGAGGCGGAAGCGCCGAGCACGGCCGCGGCGACACCGGCGGCCGCCAGCACCTGCTTGATCATGGTCCATCCCTTCGTCGAGCGGCCCGGCACCGAGCGGCCGGGCCCACCCTGCGTAACGCCGCACCCGGCGCGCGTGTGCGTGTCGTTCACCCGTTTGCCGTCACACACGGGACCCCGCCAACCCCGTAGCTCCGCCAACCTCGTCGGCCACCCGCCCGGGCCAGGGCCGTCACCCCGCCACCGCGCCCAGCCCCCGCACCCTCACCCGTCGTCCCTCCACCGGCCGCGCGCCGTCGTCCGTCACCCGCTCCACCCGGACCCCGCCGTCCACCAGCCGGCTCGTGTACCGCTCCACCTCCGCCCGCTCCCAGCCGTCACCCGGGTCGCGCACCACCAGCCCACCGCCCGTGCGCCCCGCCGCCGGCGCCCACACCTCCAGCTCCTCCGCGCCGTCCTCACCCCGTACGGGGATCACCGCCCCGCCCCGCGCGAGCACCGGGATACGCGACAGCGGCGCGTCCAGCAGCACCTGCCCCGGCCCGTCGTACGCCCGGCCGGTCGCGGTGTCGTACCAGCGCCCGCGCGGAAGCCGTACGGCCCGCCGGTCCATGCCGCGCGCCATCACCGGCGCCACGAGCAGCGCGTCGCCCAGCAGGAAGGCGTCCTCGCAGTCGCGCAGGGCACGGTCCTCCGGTGCACCCCACCACAGCGGCCGCGCGTACGGCGCCCCCGTGAGCCGCGCCAGATGGGCCAGCGTCACGAAGTACGGCCGCAGCCGTTCGCGTTCGGCCAGCGCCACGCGCGCGTACCGCAGCACCCGCGGCCCGAACTCCCACGGCTCGCGCACCCCCGCGTCGATCGCCGAGTGCGTACGGAACAGCGGCAGCCACGCGCCCAGCTGGAGCCAGCGCAGGAAAAGCTCCGGCGAAGGGATCCCATCGAACCCGCCCACATCGGGCCCCGAATACGGCACCCCGCACAGGCCCAGCCCCAGCACCAGGGAGAGCGACGCACGCAGCCCCGGCCATCCGGTCGACACATCGCCCGACCACGTCCCGCCGTACCGCTGCATGCCCGCCCAGCCGGACCGCGAGAAGAGGAACGGCCGCTCGCCGGGCCGCAGCCGCCGCAGCCCTTCGTAGCCCGCCCTGGCCATCGTCAGGCCGTACACGTTGTGCGCCTCGCGGTGGTCGCCGCCCCGCCCCTCCAGGGCGTGCCGCGCCGAACGGGGCAGCGTCCTGTCGCCGAACGCCGCGAACGACACCGGTTCGTTCATGTCGTGCCATACCCCGGAGAAGCCCTGGGCGAGCCGCTCCTCGTACAGGCCGCCCCACCACGTCCGTACGGCGGGATCGGTGAAGTCCGGGAACACGCACTCACCCGGCCACACCAGCCCCCGCACCTCGCCGCCCCGCCCGTCCCGTACGTACGCCCCCGAGGCCCCGACCGCCCGCCCGCTCTCGTACACCGCGTTGCCGCGCTCCGCCCTGACCCCCGGGTCGACGATCGACACCAGCCGTACCCCCGCCTCGCGTGCCTCCCGGGCGAGCCCGGGCAGGTCGGGGAACCGCTCCCGGTCCACCGTGAACACCTGGTGCTCCCGGTAGTGGTCGATGTCCAGGTGCAGCGCCGACAGCGGCAGATCGTGCTCCCGGTAGCCGGCCACCACGCGCCGCACCTCGCGCTCTGTGCCGAAGCCCCACCGCGCGTGCTGCGGTCCCAGCGCCCAGGACGGCGGCAGCGCGGGCGCGCCGGTCAGGGTGGTCCAGCCGTGCAGCACGCGCGCGGGGGTCCCCACCACGACCCAGCAGCGCAGCGGGCCACCGCTCATCCGCACCTCGCTCGCCCCCGGCCGGTCGTGCCCCGATCCGGCGCCCTCCTCGCCCTCCCGCAGGGTCACCAGCCCGTCCCAGGAGTTGTCGTGGAAGGCCAGATGGGTCCCCGCGTCGGACACCACCAGCTGCACCGGCATGGTGATGTAGAGCGGGTCGTCACCGGGACCGAAGCCGCCGCCCGGATCGGTGTTCCACAGCCGGTACGTGCCGTTCCGCAGCCGCGGCCCCGACGCCCGCCCGCCGAGCCCGAAGAACCGCGCGTCGGCCGGCACCTCCGAGCGCTGCACCCACCGCACGGGACCCGCCGCCACAGTGCCCGCCGGGCCCCTCCCGCCCGCCGGCTCCCACCAGCGGGGCGGCAGCTCGCGGCGCAGCATGACGCCCCCCGGCGTGCGGATCTCCACGGCGCCGTCGCGCGACACCGCCACCGTCACCCGCTCCGCCACCACCCGCCAGCCGCCGCCCGTGTCCGGCTCCAGTACGGCCCGCTGGTCCGGCTCCGGAGGGTCGCCGGCCAGCGCGTACGACGGGAGGGGCTCGGCCCCGTCCCAGCCCCAGAAGACCGTGCCGCCGGCCGTCACCCACACCCGCAGCACGGACCGGGCGAACGTGACCACGCCGCCGCCCGGCAGCGGCTCCGCCCCCTGAGCGGGCCCCGGTGTCCGCGCCCGTTCGGCTCCGCGCGGCGGCAGCCCCCAGGCGTCCGTCCGGCGCTGCCGCCACGCCGAGCGCACCGCCCGCAGGCCCCGTACCGTCGAGAAGACCTTCACCGAACGCACCAGATCACGACCGTCCATGCGGCTCACCCTGCCACCCGTCCACGCGCGGGGGAGGGCCGTTCAACTGCCGTTCACCCGTGGTGGGACCACATATTCAGCCTCGCGACCATGGGCGGGGAACCCTGGTGCGAACAACGATCACATGGCATCGTCCCTGTCAGCCGCGTCACGCGCACACCCCGCACGTGCGCGCGACCCACGCAGACCCGCGTACAGGGACGTACAGCCAGGGAGCAGCCCCATGACCTCAGAGCACGCGCAGCCCGAGCCGCTCTGGCAGCCCGATCAGGACCGTATCGCCACCGCCGCGGTCACCCGCTTCCAGGCCTGGGCCGCCGAACGGCACGGAGCCCCGGCCGACGGCGGCTACCCCGCGCTGCACCGCTGGTCCATCGAGCACCTCGACACCTTCTGGCAAGCGGTGGCGGAGTGGTTCGACATCCGCTTCTCGACGCCGTACGAGCGGGTCCTGGGCGAGCGCTCGATGCCCGGTGCCCAGTGGTTCCCCGGCGCCACCCTCAACTACGCCGAGCACGCCCTGCGCGCCGCCGCCGACCGCCCCGACGCGGCGGCCCTGCTCCACGTCGACGAGACCCAGGAGGCGACGCCCGTCAGCTGGGCGGAGCTGCGCCGGCAGGTGGGTGCCCTCGCCGCCGAGCTGCGCGCCCTCGGCGTACGCCCCGGCGACCGCGTCAGCGGCTACCTGCCCAACATCCCGCAGGCCGTCACCGCCCTCCTCGCCACGGCCGCCGTCGGCGCCGTGTGGACCTCCTGCGCCCCCGACTTCGGCGCCCGCAGCGTGCTGGACCGCTTCCAGCAGGTGGAACCGGTCGTCCTGTTCACCGTCGACGGCTACCGCTACGGCGGCAAGGAGCACGACCGCCGCGACACCGTCGCCGAGCTGCGCCGCGAACTGCCCACCCTGCGCGCCGTCGTCCACATCCCGCTCCTCGGCACGGACGCCCCCGAGGGCGCCCTCGACTGGTCCGCCCTGACGGACGGCGACGCGGAACCCGTCTTCGAGCAGGTGCCCTTCGACCACCCCCTGTGGGTCCTGTACTCCTCCGGCACCACCGGTCTGCCCAAGGCGATCGTCCAGTCCCAGGGCGGCATCCTCCTCGAGCACATCAAGCAGCTCGGCCTGCACTGCGACCTCGGCCCGGAGGACCGCTTCTTCTGGTACACCTCCACCGGCTGGATGATGTGGAACTTCCTCGTCTCCGGCCTGCTCACCGGCACCACGGTCGTCCTGTACGACGGCAGCCCCGGCTACCCGGACACCGGCGCCCAGTGGCGCATCGCCGAACTGACCGGGACCACCCTCTACGGCACGTCCGCGGCGTACGTCATGGCCTGCCGCAAGGCGGACGTCCACCCGTCCCGCGACCACGACCTGTCCCGCATCACGTGCGTCGCCACCACCGGCTCCCCGCTCCCTCCGGACGGCTTCCGCTGGCTCCACGACGAGGTCCGCGACGACCTGTGGATCGCCTCCGTCAGCGGCGGCACGGACGTGTGCAGCTGCTTCGCCGGCGCCGTCCCCACCCTCCCCGTCCACGTGGGGGAGCTCCAGGCCGCCTGCCTGGGCACCGACCTCCAGGCCTGGGACCCGCAAGGAAAGCCCGTGACCGGCGAGGTGGGTGAGCTGGTCGTCACCCAGCCCATGCCGTCCATGCCCATCCACTTCTGGAACGACCCGGACGGCAGCCGCTACCGCGACAGCTACTTCGAGATGTACCCCGGCGTCTGGCGCCACGGTGACTGGATCACGATCACGGAACGCGGCTCGGTCGTCATCCACGGCCGTTCCGACTCCACCCTCAACCGCCAGGGCGTCCGTATGGGGAGCGCCGATATCTATGAGGCGGTGGAACGCCTCCCCGAGATCCGCGAATCGATCGTCATCGGCCTGGAGGAGCCCGACGGCGGCTACTGGATGCCGCTCTTCGTCCACCTCGCCGAAGGGGCCGCCCTCGACGACGAGCTGATCGACCGCATCAAGCGGACCATCCGTACGGAGCTGTCCCCGCGCCACGTACCCGACGAGATCATCGAGGTCCCCGGCGTCCCGCACACCCTCACCGGCAAGCGCATCGAGGTCCCGGTCAAACGCCTCCTCCAGGGCACCGAGCTCTCCAAGGCCGTCAACCCCGGCTCCGTGGACAACCTCGACCTTCTGCGCTTCTACGAGGGGCTCGCGCGCACCCGCGCCGCCAAGGGCGGGAAGACGGGCTGACTCAACCCCCGTACATGGCCTCGGACTCGCCCAGTACGCCGGCGAAGTCCGAGGCCAGCCGCGCCGCGCCGGACGGCTCCAGCGTCGCCGTCGTGATCCGTACGGCGGTGGGCGCCGCGATCCGGAAGCGGGCCCCCGCGGCGACCCACCAGCCGTACGACCGCAGCCCGTTGACGACCGCCGACTCGTCGCGCACCGGCACCCACACGTTCAGGCCGCTCGCCCCGTGCGCCGCGATCCCGCGCCGCGCCAGCTCACCGAGCAGCGCCTCACGCCGCTCGGTGTAGGTCTCCTCGGCCCGCCCCACCAGCCGTGCGGCCTCCTCGTCGGCCATCAGCCGCGCCACCGTCTCCTGCAGCACGTGGCTGACCCACCCCGAGGTCAGCAGCATCCGCCCATCGTGCCGGGCCAGCGTCGTCGCGTCACACGCGAGCCCCGCCCAGCGCAGGTCGATGCCCAGATGCTTGGAGACCGTGCGCACCTGCGCCCAGCGCGGCAGCCCGGCGGCCGACAGCGTCGTGGCCGACGGTGCCCCGGAGATCTCCGCGTTGTGGTCGTCCTCGATGACCAGCACCTCGGGGAACCCTGCCAGCACCTCCACCAGCGCATCCCGCCGCTCCCGAGTGAAGTACGCGCCCCTGGGGCTCTGCCCGCGCGGACTGCACACCAGTGCCCGTACGCCCGCGCGAAGGGCGGCCCGCAGAGCCTCGGGCACCATCCCCGCGTCGTCCACCGCAACCGGAACCATCCGCAGGCCCAGCGCCGGAACCAGGTCCAGCAGGTGATGGAACCCCGGATCCTCGACCGCCACCGAATCGCCCGGCTTCAACTCCGTGGAGAGCAGCCGCGCCACACAGTCGAGGGCGCCGTGCGCGAAGGTGACGTGCTCCGCCGGAACCCCGTCCCGCGCGAACCACGCGCGCGTGAGCTCCTCCAGCGCCGCCAGCCGCGGTGACGCACGGTGCGACCCGGGCACCGGCGTCACCGGTGACGGGGGCCGGAGCTCCGGCAGGAACGCCGGGTCCGGGTGGCCGCCCGCCAGATCGCGCACCCCCTCCGGCACCCTCGGCGGCCGCCGCGACCCGACCGACGGCGCCTGCGCCACCACAGTCCCGCCCCTGCCCCTGGTCACCACGATCCCGCGCTGCCGCAGCTCCTTGTACGCCGTCGCCACGGTCCCGGGGCTGACGCCCAGATCGTCCGCGAGCCGCCGCACCGGAGGCAGCGCGGCACCCGGCCCCAGGCCTCCGTCGGCCACGGCCCGCTCGATGGACGCGGCAATCCCCTTGGCCGACGTCCCACTGATCGCATATTGTGCTGCCACGTACTCAACTATGTATCAATACATAATACGGAGTCAAGGGGGAAACGGTGAACCAGCACCGTCACCGCACCGCGCCCACCCCGCGCACGCGGAGCCGCATCCACATCCCAGGGGGCCGTGACGGCCGCCGCATGCTCGTCGTCACCCTCATCGACAAAACCGGCACCGGACTCTGGGCCACGGCCGTCGCCCTCTACTTCACCCAGGTCAGCGGCGCCTCCGTCGCCCAAGTCGGCATCCTCATCGGCGTCTCCGGCGCCATAGGCATCGCCGGCGCCCCACTCGCCGGACGCCTCGCCGACCGCTTCCCCGTCACCCGCGTCCTCATCGGCGCCCAACTCCTCCGCGCCGCCGCCCTCCTGGCCCTCCTCACCACCGACAGCTACGCCCTCCTGCTGCTCTACTCCGCCGTCGGCGCCCTCCCCGACCGGGGCTCCAACGTCCTCACCAAGCTCTACGCCGCACGCGTCGCGGGCCCCGAGCGCACCCGCTACCAGGCCGTCAACCGCACCGTGGCCAACATCGGCTGGGCCCTCGGCGGCCTCGCCGCGGCAGCCGCCCTCACCGTCGGCACCACCACCGCCTACCAGGCCCTGCTCGTCGGCAACGCCCTCTCGTACGTCGTGATCGCCGCGCTCACCCTCCGCTGCGCCGAACCCCCGTCACCCTCGCGCGTCGCCGCCGCCTCCGCCACCTCCACGCCCACCCCCGCCCCGCCCTCCAACCCGTGGCGCGACCGCACCTTCCTCCTCTACACCACCACCGAAGCCGCCCTCTACCTCGACGACGCGATCCTCCAGGTCGGCCTGCCCCTGTGGATCATCCACGCCACGGACGCCCCCGTCGGCCTCGCCCCGATGCTGCTGGTCCTCAACTCGGTACTCGTAATCGTCTTCCAGGTGCCGCTCGCCCGCTTCGGCACCACCCCCACCGCCGCCCGACGCCTGCTCACCCCGCTCGCCTGCCTCTTCATCGCGGGCTGCCTCGCCCTGGCGGCCTCCGCGACCGGCGGCACCTGGACCGCCATCGCCACGCTCACCGCGGGCGCGATCGCCCTCACCTTCGTGGAGATGCTCCACGCCGTCGTCTCCTGGGAACTCTCCGTCGCCCTCGCCCCCACCGACGCCCAGGGCGCCTACCTCGGCGTCCACGGCCTCGCCGCATCGACCCAGCGCAGCGCGGGACCGCTCCTCGTCACCGCCGTCATCGCGGCGGGCCCGCTCGCCTGGCCCCTCCTCGGTGCCGGCTATGCCGCCCTCTGCCTCGCCCAGCGCCGCCTGGTCCGCGACCGCGTGCGCGAAGCCGCGTTGTCAGACCCCTCGGTTACGGTGAGTGAGCACCGATGAACCAGGGGGATTCATGGCACACACCCGGAGCACCACCGCGATGCGGCGCGCCCTGCGCCGCGAAGTCCCGAGCACCGTCGGCCTCCTGGCGGACGAAGAGGACTTCACGGCCATGCGCCGCTACCGCACCTTCACCTTCGACGACCACGCGACCTACCTCCACCAGGTCGAAGCCCTCCTGAGGAGCCTCGCCACCCAGGGCGGCCACACCACGGTCACCCTCTTCGACCCCGAGGACTACGCCGTGTACTGCGCGCAAGCAGGCCTCGACCCCGACAGCCCCGCCAGCCGCAGCCGCTTCACCGCCGAAGTCGCCACCACCGGCGCCGGCCTCGCCTACACCGGACAACCCATCGACCGGCTCGTCCCCGCCCTCATCAACAAAGCCGTACGCCACGCCACCTGGGAGTACGCCACCATGCTCCTCGCCGACGTCGGAGAGTGCGCCCGCTGCGGCCAGGACATCGGCCGCGACGCCTTCGACCGGGCCTCCCACCTCCTGCACCGCCTCCTCCAAGAGGCCGGACCCGGCACCCACCACGTCGTCTGCAGCATCCCCGCGCGCGACGAGCAGCTCCTGGCCGTGCTCCACGCCGAGCGCCCGGACACCGGCCCCACCCTGCTCGACTCCTCCGAAGGCGCCGAGTTCACCTCCGTCCTCGCGGTCGGCATCGCCCTCCAAAGCGCCGGTGGACTGGTCCTGCGCACCACCACACCGGCCGCCCCCGACCGCGTCCACGGCTGGCGCCTCGACCGCGGCCGCCTCATCCCGCTCAGCGCCGCCGAGGTCTTCAACGCCTACTGCACCGACGCCGACACCGGCGAGCCGCTCTCCCCGGAGCCCAACGTCGACTACCTCGCCGGATTCGACATCGCCGGAGGTGACGACCTGCCGCCGCCGCACCACTGAGCGCGCAAGCGAAAGGGGCTTCCCCGCCACCGCGGGAAAGCCCCTCCACCCACCTTGCGCCTACTCGCCGGACAGGACCGCCTGCGCGGCCAGCCGCGCCTCCTCGGCGGTGTCTGCCGCCCGCGCCGCCGCGGCCGCCCGCTCGCACTGCGCCAGCGTGTGCTTCGCCAGCGTCGCGCGTACGTACGGAATCGAAGCGGCGCCCATCGACAGGGAGGTGACCCCGAGACCCGTCAGCACACAGGCCAGCAGCGGATCGGACGCGGCCTCGCCGCACACACCACAGCTCTTGCCCTCGGCCCGGGCGGCCTCCGCCGACAGCGCGACCAAGTCCAGCAGCGCCGGCTGCCACGGGTCCTGCAGCCGCGACACCGCACCCACCTGCCGGTCGGCGGCGAACGTGTACTGCGCCAGGTCGTTCGTGCCCAGCGACAGGAACTCGACCTCCTGCAGGATCGAGCGCGCCCGCAGCGCGGCGGACGGAATCTCCACCATCGCACCGAACTTCGCCCGCAGCCCCGCCTCACGGCACGCGTCCGCGAACGCCTTCGCGTCCGTACGGTCCGCCACCATCGGCGCCATGACCTCCAGGTACACCGGAAGCCCCTCGGCCGCCTTCGACAGCGCGGACAGCTGCGTCCGCAGCACCTCCGGGTGATCCAGCAGCGCCCGCAGACCCCGCACGCCGAGCGCCGGGTTCGGCTCGTCCGCCGGCGTCAGGAAGTCCAGCGGCTTGTCCGCGCCCGCGTCCAGCACCCGCACGACGACCCGGCCCTCGGGAAACGCCTCGAGCACCTTCCGGTACGCCTCGACCTGCTTGTCCTCCGACGGTGCCTGCTTGCTGTCGTCCAGGAACAGGAACTCGGTACGGAACAGACCGACACCCTCGGCACCGGCCTCCACGGCCGCCGCCACATCGGCCGGTCCGCCCACGTTCGCCAGCAACGGCACCTTGTGCCCGTCGGACGTGGCCCCCGGACCGGTCGCCGCCGACAGCGCCGCCTTGCGCTCGGCGGCCGCCCGCTCCAGCTCGGCACGCCGCTCGGCGGTCGGCTCGACGAAGATCTCACCCGTGCTGCCGTCCACCGCGATCACGGTGCCCTCCGCCAGCTCCCCGGCACCCGGCAGCGCCACCACGGCGGGCACACCGAGCGCCCGCGCCAGAATCGCGCTGTGGCTGGTCGGCCCGCCCTCCTCGGTGACGAAGCCCAGGACCAGCGACGGGTCCAGCAGCGCCGTGTCCGCCGGAGCCAGATCCCGCGCGATCAGCACGTACGGCTCGTCACTGTCCGGAACACCCGGCATCGGCACACCCAGCAGCCGCGCCACGATCCGGTTCCGCACGTCATCGAGGTCCGCGACCCGCCCCGCCAGGTACTCCCCGGCCCCGGCGAGCAGCGCCCGGTACGCGGCGAACGCGTCGTACACCGCACGCTCGGCCGTGCTGCCCACGGCGACACGACGGTCGACGTCGGCCATCAGCTCCGGGTCCTGGGCCATCATGGCCTGCGCCTCGAGCACGTGCTGGGCCTCACCGCCGGCCAGATTGCCGCGCGCGATCAGATCCGCCGCGACCGCTTCCACGGCCTGGCGAGCACGCCCCTGCTCGCGCTCCGCCTCATCGGCCGGAATCTGCTTGGCCGGCGGCTCCAGGACTGCCGTGCCCATGTGCCGAACCTCGCCGATCGCCACACCGTGGCTGACGCCGACGCCTCGCAGCGTTGTCTCCATTACACCTGTCTCCGATTGAGTGGCGGCCCGCCGCCACCACGTTTGAATGTCCGACCCGTCGCCGTCCCGGGGGACAGCGGCACGCTCACTGCCAGGTGAAGAGAGACTCTCCGGCTTCCACGTCGCCCTTCTCACGGAGCTCACCGAGGGAGTCGGCGGTGGCTTCCAGGGCCACGATCGGACAGATCGCGGACTTGCCGGCCTCCTCGACGGCCGCAGGGTTCCACCGCACGACGGCCTGCCCGCGCGACACGGTGTCGCCCTTGCTCACAAGGAGCTCGAAGCCCTCGCCGTTCAGCTGCACGGTGTCGATGCCCAGGTGCGTCAGCACCCCGTGCCCCTCCGAGTCCACGACGACGAACGCGTGCGGGTGGAGGGAGACGACCACGCCGTCGACGGGGGAGAGCGCCTCGGAAGGCTCACGCACGGGATCGATGGCGGTACCGGGCCCGACCATCGCCCCGGAGAACACGGGGTCCGGCACAGCGGCGAGTCCGATGGCCCGGCCGGCGAGCGGCGACGTCACGATGGTCATGGGGAGCCTCCCAGGGGGCGGAGATTCTGTGTCGCCGTCACTGCCTGTCCCGGACGGCGTACTGTCAGAAGCGTATGTCATGAGATGTCCCGGTTCCGCCCGAGAAGCCCATGTTCATGGCCCTCGGGAGCACCGGAGCGATTTGCCTCAACTACCGGCTGCAGGTAGGGTCGTACACCTGCCTGACCCCGACACGACAGTGAGTCGCAGGTCATCGGCAGCACCTATCAAGCCGAGATCCTAACTGGTCTACACCAGTGGTCTACACCTCTGCACCGATCGCCTCCGAGCAGTGGTCAGAGGGGCGGAGAAAGCCTGATAGTGTTTGAACCCGCCGGAAAGGGAAGCGCGAAAGCGAAGAACGGCCCGGCAGCCCGCTCCAGCGGGTGGCGGAAACGGAAAACGGATCTGCTAAGCTGGAAACACGAAAGACCGAAGGGAA
>NZ_JBVIEN010000015.1:0-99312 GCF_055571835.1 Streptomyces sp. NPDC030862 | reverse complement strand
ACACACAAATGGCCGACCAGCTCGACACCGCCATCGAACACAAGGGCAAGGGCGACCTCGCCGCACTCCTGACCGGCGGCGACACCTGGACGGTCGTCGGATAGAGACAGCCGGGCACGGCCGTCGCCGTGCACGCAGGAAGGGGCGTCCTCCCGAGGGCGCCCCTTTTCCCTGCCCGCGTACGGGGCGGCCCCGCTGCGGCACCCGCCCGTACGTCATGACCGTATCCCGGTACGGACATGACAGGGCGGCCCGCCCGGCGCTACCTTTCTTCAGCAGGCCAGGCCAGGGCGTGGCAGGGCAGGGGCGGTCGGGACAGGAGGCGATCAGTGGCGGCGAAAAGCGGTGGCGGCGATCAGCGGGCGGGGCTCTTCTACGGGATCGCGGCCTACGGCATGTGGGGCCTGGTCCCCCTCTTCTGGCCCCTGCTGAAGCCCTCGGGCGCCATCGAGATCCTGGCCCACCGGATGGTGTGGTCGCTCGCCGTCGTCGGCATCGCCCTGCTCGCCCTGCGCCGCTGGGGCTGGATGCGCGAGCTGCTGAGGCAGCCGCGGAAGCTCGGCCTGATCGCGGTCGCCGCGGCCGTGATCACCGTCAACTGGGGCCTGTACATCTGGTCCGTGAACACGGGCCATGTGGTGGAGGCGTCCCTCGGTTACTTCATCAACCCGCTCGTCACGATCGCCATGGGCGTCCTGCTGCTCAAGGAGCGGCTGCGGCCGGCCCAGTGGGCGGCGGTCGGCACCGGCTTCGCGGCGGTGGTGGTCCTGACGTTCGGGTACGGGCGGCCGCCGTGGATCTCGCTGACGCTCGCCTTCTCGTTCGCCGTGTACGGCCTGGTGAAGAAGAAGGTCAACATCGGCGGCCTGGAGTCGCTGGCCGCGGAGACGGCGATCCAGTTCCTGCCGGCGATGGCGTACCTGGTGTGGCTCGGCTCCCAGGGCACGCTCACCTTCGGGGCGGAGGGCGCGGGGCACGCGGCGCTGCTCGCCGCGACGGGCGTGGTGACGGCCGCGCCGCTGGTCTGCTTCGGCGCGGCGGCGATACGGGTACCGCTGTCGATGCTGGGGCTGCTGCAGTACTTGGCGCCGGTGTTCCAGTTCCTGCTGGGGGTCGTGTACTTCCATGAGGCGATGCCGCCCGAGCGGTGGGCGGGCTTCTCGCTGGTGTGGCTGGCGCTGACGGTCCTGACGTGGGACGCGCTGCGGACATCGCGGCGTACACGGGCGGAGGCGCTGCGCCTGGCGAAGGCGAAGGCGGCGGAGGAGGCTGCAGAGGCGGCGGCCGGGGCGCGGCCGGAGGAGGCAGTGGCGGCGCGGGTGCCGGAGGACAGGGCGCCGCGGCTCTGAGTTCCCCCACCCGCCCCTTCCCCCACCGAGGGGCTCCGCCCCCAGCCCCCCGTCGGGCGGGGGCTGACGCCCCCCGGCCCCCGGCCCCCGCCGCGGCCGCCCTCGGCGGAATCGCCAGACCCGTGCGGCAGGACCAAAAGCCCACCCCTTAACGGGATTCGGCCGGTGTCCGGCATCCGGACAAGGCGTGCGGCGTAGCGGGGCGGTGCCGGGCCGCGTCGAGGTATCTCGGGGCGAAGGGTGAGCGGCACGCGGGGCAACCGGCGGAACCGCCCCGTAACCGATGGCGACGTGAAGCGTCCGGTCATCGAACACCTGTGTCCGGAACACGCTCTTGACGTCGAGTCAACGTCTCGCTGAACATTCAGCACGCACGCCGCACCAGAAGCTCCAGCGCCCCGCGCCACCACGGCCGCGGGGCGTCTCGCACGTTCCGTTCCATCCCCGTACGGAATCCCGGAGCCCCCACATGAAGCTCTCCAGAGGAACCGCCGCGTCCGCCGCGGCACTCGCCGTCGCCGGGCTGATAGCCACGGCGGCCCCCGCCACCTCCGCCCCGCCGACGGCCGCTGCCGCTGCCGCCGCCGCGCCCGACATACCCGTCGCCAACGTCAAGGCGCACCTCGCCCAGTTCCAGTCCATAGCCACCGCCAACGGCGGCAACCGCGCCCACGGCCGCCCCGGCTACAAGGCGTCGATCGACTACGTCAAGGGCAAGCTGGACGCCGCCGGGTTCACCACCACCGTCCAGCAGTTCACGTACAACGGCACCACCGGCTACAACCTCATCGCCGACTGGCCCGGCGGCGACGCCAACCAGGTCCTGATGGCCGGCGCCCACCTCGACTCCGTCTCCTCCGGCGCCGGAATCAACGACAACGGCTCCGGTTCCGCAGCCGTCCTGGAGGCCGCGCTCGCCGTCTCCCGCGCCCAGTACAAGCCCGCGAAGCACCTGCGCTTCGCCTGGTGGGGCGCGGAGGAACTGGGCCTCGTCGGTTCGAAGTACCACGTCAACAACATGCCGAGCACCGAGCGCGCCAAGATCGCGGGCTATCTCAACTTCGACATGATCGGGTCGCCGAACCCCGGCTACTTCGTCTACGACGACGACCCGACGATCGAGAAGACCTTCAAGGACTACTTCGCCGGGCTCGGCGTGCCCACCGAGATCGAGACCGAGGGCGACGGCCGTTCCGACCACGCCGCCTTCAAGAACGTCGGCATCCCGGTCGGCGGGCTGTTCACCGGCGCGAGCCGTACGAAGACGAGCGCGCAGGCGCAGAAGTGGGGCGGCACCGCCGGTCAGGCCTTCGACCGCTGCTACCACTCGTCCTGCGACACCACGGCGAACATCAACGACACGGCGCTCGACCGGAACAGCGACGCGCTGGCGCACGCCGTGTGGACGCTGTCCGCCGGGACGCCGCCGCCGCCGACCGGTGACACGTACGAGAACACCGCCGACGTCGCCATCCCGGACAACGGCCCGGCCGTGACCTCGACGGTCACCGTCTCCGGCCGCACCGGCAACGCCCCGGCCGCGCTGCGCGTCGGCGTCGACGTCGTCCACACCTGGCGCGGGGACGTGGTGCTCGACCTCGTCGCCCCGGACGGCACGGCATACCGTCTGAAGAACTCCAGCTCCTCGGACTCGGCGGACAACATCCAGACGACGTACACCGTCGACGCGTCGAGCGAGGCCGCGAACGGCGCCTGGAAGCTGCGGGCGCAGGACGTGGCGGCCCAGGACACCGGTTACATCAACGCCTTCCGGCTCACGTTCTGAAGCCGAAGGGGCCGTACGTGGGCGGCGGACCCGCCACCCACGTACGGCCCCGACGCGCGCGGCTACTTCTCGGCGTTGGCCACGGAGAGAAGCTTCTCCGGGGTGACGGCGCCCGCGTACAGCCGGCCGTCGTCCGTCAGCAGGGCGTTCACCAGCCGGGTCTTGAAGACGGTTCCGGTGCCGAACTTGCCCGAGACCTTGTCGCCCAGGGCGTCCAGGAAGGCACCCGCCTCCGCCGGCATCTCCTCGCGGCCCGCGGCTGCCTTGCCGTCCGCGGCCGCCTCGCCGCCCGGGGCGTTCAGTGAGGCGACGGTCGTCCAGCCCTCACCGATGACCTTGAGACCGCCCTCGAGGTCCGCGAGGCCCTCGAATCCCTTCGCGAGTTCCTCGGGCACCCTCTCCCCCGCCGGCTCCTGCGCCTCCTGCGGCGCCTCCGTCACCTTCGCGCCCTGCGGGAGCGCGAACGTCGAGGCCGCCGGCGTACCGAAGTCGACCTTCGTGAAGCCGACGTCGATCGCCGCCTTGCCGCCGTCGCTCGGCATGAGCGTGAACTTCAGCGGCACGCCCTTCTCCGCGTCCACCGCCACCCTGATCGAGCCGATCGTCGAGCCCGAGTCGCTCTGCTTCGGCTTGATGAGCAGCTGGTACGCGTCGCGCCCGGCGATCCGGGAGGTGCCGTCGACCGTCACCGAGGTCGTGTCGTCGACGGCCTTCAGCGCCTGGTCGGCGAGGTCCTTGGGGGTGGCCGGCACCTCGTGGTCGGGAGCCGTGCCGGAGCCCTGCTTGGCCTCCGAGGAGTGGACCGCCTCCTTCGACGCGCCGTCGTAGGCCCAGACGTCCTTCCCGTTGCGTATCAGGCTGTACTCGGCGGCGTCGTCCACGAAGGTCAGCCGCTGCTTGTCCGGGCCGTCGGCCGCCACCCTCAGGGTGTGCGTGCCCGAGGCGAGCTCCATGAGCTTCCCGCTCTCGTCACCGCCGGCGCCTCCCAGGGCGCCGAGCGACGGAAGCCCCAGGTCTGCGGTGACCTTCACCGTGCCGGACAGGCGCTGTACGTCCGAGGCGGCGATCTTCTCCACCAGTTGCTGTGCCGTGATCTCCGGCAGCTCGGGGTCCCCGGCCGCCGCGAGTGCCGGGACGAGCCCGATCGTCGCCGCCGCCACCCCCGCCACCGCGACCGGAACGGCGTACCGCGCCATGGTCCGGCGCCCCGCGCTCTCGTTCCGTGCGCTGTCGTTCGGTGCCATGTGTGCCTACCTCCGTGGTCAGCGATCCATCTGGATCCATCTGACCAAGGCGGCGCCCCGGAGGCGTCAGCCCCCGGGCTCAACTTCCGTACTGCTGAAGGATGACCCGGACCCTGAGAGCCCCGCGCACGGGCACTAGCCCGCCCGGTGCACCACCAGGTCGCACAGCTCCTCGAGCGCCGCCTTCGCGGTGCAGTCGGGCAGCGGCGCCAGCAGCGCCCGCGCCTCCTGCGCGTACCGGATGGTGTCCCGGCGCGCGAGCTCCAGCGCCGGGTGGACGCGCAGCCGGCGCAGGGCCTCCGCGTGCCGCTCGTCGTCCGTGAGGTCACTGTCCAGCAGCGCCACCAGCTCGTGGTCCGCCGCCTCGCCCGAGGCCGCCGCCATCGCGCGCAGGTGCAGCACCGGCAGCGTGGCGATGCCCTCGCGCAGGTCGGTGCCGGGCGTCTTGCCGGACTCGTGGGAGTCGGAGGCGATGTCCAGCAGGTCGTCGGCGAGCTGGAAGGCGACGCCGAGGCGCTCGCCGTACTGCGTGAGGATGTCGACGACCCGCTCGTCGGCGCCCGACATCATCGCGCCGAAGCGGCCCGAGACGGCGATCAGCGAGCCGGTCTTGCCGGCGATGACGTCGAGGTAGTGCTCGACGGGGTCGCGCCCGTCGCCCGGGCCGGCCGTTTCCAGGATCTGTCCGGTGACCAGGCGTTCGAAGGCCTCCGCCTGGATGCGTACGGCCTCCGGCCCGAGGTCCGCCAGGATGTGTGAGGCGCGTGCGAAGAGGAAGTCACCCGTGAGGACGGCCACCGAGTTGCCCCAGCGGGCGTTGGCGCTGGGCACCCCGCGCCGCACGTCGGCCTCGTCCATGACGTCGTCGTGGTAGAGCGTCGCCAGGTGCGTGAGCTCGACCACGACGGCCGAGGGGACGACCCCGGGGGCGTACGAGTCGCCGAACTGCGCGGCGAGCATCACGAGCAGCGGACGGAAGCGCTTGCCCCCGGCCCGCACCAGGTGCTGGGCGGCCTCCGTGATGAACGGCACGTCGCTCTTGCAGGCATCGAGGAGCCCGGCCTCGACCGCCGCCAATCCGGTCTGGACATCGGCTTCAAGAGCCTGGTCCCGCACGCTCAGCCCGAACGGCCCGACTGCGGTCACGAGGAGATCTCCTGTCTGCTGACGATCACACGGATTGTCGATGTGTCGCTGGATTCACTCAAGTCAGCGTATCCGGTCGCCTTTCGATCACCATGGGCGCCTTCCCGCCACCCCCGGTATGTTCGGGATGGGTAGATTTGCCAGCCAATATGCGCTTTTTTCGGAACTCCGTGAGGCCTCTCCATGCGCTTCCGCACCTCCTTCCCGTACGAGACGACCCACGAGGACGTCCGGATCGCGCTGCCGGACAGCACCCGCCTGTACGGCCGGATCTGGCGGCCGCTGACGGACGAACCGGTGCCCGCGCTGCTGGAGTACGCGCCGGACCGGCTGACCGACGCGACCGCCGCCCGCGACGCGCAGCGCCACCCCTGGTACGCGGGCCACGGCTACGCCTCGGTACGGGTGGACGCGCGCGGGTACGGCAACAGCGAGGGCGTGCCGAAGCTCACGCAGGACCTCGCGGACGCGGCCGAGGTCCTCAACTGGCTCGCGGACCGGCCGTGGTGCAGCGGCCGCGTCGGCATGATCGGCATCGGCCCCGGCGCGACCACCGCCCTCCGCCTCGCCGCACTCCCCTCACCCGCCGCGCTCCCCTCACCCGCCGCCACCCCGGCCTCCGGCCCGCTCGGCGCGGTGGTCGCCGTCTGCGCCGAGGACGACGCCCCGCAGAACACCCGGTACGACCACGGCCACGGCGCCCGGCTCGCCCGCGCCGCCTGCCCGCCGGACCCGCACTACGTCGGCGACCTGTGGCGCGCGATGTGGCTGGCCCGCCTGGAGGCGCTGGACCCGGCCGGCGAGCCCGGGCTCCCGCCGTACGAGCCGGAGGCCATCGCCGTGCCCGTCCTCGCCGTCGGCGGCCGGCACGCCCCGCACCGCGACACCGTGCTGCGGCTCGTGGAGCGCCTGCCGCGCGACCGGGTACGCGGCATCCTGGGGCCCTGGCCGCTCCAGTACCCGGACCAGGGCCTGCCGCCCGGGCCGGCGATCGGTTTCCTCCAGGAGACCCTGCGCTGGTGGGACCACCACCTCAAGGGCACCGCCAACGACGTCATGGCCGCGCCGCTCCTGCGCTCCTGGATCAGCTCCTCCCACCCGCCCGCGACCGCGCCGCCCGAGCTGCCGGGCCGCTGGGCGGGCGACGACGCCTGGCCGTCGCCGCGGGTCACACCGGTCGCGTACGCACTCCAGGGCCCGCCCGTCGCCGTCCGCTCGCCGCTCCACACCGGCCTGGACGCCGGACGGCCGGTTCCCCGCGGCGGTGACGCCGACCTGCCGCCCGACCAGCGCGCCGACGACGCCTGCTCGGCCTGCTTCGACTTCCCCGTACCGGAGGACGGCCCACCGGTCGAGATCCTCGGCCGCCCCCGGGTCACCCTGGCCGTGCGCCCACACGCCCCCGCCGAGCGCGCGCAGGTGATCGCCCGGCTCTGCGACGTGGCGCCCGGCGGCGCTTCCACCCTCATCGCGCGCGGCGCCTCCGCCACCGGGCCGGGCGGTGAGTACGTCTTCGACCTGGGCCCCGCCGCCCACGCCTTCGCGCCCGGGCACCGCGTACGGCTCGCGGTCTCGTCCGCGTACTGGCCCTGGGTCCGGCCGCACCCGGAGGCCGGGGGCTTCACGCTCGACCCGGCCGGCAGCGCTCTCGAACTCCCCCTCCGCACGCCCGCGAGCGACGACGGCGTGGCCTTCGAGCCGCCGGAACAGGCCGAGCAGCTCGGCGTCCGCCACCCCGCCACCCTCGACGACGCGCAGCGCCCCGCGCTGCTGCTGGTCCGGGACGTCGCCCGGGGCGAGTGGCGCCTGGAGGCGAACGCCCCCTGCGGTGACGGCGCCGGCGCCGGCGGTACGCGCGTCCACCCCGACGGCCTCGAATTCGGCGAGAACGCCGTGGAGACCTACACCGTCACCGACGGCGACCCGCTCTCCGCCCGCAGCCGCGCCGAGCGGACGTTCCGCTTCCACCGCCCGGACCCGGACCAGCTGTGGAACGTCACCGTCGAGACCCGCTCCGAGACCGCCTACGAGGCCGGCCACGTCGTCACCACCGACGAGGTCGTCTGCGCCCAGGGCCCGGAAGTCCTCTTCCACCGCACCTGGGTCAGACGCAAGGGCCCTACGGCCGGATGATCACCGCGGCACCGTCGTAACGTGTCCCCCACACACGTGGAAAGCGAGGCAAGCACCGATGCCCGAGCAGTCCGAGCAGCACAGCCCGCTCGACCTGGCCGAAGGCGACCCCTTCGGCCCGCACAACCTCCCGTACGGCGTCTTCAGCACCGCCGACGAGCCCGCCCGCCGCCGGCTCGGCGTCCGCATCGGCGACCACGTCCTGGACGCGGGCGCGGCGGCCCTGGCGCTGGGCTCGCCGTACGCGGCGCTGCTCGCGCAGCCCAGCCTGAACCCGCTGCTGGCCGCGGGCCGCACCGCCTGGCGCGATGTCCGCCGGGCCCTGACCGCCTGGGTCACCGTGCCGGCCCACCGCGCCGACATCGAACCCCTGCTGCACCCCCTGGCCGACGTCACGCTCCACCTGCCGTACGAGGTCGCGGACTACGTCGACTTCTACGCCTCCGAGCACCACGCCACCAACGTGGGCCGGATGTTCCGCCCGGACGGCGAGCCGCTCACGCCCAACTGGAAGCACCTGCCGATCGGTTACCACGGCCGCTCCGGCACGGTCGTGGTCTCCGGCACCGAGATCACGCGGCCCTCCGGCCAGCGCAAGGCGCCCGCCGATCCGGCGCCGGTCTTCGGGCCGTCCGTGAAGCTGGACATCGAGGCCGAGGTCGGCTTCCTCGTCGGTACGCCGTCCGGGCTGGGCGAGCCGGTCGCGCTCGGCGACTTCCGCGACCACGTCTTCGGGCTGACGCTCCTCAACGACTGGTCGGCGCGCGACATCCAGGCGTGGGAGTACGTGCCGCTGGGCCCCTTCCTCGGCAAGTCCTTCGCCACCTCCGTGTCCGCCTGGGTCACGCCGCTGGAGGCGCTGGACGCCGCCCGCGTCGCGCCGCCCGCGCGGGACTTCCCGGTCCTGCCGTACCTGGACGACAGCGCGGAGGAGGAGCCGGGCGGCTTCGAGCTGCACATCACGGTGCGGATCAACGGGGAGGTCGTCGCCGAGCCGCCGTTCGCCACGATGTACTGGACGGCCGCCCAGCAGCTGGCCCACATGACCGTGAACGGCGCCTCGCTCCGTACGGGCGACCTGTACGGCTCCGGCACGGTCAGCGGCCCCGAGGTCCATCAGCGGGGCTCGCTTCTGGAGCTCACCTGGAACGGGCAGGAGCCGATCGAACTGTCCGCCGGCAAGCGCACGTTCCTGGAGGACGGCGACGAGGTCACGCTCACCGCGTGGGCGCCCGGCCCGGACGGGGTGAAGGTCGCGCTGGGCGAGGTGACGGGCCGGATCACGCCCGCCCGCTAGACACATCCGGGCCCTGCCCGGCCCGAGCAAGGCAGGGCAGGGCCCGGAGGCCGGCTGCGCCTAGGGCACGTTGACGACGAAGTCGAACGCCGCCTCGCGTGCGCCCCCGGTGCCGCGCACCGTCATGAGCAGACGCGGATCGAAGAGCGGGTCGGTGTTGTTGCGCGGCTCGCCCGGGAAGTACAGCTGCGTGGTGAGCACGGGCCGCCCGGGCGCCTGCACCTTGACGTGGAGGTGCCGGGTCCGGCCCGGGTAGAGGCCCGGCACGATGGTGGTGAGCGTGAACGCGCCCTGCGCGTTGGTGAACTGGTGGCCCCGGAAGCGGAAACCGGTGTTGTCGTACGCGCCGTTGACGTCGGCCTGCCAGAAGTCCAGCAGGACGCCGCCGAGGGGCCGGCAGGAGAGGCCGAAGACGTACCCGGTGAGGCTGAGGCGTACGCCGGGGGTGGTCGGTCCCACCAGGGACGTGCGGCGGGGGGAGTTGGGCTTGAAGTACGGGCCCTCCATCTGCGGCGGGGTCGGGTCGTCGCCGTCGTCGCAGGTGGGTGTCGGTTCGAGTGCGGCCGTCGGGTCCGCGGAGGCCGTCATGGTGCGGGCCAGGGCCGGTACGCCCATCAGCGCCGCGGGTGCGGCGATGCCGGCGGTGACCGCGGCGCGCAGCACCGCTTTGCGGCTGGGGCGCCCGGGGATCTCTGCCATGCCTGCTCCTCCTCGTGGGGGGCGGTCGTGGGATCGGCACCGAACTTATGCGGGCCGCCCGGGCGGGGCGATGGACTCGATCCGGTGGTCGTGGTGAATATCGCCGCCGCGCCGGAAGTCACCCGGACTCACGCCCGTCTCGCGTCGGAAGAAGCGGCAGAAGTACGCCGGGTCCGCCATGCCGACGCGCAGCGCCACCTGGCGCACCGTCAGGTCGGTACGGGCCAGCAGCCGCTTGGCCTCGTGTGTACGGGCCTCGCGGAGGAGCTGCCCGGGGGTCCGGCCCGTGGCGGCCTTGACGGCCTCCGCGAGGTAGCCGGAGGTCACCCCGATGCGGCGGGCGCAGGCGTGCACCGACCACAGGTCCGGGTCGGTGGCGCCCGCGATGAGCCGCGTGAACTCCCCGGCCACCGCTCGGGCGCGGTCGCCCCCGGGGGCCTCGGCCGCGGCCCCAGGCGCGGCTCCGGCCGCCGGGCCGTCCAGCCGGGCGGCCCGTACGACGAGGACGTGGAGCAGCGCCCGCAGCACGGTCTCGAAGCCGTCGGCGCCCCGGCGGTACTCGTCGTCGAGGTCGGCCACCAGGCGGGACGTCCAGGCGTGGGCGTGGTCGCCCAGCGTCAGCCAGGGGCGCTCGCTCAGGCGTCGCAGGAGGTCCCGGTCGCCGGGGTGGTCGAGCAGGAAGTGCTCGGTGAACAGGATGAGGGAGCCGGCCAGGCCGGTCACGTCCTGCCAGTGGTGCACCTGGCCCGGCGTGATGACGCACAGGTGTGGCGGGCGCAGCTCCCAGCGGGCGAGGTCGACGACGTGGGCGCCGGTTCCGGCGGTGACGTGGACGATCTCGTAGAAGGTGTGCCGGTGCGGGAAGGACGCCCGGGACATCGGTCCGATCGTGTCGAAGGTGCCGACGGCGAACGGCATCACATTGGGCATCGGCACGTCCAGGCGGTGCAGGGGCAGCGCCCCGGATGGCTGGGTGAGCTCCTTCGCCCCGGGTAACACGGTGGTTCCGCGCATCACCGACCTCCGTTTGGTCCAGACCAATCGTCGTGTCGGCACCACGATGGCACGGCGGCGCACCACGCGGAAGAGCGGCCGGCCGGGCGCCCACGCACCCTGCCGACCGCTCTCCAGCAGCCCGCGACCGTCGCTACCGGACGAAGACCCCCGCCTGTCCGGCCAGGTCGAGGAAGTACTGCGGCGCGACGCCCAGCACCAGCGTGACGGCGACGCCCACGGCGATCGTCGTCATCGTCAGCGGCGACGGCACGGCCACCGTCGGCCCCTCCGGCTTCGGTTCGCTGAAGAACATCAGCACGATGACCCGGATGTAGAAGAACGCGGCGATGGCCGACGAGATCACGCCGACGACCACCAGCGCTCCGGCGCCGCCTTCCGCCGCCGCCTTGAAGACGGCGAACTTGCCGGTGAAGCCCGACGTCAGCGGGATGCCGGCGAAGGCCAGCAGGAACACCGCGAAGACCGCCGCCACAAGCGGCGAACGCCGCCCGAGCCCCGCCCACTTCGACAGGTGCGTCGCCTCGCCGCCCGCGTCCCGCACCAGCGTGACGACGGCGAAGGCGCCGATCGTCACGAAGGAGTACGCCCCCAGGTAGAACAGCACCGAGGAGACGCCGTCGGGGGTGGCCGCGATGACACCCGCCAGGATGAACCCGGCGTGCGCGATGGACGAGTAGGCGAGCAGCCGCTTGATGTCGGTCTGGGTGATGGCGATGACCGCGCCGGCCAGCATGGTGACGATGGCGACGCCCCACATGACCGGCCGCCAGTCCCAGGTGAGCCCCGGCAGCACCACGTACAGCACGCGCAGCAGGGCGCCGAACGCCGCCACCTTCGTCGCGGCGGCCATGAAGCCGGTGACCGGCGTCGGCGCGCCCTGGTAGACGTCCGGCGTCCACATGTGGAACGGCACCGCGCCCACCTTGAACAGCAGCCCCATCAGCAGCATGGCGGTACCGATGAGCAGCAGGACGTCGTTGCCCATGGTGTCGGCGAGCGCCGGGGTGACGGCCGTGACCGAGCCGTCGACGACGTCGGCGATACGGGCGTACGAGACCGAGCCCGCGTACCCGTACAGCAGCGCGACGCCGAACAGCAGGAACGCCGACGAGAAGGCGCCCAGCAGGAAGTACTTCACCGCCGCCTCCTGCGACATCAGCCGCTTGCGGCGGGCGACGGCGCAGAGCAGGTACAGCGGGAGGGAGAAGACCTCCAGCGCGATGAAGAGCGTCAGCAGGTCGTTGGCCGCCGGGAAGACGAGCATGCCGCCGACCGCGAAGAGCATCAGCGGGAAGACCTCGGTGGTCGTGTGCCCGGCCTTGACGGCGGCCTTCTCGTGCTCACCGCCGGGTACGGCGGCGGCCTCGGCCGCGAACGAGTCGACCCGGTGCCCGTGGTGGGCGGGGTCGAGCCGGCGCTCGGCGAAGGTGAACACCGCGACGAGCGAGGCCAGCAGGATGGTGCCCTGCAGGAAGAGCGCGGGCCCGTCGACCGCGATGGCGCCCATCGCGGCGATGCCCGCCTTGGTGGAGCCGTAGCCGCCGGCGGCGAGGCCGACCACCGCAGCGAAGGCGGCGGCCAGCGCGACGATGGTCAGGAAGACCTGCGCGTAGTAGCGGGCCCGGCGCGGGACGAACGCCTCCAGGAGGATGCCCAGCACGGCGGCGCCCACCACGATCAGCGTGGGTGCCAGCTGGGTGTACTCGATGGTCGGCGCCCCGATCTTGTCGACGGCTGCCGGTTCGGCCGCCGTCGTCCACAGGCTGTGGACAGCGTTCGCGTTCACTTGGCCGCCTCCACCTCGGGCCGGGGGTCCTTCTGCTGTACGTCCGACATGGTGTGCCGCACCGCCGGATCGACGATCTCGGTCACCGGCTTCGGGTAGACCCCGAGGAGCAGCAGCAGCGCGATCAGCGGCGCGACCACCACCAGCTCACGGGCCTTGAGGTCGGGCATGGCCCGCACCTCCTCCTTCACCGGGCCGGTCATCGTCCGCTGGTAGAGCACCAGCGTGTAGAGCGCGGCGAGCACGATGCCGAAGGTCGCGATGACGCCCGCGACCGGATAGCGGGCGAACGTGCCCACCAGAACGAGGAATTCGGAGACGAACGGGGCGAGGCCGGGCAGCGACAGCGTGGCCAGACCGCCGATCAGGAACGTCCCGGCGAGCACCGGCGCGACCTTCTGCACCCCGCCGTAGTCGGCGATGAGCCGCGAGCCGCGCCGCGAGATGAGGAACCCGGCCACCAGCATCAGCGCGGCCGTCGAGATCCCGTGGTTGACCATGTAGAGCGTCGCCCCGGACTGGCCCTGGCTCGTCATGGCGAAGATGCCCATGATGATGAAGCCGAAGTGGGAGATCGACGCGTACGCCACCAGCCGCTTGATGTCCCGCTGGCCGACGGCCAGCAGCGCCCCGTACACGATGCTGACCAGCGCCAGCACGATGATCGCGGGCGTGGCCCACTTCGACGCCTCCGGGAAGAGCTGGAGGCAGAAGCGGAGCATCGCGAAGGTGCCGACCTTGTCCACGACCGCCGTGATGAGCACGGCGACCGGGGCGGTGGCCTCCCCCATGGCGTTGGGCAGCCAGGTGTGCAGCGGCCACAGCGGCGCCTTCACCGCGAAGGCGAAGAAGAAGCCCAGGAACAGCAGCCGCTCGGTGGTGGCCGCCATCTCCAGCTCGCCGCTCGCCCTGGCCTCGGCGATCTCCGTGAGGGAGAAGTTCCCGGCGACGACGTACAGCCCGATGACGGCGGCGAGCATGATGAGCCCGCCGACCAGGTTGTAGAGCAGGAACTTCACCGCGGCGTACGACCGCTGGGCGGCGGCGTTCTCGTCGCTGCCCGCGTGGGCCCGGTCCCCGAAGCCGCCGATGAGGAAGTACATCGGGATGAGCATGGCTTCGAAGAGGATGTAGAAGAGGAAGACGTCGGTGGCCTCGAAGGAGAGGATCACCATCGCCTCGACGGCCAGGATCAGGGCGAAGAAGCCCTGCGTCGGCCGCCACCTCTTCGACTGCGTCTCCAGGGGGTCGGCGTCGTGCCAGCCGGCGAGGATGATGAACGGGATCAGCAGCGCGGTGAGCGCGATGAGCGCCACCCCGATGCCGTCCACGCCCAGTTCGTACCGCACCCCGAAGTCCTTGATCCAGGTGTGCGACTCGGTGAGCTGGTAGCGGTCGCCGCCGGGCTCGAAGCGGACCGCGACGTACGCGGCGAGCACGAGCGTGGCGAGCGAGACGAGCAGCGCCAGCCACTTGGCGGCCGTGCGGCGCGCGGCGGGGACGGCGGCGGTGAGGATCGCGCCGACGGCCGGGACGGCCGCCGTCACCGTCAGGAGGGGGAACGACATCAGGGTCACACTCCCCTCATCAGCAGGGTCGCGGCGATCAGCACCGCCGTACCTCCGAACATCGAGACCGCGTAGGAGCGGGCGAAGCCGTTCTGCAGCAGGCGCAGCCGGCCGGACAGGCCGCCGAACGAGGCGGCGGTGCCGTTGACCACCCCGTCGACCAGGGTGTGGTCGACGTAGACCAGGGAGCGGGTGAGGTGCTCGCCGCCGCGCACCAGGACGACGTGGTTGAAGTCGTCCTGGAGCAGGTCGCGACGGGCGGCGCGGGTGAGCAGCGAGCCGCGCGGGGCGACGACCGGCACGGGCCGGCGGCCGTACTGCGCGTACGCGAGGGAGACACCGATCAGCAGCACGACGACCGTGGAGGCGGTCACCGCGCCCGCGCTGATCGGCGGGTGGCCGTGCTCGAACTCGGTCACCGGCTTCAGCCAGTTGACGAACGCGCTGTTGAGCGAGAAGAGCGCGCCCGCGAAGACCGAACCGAAGGCCAGCAGGATCATCGGGATCGTCATGGACTTCGGCGACTCGTGCGGGTGCGGCATCTCGCCCGGGTGGACGTCGACGCCCGGCTCCACGCTGGGCGCGGTGTCCGGGTCGGGGGCGGGCTGCCAGCGCTTCTCGCCGAAGAACGTCATGAGCATCACGCGGGTCATGTAGTACGCGGTGATGCCCGCGCCCAGCAGCGCGACGCCGCCGAGGATCCAGCCCTCCGTGCCGCCCTTGGCGAAGGCCGCCTCGATGATCTTGTCCTTGGACCAGAAGCCGGAGAGCCCCGGGAAGCCGATGATCGCGAGGTAGCCGAGGCCGAAGGTGACGAAGGTGACCGGCATGTACTTTCGCAGGCCGCCGTACTTCCGCATGTCGACCTCGTCGTTCATGCCGTGCATGACCGAGCCGGCGCCGAGGAACAGCCCGGCCTTGAAGAAGCCGTGCGTCACCAGGTGCATGATCGCGAAGGCGTAACCGATGGGGCCGAGACCGGCGGCCAGGATCATGTAGCCGATCTGCGACATCGTGGAGCCGGCCAGCGCCTTCTTGATGTCGTCCTTGGCGCAACCGACGATCGCACCGAAGAGGAGCGTGACCGCGCCGACGACCGTGACCGCCAGCTGCGCGTCCGGGGCGGCGTTGAAGATCGCGCCCGAGCGGGTGATGAGGTAGACGCCGGCGGTCACCATGGTGGCCGCGTGGATCAGGGCCGAGACCGGGGTCGGGCCCTCCATCGCGTCCCCGAGCCAGGACTGCAGCGGCACCTGTGCCGACTTGCCGCACGCGGCGAGCAGCAGCATCAGCCCGATGGCCGTGAGCATGCCTTCCGAGGTCTCACCGGTCGAGGAGAGCACGGGCCCGAAGGTGAAGGTCCCGAAGGTGGTGAACATCAGCATGATGGCGATGGACAGGCCCATGTCGCCGACCCGGTTGACCAGGAAGGCCTTCTTCGCCGCCGTCGCCGCGCTCGGCTTGTGCTGCCAGAAGCCGATGAGCAGGTACGAGGCGAGGCCGACGCCCTCCCAGCCGAAGTACAGCAGCAGGTAGTTGTCGGCGAGGACCAGCAGCAGCATCGCCGCGAGGAACAGGTTCAGATAGCCGAAGAAGCGGCGCCTGCGCTCGTCGTGGGCCATGTACCCGATCGAGTACACGTGGATGAGCGTGCCCACGCCGGTGATGAGGAGGACGAACGTCATCGACAGTTGGTCCAGCTGGAAGGCGATGTCCGCCCGGAAGCTCTCCACCGGCACCCAGCTGAACAGGTGCTGGTGCAGGGCGCGTTCCTCCGCGCCCCTGCCGAGCATGTCGAAGAAGAGCACCGCGCCGATGGCGAAGGAGGCGGCCGCGAGCAGGGTGCCGAGCCAGTGCCCGGCCCTGTCCAGCCGGCGGCCGCCGCACAACAGGACGGCCGCTCCCAGCAGAGGCGCCGCGACGAGCAGCGCGATCAGATTCTCCACTTTCAGCCCCTCACAGCTTCATCAGGCTGGCGTCGTCGACCGAGGCCGAGTGGCGGGAACGGAACAGCGACACGATGATCGCGAGGCCGACCACGACCTCCGCGGCGGCGACGACCATCGTGAAGAAGGCGATGATCTGGCCGTCGAGGTTGCCGTGCATCCGGGAGAAGGCGACGAGCGCGAGATTGCAGGCGTTGAGCATGAGCTCCACGCACATGAAGACCACGATCGCGTTCCGCCGGATCAGCACCCCGGCCGCGCCGATGGTGAACAACAGGGCGGCCAGGTACAGGTAGTTGACCGGATTCACTGCGCGTTCTCCTCCTCGCGGTCCTGGGGCCGGGACGCCTGCGGCTCCGACGGCCCCCGCCCCAGACGCTCCTCGGCGCGCTGCTCCAGCGCCTTGAGGTCCTCCAGGGCCTCGCGGGACACGTCGCGGATCTGGCCGCGGGCCCGCAGCGTCTGGCTGACGGTGAGGTCGGACGGCGTGCCGTCGGGCAGCAGCCCGGGGATGTCCACAGCGTTGTGCCGGGCGTAGACACCGGGCGCGGGCAGCGGCGGCAGTTGCTTGCCCTCGCGTACGCGCTGCTCCGCCAGCTCCCGCTGGGTGCGGGCGGGCTCCGTGCGCTCCCGGTGCGTCAGCACCATCGCGCCGACTGCGGCCGTGATGAGGAGCGCTCCGGTGATCTCGAAGGCGAAGACGTACTTGCTGAAGATGAGCGCGGCGAGGCCCTCCACGTTGCCGCCGGCGTTCGCCGTGCCGAGGCCGTCGAAGGTGTTCAGCGAGGCGCTGCCGATACCGGCGATGAGGAGGATGCCGAAGCCGAGCCCACAGGCGGCGGCCCACCAGCGCTGGCCCCTGATCGTCTCCTTGAGGGAGTCGGCGGCAGTGACGCCGACCAGCATGACGACGAAGAGGAACAGCATCATGATCGCGCCGGTGTAGACGACGATCTGGACGACGCCCAGGAAGTACGCCCCGTTGGCGAGGTAGAAGACCGCCAGGATGATCATGGTTCCGGCGAGGCACAGCGCGCTGTGCACGGCCTTCTTCATCAGGATGGTGCACAGCGCGCCGAGGACGGCGATGACGCCGAGCACCCAGAACTGCACGGCCTCGCCGGTCGAGGTCAGGGAGGCTGCAAGGCTGTTCATGCCCCGATCACCTTCTTCGAGGCGGGCTCTTCCTCGCCGAAGTCCGAAGCGGCCTCCTGAGGCTTCTCATCGCCCTTGCTGACGGCGGCCTGCTGGACCGTGCCCGGCGCGGCCTCGGTCACCAGGCCCCGGTAGTAGTCCTGCTCCGTCATGCCGGGGTGGATGGCGTGGGGGGTGTCCACCATGCCCTCCTCCAGGCCCGCGAGGAGCTGCTCCTTGGTGAAGATGAGGTTCGCCCGGGTGGAGTCGGCCAGCTCGAACTCGTTCGTCATCGTCAGCGCCCGGGTCGGGCACGCCTCGATGCACAGGCCGCACAGGATGCAGCGGGCGTAGTTGATCTGGTAGACGCGGCCGTACCGCTCGCCCGGGGAGTAGCGCTCCTCGTCGGTGTTGTCCGCGCCCTCGACGTAGATGGCGTCCGCCGGGCAGGCCCAGGCGCACAGCTCGCAGCCGACGCACTTCTCCAGGCCGTCCGGGTGGCGGTTGAGCTGGTGCCGGCCGTGGAAGCGCGGTGCTGTCGTCTTCTTCTGCTCCGGGTACTGCTCGGTCAGCCGCTTCTTGAACATGGCCTTGAAGGTCACGCCGAAGCCGGCGACCGGATTCTGGAAGTTACTGTCAGACACCGTCGGCCTCCTTTCCGTCACTTGTAGTGTCCGGCCCACCACTGACAATCAGCGCCCGGTCACCCCGGGGCCGTCGGCGCGGCACCGGCGGCAGGGTCTGCCCGGGCAGCGGCGGTACGGGGAAACCGCCGGCCATCGGGTCGAACTCGGCGGGCGGCTCGGCGGTCCGCTCCGCCCCCTTCGCCTTCTTGTCGCGGAAGACGTCGGCCACGAAGGAGATCAGCAGCACCGCGATCACCGCGCCCGCCACGTACAGCACGATCTGCTGGAACTCGTAGTTCTCGTTGCGCAGCGCGCGCACGGTCGCGACGAGCATCAGCCAGACGACCGAGACGGGGATGAGGACCTTCCAGCCGAGCTTCATCAGCTGGTCGTAGCGGACGCGCGGCAGCGTGCCGCGCAGCCAGATGAAGAAGAACAGCAGCAGCTGCACCTTGACGACGAACCAGAGCATCGGCCACCAGCCGTGGTTCGCGCCCTCCCAGAAGGTGGAGACCGGCCACGGGGCCCGCCAGCCGCCCAGGAAGAGCGTCACGGACACCGCCGAGACCGTCACCATGTTCACGTACTCGGCGAGCATGAACATCGCGAACTTGATGGAGCTGTACTCGGTGTTGAAGCCGCCGACCAGGTCGCCCTCGGACTCCGGCATGTCGAACGGGGCGCGGTTGGTCTCCCCGACCATCGTGACGATGTAGATGAGGAAGGAGACCGGCAGCAGGACGATGTACCAGCGGTCCGCCTGCGCCTCGACGATCGCCGAGGTCGACATCGACCCCGAGTAGAGGAAGACGGACGCGAAGGCGGCGCCCATCGCGATCTCGTAGCTGATCATCTGCGCGCAGGAGCGCAGCCCGCCGAGGAGCGGGTACGTCGAGCCCGACGACCAGCCGGCCAGCACGATGCCGTAGATGCCGACGGAGGCGACGGCGAGGATGTAGAGCATCGCGATCGGCAGGTCGGTCAGCTGCATCGTGGTGCGCTGCCCGAAGATCGAGATCTCGTTGCCGGCCGGGCCGAAGGGGATCACGGCGATCGCCATGAAGGCCGGGATGGCGGCGACGATCGGCGCGAGCACGTACACGACCTTGTCGGCCCGCTTGACGATCACGTCCTCCTTCAGCATCAGCTTGACGCCGTCCGCGAGGGACTGGAGGAGGCCCCAGGGGCCGTGCCGGTTCGGCCCGATGCGCAGCTGCATCCAGGCGACGACCTTGCGCTCCCACACGATGGAGAACAGCACGGTGATCATCAGGAAGGCGAAGCAGAAGACCGCCTTGATGACGACCAGCCACCAGGGGTCGCGGCCGAACATGGACAGGTCTTCCGCCGCCAGCGTGTACGGGATCATGCCTCCACCTCCGTGCGCTCCGCGGAGATCGGGGTCGCGGCGCCGATGCGGACCAGGTCACCCGGGCCGGCGCCCAGGGCCGACAGGGCGCCGCCGGGGGTCGAGTTGAGCGGGAGCCAGACCACGCGGTCGGGCATCGGCGTCACCCGCAGCGGCAGCGCGACCGAGCCGGAAGGGCCCGTCACCGCCAGCAGGTCGCCGTCCTTGACGCCGGTCTCCGCCGCCGTGGCCGCCGAGAGGCGGGCGAGGGAGGCGTGGCGCGTACCCGCCAGGGCCTCGTCGCCCTGCTGGAGGACGCCGAGGTCCAGCAGCATCCGGTGACCCGCCAGCACGGCCTCGCCCGCGCCCGCGAGGGGCAGCGGGCGGCCGGACGCCACCGGGTCGGAGGCGCGCGTACCGTCCCAGGCGCCGAGCCGGTCCAGCTCGCGGCGTACGGCCTTCACGTCCGGCAGCGCGAAATGCACGTCCAGCGTGTCGGCCAGCATGTGCAGCACGCGTGCGTCGGCCGGGGCGAGCGTCCGGGTCATGTGCTCCGGCTTCAGCGCGGCCTCGAACATCCGGACCCGACCCTCCCAGTTGAGGAAGGTGCCGGACTTCTCGGCGACCGCGGCCACCGGGAGGACGACGTCCGCGCGCTCCGTGACCTCGCTCGGCCGCAGCTCCAGCGACACGACGAACGCCGCGTCGAGCGCCTCCCGGGCGCGTGCCGGGTCCGGCAGGTCCGCGACCTCGACGCCCCCGACGAGCAGGGCACCCAGCTCGCCGGTGGCGGCGGCCTCCACGATCTGGCCGGTGTCGCGCCCGTAACGGTGCGGCAGTTCCCGGACGCCCCAGGCGGTGGCGACCTCCTCCCGCGCGCGCGGGTCGGTGGCGGGGCGCCCGCCCGGCAGCAGCGAGGGAAGCGCACCCGCCCACAGGGCGCCGCGCTCCCCGGCCCGGCGCGGGATCCACACCAGCTCCGCGCCGGTCGCCGTCGCGGCCCGTACGGCGGCGGTCAGCGCGCCCGGCACCGCGGCCAGCCGCTCGCCGACGACGAGCACCGCGCCGGGCTGCCGCAGCGCCTCGGCGGCGACGGTCCCGTCGGCGTCCAGCCCCGTGCCCAGGGCCAGCGCGTCGAGCCACTCGGTCTCGGTCCCGGGCGCGGCCGGCAGCAGCGTGCCGCCCGCCTTCTCCAGGCCCCGGGTCGCGTGCGACGCGAGCGCGAAGGTCCGCTGGCCGCGCTTGCGCCAGGCCTTGCGCAGCCGCAGGAAGACGCCCGGAGCCTCCTCCTCCGCCTCCAGCCCGGCCAGCAGCACCGCCGGGGCCTTCTCCAGCGAGGTGTACGTGATCCCGTGCCCGTCCAGGTCCTTGCCGCGTCCGGCGACCCGTGCGGCGAGGAAGTCGGCCTCCTCACTGCTGTGGACACGCGCCCGGAAGTCGACGTCGTTGGTGTCGAGGGCGACGCGCGCGAACTTGGCGTACGCGTACGCGTCCTCGACCGTCAGCCGCCCGCCCGCCAGGACACCGGTGCGCCCCCGGACGAGCCCGCGCGCGGCCGCCTCCAGGGCCTCCGGCCAGGAGGCGGGCTCCAGCCGACCCGTCTCGGAGCTGCGTACCAGCGGCGTCGTCAGCCGGTCGCGCTGCTGCGCGTACCGGAACGCGAACCGCCCCTTGTCGCACAGCCACTCCTCGTTGACCTCCGGGTCGTTGGCGGCGAGCCGCCGCATGACCTTGCCGCGCCGGTGGTCGGTGCGCGTGGCGCAGCCGCCCGCGCAGTGCTCGCAGACCGACGGGCTGGAGACCAGGTCGAAGGGGCGGGAGCGGAACCGGTACGCCGCCGAGGTCAGCGCGCCGACCGGGCAGATCTGGATGGTGTTCCCGGAGAAGTACGACTCGAACGGGTCGCCCTCCCCCGTCCCGACCTGCTGCAGCGCGCCGCGCTCGATCAGCTCGATCATCGGGTCGCCCGCCACCTGGTTGGAGAAGCGGGTGCAGCGCGCGCACAGCACGCACCGCTCGCGGTCGAGCAGCACCTGCGTGGAGATCGGCACGGGCTTGGCGTACGTCCGCTTCCGTCCTTCGAAGCGGGAGTCGGCCTGGCCGTGCGACATGGCCTGGTTCTGCAGTGGGCACTCGCCGCCCTTGTCGCAGACCGGGCAGTCCAGTGGGTGGTTGATGAGCAGCAGCTCCATCACGCCCACCTGCGCCTTCTCGGCGACCGGCGAGGTCAGCTGCGTCTTGACGACCATGCCGTCGGTGCAGGTGATGGTGCAGGAGGCCATCGGCTTGCGCTGGCCCTCGACCTCGACGATGCACTGGCGGCAGGCGCCGGCCGGGTCGAGGAGGGGGTGGTCGCAGAACCGGGGGATCTCGATGCCGAGCTGCTCGGCGGCCCGGATCACCAGCGTCCCCTTGGGGACGGAGATCTCGACCCCGTCGATCGTCAGCGAGACGAGGTCCTCCGGCGGGACGGCAGCCGCGCCGCCCCCGGCGGGGTTGGACGCCATGACGGTCATGCCGTCACCTCCACGTGGTTGTCCGCCCAGGCGGTCGACTTGGCCGGGTCGAAGGGGCAGCCCTTGCCCGTGATGTGCTGCTCGTACTCGTCGCGGAAGTACTTCAGCGAGGAGAAGATCGGCGAGGCGGCGCCGTCGCCGAGGGCGCAGAACGACTTGCCGTTGATGTTGTCGGCGATGTCGGCGAGCTTGTCGAGGTCGCTCATGGCGCCCTTGCCCGCCTCGATGTCGCGGAGCAACTGCACCAGCCAGTACGTTCCCTCGCGGCACGGGGTGCACTTGCCGCACGACTCGTGGGCGTAGAACTCGGTCCACCGGGTCACGGCCCGCACCACGCACGTCGTCTCGTCGAAGCACTGCAGCGCCTTGGTGCCGAGCATCGAGCCGGCGGCGCCCACGCCCTCGTAGTCGAGCGGCACGTCGAGGTGCTCGTCGGTGAACATCGGCGTGGACGAGCCGCCGGGCGTCCAGAACTTCAGCCGGTGGCCGGGGCGCATGCCGCCGCCCATGTCGAGCAGCTGGCGCAGCGTGACGCCGAGCGGCGCCTCGTACTGGCCCGGCGAGGCGACGTGGCCGCTGAGCGAGTACAGCGTGAAGCCCGGGGACTTGTCGCTGCCCATCGACTTGAACCAGTCCTTGCCCCGGTTCAGGATCGCGGGAACCGACGCGATGGACTCGACGTTGTTCACCACAGTGGGGCACGCGTAGAGACCGGCGACCGCGGGGAAGGGGGGACGCAGCCGGGGCTGGCCACGACGGCCTTCGAGCGAGTCGAGCAGCGCGGTCTCCTCACCGCAGATGTACGCGCCCGCGCCCGCGTGCACGGTGAGTTCGAGGTCGAGTCCGCTGCCGAGGATGTTCGTGCCGAGGTAGCCCGCCGCGTACGCCTCCCGCACGGCCTCGTGCAGCCGGCGCAGGACGGGGACGACCTCGCCGCGCAGGTAGACGAAGGCGTGGTTCGACCGGATCGCGTAACAGGCGATCACGATCCCCTCGATGAGGGAATGCGGGTTCGCGAAGAGGAGCGGGATGTCCTTGCAGGTCCCGGGCTCCGATTCGTCGGCGTTGACAACAAGATAGTGCGGCTTGCCGTCGCCCTGCGGGATGAACTGCCACTTCATGCCGGTGGGGAAGCCCGCGCCGCCCCGGCCGCGCAGGCCGGAGTCCTTGACGTACGCGATGACGTCGTCGGGCGACATGGCGAGGGCCTTGCGCAGCCCCTCGTACCCGTCGTGCCGCTTGTACGTCTCCAGCGTCCAGGAGTGCGGATCGTCCCAGAACGCCGACAGGACCGGCGACAGCAGCTTCTCGGGGCTGGTCATCTCGGTTGCCAACGTCATCACTCCCCCTCCTCGGTGACCGGGCCGGACGGGTGCTGCGGGTCGGAGGCCGAGGTCGGCTGCGGCGCGTCATGCGAGCTGAGGTGCCCGGAGCCGGGCGCCGGCTCGTCCTGCGGGGCCTCGCCGCGCGGGTGGACCACGCGCGCGCCGGGTGCGGCCTCGCCCTTGGCGAGCCGGAGCCCGACGAGCGAGGCGGGGCCCGCGCCGCCCGTCGCCTCGACCGCGCCGGGGCGCTCGTCCGGGAAGCCGGCCAGGATGCGGGCGGTCTCCTTGTACGTGCACAGGGGCGCGCCGCGGGTCGGGGTGACCGGGCGGCCGGCGCGCAGGTCGTCGACGAGCCGCTTGGCGGTCTCGGGTGTCTGGTTGTCGAAGAACTCCCAGTTGACCATCACCACGGGGGCGAAGTCGCAGGCGGCGTTGCACTCGATGTGTTCGAGGGTGACCTTGCCGTCCGGGGTCGTCTCGTCGTTGCCGACGCCGAGGTGCTGCTTCAGCTCGTCGAAGATGGCGTCGCCGCCCATGACGGCGCACAGGGTGTTGGTGCACACCCCGACCTGGTAGTCCCCGGAGGGCTTGCGCCGGTACATGGTGTAGAAGGTGGCGACGGCGGTGACCTCGGCGGTGGTCAGGCCCAGGGTCTCCGCGCAGAACCTCATGCCGGTGCGCGAGACGTAGCCCTCCTCCGCCTGCACCAGGTGCAGCAGCGGCAGCAGCGCGGAGCGGCTGTCGGGGTAGCGGGCGACGATCTCCTTGGCGTCCGCGTCCAGCCGGGCCCGCACCTCGGCGGGGTAGTCCGGGGCGGGGAGCTGCGGCATCCCCAAACCGACCTGTTGATTAGCGGTCACCGGTCGACGCCTCCCATCACGGGGTCGATGGACGCGACGGCGACGATGACGTCGGCGACCATGCCGCCCTCGCACATCGCCGCCATGGCCTGCAGGTTGGTGAACGACGGGTCGCGGAAGTGGACCCGGTAGGGGCGGGTGCCGCCGTCGGAGACGACGTGCGCGCCGAGCTCGCCCTTGGGCGACTCGACCGCGGTGTACGCCTGTCCGGGCGGGACCCGGAAGCCCTCGGTCACCAGCTTGAAGTGGTGGATCAGGGCCTCCATGGAGGTGCCCATGATCTTCTTGATGTGGTCCAGCGAGTTACCGAGGCCGTCCGGGCCAAGGGCGAGCTGCGCGGGCCAGGCGATCTTCTTGTCGGCGACCATCACCGGACCGGGCTCCAGCCGGTCGAGGCACTGCTCGACGATCCGCAGCGACTGGCGCATCTCCTCCAGCCGGATGAGGAAGCGGCCGTACGCGTCGCAGGTGTCGGCGGTCGGGACGTCGAACTCGTACGTCTCGTAGCCGCAGTACGGGTCGGTCTTGCGCAGGTCGTGCGGGAGGCCGGCGGAGCGCAGGATCGGGCCGGTGACGCCGAGGGCCATGCAGCCGGCCAGGTCGAGGTAGCCGATGTCCTGCATGCGGGCCTTGAAGACGGGGTTGCCGGTGGCGAGCTTGTCGTACTCCGGCAGGTTCCGCTTCATGGTCTTCACGAACTCGCGGAGCTGGTCGACGGCGCCGGGCGGCAGGTCCTGGGCGAGGCCGCCGGGCCGGATGAACGCGTGGTTCATGCGCAGGCCGGTGATCAGCTCGTACAGGTCCAGGATCAGCTCGCGGTCCCGGAAGCCGTAGATCATGATCGTGGTGGCGCCGAGCTCCATGCCGCCGGTGGCGATGCACACCAGGTGGGAGGAGAGGCGGTTGAGCTCCATCAGCAGCACGCGGATGACGGAGGCGCGGTCGGGGATCTGGTCCTCGATGCCGAGCAGCTTCTCCACGCTCAGGCAGTACGCCGCCTCGTTGAAGAACGGCGTCAGGTAGTCCATGCGCGTGACGAACGTGGTGCCCTGCGTCCAGGTCCGGAACTCGAGGTTCTTCTCGATGCCGGTGTGGAGGTAGCCGATGCCGCAGCGGGCTTCGGTGACGGTCTCGCCGTCGAGCTCCAGGATGAGCCGGAGCACGCCGTGCGTGGACGGGTGCTGGGGGCCCATGTTGACGACGATCCGCTCGTCGTCGGCCTTGACCGCGGACTCGGCGACCTCGTCCCAGTCGCCGCCGGTGACCGTGTAGACGGTCCCCTCGGTGGTCTCGCGGCTTTCCGCGTGGGGAGCGTGTGGGGTGGTCACGAGTACGACCTCCGCTGGTCCGGAGCCGGGATCTGGGCGCCCTTGTACTCGACGGGAATGCCGCCGAGGGGGTAGTCCTTGCGCTGCGGGAAGCCCTGCCAGTCGTCCGGCATCATGATCCGGGTCAGGGCGGGGTGGCCGTCGAAGATCAGGCCGAAGAAGTCGTACGCCTCGCGCTCGTGCCAGTCGTTGGTCGGGTAGACCTCGACGAGCGAGGGGACGTGCGGGTCCGCGTCCGGCGCCGACACCTCCAGCCGGACGAGCCGGCCGTGGGTGAGCGAGCGCAGGTGGTAGACGGCGTGCAGCTCGCGGCCCTTGTCGCCGGGGTAGTGGACGCCGCTGACGCCCGTACAGAGCTCGAAGCGCAGGGCGGGGTCGTCGCGCAGGGTGCGGGCGACGCGGACCAGGTGCTCGCGGGCGATGTGGAAGGTGAGCTCGCCGCGGTCGACGACCGTCTTCTCGATGGCGTTCTCGGGGACGAGCCCCTGTTCCTCCAGGGCGCCTTCGAGCTCGTCGGCGACCTCGTCGAAGTACCCGCCGTAGGGGCGGGTGGCCTCGCCGGGCAGGCGGATGGAGCGGACGAGGCCGCCGTAGCCGGAGGTGTCGCCGCCGTTGTTCGCGCCGAACATGCCGCGCTGGACGCGGATCTCCTCACCGCCCTGGCCCCGCTGGCCGGGGAGGTTCTGCGCGCTGAGTTCCTGATCCGGATTGGGCTGTGACTCGCTCACCTCAGCAGGCCCTTCATCTCGATCGTCGGCAGCGCCTTCAGCGCCGCCTCCTCCGCCTCACGGGCCGCTTCCCGCGCGTTGACGCCGAGCTTGGAGCCCTGGATCTTCTGGTGGAGCTTGAGGATCGCGTCCATCAGCATCTCCGGACGCGGCGGGCAGCCCGGCAAATAGATGTCAACGGGAACAATGTGGTCAACGCCCTGCACAATCGCGTAGTTGTTGAACATTCCGCCCGACGATGCGCACACCCCCATGGAGATCACCCACTTCGGGTTGGGCATCTGGTCGTAGACCTGGCGCAGGACGGGCGCCATCTTCTGGCTCACCCGGCCGGCCACGATCATCAGGTCGGCCTGGCGCGGTGAGCCGCGGAAGACCTCCATGCCGAAACGCGCCAGGTCGTACCGCCCGGCGCCGGTCGTCATCATCTCGATGGCGCAGCAGGCGAGACCGAAGGTCGCGGGGAAGACGGACGCCTTGCGCACCCAGCCCGCGGCCTGTTCGACCGTCGTCAGCAGAAAACCGCTCGGCAGCTTCTCTTCGAGTCCCATGTCGGTGCCCCTCAGCCCCTTAAGTCCTCTTGCCTCTTGGTCCTCAGTCCCAGTCCAGGCCGCCGCGCCGCCATACGTACGCGTAGGCGACGAAGACGGTGAGCACGAAGAGCAGCATCTCCACGAGCCCGAACAGCCCGAGTGCGTCGAAGCTGACGGCCCAGGGGTAGAGGAAGACGATCTCGATGTCGAAGACGATGAAGAGCATCGCCGTCAGGTAGTACTTGATGGGGAAGCGGCCGCCACCGGCTGGTGTCGGCGTCGGCTCGATACCGCACTCGTACGCCTCAAGCTTCGCCCTGTTGTACCGCTTTGGGCCGATAAGCGTGGCCATGACCACGGAGAAGATCGCAAACCCTGCCCCGAGGGCGCCGAGCACGAGGATGGGCGCGTAGGCATTCACGCTCCTCGCTCCTTCCAGTCGTCCTTGACCGTTGGACCGCACCGGGCCTTCGTCTCGCCGCCTCGCGAAGATCGCGTACATGTGAGGCAGTTCACAAGCCCGACTGCTTCGCATCCTATGCCCGCCGATCTGTGATCTGCGACACGGGGTACGACAACGTCTTTGTGATCTCCACCACCTGGCGAAGGATCACGAATTCGGATGAACGGTGATCTTGGTACGCGGCGTGGCCGAATGACCTCATACCGTGACACTCAAGGGGGTTACCGCTGGTCGCGAGGGGTGCGCCCTATCAAGAGATGGCACCTACAGGCAAATTCGCAATGGACTCCCCCGAGTGATAAAGGAGCTTCACCTCACCCGCCCGAGGGGGTCGCCTGGACCGAAGTGGACGCGTGCGCGTTTTCACGATCTTTCGGGCCGCTCCCCGCACCCCGAGCCGTGATCACTCCGTGACCTGCGTCACAGGATTCACCCCTCGCCAATAGCGGGCTTGGCCACCGGAGCGCCGGAGTGGTAAGCGCGCGGCAATTCGGGCGTTTCGCGGAAAGCCCATGATCACGGCCTTGATCACGACAGTCCGCATTGTCCGTTACGGCGTCAATAAGGGCCCCGATGAAGCGGATTCGGGCATTCCACGCACAACTGTGGCGCAACCCACGTTTCTTGAAGGGAACCGCACCGCCCTGATAGCGGTTGTACTCATGTCCCACACCGCTCACATACCCAGCCACCGGAAGCCCCGCCGCAGCGCCTCGAAGCTCTCGCTGCGCGCCGGAGTTGCCGGTGGCGTCCTCAGCACCGTCGCGGTGGCCGGTGCCGCCGGCCCGGCCCAGGCCGAGCCGGTGACCGAGACCATCGAGATGCCCGCGCTCAACGGAGACCTCTCCGCGGGTCTGTCGAGCGCGGTCGCCGCCTCCGCCGAGGCGACCCAGCAGATCGCCCTCGACACCGAGCTCCAGGCCGCGGAGGACGCCGCGGCGGCCAAGGCCGCCAAGGACGCCAAGAAGGCCAAGCAGGAGGCCGAGCGCAAGGCGGAGGCCGAGCGCAAGGCCGAGGAGCGGGCCCGCGCCGAGGCCCAGGAGCGCGCCAACCGCTCCTCCGAGCGCACCACGCTCTCCGCCTCGGGTTCCGGCTCCGCCATCAACTCGGACGAGGGCGGTTCCGTCTCCGCGCCCGCCACCGGCTCCGCCGCGGCGATCATCGCCTTCGCCCGCGCCCAGGTCGGCGACGCGTACGTCATGGGCGGCACCGGCCCCAACTCCTGGGACTGCTCCGGCCTCGTGCAGGCCGCGTACCGCCAGGCCGGCATCGACCTGCCGCGCGTCTCCGGCGCGCAGTCGAGCATGGGCACCTCGGTCTCGCTCGACAACCTCCAGCCCGGCGACATCCTCTACTGGGGCAGCCGGAGCGGCTCGTACCACGTGGCGATCTACTCCGGCGGTGGCATGTTCATCGGCGCGCAGAACCCCGGCACCGGTGTCGTCGAGCGCCCGCTCGACTACGACCCGCCGTCCGGCGCGGTCCGCCTGCTCTGATCCAGGGGCACACACGCCGAAGGGCCGTCGCTCCCCCGCTCGGGGTGGGAGCGACGGCCCTTCGGCGTTGAGCAGGCCGCCCTATACTCCAGAGTCCGGCGCAGAGGTGAGGGGGAACCTTTGGGCAGAAACGCCACGACCGAGGACAAGCTCGCGCGGGACCTCTATGTGATCGCCGTCCAGGACGCCGCCTGGACTCCCGCGGCCGTCTGCCGCCGACTGGGCTGGAGCAGCGAGGAGTACGCCGCCGCCGTCCAGGTGCTCTTCGAGCTGGGGCTGCTGGTACGCACCACCGCGACCCCGAGCGGCTGGGCGTGTGTGTCGTCCGAGTCCGCGCTCGACCACCTGCTGGCGGCCGACGCCCGGCACGTCGAGGCGCTCATCGAGCAGAGCACCCGGACCCGCGAGGCGATGGCCCGCATGCTCACCGACTTCCATCCGATCCACGCCCAGCGGGTGTCGGGTACGCAGGCGACGCTGGTCGAGGGAACGGCCAACATCGCGGCCGCCCTGGAGGACGCCGCCCAGCAGGCCCACGAGGAGGTCATCTCACTGCACCCGGGGCGCGGGGTGTCCGCGCACATGGTCGAGGACGGGCTGGCCCGGGACCGGCGGGTGCTGCGGCGCGGGGTCGCGATGCGGACGGTCCACCTGGCGTCGTCCGCCGCGATGCCGCACATGGCCGCGTACTTGCGGGAGGTGAGGAAGGCGGGCGGTCAGATACGGACGGCGGTGACGCTGCCGCACCGGCTGATCGTGGTCGACCGGCACCTCGCGATCGTCCCGGCGACCGGGCGGGACGGCCAGCCCGCGGCGGTGGTCGTGTACGACCCGTCGCTGGTGGAGGTGTTCCGCTCCCAGTTCGAGCACGCGTGGGCCGAGGCCGCGGACTTGGGGGCCGCCGCGCCCGAGGAGGCCACCACCGGGCAGCCCGACAAGAGGCAGCGGGCGGTGCTGCGGCTCCTGGCGGAGGGCCTGACGGACGAGGCGGTCGGCCGCCGGCTGGGCGTCTCCGACCGGACCGTGCGCCGCCTGGTGGGCGACCTCACGGTCGCCCTCGGCGCCACGAGCCGCTTCCAGGTCGCGGTCCTCGCCGAACGCGCGGGCTGGCTGGCGCCGGAGCCGGCGGAGTCGACGGAGTCGACGCAGACCGCGGAACCCGACGCTCACGGGGCGGCCGACACCGCGACGGCCGACTGACCACGGCGCCGAGTGCCCCCCGCGGGCCGCGCGACCTGCTCTACGACGGTGCCGGGAGGTGCGGTTCGCGCGGCGGCGCGGTGGCCGTGGCCGGCGGAGACACGGCCGCCTCGGGAGTGCGCGGCACCCCGTGCCCGACCCCGGCAGGCGCCGAACCACCGGAGGCGCCGGACGCGATGCCCGCGGAGGCGCCGGACGCCGAACCACCGGAACCGCCGAACGCCGTGCCCCCGGAACCACCGGAAGCCACGCCCGCCGAACCGCCAGGCCCCGAACCGCCGGGCGCCGAGCCGTCGGCGCCGTCGGGTGTCCCGGTGCGGCGGCCCGCGCGGAGCAGTGCGTGGGCCAGGATGCCGGCGAGCAGGCCCCAGAAGGGTGAGCCGATGCCGGCGATCGTCATGCCGGAGGCCGTCGCCAGGAAGGTGATGACGGACGCCTCGCGGTCGCGCTCGCTCGCGACCGTCCGCGCGAGACTGCCCGAGATCGCCCCGAACAGCGCCACCCCGGCGAGGGTGGCGACCAGCGCCCCCGGCAGCCCGGTGAACACCGCCACCAGGGTCGAGCCGAAGCAGCCCACCACCACGTACCCCAGCCCGCAGCTGATACCGGCGATCCACCGCTTGGCCGGGTCCCGGTGCGCGTCGGGGCCGGTGCAGATCGCGGCGGTGATGGCCGCCGGGTTGACGGCGTGCGAGCCGAACGGGGCGAGCAGCACCGACACCGCGCCCGTCGTCCCGCAGACCACCCGCTCGTCGGGCCGGTACCCGTCGGCGCGCAGCACCGCCATGCCCGGCGCGTACTGCCCGGCCAGTGTCGCCACCAGCAGCGGCACGCCGATCCCGACGAGCGCGCCCACCGAGAACTCCGGCACGGTGAGGTGCGGTGCCGCCAGCCCCGCGCCCGAGACGTCCACGTCCAGGTCGCCCGTGGCGCCGGCGACGGCGACCCCGGCGACCAGCGCGCAGACCACCGCGTACGTCGGCACGAAGCGGCGGGCGAGCAGGTAGCCGAGGAGCATCGCGCCCGCGAGCAGCGGGGCCGTGCGCAGGGAGGTGAAGACCGAGGTGCCGAACGAGAACAGCGTCCCGGCGAGCATCGCCGAGACCACTCCCTCCGGTATCCGGGCCAGCACCCGCGCGAACACCCCGGTCGCCGTCAGTGCCGTGGCGGCCGCGCCCGCCGCGAGGAAGGCCCCGACGGCCTCGGCATACCCGTGCTGCGGCAGCGCGGTGACCAGGATCGCGGCGCCCGGCGTCGAGAACGCCGTGATCACCGGGGCGCGGCTCCACCAGCTCAGCCCGATGCAGGTCAGTCCCGCCCCCATCGAGATGGCCCAGACCCACGACGAGCTCTGCGCCCCGGTGAGCCCCGCGGCGTCCGCCGCGGCGAGCACGAGGGCGAGCGGTCCGGCGTACGAGACGACCATCGCCACGAGGCCCGCGGTGACGGCGGTCAGCGGCCAGGAGAACCGTGGCCGCGCGGCCTTCTTCGTACGCACAGGTTCGTCAGCCCCAGATGAAGGAGAAAGCGGAAAGGAACATGCGGACACCTCCCCCGAGGATCCCCGTAGATGTCGTCGCGCGCCTCCATGCTCCAGCACGGCCGGCCCCGGGCGGGCACCAGGGAGGCGTCCGCTTCCGGCCGCGTCCCCCACCGGCCAGTCCCCGCGCGTGTCCGGCACGGGTCATGGACGTTTCCGGACCGTCGACATGCCTGGTGGCGGCCGCTGTCGGCGACCCAGACTCCACGGCATGACGACGTACGCAGAACCCCGTGCCGACCTCGCGCCCCTGACCCTCGAACCGCGTGACACCGCCCGCCTGGAGGCACTGATACACGAAGCCGGCCGCCTCGCGGGTCCGCTGGAACAGACGCTGCAGTCCGCCGCCGTCGCGGCGCTGGCCGAACGGCTGCCGGCCCCGCTGCGCGAGGCCGTCGAGTCCTTCCGCGACACCCCGCCGGACCACGGCCTGATGGTGGTGCGCGGGCTGCCGGTCGGTGCGATCCCGGCCACCCCCGACACCTACGGCTCCAACGTGCTGGGCGAGACCCACCCCTCCAGCCTGCTCGTCGCGCTCGTGGCGCACCCGCTCGGCGGCCTGATCGGGTACGAGGACGAGAAGTCCGGAGCGCTGGTGCACGACGTGTACCCGGTCGCCTCGGACGCCGCGAAGCCGCTCAACTCCGGCTCCTCGCTCTTCGACTTCCACACCGAGAACGTCCACCACCCGGTGCGCCCCAGCCACCTCGGCCTGCTGTGCCTGCGCCCCGACCACGACCGGCGGGCCGCCACCATGGTCGCCTCGGTGCGCGAGGCCGAGCCGCTGCTGTCGGCGGCCGACCGCGCGATGCTGCGCACCGACCGCTACCGCAGCCGCTTCCCGCTCTCCTTCACGCGGGGCCTCGGCGAGGACGAGCGGCCGGTCACCGATCCGCACCCGGTGCTGACGGACGGTCCGACCGGCACCAACGTCCGGTTCAACATGCACAACACCTTCGGCACCGACGCCGAGGCGCAGGCCGCCCTGGAGCGGCTCAACGCGGCCATGCACACGGTGCACCGGGCGGTGCGCGCCGATCGCGGCGAGCTGCTGCTGGTCGACAACCGGATCGTGGTGCACGGCCGCAGCGACTTCACGCCGCGCTACGACGGGAACGACCGCTGGCTGCGCCGCTTCTACCCGTACCCGGGCGAGCTGACGGACGACGTCCTCGTCCGCTCCGGCGGGCGGGTGCTGAGCAAGGACAGTTACGCACGTGCATGACCTGACCCTCACCACGGCGGTGATGCTCTGCGTCGCCGCCGCGCTGGCGGGGTGGGTGGACGCGGTGGTCGGCGGCGGCGGCCTGCTCCAGGTGCCCGCCCTGCTGATCGCCTTCCCCCACCTCGCGCCCGCGTACGCGCTGGGCACCAACAAGGCCGTCGGTGTCGTCGGCACGTCGGCGGCGGCGGTGACGTACGTGCGCAAGGCGCCCGTCGACGTCCGGCTCGCGGTCCGGCTCGGCGGGGTCGCGGCCCTGGCGGCGGTCGGCGGGGCGTTCTTCGCGGCCGGCGTGAACAGCGAGGTGCTGCGCCCCGTGATCATGGTGCTGCTGGTGGCGGTGGCGGCCTTCGTCGTGCTGCGCCCGCAGTTCGGGCGGAAGCCGGGCGGCGGGCCGGCCACCCGGCGGCGGATCGTCACGGCGATCATCGTGGTCGGCGGCGGCATCGGCTTCTACGACGGGCTGCTCGGCCCGGGCACCGGGACCTTCCTGGTGATCGGCCTGGTGGCGCTGCTCTCCATGGACATGGTGACCGCCTCCGCGACCGCCAAGGTCGTCAACGTCGGCACCAATCTGGGCGCCCTGGCGATGTTCACCGCACAGGGCACCGTGCTGTGGGCCCTCGCGCCGTTCATGGCGCTGTTCAACCTGGCGGGCGCCTCCGTGGGCGCGCGCATGGCACTCAAGCGCGGCAGCGGTTTCGTACGGGCCGTGATGCTCGTCGTCGTGGTCGCGCTCGTCGGCAAGCTCGCACTCGACCAGTGGGGGAAGTGAGTCACGCGTGACGATCGGCATTCTCGGCGGTATGGGGCCCCTGGCCACCGTCGACTTCTACCGCAAGGTGATCGACGTGACGCCGGCCGGCGTCGACCAGGACCACCTGCCGGTGGTGGTGTGGGCCGACCCGACGGTCCCGGACCGCTCGGCGGCCCTCACCGGGCGCGGGCCCGACCCGACGCCGTGGCTGGTGCGCGGGGCGCACCGGCTGGAGGCGATGGGAGCGCGGATCATCGCGACCCCGTGCAACACGGCGCACGCCTTCCTCGACTCCGTCCGCACCAGCGTCCGCGTCCCGATGCTCGACATGATCGCGGAGACGGTGGCCGAGATCCGCTCCTGCCACCCGGACGTCACCTCGGTCGGGCTGCTCGCGACGACCGGGACGCTCCGGGCCGGGCTGTACCAACGCGGCCTGGAGGGCGAGGGCCTGCGGGTGGTCACGCCCACCACGCTCACCCAGGAGGAGTACGTGACCGGCGCGATCCGCCGGGTGAAGGCGGGCGAGGTGGACGCGGGCCCGGTGCGGCTCATCGAGCGGGCCGCCGAGGAACTGGCCGCCCGCGGCGCCGGGCTGCTCGTCGCGGGCTGCACCGAACTGCCCCTGCTGCTCGGCGAGACGAGCGCCGGCCTCCCGGTGGTCGACCCCACGTCGGTCCTGGCGCGGGCGACGGTCCGGGAGGCGCTGTCCGCGCCGACTGCGGCGGCGGTGTAGGAGGTGTCGGGCCCTGGCTCTCAGGAGCGCGGGGCCACCTTCGACAGGCCGTTGATGATGCGGTCCATCGCGTCGCCGCCCGTCGGGTCGGTGAGGTTGGCGAGCATCTTCAGCGTGAACTTCATCAGCAGCGGGTGCGTCAGACCGCGCTGCGTGGCGATCTTCATGACCTTCGGGTTGCCGATCAGCTTCACGAAGGCGCGGCCCAGCGTGTAGTAGCCGCCGTACGTGTCCTTGAGGATCTTCGGGTAGTTGTGCAGGGCCAGCTCCCGCTGGGCCGGGGTCGCGCGGGCGTGGGCCTGGACGATGACGTCGGCGGCGATCTGGCCGGACTCCATCGCGTACGCGATGCCCTCGCCGTTGAACGGGTTGACCAGGCCGCCCGCGTCGCCGACGAGCAGCAGGCCGCGCGTGTAGTGCGGCTGGCGGTTGAAGGCCATCGGCAGGGCGGCGCCGCGGATCGGGCCCGTCATGTTCTCGGGGACGTACCCCCAGTCCTCCGGCATGGAGGCGCACCACGCCTTCAGCACCTCGCGCCAGTCCAGCTCCTTGAAGGAGTCGGAGGTGTTGAGGACGCCGAGGCCGACGTTGGAGGTGCCGTCGCCCATGCCGAAGATCCAGCCGTAGCCGGGCAGCAGCCGGTCCTCGCCCGGGCCGCGCCGGTCCCACAGCTCCAGCCAGGACTCCAGGTAGTCGTCGTCGTGGCGCGGGGAGGTGAAGTACGTGCGGACGGCGACGCCCATCGGGCGGTCCTCGCGCCGGTGCAGGCCCATGGCGAGCGACAGGCGGGTGGAGTTGCCGTCGGCGGCGACGACGAGCGGCGCGTGGAAGGTGACGGGCGCCTTCTCCTCGCCGAGCTTGGCGTGGACGCCGGTGATGCGGCCGGTGCGTTCGTCGACGATCGGCGCGCCGACGTTGCAGCGCTCGTAGAGACGGGCGCCGGCCTTCTGCGCCTGGCGGGCTAGCTGCTCGTCGAAGTCGTCGCGCTTGCGCACCAGTCCGTAGTCCGGATAGCTGGCGAGGTCCGGCCAGTCGAGCTGGAGGCGCACGCCGCCGCCGATGATGCGCAGGCCCTTGTTCCGCAGCCAGCCGGCCTCTTCGGAGATGTCGATGCCCATCGCGACCAGCTGCTTGGTGGCGCGGGGCGTGAGGCCGTCGCCGCAGACCTTCTCGCGCGGGAAGGCGGTCTTCTCCAGGAGGAGGACGTCGAGGCCCGCCTTGGCGAGGTAGTAGGCGGTGGTCGAACCGGCCGGGCCCGCCCCGACGACGATCACATCCGCTGTGTGTTCGGACAGGGACTGCTGCTCGGCCACGGCGGGTTCTCCCGAATACTCGAAATTGCGTACCGGACGGCACAGGTCATGTGCAGTCTAGGGGGACGTACCGATCAGCGACCCGAAGGGCCACCCCGATGACCGAGCTGCTCCCCGCCGCCGCCCCGCCCGTAGTCCGGCTGCGCGTGCCGACGGACGAGGACGCGTACGCCTGGCACCGGGTCTTCGACGACCCGGAGGTCATGGAGTTCTTCCAGGGCGGCCCGGCCGAGCTGTCCGTCTACCACGAGTTCACCGCCCGCCAGCGCCGGCACGACGCCGAGCGCGGCTTCTGCCTGTGGACGCTGCTGGACGAGGACGACGAGGTCATCGGCTTCACGGGCGCGCAGCCGTGGCCGCACTCCTGGGGCCCGGTCGGCGAGATAGAGATCGGCTGGCGGCTGGCCCGGTCCGCCTGGGGCAAGGGGTACGCGACGGCCGCGGCCCACGCGACGCTGGAGCGGCTGCGCGCGGCGGGCGTGGAGCGGGTGGTCGCCATGGTGAACACCCGCAACGCGCGCTCGGTGGCCGTGACGCGGCGGCTCGGCATGACGCGGGGCGAGACGTACGCCATTCCCGACAGCGGCGGCCAGGAGGGCTACTGCTTCCGCCTGGAGCTGTGACGGGGCCGGGGCTCTGACGTGCTGGGGTTCTGACGCGTCAGGCCTTGGTGCCCCGGTGCAGGGCCACGATGCCGCCCGTCAGGTTGCGCCACGCCACCTTCGACCAGCCGGCCTTCTGCAGCAGCCGGGCCAGCTCGGCCTGCTCGGGCCAGCTCTGGATGGACTCGGCGAGGTAGACGTACGCGTCCGGGTTGGACGAGACGGCGCGGGCGACCGGCGGCAGCGCGCGCATCAGGTACTCCTCGTACACCGTCCGGAAGGGCGCCCACGTCGGGTGGGAGAACTCGCAGATGACGACCCGTCCGCCCGGCTTGGTCACCCGGTACAGCTCGCGCAGCGCGGCGTCCGTGTCCTGGACGTTGCGCAGACCGAAGGAGATGGTCACCGCGTCGAAGACCTCGTCCCGGAAGGGCAGCTTCGTCGCGTCGCCCGCCGTGAGCGGCAGCCACGGGTGGCGGCGCTTGCCCTCGCGGAGCATGCCCAGCGAGAAGTCGCACGGCACGACGTACGCGCCGGCCCGGGCGAAGGGCAGCGAGGAGGTGCCGGTGCCCGCCGCGAGGTCGAGGACCTTCTGGCCGGGCCGGGCGTCGACCGCCTTGGCGACCTCCTTGCGCCACCGCCGGTCCTGGCCCAGCGAGAGCACGTCGTTCGTCAGGTCGTAGTTGGCCGCGACGTCGTCGAACATCGAGGCGACTTCGTGCGGCTGCTTGTCCAGGGATGCGCGGGTCACGCCCCCATTCAAGCAGGGGCCCTCCGGCGCTACGCGCGCCGGTGCACCAGCCGTCCGCCGATCACCGTGGCCACGCAGGTCGCGGCGCCGCGCCGGACGAGCTCCGTCCGGTCGGGGACGTCGAAGACCGCGAACCGGGCGGGTCCGCCGACGCGGAGCCCCGGCAGCAGCACGAGCGGCACCGGGGAGAACGACACGGGCCCCCGCAGGGCCGCCGGGCGGGCCGCCATGACGAGCCCGGCCCGGCGCACCGCGTCCAGGGCGGCCCGGCCGCGCAGTTCACCGGCGACGGCGACCGTGCCGTGCGCCAGCAGCCGCTGCACCCCGCGCCGGGCGCTGGCGCCCAGCCGGGAGGGGTCGGCGCGGAAGAGGGCCCGCGCCCGCTCGCCGGTGATCGGCGCGGTGCCGAACTCGTCGGCCTCGCGCGGGTCCGGGTGGTAGGTCAGCTCCAGGATCTCGGGACCGTACGGGTTGAGCAGCCCGGGCGTGAGGATGCCGGGCCACCGCCGCACCCGTGCGGTGGGGCGGACGGCGGCCAGGTCCTCGTACGGGCCGAGGGCGGCGATGGACGCCCCGTCGACCAGGACGGCCGTCTCGGGCGTGGCCTCGGCGACGTGGATCGTCAGCATGACGGGCTCAGTTGGCGTTCAGCAGCTTGAGCTCGGGGTGGGCCGTGCCGCCCGCGATCGCGGTGGAGGAGATGTGCGAGGCGACGCGGTCGTCGACCGGGTCGTTCGCCGGGTCGTCGTGGACGACGATGTGCTCGTACGTCGTGGTGCGCTGCGCCGGTACGCGGTCGGCGGTGCGGATCATGTCGATCATCTCGCGCAGGTTGGAGCGGTGCTTCGCGCCCGCCGACGAGACGACGTTCTCCTCCAGCATGATCGAACCGAGGTCGTCCGCGCCGTAGTGCAGGGTCAGCTGGCCGATCTCCTTGCCGGTGGTCAGCCAGGAGCCCTGGATGTGGGCGATGTTGTCCATGAACAGCCGCGCGACGGCGATCATGCGCAGGTACTCGAAGAGCGTGGCCTGCGTGCGGCCCTTCAGGTGGTTGTTCTCGGGCTGGTACGTGTACGGGATGAAGGCGCGGAAGCCGCCCGTCCGGTCCTGCACGTCACGGATCATGCGCAGGTGCTCGATGCGCTCGGCGTTGGTCTCGCCCGTGCCCATGAGCATCGTGGAGGTGGACTCCACGCCCAGGGTGTGCGCGATCTCCATGATCTCCAGCCACCGCTCGCCGGACTCCTTCAGCGGGGCGATGGCCTTGCGCGGCCGCTCGGGCAGCAGCTCGGCGCCCGCGCCCGCGAAGGAGTCGAGGCCTGCGGCGTGGATGCGCTGGATGGCCTCCTCCACCGTCACCTTGGAGATCCGCGCCATGTGCTCGACCTCGGAGGCCCCGAGGGAGTGGATGACGAGCTGCGGGAACTCCTTCTTGATGGCCGCGAAGTGCTCCTCGTAGTACTCCACGCCGTAGTCCGGGTGGTGACCGCCCTGGAACATGATCTGGGTGCCGCCGAGCTCCACCGTCTCCGCGCAGCGCCGCAGGATGTCGTCGAGGTCGCGGGTCCAGCCCTTGGCGGTGTCCTTCGGCGGCGCGTAGAAGGCGCAGAACTTGCACGCCGTGACGCACACGTTCGTGTAGTTGATGTTGCGCTCGATGATGTACGTCGCGATGTGCTCCGTACCGGCGTAGCGCCGCCGCCGCACCGCGTCCGCCGCCGCGCCGAGGGCGTGCAGCGGGGCCGACCGGTAGAGGTCGAGCGCCTCCTCGGGGGTGATCCGCCCACCCTCGGCGGCGCGGTCCAGGACGGACTGGAGGTCGGCCTTCTCGGTCACCGGATGTCACCTTTCGGCGGTTTTACAGGGCTTCAGGGGTGCTTCAGCGGCTTCAGTACGGACCGAACCAGCCTACGCCCGGCTCACCCGCCCGCCTTGGTCAGGGTGCCGGTCGGCCGGCCCGCCGCCGCCTCGTCGGACCGGTAGGCGAGGGTGCCGTCGGCGGTGAGGGCGAAGGTCAGGGTGGCGGAGCTGCCGGTGCACAGGCCCGGCGACCCCGGCTTGGCCGGGTCCGTGCGGTCCACCACGGTGAGTTCGCCCGGCTTGACGGCGGTGAGCCTGCCGACGCTGTGGCACTCGACGGTCGTGGTGAGGACGGAGAGGGTGGTCGTCATCCGGACCACGTCCTGCCCGGTGCCTCCCCGGCTGAAGACGGCCGTCAGCTCGCCGTGCGGCAGGCCGTTGGCCTCCTGGGTGGGCCCCTTCCAGGTGCCGAGGAACTCCTTCGGGACGGAGGATGCGGACGCGGGAGGCGTGGAGCCCTGCGTCGGGGGCTTGGCCGCGTTGTCGCTGTCGCCGCCCTGCCCGGGCAGCAGGTCCAGCAGGAACGCGCCGCCGACCGTCACCGCCGCGAGCGCCCCCGCGAGCGTGAGGGCGACCGTGCAGCTGAGGCGCCGACCGCGGGCCGCGGTCGGCGGCGCCGGGTCGAGCGGCGGCCCGAAGACGCCCAGCGGACCGCCCGTGGAGGCGCCCGCGGAGCCGGGCGCCGCGCCGGGCGACGAGTTGCCGGACGACGAGCCGGCCCCGGTGCCCGCCCCCGTGCCGGATCCCCCGCCGGGCCCCGCGCCGGGCCCCGCGCCGGACGACGCGTCCGATACGGCCCCGGCCGCCGTCCCCGGCGACGGCGGCTCGACCGCCGGGCCGCTGAACGGCACCGGACCCGACCGCACCCCGGCCGGGTCCGCCGCCGCCGGCTCCAGGTCCAGCAGCCGTACCGCCTCCCGGCTGAGCCGCGCCACCAGCGGGCCCGGCAGCCAGCCGCCCTCGACCAGCGCGGCCGCCCCGTCCGGGGCGAGCCGCCGGGCGACCTCGGCGGGCGCGGGGCGGGCCGCCGGGTCCTTGGCCAGGCACGCGGCGACCAGGTCCCGCAGCTCACCGGTGAGGGCGCCGCCCAGCTCGGGCTGCTCGTGGACGACCTTGTAGAGGAGCGCCGCCGAGGAGTCGCCGGAGAACGGCGGCTCCCCGGTCGCCGCGTACGCGAGCACCGAGCCCAGCGAGAACACGTCCGCCGCGCCGCCCACGCCCTTGCCGAGGATCTGCTCGGGCGCCATGTAGCCCGGGGACCCGACGGACACGCCGGTGGAGGTGAGCGACGCCGTCCCGTCCGTCGCCCGCGCTATGCCGAAGTCGATCAGCCGCGGCCCCTCGACGGTCAGCAGGACGTTCGACGGCTTCACGTCGCGGTGGACGAGCCCGAGCCCGTGCACGGCCTCCAGCGCCTCGGCGAGTCCGGATCCCAGCGCCCGTACCGTGTGCGGCGGCAGCGGGCCGTGCTCGGTGACCGCGCGGGCGAGCGAGGGCCCGGCCACGTACGCCGTCGCGACCCAGGGCACGGGCGCCTCCGGGTCCGCGTCGAGGACGGGCGCGGTCCACCGCGCCCCCACGCGCCGGGCCGCTTCCACCTCGCGGCGGAACCGCGCCCGGAACTCCTCGTCCAGCGCGAAGTGCGGGTGCACGACCTTCACGGCGACGGTACGGCCGCCCTCGCTCCGCGCGAGGTACACCCGTCCCATACCGCCCGCCCCGAGCCTGCCGAGCAGCCGGTACGGGCCGATGGCCCCCGGTTCGCCGGCTTCCAACGGCTGCATGCGAGCCCCCCGTTCCCGTACGCCTGGTTCCCCTACGTCGTCGACAGCAGGGTAGAGGGCGGTGATTCGACGGGGGCGGTGGATTCCGGGGCCGCGAATTCCCGCGGCCCCCTTCCCGGACTTCCCGGAAATGTCACTCCGTACGCAGCAACTCGACCCGCACATCCGCGGGAAAGCCGGTCGTCGGCCCGGTCCTGCGGGCGAACTCGCGTACACCCGCCAACTGTTCCGCCCCCAAACGGAAGTCGAGCGTCGTGAAATACCGCTCCAGCAGCGCCGCGTCGAAGGTCTCCCAGCGCGCCGCCTGTTCGGCCACCTTCACGACCTCCGTCAGCGACAGGTCGCGCGAGGCGAGAAACGCCTCGTGGACCCGACGCGTCACTTCAGGCTCACGCGCCAGGTATTCCCTGCGCACGGCCCACACCGCGAACACGAACGGCAGCCCCGTCCATTCCTTCCACAGCTGCCCCAGGTCATGAACATGAAGGCCGAGTCGCGGCGCGTCCTGCAGCGAGGCGCGCAGCGCCGCGTCCCCGATCAGGACGGCCGCGTCCGCCTCGCGCATCATCAGGCCGAGGTCCGGCGGGCAGGTGTAGTAGTCGGGCGCCACGCCGTACCGCTCGGAGAGCAGCAGCTGGGCCAGGCGCACGGACGTGCGGGAGGTCGAGCCGAGCGCGACGCGTGCCCCGTCCAGCTCCTCCAGCGGTCGCTGCGAGACGATCACGCAGGACATGACGGGGCCGTCGCAGCCGACCGCGAGGTCGGGAAAGGCGACCAGGTCGTCGGCGTTGCGCAGGAACTCGACGAGGGTGATCGGGGCGATGTCGAGAGCGCCGTCCACCAGCTGCTCGCTGAGCTTCTCCGGGGTGTCCTTCGTGAGCTCGAGATCGAGAAGCGTTCCGGTACGGGCGAGTCCCCAGTACAGGGGCACGCAGTTCAGGAACTGAATGTGACCGACGCGCGGCCGGTTCGGCTGCTGTCGCTGCTGCTGCCCGTGGTGACAGTCGGTTGAATTGTCCACATCGCGAGGCTAGACCCGCGCGGCGCGGCAGGCGTCAGGGGGTGCCGTGCGTCAGCGTCCGTGAAAGGTTCAAACCTCCGAGTGAAGTGATCTTTACCTCTACCGCTCCCCCGTGGCTGCGTGCTAGGCTCGGCGCAAGTTGCAGTTTGGTTTCCCTTGCAGTACAGAGCCTGCGGAGCATGTGACCCGCAGGCTTTTGTAGTTTTCAGACTTCTTTGCAGGTTCTGGAGCAGGGCAACCCTTTGGCCCATAGGAGGGCTTATGGCTACCGGAACCGTCAAGTGGTTCAACGCTGAAAAGGGCTTCGGCTTCATCGCCCAGGACGGCGGCGGCCCGGATGTCTTCGTACACTACTCCGCGATCAACGCCTCTGGTTTCCGCTCCCTCGAGGAGAACCAGGTCGTGAACTTCGACGTCACCCAGGGCCCCAAGGGCCCGCAGGCGGAGAACGTCACCCCGGCCTAGTTGCCCGGGTCGGCGATCGCGCACGACTTAGCAGTACCCAAGGAGCTTCTTCCCGTGACCAGGCGGTCACGGGAAGGGGCTCCTGCCTTTTTCGCCCCCGAAGCACGACGCGTCCGTACGATCGAAGACATGACCGATCGCAAACCGCCCGGCGTCAGCTTCGAGTCATGGGTCGACCGGCAGATCCGCGAGGCGCAGGACCGGGGCGACTTCGAGCAGCTCGACGGCTTCGGCAAGCCGCTGCCGGACGACACCGCGCCGTACGACGAGACGTGGTGGGTCAAGGGCAAGATGCACCGCGAGGGCATCGCGCCCGTCCTGCCGGCCGCGCTCGCGCTCCGCAAGGAGGCCGAGGACGCGCGGGAGGCTGCGGGGCGGGCGGCGAGCGAGGCGCAGGTGCGGCGGATCGTCGCGGAGATCAACGAGAAGATCGAGGCGGCGCTGCGCCGCCCGCCCGCGGGCCCACCGCTGCGGCTGGCGCCGCTCGACGCGGAGGAACTGGTACGGGAGTGGCGCGCGGGCCGCGACGGCTAGGACGTGTCGGTGCGCGGCCGTGCCGCGTACCCGCTCAGCGCTCAGGCCCAGCGCTCGGCGCGCTCCGCGGGCAAGGCCCGCAGGCCGCCGCCTTGGGGGTCCGCCGCGACGCGCACCCCGTACGGGAGGCTGATCCGGTCGAGGGTCTCCCGCAGCCACGTGCGGTCCGCGCCCGCCGCGGGCCGCAGGCGCATCCGCCGGGGGCGCAGGACCGCCATCCGCAGGCCGGCGAGGCGGCCGGTGTCCGGCTCCAGGGAGGCGAAGCAGGCCAGGCGCAGGTCGTCGCGGTACTGCTCGTAGCCGGTGATGCCCTCGTAGTCGTCGATGAAGTCCCCGCAGCCGTACAGGACCAGGTGGTCCCGGTACAGCTCCAGCGGGCGCGGGTGGTGCGAGGAGTGCCCGTGTACGAGGTCGACGCCGGCGTCGATCAGCGCGTGGGCGAACCGGGTCTGGGCGCGCGGGACGCCGTAGCCCCAGTTGGAGCCCCAGTGGACGGAGACGACGGCCACGTCGCCCGGTCGCTTCGTCTCCCGGACGCGGTGGGCCAGCGCGGCGGCGTCGGCGTCGGAGGGCTCGGCGACGTAGTGGACCCCCGGCGTGTCCTCGCCGGCCGCCCATGCGGAGGGGACGCCGCTGGAGGACATGGAGAGGGCGAAGACCAGCACCCGGCCGCCGCCGGGCAGGGGGACGACGGCGGGGCGGCGCGCCTCGGCCGCGTTCCGCCCGGCGCCCGCCGTCCGTAGGCCGGCACCGGCCAGGGAGTCGAGCGTCTCCTCCAGGCCGCGCCGCCCGAAGTCGAGCACGTGGTTGTTGGCGAGCACGCACACGTCGGGGCGGGCGGCGGCGAGGCACGGCAGGTTGTCGGGGTTCATGCGGTAGAGGACCGCCTTGCCGTGCTCGCGGTCGTCGCTGCGCGTGACGCTGGTCTCCAGGTTCACGATGCGGGCGTGCGGTGCGGCGTCGTCGAGCGCCGCCAGCGCGTCGCCCCACGGCCAGGCCGGGTCGACCGGCCGCGGGATCGGGCCGCTGACCGCCTCGGCGAGCTCGACGTAGGCGCGGGCGTCGCGGATGTACTCCTCCCACAGGGTGGGGTCCGAGGGGTGGGGGAGGATCTGGTCGACGCCGCGCCCGAGCATCACATCGCCGCAGAGGAACAGCGTCAGCGTGTCCCCGCGCATGCCTCCACGCTACCGCCGCGCCCCGTCGCCGCCCCTCCGCCGCGAGGGCCCGGGGGGCCGGGGGCCGGGGGGCCCAAGGGATCCTCCTACGCGTTCCGTGCGCGCACGCGGTAGCGCAGGTGCGTGACGCCCTTGCCCTCGGCGATGGACAGCGGCCCCTCCAGTTCGTACGGGGCGCCCTTGAGGTCGGTGAAGAACGGCGTTCCGCCGCCGAGCAGGACCGGGACCAGGTCCACTCCCACCTCGTCGAGCAACCCCGCGTCGAGGCACTGCTGGGCGATGGTGCCGCCGTTGACCCCGACGTGCCGGCCGTCCCCGGCGAGTTCGCGGGCGAGTGCGACCGCGCGTTCCACCCCTTCGGTGACGAAGTGGAAGGGAGCGCCCTCGCGGGGCCAGCCGTCCGGCACCGCGTGCGTGACGACCACGACGGGCACGCCCATGGGGTGGTTGCCGCCCCAGCCGCCGGTCAGGTCGAACAGCTTCCGGCCGACGACGAGCGCCCCCGTCTCCCTGACGAGCCGCCGCCAGTGGGTGGCGCTCACCTCGGTCATGCGCAGGGTCATCCCGGGGTCCGCGGTCTCGACGGTGACCTCGCCGTTCCCGTACCAGGCGAACAGCTTGTCGAAGCCGGTCTCCTCGGGCCCGGAGATAAAGCCGTCGAGGGACATGCTGGCGCCGGTGTACACCTTGGTCGTCATCGGTCTGCGCGCTCCTTGTCTGCGTGGCGGGGATCGCCGTCACAGGAGAGACCGGTGCGCCGCGCCGAAATCATCGCTACGGGGACGGGGACATGACACGGAGATCCACTCTGCTCGACTACGACGGGGAGGCCGAGGAGTACGACGCCTCCCGGGGCGGCGAGCCGCGGGCGCGGGCGGCCGCCGAGGCGCTCGAGCGGCTGCTGCCCGAGGGGCCGAGCACGGTACTGGACGTCGCGTGCGGCACCGGCATCGTCACCCGCAGGCTGGCCCGCCCCGGCCGCACGGTGCTCGGCGTGGACCGCTCCCCCGGCATGCTGCGGCTCGCCGCCCGCCGGCAGCCGGGCCGTGTCGCCCTCGGCGACGCCACCCGCCTGCCCGTGGGCACGGGCGCCGTCGACGCCGTGACGCTCGTCTGGCTGCTGCACCTGCTGCCCGACGCGACGCCCGTGCTCGCCGAGGCGCGGCGGGTGCTGCGGCCCGGCGGCGTCCTCATCACGACGGTGGACAAGGACGACGCGTACTTCACGGAGGACAGCGACATCGCCGAGGTGACGGCCCCGCTGCGGCGGGCGTACGCGCCGCGCGTGCCGGACCACTCCGGCCGCGTCCTGGGCTGGGCCGCCCGGCATGGCCTGCGCCTCGTGGGCGAGACCACGTTCCCCGGTACGGGCCAGGGCCGCAGCCCCCGCACCTGGCGGGAGCGGATCACCGGGGGCCACATCCCGTGGAGCGCCGCGGCGGAGCCGGCCGACGCGGCCGGGGTGTGCCGCGGGCTGGCCGCGCTCCCGGAGCAGGAGGCCCCGCGGCCGGACCCGCGCTACCGGCTCATCGCGCTCGCCCGGGAGCGGTGACGCGTGCGCCCGGCTCAGGACGGCGGAAGCGCCATCACCATGACCGCCTCGAACTCCTCGACCGACCGCACCCTGGCGCCCGTCTTGCTCGCCGCCTGGCCGCGCAGCACGGCGACGGGCCCCCGGGAGGACGCGAAGCTGTCCTGGTCGGCGTAGATGGCGCCCACCTGTCCCTCGCCCGCGGCGCGGTCGAGGAGCAGCGCCCCGCCCTGGAAGCCGGGCATCTGCTGGAGCTTGGGCAGCGCGCCGTTCTCGAAGGCGTCGACCAGCAGGTCCGCGTGCGACGGGTCGAACTGCATGCGGATCATCCGGAAGCGGGCTCCCTCACCGACCGACTCGGGGCGCGTCGCGACCGCGGCCTCCCAGGTGTCGACGGTCATGGTCGTCGCGAAGGGCGCCAGCATCTCGGTCCGCAGCTCGCCCATCCGTTCGGCGCTCGCCTGCAGCGCCTCCTCGTCGTCCCACCACGTACCGGTCAGCAGCTTCCCGACCTCCCGGTCCACGAACAGGCCCGCCCCCCGGAAGCCGGGCTCGCGCTGTAGCGCCTGCCTGCCTTCCGTGGTCATCCTCCGTACGGCCTCGTCGAGCTTGGCCGGGTCTCCCGTCGCATACGTCGTACGAACGAACATGGCGCCCTTTCTCGGCTGGGATCGGGGGGCGGAGTCGAAGGGATCGAGGCTCCCCCGTCCATGCGAAAGCCGGTACGGGCGGGCGGCAAGGGGGCGCGGGCGTTCGGGTGAGCCGTGCCGCCGGCGGCAGCGCCGGGCGGTGCGTCGGCCGAAGAACCACCCCGTCCGTGGCGGGTGCCGTTACCAGGTGTGCGCGACGTCGATGATCAGCTTGTCGTCCCACTGCGTCACGCGGAACGGCAGGCGCGCCCGGACGCCGAGGCCGATCTGGGTCTGCCCCTCGAAACTCACCGCGAACCGGGTGTCCCGGAAGGTCTTGTAGCCGGTGATGTCCACGCCCGGGAGCGGTTGGCCGGCCTGGCCGCCGTAGGTCGGCTTCATCGTGGCCGGGTCGTAGCTGGGCGAGGACACGTAGATCTGCAGGATGGCGCCGCCCTTGACCGGTATGGGCTCGCCGGACGCGTCCTGGTAGAGGGTGTCGACGTAGCCGACGTGATAGCGGAGCTTGCCGGTCACGCCGCCGGTGTCCACCACCATGCGATCGAAGCACGGGGCCTGGCCGGTCCTGATCGACGTCAGGGGCCGGGCCGCCTCCGTCCCGGCCGACTTCGCGATGCTTCCCCAGCCGGTCGGGCAGGTCGTCGTGGTGCTGGTCGCGGCGCTCACGCTCTCGCGGGCCTCGGCCGTCCCCGTCACGCCCGCCACCGTCGCGGCCGTGAGGAGGAACATCGCAGCGGTCTTCAACGCTCCCATGAGCTTCCTCCCAGACATGTTTGATGTACACCATGCGACCAGGTGGCGAATCGTCCCGGCAAACCCGGTGACGTCAACCGGCCAGCCAGCCGACCGTGAACGGCCGGAGGGTGAGGAGCGCGGAGCCCTCCGGAGGAGGAAGGGCAGCTTCCTCCTGGTGCGGGTGAGGCTGTGGTTTCGAGGAAGTCCGAAAAATCCTGCCACCGGACGGGTGCTCCTCCGAAGGAGGAACATGCCCGCAGCTGACCGGAAACGTGCTGCGGGACACGACGTACAGCAACCGGCGTCCTCAGCCGCTCGCGTCAGCGGGACGGTGACCAGCGTTCCCCGTCCATGAGGCTCCCGAGCCCGGTCCAGGCGAAGTTCATCAGCGTCGCCGCCGCCTCCTTCGCGCAGACGCCCGGTGTCTCGTTGGCCCACCCGGCGAGCGACTCGGCCGCGCCGACCAGCGCCTGGGCGAGGCCCGCCGCGTCCCGCTCGCCGAACGACGGTTCCTGGCGCGCCTCGCGCGCCGCCGCCTCGATCAGGCCCGTCACGAAGGCCGTGATGTCGTCACGCAGCGCGGCCACCTCCCCCGCGAACGGCTCCCCGTGCGTACGCGCCTGCCGGTGCAGGATCGCCCAGCCGTCCGGGTTCTCGGCGGTGTGGGTGAAGAACGCCGTGAGCCCCGACCACAGTTGGCGGTCCGCCGGCAGCCCGGGCCGTACGGCGGCGCGGACGGCCGCGGTCAGCGCGGCGGCCTCACGGCGGATGCACGCCGTGAAGAGATCCTCCTTGGAGTTCAGGTAGAGGTACACCAAGGGCTTGGACACGCCGGCCAGTTCGGCTATCTCGTCCATGGAGGCCGCCCGGTAGCCGCGCTGCCCGAAGGTCCGTACCGCCGCGTCCATCATCTGCCGTTCGCGTACGGCCCGCGGCATCCGCGTCGGCTTCGCACCTGTGCCTCTCACGGCCCCCACCTCCTGTTTTCCGGTGGCGCACAGCCTAAGTGCCCCCGGTCCAGAGGCGGACCGGGGGCACTGTCGGCGGGCGGGGAGGGTTACGCGGCGACCGGCACGGCCACCTTCTGCTCGGCCTCGCGCACCTCGCGCTCCTCCACGGGCGAACCCGAGGCGGAGTTGTACGCGTCGAGGTCGAGGATCTTCTCGCGGGCGGCGACGATGACCGGGACGAGCGCCTGGCCGGCGACGTTCGTGGCCGTACGCATCATGTCGAGGACCGGGTCGATGGCCATCAGCAGGCCCACGCCCTCCAGCGGCAGGCCCAGCGTGGAGAGGGTCAGCGTCAGCATGACCGTCGCGCCGGTGAGGCCCGCGGTGGCGGCGGAGCCGACGACCGAGACGAACGCGATCATCAGGTAGTCCTGGATGCCCAGCTGGACGTCGAAGATCTGCGCGATGAAGATCGCCGCGAGCGCCGGGTAGATCGCGGCGCAGCCGTCCATCTTGGTCGTGGCGCCGAACGGCACGGCGAAGGAGGTGTACTCCTTCGGCACGCCCAGGCGCTCGGTGACCTTGACCGTGACCGGCATGGTGCCGACGGAGGAGCGGGAGACGAAGGCCAGCTGGATGGCGGGCCAGGCGCCCTTGAAGAACTGGAGCGGGTTCACCTTGGCGACGGTCGCCAGCAGCAGCGGGTACACACCGAAGAGCACCAGCGCGCAACCGACGTAGATGTCGGCGGTGAAGGTGGCGTACTTGCCGATGAGGTCCCAGCCGTACTCGGCGATGGCGTACCCGATGAGGCCGACGGTGCCGACCGGCGCGAGGCGGATGACCCACCACAGCGCCTTCTGGAGCAGCTCCAGGACGGACTCGCTGAGGGTGAGGATCGGCTGGGCCTTCTCACCGAGCTTGAGCGCGGCGATACCGGCGACGGCGGCCATGAAGACGATCTGCAGGACGTTCAGCTCGGTGAAGGGCGTGATGACGTCCGTCGGGATGATGCCGGTGAGGAAGTCCAGCCAGGAGCCGGCCTTCTCGGGCAGCTTGCCGTCCTTCGGGGTCAGGCCGGTGCCCGCGCCCGGGTTGGTGAGCAGGCCGATCACCAGGCCGATGGCCACGGCGATCAGCGACGTGATCATGAACCAGAGCAGGGTGCGGGTGGCCAGGCGCGCGGCGTTGTTGACCTTCCGCAGGTTGGTGATGGACACCAGGATCGCGAAGAAGACCAGCGGCGCGACGGCCAGCTTCAGCAGCTGGACGAAGATGTGGCCGACCTTGTCGAGGGTGGTGTGCAGCCACTGCACGTCGTAGCTGCGGGTGAGCCAGCCGAGGGCGACGCCGAGGACCAGACCGGCGACGATCTGGACCCAGAAGGGGACCTTGGGTATGCGGGAGGCGCGCTGGGCGGGGGATTCGGTGCTCGCGGACGCGGACACGGACACACTCCAGTAGGGCGTATCGGGCAATACGGGACGGGGGTGCGGCGCACACGCCTTCCGGCGGCGCCGCTGCATGATGCCGGGTCAGATTTCGCGGCAACAGACCGCGGACATACAGCGGCAGAGGTCGACATGCAGGCGCGCCACGAGCGGGGGGCTCATGGCTTCACGGGGGCGCACAGCTGTCTTCACGCCGAACACGTTAACACTTGTACTTTGAGGTCCTCAAAGCAGTTCTTTGGGTCTCCGTGGGGCGGGCGGGGCCGGAAAACGCCAACGCCCCCGTCCGAAGCGCGGCTTCGGCACGGGGGCGGGTACGGGCGCGTGCGGAGTATGAGCTACCTCACGGCACATGCGTCACTGGGCGGTGGCGTCCTCCTGGGACCGGCTGGACTCCAGCCGCGCCTTCATGGTGTCGACCTTCGGGGCGATCTGCTCGGACATCGCGTCCCGCTGCTTGCGCAGCAGCACGAAGCTGAGCGGCGCGGAGATCACGATCGACAGCAGGAGCACCCACAGCAGGTTCGAGTCACCGAGCCCGCGCGGCAGCACACCGACGTACACCAGGCCCCACAGGGCGAGGAAGCAACCGACGAAGATGCCGAAGCGCATCAGGGTGTAGCGGATGGTGGCGCTCGTCCAGGCGGCAGCGGACACGGCGGGCCTTCCTTCTTCCTGCTCTGCTCTCTTCGCTTACGTGCGCATCAAGTGAAGCATGCGCCCTTTGGATCATTTCAGGGGGTGAGGGAAGCGGGCGCTCCGGCGACGCGCTGCAACGGCAGGTACATGATGACGTCGTCGCGGTCGTCGCCGTCCGCGACCCGGATCGCCCCCGGCACGCGCCCGACCTCCTTGTACCCGCAGGCGGCGTAGAACCGGTCGGCGCCGGTGCCGCCGCGGCACGTCAGCCGTATCGCGTCGATGCCGTCGAAGCCGCGCACCGCCTCCTCGGCGGCCGCCATCAGCGCGCGTCCGTACCCCTTGCCCTGGTGGCGGGGGTGCACCATCACCGTGTAGAGCCACACCCAGTGGCGCATCAGCCGGTGCGTGTTGTACGCGATGAAGGCGGTGGCGGCGACGGCCCCGTCCTCGTCGTACCCCGCCAGCAGCCGCATGCGGCCGTCCTCGATCGCGGCGAGGTGGCTGACCCACTGGGGCAGGATGTCGCCGGGCGTCACGGGCGGTACGAAGCCGACGGCGCCGCCGGCGTTGGTGACGTCCGCCCACAGGGCGAGGACGCCGTCACGGAGGGCGGGGTCGATGCGCGGGTCGAGGGCGAAGGTCAGCGGCATGCCCTCGACGATAAGAGACTCAGCGCAGGGCCCGGGCGGCGATCCGCAGGTCGGACACCAGGCCCTCGTAGACCGCCTCCCGGTCGTCGGCACGCAGCACGGCGGACGGGTGGATGGTGGCGAGCAGGCTCTCGCCCCGGTCCTCGTACGGCAGGAGCATGCCGCGCTGCCTGGTCACCCGGAAACCGGAGCCCAGCAGCGCCTTCCCGGCGGTCGCGCCGAGGACCACGATCACCTCGGGGTCGACGAGCCGCATCTCGGCGTCGAGCCACGGCTTGCAGGCGGTCATCTCGCGCAGGCCGGGCGACTTGTGGATGCGGCGCTTGCCGCGCTCGGGGACGAGCTCGAACTTGAAGTGCTTGACGGCGTTGGTGGTGTACGTGTCGTCGGGGTCGATCCCCGCCTCGTCCAGCGCCCGGTCCAGGAGCTTCCCGGCGGGCCCCACGAAGGGCGCGCCCTGCCGGTCCTCCTGGTCGCCCGGCTGCTCGCCGACGAGCATCACGCGCGCGTGCGGGTTCCCGGCGCCGAACACGGTCTGCGTGGCGTCGCGGTGCAACGGGCAGCCGCGGCACCCGGCAGCCGCCGCGCGCACCTCGTCGAGGTCCGCGCCGACGGGCACGAACGGCCGGGCGTCGTACGCGTCCTCGGGGGCCTTGGTGTGCGCCATGGCCCCCGGGTACCCGTGGAGCGGTGCGTCAGACGCGCATGGGCTGCGGCGACTCGCGGCGGTCCGCGTCCGGGCCCGGGTACTCGCGGATGATCTCGTACCGCGTGTTGCGCTCCACCGGGCGGAAGCCCGCGTCCCGGATCAGCTCCAGCAGGTCCTCACGGCTCAGCTTGTTCGGCGTGCCGTAGTTGTCCGCATCGTGCGTGATCTTGTACTCGACGACCGAGCCGTCCATGTCGTCCGCGCCGTGCTGGAGCGCCAGCTGCGCCGTCTGCACGCCGTGCATGACCCAGAAGACCTTGACGTGCGGCACGTTGTCGAACAGCAGCCGCGAGACCGCGAAGGTCTTCAGCGCCTCGGCGCCCGTCGCCATGGTGGTCCGCGCCTGGAGGCGGTTGCGGATCTTGCCGTCCTTCATGTCCACGAAGTCGTGCTGGTAGCGCAGCGGGATGAAGACCTGGAAGCCGCCGGTCTCGTCCTGGAGCTCCCGCAGCCGCAGCACGTGGTCCACGCGGTGGCGCGGCTCCTCGATGTGGCCGTACAGCATCGTGCACGGGGTCTTGAGCCCCTTCTCGTGCGCGAGGCGGTGGATGCGGGACCAGTCCTCCCAGTGGGTGCGGTGGTCCACGATGTGCTGGCGGACCTCCCAGTCGAAGATCTCCGCGCCGCCGCCGGTCAGGGACTCCAGCCCGGCGTCGATCAGCTCGTCGAGGATCTCGGAGGCGGACAGCCCGGAGATGGTCTCGAAGTGGTGGATCTCGGTCGCCGTGAAGGCCTTGAGGGAGACGTTCGGCAGGGCCTTCTTCAGCTCGCTGAGCGACCGCGGGTAGTAGCGCCACGGCAGGTTGGGGTGGAGCCCGTTGACGATGTGCAGCTCGGTGAGGTTGTCGTTCTCCATCGCCTTGGCGAGGCGGACGGCCTCCTCGATGCGCATGGTGTACGCGTCCTTCTCGCCCGGCTTGCGCTGGAACGAGCAGTACGCACACGACGCCGTGCACACGTTCGTCATGTTGAGGTGCCGGTTGACGTTGAAGTGGACCACGTCACCGTTCTTGCGCGTGCGCACCTCGTGGGCGAGGCCGCCGAGCCAGGCCAGATCGTCCGACTCGTAGAGGGCGATGCCGTCCTCGCGGGTCAACCGCTCCCCGGACCGGACCTTCTCCTCCAGCTCGCGCTTGAGCCCCGCGTCCATGCGGATGCCTCCCATACGTGTGTCAATCGGGCTCCACCACCGTACTCCCCCGTACTTTTCAGCCGGGGGGACCCCCACCGGGGCTTCGCGTCACTCCTCCTCCGGCAGGTCGCCGACCCGGTTCTCCCACTTCGTCGACAGCACGATCGTCGTCCGCGTACGGGAGACGCCCTTCGTGCCGGACAGGCGGCGGATGGTCTTCTCCAGGCCGTCGACGTCCGTCGCCCGCACCTTGAGCATGTACGAGTCGTCGCCCGCGATGAACCAGCAGTCCTCGATCTCGGCCAGGTCCTTCAGCCGGCGGGCCACGTCCTCGTGGTCGGCGGCGTCGGAGAGCGAGATGCCGATCAGCGCCGTGACGCCGAGGCCGAGCGAGGCGGAGTCGACGGTGGCGCGGTAGCCGGTGATGACGCCCGCCGCCTCCAGGCGGTTGATGCGGTCGGTGACGGAGGGCCCGGAGAGCCCGACGAGCCGGCCGAGCTCGGCGTACGAGGCCCTGCCGTTCTCCCGCAGGGCCTGGATGAGCTGCCTATCCACGGCGTCCATATGCCTGAAGCCTTCCATTGGTCAGCGAAACCGCGCGTTTGAGTGTCAATCTAAGGCATGCGGGGTCGGCGCCCCGTACGGATCTTCCCCTGGCTCTCGAGAGCCCTAATCACCATCACGCGAGCCACCACCGAGCTCGCCCTTCCAGCGGCGGTACAGCGCGTGCGGTACCCCCGCCGCGTCCAGCACCCGCCCCGCGACGAAGTCCACCAGGTCCTGGATGTGCGTCGCCCCCGCGTAGAACGCCGGGGAGGCCGGCAGCACGACCGCGCCCGCCTCGTCCAGCGCCACCAGGTGCTTCAGCGTCTGGCCGTTCAGCGGGGTCTCGCGCACCGCGACCACGAGCCTGCGCCGCTCCTTCAGCGTCACGCTCGCCGCCCGCTGCAGCAGGTCCTTCGACAGGCCCAGCGCCACCCCGGCCACGCAGGCGGTCGACGCGGGCACGATCAGCATCCCCTTGACGGGGTACGAGCCCGACGACGGCCCCGCGGCCAGGTCACCGGCCGCCCAGTGGCGTACGTCCGCCACGTCGACGTCCCGGAACGCGCCCGGCTTCCCGTCCGCGCCCCGCGCCAGCCACTGGGCCAGGTCCTCGCGCCAGTGCGCGTCGCGGAACGCGATCCCCGTCTCGTCCAGCAGCGTCAGCCGGGACGCCCGGGACACCACCAGGTCCACGCTCTCCCCGGCCGCCAGCAGCCCACGCAGCACGGCGGCGGCGTACGGGGTCCCCGAGGCCCCGGACACCCCGACGACCCAGGGAACGCGCTTGCCGACAGTCATGCGCCTGAGCCTATCCGGCCCGGCGGGTGGGGAACCGGGTAAGGTCCCCCGGACGTTTGCCGAGGTGGAAGCGTGCGAGACCGCAGGGGGCCGCCATGGCGGGTACGACGAGTGGGACGGGGAGCCGGACCGGCCGCGACGGCACCGGCTGGAGCCGCGCCGGCCGGGCCGGGGCGGCCGCGAGGCTGATGGTCGCCTGGGTGGCGCTGCTGTGGATCCTCGAAGCCGTGGACGTGGCGACCGGTCACGCCCTCGACGCCTACGGCATCACGCCCCGCGAGGCCGCCGAGCTGCGCGACCTCGTCCCGGCGGCGTTCCTCCACTTCGGCTTCGCCCACGTCGCGGCGAACACCGTGCCGCTGCTGGTCTTCGGCTTCCTCGCCGCGCTCGGCGGCATCCGCCGCTTCCTGGCCGTCGCCGCGCTCATCGTGGTCGTCGACGGGCTCGGCGTGTGGCTCGTCTCCCCGTCGTACAGCGTCACGGCGGGCGCCTCCGGCCTGATCTTCGGCCTCTTCGGCTACCTGCTGGTGCGCGGCTTCGTGGACCGCAAGCCGCTGGACATCGGCGTCGGCCTGCTGATCGGCGCCGTCTGGGGCAGCTCGATCCTGCTGGGCATATCCCCCACCCAGTCCGGCGTCAGCTGGCAGGGCCACCTCTTCGGCCTCCTGGCGGGCGTGGCGGCGGCCTTCGTCTTCCGCCGCCGCCCGCGCCGGACGGCGGCGCTCACCCCCTGAGCCCGCGCACCACCAGGTCCACCAGCGCGCACACGAAGAGCACGACCCCGATGAACCCGTTCGTCGTGAAGAAGGCCCGGTTCAGCCGCGACAGGTCGTGCGGGCGCACGATCGTGTGCTCGTACACGAAGGCGACGGCCACCACGACCAGGCCCAGCCAGAAGAAGAGGCCCGCGTCGGTGGCCAGGGCGTACCAGACGAGCAGGGCCGTCGTGACGGCGTGGCAGGCGCGGGCGCCGTGGAGGGCCGCCGGGATGCCGAAGCGGGCCGGGACGGACATGACGCCGTGGGCGCGGTCGGCCTGGACGTCCTGGCAGGCGAAGATCAGGTCGAAGCCGCCGATCCAGACGCCGACGGCGAGGCCGAGGATCACGGCGTCCCACGACCACGCCCCGGTGACCGCGAGCCACGCGCCGACCGGGCCGATGGCCTGGGCCAGGCCCAGGATGGCGTGCGGGAAGTTCGTGAAGCGCTTGCCGTACGGATAGACGACCATCGGCACGACGGCGAGGGGCGCCAGCGCCAGGCACAGCGGGTTGAGCAGCGCCGCCGCGCCCAGGAAGACCACCAGGGCCACCAGCGCGCCGGTCCAGGCGGAGCGGACGGACACCGCGCCGGTGACCAGCTCGCGGCCCGCCGTGCGCGGATTGCGGGCGTCGATCTCGCGGTCGATGATCCGGTTGCAGGCCATGGCGAAGGTGCGCAGGCCCACCATCGCGACCGTGACGAGCAGCAGCTCGACCCAGTGGACGCTCCGGTCGTCCTCGTACATCGCGGTGAGGGAGGCGATGTACGCGAAGGGCAGCGCGAAGACCGAGTGCTCGATCATCACCAACCGCAGGAAGGCCTTGATGCCGCCGGCCGGCTTCGGCGTGGTGGTCGTCATCACGCGAGGCTCCCGAGGAACGCGTCGAGGTCGGCCAGCAGCGCGGCCACGGGCAGCGGCCCGGTCTCCACGGTCAGCGTGGTCTCGGGGTCGTCGGGCGGTGTGACGTGCACCGTGAAGGCGTACGCGTCCGAGCCCGCCGGGCGGGCGTCGAGGCGCAGGACCGCGCCGCCGTCGACCGTGAACGGCTCCCCGGTCGCCGCCGCCAGCTCGGCGCGCAGCCGCTCCGCGAAGTCGGCGGGCTCGGCGTCGCGTACGCCGGGCAGCTCGAAGCCGTCGCCCTCGCCGCCGCTCTCCACGAGGACGGCCCAGAGGTCGCCGGCGCCCGCGAACTCCTCGGGCGCGACGCCCGCCTCGGCGGCGGCCCGCTGGACCCCGGCGTCCGCCGGGTCGAGCTCCGGGCGCACCAGCGCCACGTAGTCGGTGTCGGTGCCGAGGAAGAGGGCGGGACCGCCCATGGCGAGGGGGCTCACAGCCCGTACTCCTTCCAGCGGCGGTCCACCAGCGCCGCCGTCGCCGGGTCGGACTCCACCATGTCCGGCCAGCCGCCGTCGCGCGTGTAGCCCTCCTCGGGCCACTTCTTCGTGGCGTCGATGCCCGCCTTGCCGCCCCAGAACTGCTGGTACGAGGCATGGTCGAGATGGTCGACCGGGCCCTCGACGACCGTGAGGTCGCGGGCGTAGTCGGTGTTGCCGAGCGCCCGCCACGACACCTCGTGCATGTTGCGGACGTCGCAGTCGGCGTCGACGATCACGATGAGCTTGGTCAGCGACATCATGTGCGCGCCCCAGATGGCGTGCATGACCTTCTGCGCGTGCTTCGGGTACTTCTTCTCGATCGAGACGATGGCGCAGTTGTGGAAGCCGCCCGACTCCGGCAGGTGGTAGTCCACGATGTCCGGCACGATGATCTTGAGCAGGGGCAGGAAGAAACGCTCCGTCGCGCGCCCCAGCGGCCCGTCCTCCGTCGGCGGCCGGCCCACCACGATGGACTGCAGCAGCGGCCGCTTCCGCATCGTCACGCAGTCGATCTTCAGGGCCGGGAACGGCTCCTGCGGGGTGTAGAAGCCGGTGTGGTCGCCGAACGGCCCCTCGGGGAGCATCTCGCCCGGCTCCAGCCAGCCCTCCAGGACCACCTCCGCCTGCGCCGGGACCTGCAGCGGCACCGTCTTGCAGTCCACCATCTCGATCCGCTTGCCCTGGAGGAAGCCCGCGAACAGGTACTCGTCGATGTCCTCCGGCAGCGGCGCCGTCGAGGCGTACGTCACCGCCGGGGGCGCCCCGAACGCGATCGCGACCGGCAGCCGCTCACCGCGCCGCGCGGCGACCTGGTAGTGGTTGCGGCTGTCCTTGTGGATCTGCCAGTGCATGCCGATGGTGCGCTTGTCGTGGCGCTGGAGCCGGTACAGGCCGAGGTTGCGGATGCCGTTCTCGGGGTGCTTGGTGTGCGTGAGCCCCAGGTTGAAGAAGGACCCGCCGTCCTTGGGCCAGGTGAAGAGCGCCGGGAGCATGTCCAGGTCCACGTCGTCCCCGCGCAGCACGACCTCCTGCACGGGCGCGTCCTTGACCTTCTTCGGCGGCACGTGCGCCATCGCGCCGAGCTTGCCGAACGCCTCGCGCACGCCCACGAAGCCGTGCGGGAGCTCGGGCCGCAGCAGGCCGCCGATCTTCGCGCTGATCTCGTCGTACGACGTCAGGCCCAGCGCCTTCAGCAGCCGGCGGTCGGTCCCGAAGACGTTCATCGCGAGCGGCATCGCGGACCCGCGCACGTTCTCGAAGAGCAGCGCCGGGCCGCCGGACTTCTGGACCCGGTCCACGATCTCCCCGACCTCCAGGTGGGGGTCGACTTCGGCCTTGATGCGCTTGAGGTCGCCTTCGCGCTCCAGAGCCCTGAGCAGCGAGCGGAGATCGTCGTAAGCCATGGGGTCAAGTATCGGTCACCGGCTACTCTGGGCCTGTCACCGGGGCTGTCGAAACCGGCCCGCCGATGCTTCCAGGGAGCTGTCCCCCATGCTCAGGGCACTGCTGTACATCCTGCCGCTGGCGTTGACGATCTACGCGTTCATCGACTGCCTGAACACGCCGGAGGACGAGGCGAAGCACCTCCCCAAGGTGGCCTGGATCTTCATCATCCTGCTCTTCTGGATCGTCGGCCCCATCGTCTGGTTCGCCGCCGGAAAGATGCGCCACGCCCCGGCCGGCGGACGCACCCCCTCCGAGTGGCACCGGAACCACCGCACCCAGTGGGTCGCCCCGGACGACAACCCCGAGTTCCTGAAGTCCCTGCGCGACGAGAACAAAAAGGACGAGGCGCTCCTGAAGGACTGGGAGGCCGACCTGCGCCGCCGCGAGGAGGAGCTCAAGAAGGGCGAGCAGGACGAGGACGACGACCCGAAGAAGTCCTGATCTAGGTCGCGCCGTAGTCGCGGGCCTCGTACCGGTCGCGCAGGTCCTGCCAGCGCTCGCGCGACCAGGAGGACCAGTCGGCCGGCCTGCCGTCCAGCGCGCCGACGAGGTACGCGAAGCGGTCGTGCCAGCCGGCCAGGCGGTCGATCCGCCGGTCGTCCGTGCCGCGGAACTCGTTCAGGAACCGCAGCACCGTCGTGTCGGGCGCCTCCCCCCGCTCCAGGTGCAGGCGGACGCGGCCGTACACGTCGAGCGTGTACTCGACGATGCGCTCGACGTCCCACGCGGTGACCGTGCCGGTGGCGACGGTGTCGCTGGTGGGCCAGCGCAGGATGGCCGTGCCGCCGAGGTGCGGCTCCAGCGCCTTGGGCTCGGCCAGCCAGCCGCGCAGGCCGCCCGGGGTGGAGATGGCCGGCCAGACGCGCTCCACGGGGTGCGGCAGCGGAATCGTGAACCGCACGGTGTGGGTGTCGCCATGGGTCTCGCTCGTACCAGGAGGTATGGGATCAGCCATACCTCCAGCCTCGCGCGGGCGGCGTACGGGCGCTACCTCACACCCCGGCTCACACGCCCGCGTAGGAGTGCTTGCTGCTCACGAAGATGTTGACGCCGTAGTAGTTGAAGAGGAAGCACGCGAAGGCGATCAGCGCGATGTACGCGGCCTTGCGGCCCTTCCAGCCGGCCGTCGCGCGGGCGTGCAGGTACGCGGCGTATCCGACCCACGTGATGAAGGACCAGACCTCCTTGGCGTCCCAGCCCCAGTAGCGGCCCCACGCGTCACCGGCCCAGATGGCGCCCGCGATGATCGTGAAGGTCCACAGCGGGAAGATCGCCGCGTTGACGCGGTACGCGAACTTGTCCAGGCTCGCCGCCGCCGGCAGCCGCTCCAGCACCGAGCGGGCGAAGGCGCTCGGCGTGCCGCCGGCCGCCAGCTTGGCCTCGTAGCTGTCGCGGAAGAGGTAGAGCAGCGTGGCGACCGCGCCGAGGTACAGGACCGCGCCGCAGAAGATCGCGGTGGAGACGTGGATCCACAGCCAGTACGAGTGCAGGGCCGGGACCAGCTGGTCGCTCTCGGTGTAGAGCCAGGTCGTGGCGATACCGAGGTCGATCAGCACGGTGGTGACCAGCGGCAGGCCCATCCATCGGACGTTCTTCTTCGCGAGGAGGAAGCCGAGGTACGCGCCGACCGCCACCGTCGAGAAGGTGGTGGAGAACTCGTACATGTTGCCCCAGGGCGCCCGCTCCACGGACAGCGCCCGGGTGACGACACCGGCGGCCTCGATGAGGAAGGCGAGCGTGGTGAGGGAGACGGCGATCCGCCCGTAGAGGTCGCCCTTCTCGTCGCCGCCGGCCGCGCCCGGGCCGTCGGGTACGTCACGGGCGCCGGCGGCGGCCCGGGTGACGACCTGCGGCTTGTCCAGGACGGCGGTGCCGCCGCCCTGCCGCGTGACCTGGACCCGCACCTGCGCGCCCGCCGAGGACTCCGTGAGGGCCGCCGCCGTACGGCCGACCTTGCTGCGGCTGCCGAGGACCCACTCGGCGATGTGCGCGAGGAAGGCCAGGGTGTAGACGGCCATGGAGGAGTAGATGAGCAGATTGCTCAGCTCCGCCAGGCTCTCGTTGGTCGCGGCGGCGAGATTCACTTCTCAGCCCTTTCGTCGGCGTGGTCGGCCTCGGCCTCGGGTGCGGGCGCAGGGGTGGGCGCGGGCGCGGTCGGTGCCTGGGAGTGGAGGGTGGCGGCCAGGTCGGCCAGTTCCTCGGGAAGCTTCGTGGACTCGCTGCGGCCGAGCCCCGCCAGCTCGACGACGGTCACGCCGTCGTCACCGCGGACCGCCCGGACCCACACGCGGCGGCGCTGGATGAAGAGGGAGCCGACCAGTCCGGCGATGGCGGCGATGGCTCCGGCGAGGGCGAGACCGTTGCCGGGCTGCTGGGAGATCTGGAAGCTGGCCCACTCCTTGATCCCCTTCTCGAAGGTGACCGAGCCGGCCCCGCCCGGCAGTTCCATGCGCTCGCCGGGCCGCAGGGTCTTCTTGTAGATCTCGCCGTTCGCGTCCTTGAACGGCGTCATCTTGCTGGTGTTCAGCTGGTACACGTTCTGCGGCAGGCCGCTGTCGACGCGCAGGTCGCCGTGGTACGCGCTGATGTTGAGCGCCGGGAAGACCAGGCCGGGGAACTGGCTGAACATCTGACCGCTGCCCTTGCCCGCGTACGTCGGGACGAAGAAGAGCGGGAAGCCGAGCTGGTCCTTCTTGCCGTTCTTGTCCTTGTAGCCGTCCATCACCTTGAGGACGCCGGTGGAGGTGACGTTGTTGTCGATGGGGAGCAGCGGAACGGCGGCCCGGTAGACGACCTCGCCCTTGCCGTCGCGGACGGTGAGGACGGGCGCGTACCCGTGCGAGATCAGATAGACCTTCGAGCCGTCGACCTCCAGCGGCTCGTTGACCCGGATGACGCCCTTCCTCTTCTCCTCGCCCGCCCTGCCGTACGTGACGTCCGCCTCGAAGGTGCGGGGGGTGCCGCGCTGCGGGCCGCTCGTCTCGTACGTGCCGGTGAACCGGTCCAGCTTGAAGCTGAACCGCGCGAGCTCGTCGGTGTCGAAGAGCGAGCCCGACTTGAAGTCGTCGTACTGCGGGAGGATGTTCGAGAAGCCGTCGCCCTCGACGATGAGCTTGCCGCCCTCGGACTTGAAGAGCTGTCCGGCGGCGAAGGCCACCAGCATGACGATGAGCGCCACGTGGAAGAGGAGGTTGCCGGCCTCGCGGAGGTAGCCCTTCTCGGCGGCGACCGCGTCCCCGGCGGTGTGCGCGCGGAAGCGCCGCCTCTTCAGCAGCGCGAGCGCCGCCTCGCGTACGTCCTCGGGCGCGGCCTCGGTGCGCCAGGTGGCGTACGCGGGCATGCGGGTGAGGCGGCGGGGGGCGGCGGGCGGACGGCTGCGCAGCTGGCCGACGAACTGCCAGGTGCGGGGGACGATGCAGCCGATGAGCGAGACGAACAGCAGGATGTAGATCGCCGAGAACCACACCGAGCTGTAGACGTCGAAGAGCTGGAGCCGGTCGTAGATCGGCGCGAGCGTCTCGTGGGCTTCCTTGAAGGTGCGGACCTTCAGCTCGTCGGCGCTGTTCTGCGGGATGAGCGAGCCCGGGATGGCGCCGAGCGACAGCAGGAACAGCAGGATCAGCGCGACCCGCATGGAGGTCAGCTGGCGCCAGAACCAGCGGACCCAGCCGAACACGCCGAGGGTGGGGCCGCCGGTGAGCCCGTCGGCCGGCCCGCCGGACTCCGCGGAGTCCTCGGCGGGCGCCGTCGACAGGTGCGCCCCGGCCGCGGCGTCCGCGTCGGCCTCCGCCGCCGCCCCGGCCGTCCGTGCCGACTCGGCCGCGTCCGTCGTCTCTGCTGCCTTGCTCATGGAACTAGATCCCCACCTGGAAACCGCTGGACCAGACCTGCATCTGCTGCACGAGGATGTCCCACGCGCCTGTGAGGAGCAGCAGGCCGGTCAGGATCATCATCCCGCCGCCGATGCGCATCACCCACGCATAGTGCCGCTTCACCCAGGCGAACGCGCCGAGCGCCTTGCGGAACGCGATCGCGGCGAGCACGAACGGCACACCGAGACCGAGGCAGTACGCGAACGTCAGCAGCGCCCCGCGCCCCGCGCTGGCCTGGTCGGCGGCGAGGGCGGTGACGGACGCGAGCGTCGGGCCGATGCACGGCGTCCAGCCGATGCCGAACAGCGCGCCGAGCACCGGCGCTCCGACGAGACCGGTCACCGGCCGCTTGTGGAAGCGGAACTCGCGCTGCGTGAACCACGGCATCAGCCCCATGAAGAAGACGCCCATGAGGATCATCAGCACGCCGAGGATGACGGTCAGCGTCTGGCGGTGCTGCTGCAGGGTCCAGCCGAAGTAGCCGAAGAGGGCGCCGCCGGAGACGAAGACGGCGGTGAAGCCGAGGACGAAGAGGGCGGCGCCGGCGGCCATCCGGCCGCGGCGGGCCTCGGCGAGGTCGGTGCCGGTGACGCCGGTCACGTACGAGAGGTAGCCGGGTACGAGCGGCAGGACGCAGGGCGAGAAGAAGGAGACCAGCCCGCCGAGCACCGCGATGGGCAGGGCGAGCAGGAGGGCCCCGCTGAATACCGTCTCGTTCATGGGTTACTTCTCCGCGAGGACCGGGTCGATCATCGAGCGGAGCTGTTCCTCGTTCACCCCGCCGATCAGGCGTGCGGCGATCTTGCCGTCGCGGTCGAGCACGATGACGGAAGGAATGGACTGGGGGGTCAGCGTGCCCTTGGGGAAGCCGTTGAGGATGAGCTCACCGGCCGGGTCGTGCAGGCTCGGGTACGTGACGCCGTGGTCCTTCTCGAACTTGATGGGGGGCTCCGTGGCGATGTCGCGGGTGTTGAGGCCGACGAACTGCACGCCCTGTGCCTTGAGATCCGTGGAGACCTTGACGAGGTGCTTGGCTTCGGTCCGGCACGGCCCGCACCACGAGCCCCACACGTTGAGGACGACGACCTTGCCCTTGAAGTCGGCGACGTCCAGCCGCTCGCCGTGCAGGGTCTTGCCGGCGATCTCGCCGACGGCCTTGCGCTCACTCTTGGGGACCGTCACGATGCCGCCGTTTCCGGCGACGAAGTTGGTGTCACCGCCCCCGCCGGAGACGCCCTTGGGGCCACCGGTGCACGCGGTCAGCGCGAGCGCGGCCGCCAGGGTGCCGGCGGCGAGCATGATGCTTCGAGGAGCGCGGCTAAAGGTCATGTGAAAAGTTTCGCATGGGCCTTCCGGGGATCTTCCGCGCCCCCCTCCGTACTCCCTCCGCACTTCTCCGGTGACCGTAAAGCCCGATGTCAGGACGGTCTAAGCGGCCTTGAGGAAGGTGTTCCAGCCACCGGTCGGCGATTGCCCGACCTCCAGCGTGCGGAGCTTGTCGAGGATCTTCGGGTCCTGGACGTCGAGCCAGTCGGTGAACTGCTTGAAGGAGACCAGCCGGACGTCCTTCTTTCCGGCCATGCCCTTGAGCGCCTCTTCGACGGCGTCCATGTAGATGCCGCCGTTCCACTGCTCGAAGTGGTTGCCGATGAAGAAGGGAGCGCGATTCGATTCGTAGGCGCGCCGGAAACCGGCGAGGTACGCCCCGGCGGCCTGCTTCTTCCAGTCGGGATAGCGGGCCGGGTTGCCCTTGGTCGTGTTCTGCGACTGGTTGGCGAGCATGTTGTAGTCCATGGACAGGACCTCGAAGGCGCGGCCGGGGAACGGCACCTGCTGCAGCGGCAGATCCCAGATGCCCTGGCGCTTGACGGGCCACTTCTGGCGGCCGCCGGGCGAGCTGGCGTCGTAGCGCCAGCCGAGCTTCTTCGCCGTGGGCAGCAGGTTGTCCTGGCCGAGGAGGCAGGGGGTGCGGGCGCCGACGAGTTCCTTGCGGTAGTCGAAGGGGAGCGGGTCGAGGGTCGTCCAGCCGCTGTTCGTCTTCCATTCGGTGACGAATTTCACGGCCTGGTCGATCTCGCTCTGCCACTGCGCCGGGGTCCATTTGCCGACCGAACCGGAGCCCGCGCAGAAATGCCCGTTGAAGTGGGTGCCTATCTCGTGTCCGTCGAGCCAGGCCTGGCGGACGTATTTCAGCGTCTCCTTGATGTGGTCATCGGTGAGGTAACCGATGTCGGAGGCCCCGACGGGGTTGTTGGGCGGGCGGTAGAGGGTCTTCTTCGATTCCGGGAGGAGATAGAGCCCGGAGAGGAAGAAGGTCATGGCCGCGCCGTGGTCCTTGGCCAGCTCGAGGAAGCGGGGGAAGAGGCCGTTGCCGACCTCTCCGGCGCCGTCCCAGGAGAACACCACGAACTGGGGCGGGGTCTGACCGGGCTCCAGGGGGACGGGCTTGTCGGGCTGGTTCGGCTGCTTACCGGTGTCGGAGGTGGAGCCGTCGCCTATCAGCCGTCCCTTCGGCGCGCCGCCCGCGTCGGGCTTACCGGCGCCGCCGGGCTGTGCGCCGCCTTTGCCCGTACCGTCGTTACCGCCGCCGGGGCCGCAGCCCGCGATTCCGATCGCGGCCGCGGCCCCGACTCCGGCTCCCAGCAAACCCCTTCGGCTGATCCCGCGCATCTCGTCCCCATCCGCATTCGCGCCTGCTTTTCGACCGGAAAGTCACGACCGGTCTGACAAGGGGAGAGATGCGGTGAGGAACGCACGGGTTCCCGAATTAATCACATAATCTGCTCTGTGACAGGGTAGTTACGCGCCGAAGGCCTTGGACGCGCCCTTGTCCCTGCCCTTCACCGGCTTCGCACCGGCCAGCAGGTGCGCCGGGACGAGATCGCGGGCCGGCTCGCTGTAGCCCACCGACACGATCGTGTCGCCCTGGTACGTGAACGTGGTCAGGGACGCGAGCGTGCACTGCCGCCGCCGCGGGTCGTGCCACAGCCGGCGCCGCTCGACGAAGCTGCGCACGATCCAGATCGGCAGCTGGTGGCTGACGCACACCGCCTCGTGCCCGCGGGCCGCGTCACGCGCCGCGTTCAGCGCGCCCATCATCCGTACGACCTGGTCGACGTACGGCTCGCCCCAGGACGGCCGGAACGGGTTGGTCAGGTGCCTCCAGTTGGCCGGCCTGCGCAGCGCGCCGTCACCCACGCCGAAGGTCTTGCCCTCGAAGACGTTCCCCGCCTCGATGAGCCGCTCGTCGGTGGCCAGCTCCAGACCGTGGGAGGCGGCGATGGGCTGGGCCGTCTCCTGGGCGCGCTCCAGCGGCGAAGCCACGACATGGGTGATGTCGCGCTCCGCCAGGTGCTCGGCGACCCGGTCGGCCATCTTCCGGCCGAGCTCGGAGAGGTGGTAGCCGGCGCGGCGCCCGTACAGGATGCCGTCCGGGTTGTGCACCTCGCCGTGGCGCATCAGGTGGACGACGGTGATGTCGCCGCCGCCTGCGCCTCCGCCCTGCCGCGTGGTCATGCCGTCGCCTCCGCTGCGGCGCGGGCGGCGGCCGGCAGCGCGGCGGCGATCCGCTCGACGGCGCGCTCGTCGTGCGCCGTGGAGACGAACCACGACTCGAAGGCGGACGGCGGCAGGTAGACGCCCTGCGCCAGCATCGAGTGGAAGAACGCGGTGAAGCGGAACGCCTCCTGCTTCTTCGCGTCGTCGTAGTTCACGACCTCGGCGTCGGTGAAGAAGACGGAGAACATGTTGCTCGCGGTCTGCAGCCGGTGGGCCACGCCCTCCTTGCTCAGCGCGTCCGTCACCAGCGCCTGGATCTCGCGCGACACGGCGTCGACCTTCTCGTACGCCGCGTCGTCGAGCAGCCGCAGCTGCGCGAGGCCGGCGGCCGTGGCGATCGGGTTCCCGGAGAGGGTTCCGGCCTGGTAGACGGGCCCGGCGGGTGCCAGGTGCGCCATCACGTCGGCGCGGCCGCCGAACGCCGCGGCCGGGAAGCCGCCGCCCATGACCTTGCCGAACGTCATCAGGTCGGGGACCACGCCGTCGACGCCGTACCAGCCGGCCTTCGAGGTGCGGAAACCGGTCATGACCTCGTCGGAGATGTACAGCGCGCCGTTGGCGGCGCACAGCTCCTTCAGCCCGGCGTTGAAGCCGTCGCGGGGCGGGACGACGCCCATGTTGCCCGGCGACGCCTCGGTGATCACACAGGCGATCTCGCCGGGGTGCGCGGCGAAGGCCTCGCGTACGGCGTCGAGGTCGTTGTACGGCAGGACGATGGTGTCGCCGGCCTGCGCACCGGTGACGCCGGGCGTGTCGGGCAGCCCGAAGGTCGCGACGCCGGAGCCGGCCGCGGCCAGCAGCGCGTCCACGTGCCCGTGGTAGCACCCGGCGAACTTGACGACCTTGGCGCGGCCGGTGAAGCCGCGGGCGAGCCGGATCGCGGACATCGTGGCCTCGGTGCCCGACGACACGAGCCGCACCTGCTCGACCGGCTCGACCCGGGCCACGATCTCCTCGGCGAGCGCGACCTCGCCCTCACCCGGCGTACCGAAGGAGGTTCCGCGCGCGACGGCCTCCTGCACGGCGGCGATCACCTCGGGGTGCGCGTGACCGAGGATCATCGGCCCCCACGAGCAGACGAGGTCGACGTACTCGCGCCCGTCCGCGTCATTGAGGTACGGACCCGTACCGGACACCATGAACCGGGGCGTTCCGCCCACCGCGCGGAAGGCGCGCACGGGAGAGTTCACGCCGCCGGGCGTCACGAGGGACGCACGGTCGAAAAGCGTCTGTGAGACTGGGGCTTCGTATGAATACGGCACTTTGGTCCTGACCTGCGAGAACGAGTGGAGGGGCGGCAATGCGCGGGCACGGCCGCCGGACGGCGACGATCTGTTGACCTGTTGACAATCTGTTGATGATCTTGTTGCGGATCTTGCCGACGACCTTGTTTTACGACCGGGCGGCAGGGCTCCGCGTCTGCGAAACTGGGGCGTCATTGGGAAAGCTCACGGAAACCATGGTGTCAGAGGCCCGGACGTTCTTGCGGACAGGTGTTTCACCGCACGCGCGTGGGGGAGGTCACTGTCACGATGATCGGGTTGCGCGGTTGGGGCCGTGTTACCTAAAAGCAGTCGGGTGGAGATATGCATCGCGGTGGCGGACTGGGTGAAGGGACCGACGACCTGGGTCCTGAGCCCGCCCGGCGGGGGAAGCACCGGCGAGAACGGGACATTCCCCCGGGGAACCAGCCCTCCCGGTCCTCCGGGAACCAGCCTTCCCGGACTTCCGGGGAACAGACCTCCGGGAACCCCCTGGGGCACGAGCACATGGGGAGCGTTCCTCTGGGAGGCGGGAGTGGCCGGGGCATGGGGGTGACGTACAAGTACTTCGGCGCGCCCAACGGCGCCACCGCCGCGCGCGTCCCGATCTCGATGCGGCCCGAGGAGCTCGGCGGCGACGAGCTCGGCATGGGCGGCATGTTCACCAAGATCAAGCCCGAGACGATAGCCGCGATGGTCCTCACCGGCATCCAGGGCATGCCGCTGCACAAGGTCCCGCCCCTGGAGCTCGTGGTCCTGCACCCGGACTACGCCGTGGTGAAGCTTCCGACGACGGTGGTCGACCCCCTGCGCGGCATCGGCGAGGAGACCGTGGGCGCGGCGGCCTTCATATGGTCGACGGTCCCCGACCGCGGCGGACCGCGGGACGCGTTCGACGTGTACCAGCTGCTCCACGAATGGCAGGACTTCTCGGTACGCCTCCACGAGGCGGGGCACCAGCCGTACTGCCTGGTGTGGCCGTAGGCGGGGCCCGGGGCTCGGCCCGATGAGCGCGCAGACCGTACGCGTCCGCCTCGAACCGTGGTCCGAGGACGGCATCGCGCTGCTGCGGGCCGCCAACAGCCCGGAGATGATGGCCCACCTGGGCGGTCCGGAGACCGAGGACCTGCTGATCAGGCGCCACCAGCGGTACGTCGACCTCAGCGCGGACCGCACGGGGGCGGGGCGGATGTTCCGGATCGTGCTGCTGCCGGACGAGGTGCCCGTGGGTGTGATCGGCTACTGGGAGCGGGCCTGGGACGACGCCCTGGTGTACGAGACGGGGTGGGTGGTGCTGACGCCCTTCCAGGGGCGCGGGATCGCCACGGCCGCGACGGCCGCCGTCATCCAGGAGGCGCGGGCGGCGCGCAAGCACCGGTATCTGCACGCCTTTCCCGCCGTGGACAACGCCGCCTCGAACGCGGTGTGCCGGAAGGCGGGCTTCGAGCTGCTCGGGGCGTACGACGACGAGTACCCGCCGGGCCGCCCGCTGCGGAGCAACGACTGGCGCCTGGACCTCGGGCGCTGGGGCGGGTGACAGGGCGGCGCCTTCCGGCGGCGTGCGTTCCGGTGGGGCGGGCGAAATGGCCTGGCTGGCGCGGAGGCCCCGGTGGCATGCTGGCCGCGTGAACGGACCGGAGATCCACATCAGCTTCGCCCCCGAACTGGGGCTGTTCGTCTCGGCGCCCCGCCGCGCGGGCCGCACCTCCGTGGTCACGGACGGCGCCTCGACGCTCGGGCACGTCGTCGAGTCGCTCGGCGTACCGCTGACCGAGGCGGGCAGGCTGCTGGTGGACGGGCGCGCGGTCTCCACCTCGCACATCCCGGCCCATGGCGAACACGTCGAGGTGCTGGGTCGCGAGCGCCCGCAGCCGGTGCCGGGCGCCCCGCTGCGGTTCCTGCTGGACGTGCATCTCGGCACGCTGGCGCGCCGGCTGCGGCTGCTCGGCGTGGACGCGGCGTACGAGAGCGAGGACATCGGCGACGCGGCGCTGGCCACCTGGTCGGCGCGGGAGCGGCGCGTGATGCTCTCGCGGGACCGGGGGCTGCTGCGACGCCGCGAGCTCTGGGCGGGTGCGTACGTCTACAGCGACCAGCCCGACGACCAGCTCCGCGACGTCCTGGAGCGCTTCGCGCCGCGGCTCGCGCCGTGGACGCGGTGCACCGCCTGCAACGGCACGCTGACGGACGCGGACAAGGACGCGGTGCGCGAGCAGCTGGAGCAGGGCACGCAGCGCTCGTACGACGTGTTCGCGCAGTGCACGGCGTGCCGGCGGGTGTACTGGCGCGGCGCCCACCACGCCCGCCTGGAGGCGATCGTCGAGAACGCCCTGCGCGAGTTCGGCGGCGCGGCCGCGTAGGCGCGGCGAGCCTGCGCGCCCCGGCCGCCCGGGTCAGGGGGACTCGGCCGGCGGACGACGCGGCCCGGCCGGGTCAGGGGGATTCGGCCGTCAGGTACCGCTGCACCGTCGGCGCCAGCCAGGCGATCACCTCGTCCCGCGACATCTCGACGGCGGGCGGCAGGTGCAGCACGTAGCGGGCCAGCGCCATGCCGAGGAACTGCGAGGCCACCAGGGCCGCGCGGCGCGGGGCGTCGGCCGGGTCGGGGCAGATGCCGGCCACGACGGGGCCCAGCTGTGCCGGGAACATCGCGCGTATCCGCTCGGCACCCGCGGCGTTGGTGACGGCGACCCGGAGCACGGCCGTGAGCACCTCGTCCTGCTCCCACCGGTCGAAGAAGTGGGCGGCGAGGACCGCGCCGACGTGCTTGGTGGGCAGCGCCCCGACCTCCGGAATGCGCAGGTCGACCGCGCAGGCGGCGGCGAAGAGCCCCTCCTTGTTGCCGTAGTAGCGCATCACCATCGACGGGTCGATCCCGGCATCGCGGGCGATGGCGCGGATGGTGGCGCGCTCGTACCCGTCGGTCGCGAACCGCTCGCGGGCGGCGTGGAGGATCGCTGCGCGGGTGGCGTCCGAGCGACGGGGGGGGCTCGGGGGGTCGGCGGGGGCGGGGGTTTCCGTCTTCATGCCAACAACTGTAGGCCAACAGGTGTTGACGCGCCATCAGCGCGGGCATACATTTGCCAACGAGCGTTGACCAACAACCGTTGACCAACATCCGTTGGCATTCCACGGGCAGGAGGCAGCCATGACTGGCACGCCGGGCACGGAGTTCGACGTCATCGTCGTGGGCGCGGGACCCACGGGACTACTGCTCGCCGGCGACCTCGCCGCCGCGGGCCTGGAGGTGGCACTCGTCGAGCGCCGCCCCCACGAGACCAGCAACCTCGCACGCGCCTTCGCCGTGCACGCCCGGACGCTGGAGCTGCTCGACGCCCGCGACCTCGCGGACGAACTGGTGAAGCGAGGCACCCCCCTCACCCGGCTGAACCTCTTCAGCAAGCTGTCGCTCGACCTCTCCCGGCTGCGCTCCCGCTTCCCCTTCGTGCTGATCACACCCCAGTACGAGGTCGAGCAGCTGCTGGAGCGCCGCGCCGTCTCCGCCGGCGTGCACTTCCATTACGAAACGGAGCTGCGGAGCCTGCGCCAGGACGCCGACTCCGTCACCGTCGAGGTCACCGGCCCGGACGGCGCGCCCGGCGAGCTGCGCGCCCGCTATCTCGTGGGCGCGGACGGCGTGCGCAGCGCCGTGCGCGACGGGCTCGGCGTGCCGTTCCCCGGCGAGTCGGTGATCCGCTCCGTCGTGCTCGCCGACGTCCGGCTCTCCGAGGAGCCCGGCAGTGCCCTCACGGCGAGCGGCACCCCTGACGCCTTCGCGTTCGTCGTGCCCTTCGGTGACGGCTGGTACCGGGTGGGCGGCTGGAGCCGCCACCGCCAGTCGCCCGACAGCGAGCCCGTCGACTTCGACGAGATCCGCGCCCTCACCCGCACCGCCCTCGGCACCGACTTCGGGATGCACGACCCCCGCTGGCTCTCCCGCTTCCACAGCGACGAACGCCAGGTACCGGAGTACCGCAAGGGGCGGGTCTTCCTCGCCGGTGACGCCGCGCACGTCCACTCACCCGCCGGCGGCCAGGGCATGAACACCGGCCTCCAGGACGCCGCCAACCTCTCCTGGAAGCTCGCCGCCGTGCTGCGGGGCGAGGCCCCGGAGCCCGAGGCCCTGCTCGACAGCTACCACGACGAGCGCCACCCCGTCGGCACGACGGTGCTGCGCAGCAGCGGCGCGCTCATCCGCCTGGCCATGGTCCACACCCCGCCCACGCTGGCGGCCCGCGCCCTCGGCACCGGGCTGCTCAACCGGTTCCCTCCCGCGGCCGCCAAGGCGATGCGCATGATCAGCGGCATCGGCATCGCGTACGGCGCCGGGCGCGGCGCCCACCGCCTCACCGGTCGGCGCGCCCCCGACCTCGCCCTGACGGAGGGCCGGCTCTACGAACTGCTGCGGCAGGGAGCGTTCGTCCTCGTCGCCCCGCGGGGTGGTGCCGCCGCACCGGACGCGCCCGCCGCGCCGGGCCGGGTCATACGGGCGAGCTGGGCCAACGCCGCCCGCCGGGACACGCTTCTCATCCGCCCCGACGGCTACATCGCCTGGGCCGGAAGCGGGAGCTGACTCAGAAGACGTACCAGTCGCCCGTCGCGGGGACCAGCACCTGGTGGTCGTTGTTCCCCGGGTTCCGGTCGGTCGCGCCGCCGTTCCACTCGGTGGCCACCCGTACCGTCACCTCGTGCGGGGTGCCGGCCGTCCGCAGGACCAGCACGGTGTCGCGGGCCGGGCCGTCCGCCCGCAGCGGACCGGTGGAGCACAGCACCTCCCGGTCGCCGCCCCACAGGCAGTTGGGCGGCAGCGGCGGCCCGGCGGCCGGCGGCACCGAGAAGGCCAGGCGCACGGTGACGGTCGGCACGCCGGACGGGCCGTGGTTCTGACTCGCCATCAGCACCTCCAGCCGGTCACCGTCGAGGGAGACATGCCCGTGGTGGGCGACATCCGCCTCGGGGGCGATCGCCCCGGTGGCGCCGGCGGCGGGGGCACCGGCGGCCACCCCCGCGCCCGCGTCCGAGGCGGCCACCGCCGCCAGCACCGTCACGCCCGACACCACCAGTCCAGCCCTGCCCCTCGCAACCATGTCCAGAAGGTACCGATTTTCCCGCCCTCTACGCTGGACGCCATGCTCATCGCCCGCTCCGCCGCCCTCTTCGTCCTGGCCGCCCTCTGCGAGATCGGCGGCGCCTGGCTCGTCTGGCAGGGCGTCCGCGAGCACCGGGGCTGGCTCTGGATCGGCGCCGGCGTGCTCGCCCTCGGCGCATACGGCTTCGTCGCCACGTTCCAGCCGCAGGGCGACTTCGGCCGGATCCTCGCCGCGTACGGCGGCGTGTTCGTGGCCGGGTCGATCGCATGGGGCATGGTGGCCGACGGCTACCGGCCCGACCGCTGGGACGTGACCGGCGCGCTGATCTGTCTCGCCGGTATGGCCGTGATCATGTACACACCGCGCGGCCACTGACCGGCACCACACCCACACCTATCCTGACCGCGTATCGACCACCCTTTCGATCAGCCGCGCGAGGAGAAGCCCATGACCGCCGCCACCCCCACCGCGCCCGTCGCCGTCGTCACCGGAGCCAGCAGCGGTATCGGCGCCGCCACCGCACGGCAGCTCGCCGCGGCCGGCCACCACGTCGTGCTCACCGCGCGCCGCAAGGACCGCATCGAGACCCTGGCCGCCGAGCTCACCGCCGCCGGCCACCAGGCCACGGCGTACGCCCTGGACGTCACCGACCGCCCGGCCGTCGACGCCTTCGCCGCCGGCCTCGAGCGCTGCGACGTCCTCGTCAACAACGCGGGCGGCGCACTCGGCGCGGACCCCGTCGCCACCGGCGATCCCGCCGACTGGCGCCAGATGTTCGAGGTCAACGTCATCGGCGCCCTCAACATGACCCAGGCCCTGCTCCCCGCCCTCACCGCCAGTGGCGCCGGCACGGTGGTGATCGTCTCCTCCACCGCCGGCCACGCCACCTACGAGGGCGGCGGCGGCTACGTCGCCGCCAAGAACGGCGCCCGCGTCCTCGCCGAGACCCTCCGCCTGGAGATCGTCGGCACCCCGGTCCGCGTGATCGAGATCGCCCCCGGCATGGTGAAGACCGACGAGTTCGCCACGACCCGCTTCCGCGGCGACACCGAGAAGGCGGCCAAGGTCTACGCGGGCGTCCCCGACCCGCTCTCCGCCGACGACGTCGCCGACACCATCACCTGGGCCGTCACCCGCCCCGCCCACGTCAACATCGACCTCCTGGTGGTCCGCCCCCGCGCCCAGGCCTCCAACACCAAGGTCCACCGCGAGCAGTAGACCCGGCGGGACATGCGAAGGCCCCGGCGCCAACCCGCCGGGGCCCTCACCCAGAGCCGAGGTGCTCCTCCGCCTCAGCCCTTCACACACACCACCTGCTTCAGCTTCGCGACCACCTCGACGAGGTCGCGCTGCTGGTCGATGACCTTCTCGATCGGCTTGTAGGCGCCCGGGATCTCATCGACCACGCCGGCGTCCTTGCGGCACTCCACACCGCGCGTCTGCTCCTCCAGGTCCCGCGTGGAGAAGCGCCTCTTCGCGGCGTTCCGGCTCATCTTGCGGCCGGCGCCGTGCGAGGCGGAGTTGAAGGACGCGGCGTTCCCGAGCCCCTTCACGATGTAGGAGCCGGTGCCCATCGAGCCGGGGATGATCCCGTACTCGCCGGAGCCCGCCCGGATCGCGCCCTTCCGCGTGACCAGCAGGTCCATTCCGTCGTACCGCTCCTCCGCCACGTAGTTGTGGTGGCAGGAGATGACCGGCTCGAAGGTGACCTTGGCCTTCTTGAACTCGCGCCGCACGACGTCCTGCGAGATGGCCATCATGATGGCGCGGTTGTGCTTCGCGTACTCCTGCGCCCAGAAAAGATCGTTCCGGTAGGCCGCCATCTGCGGCGTCTCCGAGATGAACACTGCCAGATCCCGGTCGACCAGGCCCTGGTTGTGCGGCAGATCCCTCGCCACTCCGATGTGGAAGTCGGCAAGTTCCTTGCCGATGTTCCGGGACCCGGAGTGCAGCATGATCCAGACGGAACCGTCGATGTCGAGACACAGTTCCCAGAAGTGGTTGCCCCCTCCGAGCGTTCCCATCTGCTTCACCGCCCGGTCCTGACGGAACTTGACCGCTTCCGCCACCCCGCCGAACCGGGCCCAGAAGTCGTCCCACCCCGACGCCGGGAAGCCGTGCAGCGCGGCCGGGTCGACCGCCTCGTCGTGCATCGCGCGGCCCACCGGGATGGCCTGCTCGATCTTCGAGCGCAGCCGCGAGAGGTCGCCCGGCAGGTCGTTCGCCGTCAGCGACGTCTTCACCGCGGACATGCCGCAGCCGATGTCCACACCCACCGCGGCCGGGCAGACCGCCCCCCGCATCGCGATGACCGAGCCGACCGTCGCGCCCTTGCCGTAGTGCACGTCCGGCATCACGGCAAGGCCCTTGATCCACGGGAGCGTGGCGACGTTCCGCAGCTGCTGCATCGCGACGTCCTCGACCGCCGCCGGGTCCGTCCACATCCGGATCGGGACCTTCGCCCCGGGCACCTCTACAAAAGACATACTTCCTCGATCCCCCGAAAAGTCTGGAAACGCAAAAACCGGCGCCAACATCCGCGTATGCGACAGCGGACCAGCATCGACGGCAGCGCGTGCGATAGACATTGTGTCCACCCGTCGGCGTCGGGCGGCAACAAGTTTTCGGATGGCAGGCACCCGAGCGAAAGGACCCCGGACCGTGCAGCGAAGGGCGTACGCACCCGGCCTGGCCGCACTTCTCGCGGCGGTCACCGCCGGCGTCACCGGCCTGACCGGCTGCACCGCCGGCTCCGGCGGCTCCGGTTCCGCCATCGACTCCAAGGCCGGGGGCCCCGCCGCGGCGGCCGCCGAACCCGGCAAGTACCGCACGCTCCTCGAACCCTGCGGTTCCATCGAGCGGTCCACGCTCAGGGACCTGCTCCCCGGCGTCGACTTCCTCCCCCAGGAGCAGCGCGAGCGCGTCTACCGCGGCACCTCGGCCGTCACGTACGACACCGACCGCCGCGCCGGGTGCAGTTGGAAGGCCGACGGGCCGGACGCCTCGCACCAGCTCACCCTGGACTTCGAGCGCGTCGTCTCGTACGACCCGACCGTCAGCGACGACGACCGCGCCCAGCAGGTCTACGAGGGCAAGCAGACCGCCGCCGGCCTGGCGGTCGCCCCCACCCCCGGCACCCCCAGCACGCCCGCCTCCCCCACGACCCCCGCCGGCCCCGGCAGCCCGCCACCGGCCACCGGCGGCCCCGCCCCGAGCGCCGCCGCGCCCGCCCCGAGCGTCGCCGCCGTCCCGGCCGCCAGCCCCGGCACCACCCCCGAGGGCCTGGAGCCGCGCGTCCTGACCGACCTCGGCGACGCGGCGTTCCTCGACGACGTCCTCACCCGCGCCGGTTCGACCGCCCAGCACCGCACCGTCAGCGTGGTGTTCCGCACATCGAACGTGATCGTCACCATCCGGTACGGCGAACAGCCCGGCCGCATCACCGAGGTGCCCGACAGCAAGGAACTGCAGGAAAAGGCACAGGGACTGGCCCGCAAGCTCGCCGAGAAGTTCGACGAGTAGCCACCCGCGCGCCGGCTCCGCCCCGGCTCCGCGCGGCGCCCGCGCCTCTCCCGCGCCTCGCCCGTACCCGTACGACTCGGGCTACCGTGTCGGAACTGCCGGACGACCGTACGACAAGCGACTGAAGGAACCATGCACCGATCAGCCCCGCGACTCACCCGCATACTCGCCTGCGCAGCCGTACCGGTGATGCTCGTCGTCGCCGGCTGCTCCTCGGACTCCGACGGCAAGGGCGAGCCCGAGAAGCAGACGCCCCCGTCCGCCGCCTCGTCCAGCGCCGCGTCCGGCGCCGCCAAGGAGCCCACGCCGAAGGTCGAGCCCGCCGTCTTCACCAAGCTGCCCGACGCCTGCAAGGCCCTCGCGGCGAAGACGGTCGCGGAGATGGTCCCGGAGGCGAAGGTCAAGACCGGTACGCCCGGAAAGTCCAACGACATCGCCAGCCGCGGCAGCTGCTCCTGGAACGGCCTGGAGGACAAGGGCATCAAGGGCTCCAACTACCGCTGGCTCGACATCTCCCTCCTGCGCTACGACTCCGACCCCACGCTCGGCAGCGGCGAGAAGCGCGCCCAGGAGAGCTTCGCCAAGGAGGTCGCCAAGGTCCAGGCGACCGAGGGCGCCACCGGTCTGCACGCCTCGACCGCCACGGGCGTCGGCGACGAGTCGAAGGCCTTCAGCTTCGGCCTGAAGAAGACCGACGAGGACTTCAAGAACGCGGTCATCGTGACCCGTACGGAGAACGCCGTCGTCATCCTCTCCTACAACGGCGCCGGGTACGCGGGCGCCGAGACCCCCGATGTGGGGGCCCTGATGGAGGACGCGGTCAAGGCGTCCAAGGAGGCCGTGGCCGCCGTCGCCACCGCCAACAAGTAGCCGCCCGCACGGGCGCTATGCGGAGTCCGGCCCTCCCCCGCGGGCCGGACCCCGCACACGTGTGCCAGGCTGTGCCCGCCAGATCTCGACTGCGGGGAGGGGATCGCGGGTGGCCGCGATGCAGCTGACACGGACGCACCGGATGCTGATAGGTGTCGTCATCGCCGGTGCGGTGGTCATCGCCGGCATCGGTTTCGCGGGCTCGTACGCGGCGGTGCGCGAGCTCGCGTTCCAGAAGGGCTTCGGCGACTTCTCGTACTTCTTCCCCATCGGCATCGACGCGGGCATCTGCGTGCTGCTCGCCCTGGACCTGCTCCTCACGTGGATCCGCATCCCGTTCCCGCTGCTGCGGCAGACGGCGTGGCTGCTGACCGCCGCGACGATCGCCTTCAACGGCGCGGCCGCCTGGCCCGACCCGCTCGGCGTGGGCATGCACGCGGTGATCCCGGTCCTCTTCGTGGTCGCCGTCGAGGCGGCGCGGCACGCGGTCGGCCGGATCGCCGACATCACGGCCGACAAGCACATGGAGGGCGTACGCCTCACCCGCTGGCTGCTCTCGCCGGTGCCCACCTTCCGGCTCTGGCGCCGGATGAAGCTGTGGGAGCTGCGCTCGTACGAGCAGGTCATCAAGTTGGAGCAGGACCGGCTGATCTACCAGGCGCGCCTCCAGGCGCGGTACGGCCGGGCCTGGCGCCGCAAGGCGCCGGTCGAGGCGCTGATGCCGCTGCGGCTGGCGAAGTACGGTGTGCCGCTCGCCGAGACCGCGCCGGCGGGCCTGGCTGCGGCGGGCATCGAGCCGGTCCTGCTGCCGCCGAACCCGACCCCGGCCCCCACCCCGGCCCGCGACCCGCAGCAGATCCCGGCGACCCCCGCCGCCGAGCTCCCGCAGGCGCAGTCTCCGGCCCAGGAGCGGGCCGTGATCCCCGAGCAGCGGCAGCGCACGCCCCGCCTGGAGCAGGCCCGGCAGGACGACGCCCCCACCCCGGACGTTCCCGCCCCGGACGCCCGGGCCCAGGAGCTCCCGGCCCAGGAGCTCCCGGCCCAGCACCCCGACGACACCGAGCCGCAGGCGCAGCCGGAGGCACAACACCAGCCGGAACCGGAACCCCAGCCGCAGCCCCAGCTCCCGGCCAACCACCACAGCCCCTGGTTCGCCGCCCCGCAGCTGCCGCCGACCGCGTACGAGGGGGCCTACGACCCGGCGTACGACGAGGAGCCGCCGCCGCAGGGCGAGATCCCCGAGCCGGACTCCGAGGAGTTCCGGCACGCCGCGTACCCGGTCTTCAAGCAGTACGTCGACGAGAACAACGTCTGGCCGAGCGCCGAGGTCCTCGACATACACCTCGCCGACGGCCACGGCATCCGGCACCCGCTCAGCGCCGTCCTGCTGCGCCGCATGCTGCCGGGGTTCAAGGAGCGCTACCAGGCGGAACTGACGTCCGAGCACATCGCGTGAACGACACCGCGTAGCCCATGGCCCGCGTAGCCCATGGCATGGACGAGGCCCCCCACCTCCCGGTGGGGGGCCTCGTCGTTAAGCGTGGGTGGCTACGTCCTCACGCGCCCAGCAGCTTGCGCACCCGGTCCGCGCCGACGGCCAGCAGCAGCGTGGGCAGCCGCGGTCCGGTGTCGCGGCTGACGAGCAGCCGGTACAGCAGCGCGAAGAAGTTGCGCTGGGCGACCTTCAGCTCCGGCGTCGGCTTGGCCTCCGGGTCCAGCCCCGCCATCACCTTCGGCACGCCGTACACCAGCGTGGTCAGCCCGTCCAGCGACCAGTGGGTGTCCAGGCCCTCCAGCAGCAGCCGCAGCGACTCGCGCCCCTCGTCGTCCAGCGAGCCGAGCAGCTCGGTGTCGGGCTCGGAGCGGACGATGGTGCGCTGGTCGGCCGGGACGTGCGTGGAGATCCAGTTCTCCGCGCGGTCCAGCCGGGGGCGCACCTCGTCCAGCGAGGCCAGCGGCCGGGACGGGTCGAGGTCGCTCAGGATGCGCAGCGTCTGCTCGTCGTGCCCTGCGGTGATGTCGACGACCGAGGCGAGCGTGCGGTACGGCAGCGGGCGCGGGGTGCGCGGCAGCTCGCCGGCGGCCGTGCGCACGGCGCGCGAGTGGGCGGCGGCGTCGGCGGGCAGGACGCTGCCGTCGGCGACCTTGGCCTCCAGCTTGTCCCACTCGTCGTACAGCCGCTGGATCTCCTGGTCGAAGGCGATCTTGAAGGCCTGGTTGGGCTTGCGGCGCGCGTACAGCCAGCGCAGCAGCGGCGCCTCCATGATCTTCAGGGCGTCGGCCGGGGTCGGCACGCCGCCCTTCGAGGACGACATCTTCGCCATGCCGGAGATGCCGACGAACGCGTACATCGGGCCGATCGGCTGGACGCCGTCGAAGACCTCGCGCACGATCTGCCCGCCGACCACGAAGGACGAGCCGGGCGAGGAGTGGTCGACGCCGCTGGGCTCGAAGATCACGCCCTCGTACGCCCAGCGCATCGGCCAGTCGACCTTCCAGACCAGCTTGCCGCGGTTGAACTCGCTCAGCTTCACCGTCTCGGAGAAGCCGCAGACGCAGCTGTAGGTCATCTCGGTCGACTCGTCGTCGTACGCGGTGACGGTGGTGAGGTCCTTGCCGCACTGCCCGCAGTACGGCTTGTACGGGAAGTACCCGCCGGCGCCGCCGGAGCCGTCGTCCTCGCTCGCCGCGCCGGAGCCCTCGGCGGCCTCCAGCTCGGCCTCGTCGACCGGCTTCTGCTGCTTCTGGGGCTGCGGCTTCTGGCCCTGGCCCTGCTTCTTCGGCTGGCCGGTGGCCTTGTCCTTGGTCCGGTAGCGGTCCAGGATCGCGTCGATCGCGGCGCGGTGCTTCATCGCGTGCAGGATCTGCTCGCGGTACACGCCCGCCGTGTACTGCTCGGTCTGGCTGATGCCGTCGAACTCGACGCCCAGCTCGGCAAGCGACTCGACCATGGCGGCCTTGAAGTGCTCGGCCCAGTTCGGGTACGGGGAGCCGGCGGGGGCCGGAACCGAGGTCAGCGGCTTGCCGATGTGCTCGGCCCACGACTCGTCGACGCCGGGGACACCGGCCGGCACCTTGCGGTAGCGGTCGTAGTCGTCCCAGGAGATCAGGTGGCGCACCTCGTACCCCCGGCGCCGGATCTCGTCGGCGACCAGGTGCGGGGTCATGACCTCACGGAGGTTGCCCAGGTGGATGGGGCCGGACGGCGACAGGCCCGAGGCGACCACGACCGGTTTGCCAGGCGCACGTCGCTCCGACTCGGCGATGACCTCGTCCGCGAAACGGGAGACCCAGTCGGTCTCGGTGCTGCTCTGAGCCACGATCGGCACGTCCTTGAATGCTTGGGGTTTCGAAGGCTGGCGTAAGCCATTCTCCCAGACGCCGACGGCGCGGTCCGAGGTTGTCCACAGCCCGCGCCCGCCGGTATGACAGCGCTGGGACGGCTGTGGACAGCGGTGGATAAGAGCTTGCGCACCCGTGGGACACTTGACAACCGGAATACACCCCGGACGACAGCACAGCGATCAAGACAGAAACGGAAGCTCATGGCCTCGGTCCCTTCCCTCGCTTCGACCGTGCAGCAGCGCCTCGCGGACGCCCTTTCGGCAGCTCTGCCGGAGGCCGGCTCCCGCGACCCCCTGCTGCGACGAAGCGACCGGGCGGACTTCCAGGCCAACGGCATCCTGGCCCTGGCCAAGCAGGTCAAGGGAAACCCGCGTGAGCTGGCGACCAAGGTCGTCGAGGCGATCCCGGCCAACGACGTGATCCAGGACGTCGAGGTCTCGGGCCCCGGCTTCCTCAACATCACGATCTCGGACCGGGCGATCGCCGAGACGCTGGCGGCCCGCGCCGCCGACGACCGCCTCGGCGTCCCGTACCGCGACGAGCCGGGCACGACGGTCATCGACTACGCCCAGCCGAACGTGGCCAAGGAGATGCACGTCGGCCACCTGCGCTCGGCGGTCATCGGTGACGCCGTGGTCAAGATCCTGGAGTTCGCGGGCGAGAAGGTGATCCGCCGCCACCACATCGGCGACTGGGGCACCCAGTTCGGCATGCTCATCCAGTACCTGATCGAGCACCCGCACGAGCTGGACCACAAGGACTCCGCGGTCTCCGGCGAGGAGGCCATGTCCAACCTCAACCGCCTCTACAAGGCGGCCCGGGCGCTGTTCGACTCCGACGAGGAGTTCAAGGCCCGCTCCCGCGACCGGGTCGTGGCCCTCCAGTCCGGGGACGAGGAGACCCTCGCCCTGTGGCAGCGGTTCGTCGACGAGTCGAAGATCTACTTCTACTCCGTCTTCAACAAGCTGGACATGGACATCAAGGACCCGGACGTGGTCGGCGAGTCCGGGTACAACGACATGCTCGAGGAGACCTGCCGCCTGCTGGAGGAGTCCGGCGTCGCGGTCCGCTCCGAGGGCGCGCTGTGCGTGTTCTTCGACGACGTCAAGGGCCCCGACGGCAACCCCGTCCCGCTGATCGTGAAGAAGTCCAACGGCGGGTACGGCTACGCCGCCACCGACCTCTCCGCGATCCGCGACCGCGTCCAGAAGCTGGGCGCGGACACCCTGGTGTACGTCGTGGACGCCCGCCAGTCGCTGCACTTCAAGATGGTCTTCGAGACCGCCCGCCGCGCCGGCTGGCTGAACGACCGGGTGCACGCCGTGCAGCTCGCCTTCGGCACGGTCCTGGGCAAGGACGGCAAGCCGTTCAAGACCCGTGAGGGCGAGACGGTCCGGCTGGTCGACCTGCTCGACGAGGCGATCGACCGCGCCACCGCCGTGGTCCGCGAGAAGGCCGAGAAGGTGGGCCTGAGCGAGCAGGAGATCGTCGAGAACGGCCGGTACGTCGGCATCGGCGCCGTGAAGTACGCCGACCTGTCGACCTCCGCGTCCCGGGACTACAAGTTCGACCTGGACCAGATGGTGTCGCTCAACGGCGACACGTCCGTCTACCTCCAGTACGCGTACGCCCGTATCAAGTCGATCATCCGCAAGGCGGGCGACACCAAGCCGGCCGCCCACCCCGAGCTGCCGCTCGCCCCGGCGGAGCGGGCGCTGGGCCTGCACCTGGACCAGTTCGGTGAGGTCCTGACGGAGGTCGCCGCGTCGTACGAGCCGCACAAGCTGGCGGCGTACCTCTACCAGCTGGCCTCGCACCTCACCACGTTCTACGACCAGTGCCAGGTGATCAGCGACGAGAACGCGCCGGAGGTCGTGGAGAACCGGCTCTTCCTCGTCGACCTGACCGCCCGCACCCTGCACCAGGGCATGGCGCTGCTCGGCATCCGCACGCCCGAGCGGCTCTGACCCCCGCAGCCCCTCGGCCCCGTCAGCCCACGCCCGCAGCCCCCGCCGGACACCGGCGGGGGCTGCGGCGCGCTGTCACGCCCCTCAGACGATCTTGTTGTAGCGCAGGGCCACGTAGTTGCCGTACCCGTGGCCGTCGATGGTGCCGCTGTCGATGTCGGCCGTCGCGTAGTTCATGTCCGTGCTCGGGCTGCCCTCGGAGTAGTAGGAGAAGGTGCCGGCGGCCTTGTCCTTCCAGCCCGCGAAGAGGACGACGTGCTGGTCCTTGTAGTTGAGGATGTCGCCCGGTTGCAGGTCGCCCTTGGAGATCTGGGTGCTGACGGTGGGCAGACTCCACGTCGTCAGCGAGTCCTGCAGGTGCCACGCCATGGAGACGAAGCCGGAGCAGTCGGGCCTGTACTTCACGTCGGTCGTCGGGCCATACACCCATTCCGCCTGGTTGAGCGTCTGGCTGTACTGGACGTTCCGGTCGTACCAGTTCTTGGCCCGCGACATGACCTCGCTGCGCGTGATCTGGCCGTTGGCGGTGGAACTCGGCGTCACGTACGAGCAGTCGCTGCCGAAGGCGGAGAGCAGGCTCTGCGTCCAGCCGGACGCGTCCACCGGGTCGTCGGTGTGGTAGGCGATGTCGCTGCCGTCACCGTCGTACGGGGTGGCGTCGTGGTACCAATACATGCCGCCGTTGGTACGGCCGTAGTAGAGGCCGCCGCCGGGCGAGACGAGGGAGTCGACCGCGGACCAGCCGCTCGCCTTCAGCTGGGAGCCGTTCCAGTCGCCCACGCCGTTGATCTCGTAGCCGAGCAGCCGGCCGTCGGACGTGGAGGCGATGAGCCGGTCCTTGCCGGAGGCGGCGAGCGTCTTCAGGACGAAGCCCGAGCCGATGACCTCGTGCTGGCCGATGTGGGCCGGGCCGGACGGCTTGGCCTCGGTGACGATGTAGCGGTGCAGGTAGCCGTTGACCGTGCCGTAGAGGCGCCCGGCGCCGTCGTACGTCAGCTTGTCGAAGGTCCAGCCGCCGTCCCAGATCTTGGTGATGCCGGCGATGCCGAGGGAGGTGTTGTTGGTCTGGATGTCGACGCGGTACAGCTCACCAGCGGTGGAGGTGACCAGGACGGTGTTGAAGTTCAGCGTGGCCATCGCCTTCGGCGTGAAGCCCAGCCCGGCACCGATCAGGGTCTTCACCCGGTCGCCGGTGCTCGGGGCTATCGCCGTGTAGGTGAGCCGGCCGTCGGGGAGGATGCCGTAGACCGACACGTCCCCGCCGCAGCTTGCGGCGGCCGCGGCCGTACCGGAGCCGACCGTGGTGACCATGCCGAGGGACATCGCGCCGATGGCGAGCGCGGCTCCCGAGCGGCGGAGGGCATGGCTGAGCTTCATAGTCCGGCTCCTGCGAAGTCGTGAGGATGGGGCGCGGAGTACACACCTCGGCCGGCACCCGCTGCCCTGCAAGTGCAGCTGGTGTGGCTGGTTCGGGTGTGGCGCCCGCTGACACCACGTACTATCGCCGCCCGGAGAGCCGTACGGAAGAGAGATCGACTGGGCGGAACAGGCCCTGTCCCCTAGGGCCCTTGAGCCACCCTGGCCCCCTCCACACGAGAATGCCGCCAACCCCCCATCCTGCGGGGGAAATTGGCGGCATCACGCCATAGGGGTCCGCTTGGACTACCGGAGCCGCTGCGCGACCTCCGTCGCCCAGTAGGTGAGGATCATCTGCGCGCCCGCCCGGCGGATGCCGGTGAGCGTCTCCAGGATCGCCTTGTCGCGGTCGATCCAGCCCTTCTCCGCGGCGGCCTCGACCATCGCGTACTCACCGCTGATCTGATACGCCGCGACCGGCACGTCCACCGCGTCCGCCACCTTCGCGAGGACGTCGAGGTACGGCCCGGCCGGCTTGACCATCACCATGTCGGCGCCCTCTTCGAGGTCGAGCGCCAACTCCCGCAGGGACTCGCGGACGTTCGCCGGGTCCTGCTGGTACGTCTTGCGGTCGCCGCGCAGCGACGAGCCGACGGCCTCCCGGAAGGGGCCGTAGAAGGCCGACGAGTACTTGGCGGTGTACGCGAGGATCGCCACGTCCTCCTTGCCGATGGTGTCCAGCGCGTCGCGAACCACCCCGACCTGACCGTCCATCATCCCGCTGGGGCCCACCACGTGGACGCCCGCGTCCGCCTGGACCTGCGCCATCTCGGCGTACCGCTCCAGCGTCGCGTCGTTGTCGACGCGCCCGTCCGCGTCCAGGACACCGCAGTGGCCGTGGTCGGTGTACTCGTCCAGGCACAGGTCCGACATGATCACCAGGTCGTCCCCGACCTCGGCGCGCACGTCCCGGATGGCGACCTGGAGGATGCCGTCCGGGTCGGTCCCGGCGGTGCCGAGCCCGTCCTTCTTGGACTCCTCCGGCACGCCGAACAGCATGATCCCGGAGACCCCGGCCGCGGCCGCCTCCACGGCGGCCTTCCGCAGCGTGTCCCGCGTGTGCTGGACGACGCCGGGCATGGCCCCGATCGGCACCGGCTCGGTGACGCCCTCGCGTACGAACGCGGGCAGGATCAGATCGGCCGGATGCAGCCGCGTCTCCGCGACCATCCGCCGCATGACGGGAGTCGTCCGCAGCCGCCGCGGCCGCGCACCGGGAAAGGATCCGTACACAGTCATGCGTCCACGCTACGCCCGCCCCGGGGGCGCTTTTGCCGACAGCCCGCCGGTCGCACGCGCCTCCCACCCGGGCAGCCCCTGCCCCGATGCCCCCAACGCCGGACGGCCGGCCCCGCCCCAACAGGCCTCCCGCCCGTACCGCCCCGCACGCCCCCGGCGTCGCGCAACGCACCACGCATACACCCGCCAACGCCGGACGACCGGCCCCACCCCACCAGGCCTCCCACCCGTACCGCCCCGCACGCCCCCGGCGTCGCGCAACGCACCACGCATACACCCGCCAACGCCGACGGCCGGGCCCGTCCCCCTCGGGGACGCACCCGGCCGTGGCCGTACGCGCAGGGACGGACCGTTAGGTCGTACGCCGCCGCCGCGCGCCCGGCCGACGCTCGCTCGGGCGCGTGACCGGGTCGCCGGCCTCCAGCGCCGCCTGGCGGCGCCGTACGCCGAACTCCGCCAGCGCCTCCGCCAGCTTGTGCACCGACGGCTCCGGCGCCAGGACGTCCACGCGCAGCCCGTGCTCCTCCGCGGTCTTCGCGGTCGCCGGGCCGATGCAGGCGATCACCGTCACGTTGTGCGGCTTGCCCGCGATGCCGACCAGGTTCCGCACGGTCGACGACGACGTGAACAGCACCGCGTCGAAGCCACCGCCCTTGATCGCCTCGCGCGTCTCGGCCGGCGGCGGCGACGCGCGCACCGTCCGGTACGCGGTCACGTCGTCGACCTCCCACCCGAGCTCGATCAGCCCGGCCACCAGCGTCTCGGTGGCGATGTCGGCGCGCGGCAGGAAGACGCGGTCGATCGGGTCGAAGACCGGGTCGTACGGCGGCCAGTCCTCCAGCAGCCCGGCCGCGGACTGCTCGCCGCTCGGCACGAGGTCCGGCTTCACACCGAACTCGACCAGCGCCTTCGCGGTCTGCTCGCCCACCGCCGCGACCTTGATCCCGGCGAAGGCGCGGGCGTCGAGCCCGTACTCCTCGAACTTCTCGCGCACCGCCTTGACGGCGTTGACCGAGGTGAAGGCGATCCACTCGTAGCGGCCGGTGACCAGGCCCTTGACCGCGCGCTCCATCTGCTGCGGCGTGCGCGGCGGCTCGACGGCGATGGTCGGCACCTCGCTCGGCACCGCGCCGTAGGACCGCAGCTGGTCGGAGAGCGACGCCGCCTGCTCCTTCGTACGCGGTACGAGGACCTTCCAGCCGAACAGCGGCTTCGACTCGAACCACGCGAGCTGGTCGCGCTGGGCGGCGGCGCTGCGCTCACCGACCACGGCTATGACCGGCTGGCCGCCGTCCGGCGACGGCAGCACCTTCGCCTGCTTGAGCACCTGCGCGATCGAGCCCAGCGTCGCCGTCCACGTCCGCTGCCGCGTCGTCGTACCGGCGATGGTGACGGTCAGCGGGGTGTCGGGCTTACGGCCCGCCGACACCAGCTCACCGGCGGCGGCCGCCACGGAGTCGAGCGTCGTCGACACGACCACCGTCCCGTCGCTGGCGCCCACCTCCGTCCAGCACCGGTCGCCCGCGGTGCGGGCGTCGACGAAGCGCACGTCGGCGCCCTCGGCGTCGCGCAGCGGCACACCGGCGTACGCCGGCACGCCCACCGCCGTGGCGACGCCCGGCACCACCTCGAAGGGGATGCCCTCGGCGGCGCACGCGAGCATCTCCGCGCCCGCGTTGCCGTCGAGTCCGGGGTCGCCGCTCACCGCACGGACGACCCGCTTGCCGCCCCGCGCGGCCTCCATGACAAGATTGGTCGCATCCCTCAACACGGGGACCCCGGCGGGCATTGACGCATCGTCAACAACCGCCAGCTCCGGCGTGCTCACGCCCGCCCGGGCATGGCCGCGTACGACATCGAGCACATCCGGCTCCGCGATGAGTACGTCAGCACCCGCCAGCGCCTCGACGGCGCGCAGTGTCAGCAGCCCCGGATCCCCGGGTCCGGCGCCCAGGAAGGTGACGTGCCCGCACGCGGAGAACGCCGAAGAAACCTTGGATGCAGTGGTGGGGCTCAAAGTGCTCGCTCCCCCATAAGACCGGCCGCACCCTTGGCGAGCATCTCGGACGCGAGTTCGCGACCGAGCGCGACGGCGTCGCCGTGCGACGTGGGTACGGGACCGGTGGTGGACAACTGCACCAGCGTGGAGCCGTCGGTCGTGCCGACGACGCCCCGCAGGCGCATCTCATGAACAACCTGCCCATCGGCCAGCAGGTCGGCCAGCGCACCCACAGGTGCGGAGCAGCCGGCCTCCAGGGCGGCGAGCAGGGACCGCTCGGCGGTCACGGCGGCCCGCGTGTGCGGGTCGTCGAGCCCGGCGAGCGCGGCGGCGAGGTCGGTGTCAGCCGCCGTGCACTCGATCGCCAGCGCCCCCTGACCGGGCGCGGGCAGAACGGTGTCGACCGACAGGAAGTCGGTCACCTCGTCGATACGCCCGATGCGGTTCAGCCCGGCCGCGGCGAGAACCACCGCGTCCAGCTCACCGCTCCGCACGTAACCGACGCGCGTGTCGATGTTCCCCCGAATGGCGACACACTCGATCTTCATGCCGTGGGCGCGCGCGTACGCGTTGAGCTGCGCCATGCGCCGCGGCGAACCGGTGCCCACGCGGGCCCCGGCCGGCAGCTGCTCGAACCGCAGCCCGTCGCGCGCGACCAGCACGTCGCGCGGGTCCTCGCGGAGCGGGATCGCGGCGAGCACCAGGTCGTCCGGCTGCGCGGTCGGCAGGTCCTTCAGCGAGTGCACGGCGAAGTCCACGTCCCCGGCGAGCAGCGCCTCGCGCAGCGCCGTGACGAAGACGCCCGTCCCGCCGATCTGCGCCAGGTTCTCGCGGGAGACGTCGCCGTACGTGGTGATCTCCACGAGCTCCACGGGACGCCCGGTCAGCTGCCGCACCGCCTCCGCGACCTGCCCGGACTGGGCCATGGCGAGCTTGCTGCGCCTGGTCCCCAGCCTCAATGCCCTCTGGGCCCTCTCGGTCATACTCGCCCTCGGTTCTTGAGATCGGCGTCGTTCACGTCGGCCCGGCTGACGGAGGCGACCGCCTCCGGGTCGAGGTCGAAGAGTGTGCGCAGCGCGTCCGCGTAGCCGGCGCCGCCGGGCTCGCTGGCGAGCTGCTTGACCCGCACGGTCGGCGCGTGGAGCAGCTTGTCCACCACGCGGCGCACGGTCTGGGTGATCTCGGCGCGCTGCTTCTCGTCGAGACCGGGCAGCCGCCCCTCCAGCCGGGCCATCTCCCCGGCCACCACGTCGGCGGCCATGGTGCGCAGGGCGACGACGGTCGGGGTGATGTGCGCGGCCCGCTGAGCGGCGCCGAAGGCGGCGACCTCGTCGGCGACGATGCCCCGCACCTGGTCCACGTCGGCGGCCATCGGCGCGTCCGCCGACGCCTCGGCGAGCGACTCGATGTCGACGAGCCGGACGCCCATGAGCCGGTGCACGGCGGCGTCGATGTCACGCGGCATGGCGAGGTCGAGCAGCGCGAGCGGCGCGCCCGTACGCCCGGCCACGGCGGCCTCGACGGCCGCGCCGGTCAGCACGAGGCCGGTGGCGCCGGTGCAGGACACGACGACGTCGGCACGTGTCAGTTCGTCGCTCACGGAGGCCATGGCCACGGCTCGCGCGGCCACGCCCGTGCCTCCGGGCTCGGTGAGGATCTGCACGAGGCGCTCGGCGCGCTCGGACGTCCGGTTGGCGATGACGATCTCGTCGACGCCGGACCGCGCGAGCGTGGCGGCGGCGAGCGAGGACATCGAACCGGCGCCGATGACCAGCGCCCGCTTGCCCTTGGCCCAGGCGTCCACCGGAGTGCCGGCCGCCAGCTGCTCGAGGCCGAAGGTGACGAGCGACTGCCCCGCCCGGTCGATACCGGTCTCGCTGTGCGCCCGCTTGCCGACCCGCAGCGCCTGCTGGAACAGGTCGTTCAGCAGCCGCCCGGCGGTGTGCAGCTCCTGGCCGCGCGCGAGGGCGTCCTTGATCTGGCCGAGGATCTGCCCCTCGCCGACGACCATGGAGTCCAGCCCGCACGCCACCGAGAAGAGGTGGTGGACGGCCCGGTCCTCGTAGTGCACGTACAGGTAGGGGGTGAGCTCCTCCAGCCCCACCCCGCTGTGCTGGGCGAGCAGCGTGGACAGCTCGGCGACGCCCGCGTGGAACTTGTCCACGTCGGCGTAGAGCTCGATGCGGTTGCAGGTGGCCAGGACCGCGGCCTCGACGGCCGGTTCGGCGGCGAGGGTGTCCTGGAGCAGCTTGCTCTGCGTGTCGGGGGCCAGGGCGGCCCGCTCCAGCACGCTGACGGGCGCGCTGCGGTGGCTGAGTCCGACGACGAGGAGGCTCATGCCGGCATCACGGCGGGCATGTCCCCGTCAGGTCCCTTGCGTCCGTCGGCCGCGGCGGTGGCGCCGGCGGCACCGCGCACCACGGGGGGCACCGGCGCGCCCGGCTCCTCGCCGGCCTTGCGCTGCTCGTGGAAGGCGAGGATCTGCAGCTCGATGGAGAGGTCCACCTTGCGCACGTCCACGCCGTCGGGCACCGACAGCACGGTCGGCGCGAAGTTCAGGATGGAGGTCACCCCGGCCGCGACGAGCCGGTCGCAGACCTGCTGGGCCGCGCCCGCGGGCGTGGCGATGACACCGATCGACACGCCGTTCTCGTCGACGATCTTCTCCAGGTCGTCGATGTGCTGCACGGCGATGCCCGCGACCGGCTTGCCGACCATGGCCGGGTCGGCGTCGATCAGCGCGGCGACGCGGAAGCCACGGGAGGCGAAGCCGCCGTAGTTGGCGAGGGCGGCGCCGAGGTTACCGATGCCGACCATGACGATCGGCCAGTCCTGGGTGAGCCCGAGCTCGCGGGAGATCTGGTAGACGAGGTACTCGACGTCGTACCCGACACCGCGCGTCCCGTACGAACCGAGGTAGGAGAAGTCCTTGCGCAGCTTCGCGGAATTGACCCCCGCCGCCGCCGCGAGCTCCTCGGAGGAGACCGTCGGTACGGAGCGCTCCGACAGTGCGGTGAGCGCCCGCAGATACAGCGGAAGCCTGGCGACGGTGGCCTCGGGGATTCCTCGGCTACGGGTCGCCGGTCGGTGTGTTCGGCCAGTTGCCACGGTGCTCCTGCGGGATGAGCGGGGCTGCAGGCGGCCATGCGTACCGAGGCCGCCCCGTCGACAGCAGGCTATGTCTTTGTGAACGCGTGCACAAAGATGGTGTCCCTTTTGTCCGGCCAAAGTGACCGGGGTCACGCGATCCGATCGCGCCGCCCCGGAACCGAGGGCGCGCTCAGCCCGTTGGGAACACGAAGGGGGCAAGACGGTTCACACTCCTCACGGCTCCGCCCCCGAAACCCAACAAAACGCACACGATGGTAACCGCCCTTTCCGGTCACCCCCCGTGCTTCACCTTCCGTCACCCTTCGAGCTCGCGCCGCAGCCGCGCCGCGTCCACCTTCCAGAAGGTGTGCTGCTCACCGTCCACCAGCACCACCGGGATCTGCTCCCAGTAGGCGCGGTGGAGCTCCTCGTCCTGGAGGATGTCCTTCTCCTCCCACACGGCGCCCGTCTCGGCGCAGACCCGCTCGATCACCGCCCGCGCGTCATCACAGAGATGACACCCGGGCTTCCCGATCAGCGTCACCGTCCGCGGACCGCCGGCCTTCTTCGTACGTCGCCCGAACATGCCCCCCATTCTCCTTCCGTTCACTCCGTGGCGGCCCCCACAAGGCGGGAAGGACCGAACACAGTGGCTATGCTCACGGCATGGCCGCACTGGGATGGCTCACCCCTCGCAGGCGCTCCGCCACCGCGCGCAGTGTGCTGGCAGGCGAAGCGTCGGCCGAGGCCGCCCGTAAGACCTCACAGGAGTTCCCCGTCCACGGGGACGTGCACGCGGCGGCCTTCTTCGACCTCGACAACACCGTGATGCAGGGCGCCGCCCTCTTCCACTTCGGCCGGGGCCTGTACAAGCGCAAGTTCTTCCAGCGCCGCGAGCTGGCCCGGTTCGCCTGGCAGCAGGCCTGGTTCCGGCTCGCCGGGGTCGAGGACCCCGAGCACATGCAGGACGCCCGCGACAGCGCGCTGTCCATCGTCAAGGGCCACCGCGTCTCCGAGCTGATGACCATCGGCGAGGAGATCTACGACGAGTACATGGCCGACCGCATCTGGCCCGGCACCCGCGCCCTGGCCCAGGCGCACCTCGACGCCGGCCAGAAGGTCTGGCTGGTCACGGCCGCCCCCGTCGAAACGGCGACGATCATCGCCCGCCGCCTGGGCCTGACCGGCGCGCTCGGCACGGTCGCCGAGTCCGTCGACGGCGTCTACACCGGCAAGCTCGTCGGCGAGCCCCTCCACGGCCCCGCCAAGGCCGAGGCGGTCCGCGCCCTGGCCGCCGCGGAGGGCCTGGACCTCTCGCGCTGCGCCGCGTACAGCGACAGCCACAACGACATCCCGATGCTCTCGCTGGTCGGGCACCCGTACGCGATCAACCCCGACACCAAGCTGCGCAGGTACGCGCGCGAGCGCGAGTGGCGCCTGCGCGACTACCGCACGGGCCGCAAGGCCGCGAAGGTCGGCATCCCCGCGGCCGCGGGCGTCGGCGCCCTCGCCGGCGGCACCGCCGCCGCGGTGGCCCTGAGCCGCCGCCGCCGCTGACCCACCGCCCGCCCCGGCGCGGCGGGACCCGCACCCCCTGACCTGGCGGCGCGAAGCCGCCACCTGCCAGGTGCCCGAGACACGCCCGCCTGCCGGATGCCCCCGGCCCGACCCCAGCGGCGCGAAGCCGCCGGCTACCGGATGCCCCCGTGCCCCTGACCCCGGCGGCGCGGAGCCGCCGGCTACCGGATGCCCCCCTGCCCCCGACCCCGGCGGCCCGGAGCTGCCGGCTACCGGGCGCGAGGTGCGGCCCTCCGGCGGCGCGAAGCGAACGTCCGCCGGCGAGGGCGCCGGGGCGCCGACCCCCGGGGCCGCGCGAGTCGCGGCCAAACCGGGGTCTTACCCCCGCCGCCCCCACCCCAGTCCCCCACCCCCGCACTCGACCACAACACACCCCCACCCCACCCACATCCGAAACCGATCCGATCAATTAACGGTCACCAAGTGCGACTTGATCAGCCCCCTAGACGTCACAGAAGCGACTGAATCGATGATTTGAGCAACTCGGTGTAGCGCTCCCTGCACGAAGCGTTATTCTCCTCAGACGCATACGGGACCCTCACACGTCGCTACGACGGGTGAACGGTTCCGCACTGCACGTGATGGAAGCTCTGCCTCTGGGAGTCCCGTGTACCCACACGTCGGGGTTGACGCCTCGGGCCTGGCTACGCTCCGCGCAACGGTCCTCGACCACCTGCGCGGCTTCGTCCCCACCGCGTACGCCGTCCCCGCCTTCGCCGCACCGGCACCCGCCGGCCCCTGCTATGCCCTCGCCGACGGCGGTCCCGTCGTCGGCAGAAGGGGTGGCCGGGGCGGAGCGGGCACCTCGACCACCGCGCGCCGGCCCACCGCCGACAGCGACAGCGCCCGCATGATGGACCTGGTCGAACGCGCCCAGGCCGGCGAGGCCGAGGCATTCGGCCGCCTGTACGACCAGTACAGCGACACCGTCTACCGCTACATCTACTACCGCGTCGGCGGAAAGGCGACGGCCGAAGACCTGACCAGCGAGACGTTCCTCCGCGCCCTGCGCCGTATCTCGACCTTCACCTGGCAGGGGCGCGACTTCGGAGCCTGGCTGGTCACCATCGCTCGCAATCTGGTCGCCGACCACTTCAAGTCGAGCCGATTCAGGCTCGAAGTGACCACAGGCGAAATGCTCGACGCCAACGAGGTCGAGCGCAGCCCGGAGGACTCCGTCCTGGAGTCCCTCTCCAACGCCGCGCTCCTGGAGGCCGTCCGTAAGCTGAACCCCCAGCAGCAGGAATGCGTCACCCTGCGCTTCCTCCAGGGCCTCTCGGTCGCCGAGACCGCGCGCGCGATGGGCAAGAACGAAGGCGCGATCAAGACCCTCCAGTACCGCGCGGTGCGCACCCTCGCGCGCCTGCTCCCCGACGACGCCCGCTGACCGCACGACACCCTCCGTGAGGGCGCGAACACGCACTGGTCGGATCATCTTTCGTCCGTAACCCAGGTGCCGCGACGCTCGTTGTGCGGGATGCAGGCTCCCTGTGGTCACACCCTGACCGCACCCACTCACTCGTTCGTGTGGATGCGCTCAAGGTGTGCAACCTTCCCGCCCTTCCTGGGAGTCGACCGTGATGACGAGAGGAGGTGCCGCCAGTGATCGCGAACGTATCGGCGCACCGGCGGGCGAACGCCTTCGCCCAGGCCCTGGAAGATCAGGCGGCCGAGCAGCCCGACGCGTCGGCCGAACCGACCGAGCGTGGGCGGCTGTTGGCCCTGGCGAGCGGTCTCGGCAAGCTGCCGAAGCCGGAGTTGGACCCCGAAGTCAAAACCGTGCAGCGAGCCCAGCTGGTCGCCGCCATGGAGGCGATGGTCGCCGAGGGGGGTGCGTCCGCGGGCCCTACCGTGCCGGAGCAGCGGACGTCGTCGGGGCGGGGGGCCCACCGGGCCACCGCGCTCCGGAAGTTGCGCCCGCGCTCCCGCTGGTCGAAGGGGCTCGCCGCCGGCGGCCTCACGGTCGGAGTGGCCGCGGGGGCCTTCAGCGGGGTCGCCGCTGCCAGTTCCGACGCCCTCCCCGGTGATTCGCTGTACGGGCTGAAGCGTGGCATGGAGGACCTCAAGCTCGGCCTCGCCGACGACGAGGCCGACCGCGGCGAGCTCTACCTGGACCAGGCGTCCACCCGCCTCAGCGAGGCCCGCCGCCTCATGGAGCGGGGCCGCTCCGGCGTCCTGGACCACGAGTCGCTGAACGAGATCCGCCGCGCCCTCAACGGCATGCAGCACGACGCCGCCGAGGGCCACCGCCTGCTGCGCATCGCGTACGAACGGGACGGCACCATCGCGCCGATGGCCACGCTCGACTCGTTCGCCCGCAACCACCGCGAGGCGTGGCACGGCCTGCGCGACCGGCTCCCTCCCCAGCTCACCGACGTACGCGACCAGGTGAGTTCGGTCTTCGCCGCCATAGACGAAGAGGTCGGCCCGCTGCAGTCCAAGCTGCCGCGCGTCCCGGAGGAGAAGGACGGCCGCGCTCCCTCGGGCACCCAAAGCGGCCCCCAGGACTCGACCCGCCCCGGCAGCCCGTCGCACGAGTCCCCGTCCGCGCCGGAATCCCGCCCCTCGGGCAGCCCCGGCAAGCCGGGTCCGTCGGGCTCCGGCTCGGGCTCCGCGCAGGACGACGGCCTGCTCGGCGGCAACACGGGCGGGCTCCTGGATCCCGACCCGACGACACCGCCACCCGACGCGAGCCAGGAGCCACCCGCACCGGCTCCCGACGTCACCATCCCCCCGCTGCTGCCAGGCATCCTCCCGGGCCTCGGCATCGACGAGGAGGGCGCGCGTTAGGACGCGCGATAGGACGAAGGTGGGGCGCCTCTCGGACACGAGGCGCCCCACTCTCGTACGTACGCGCGTACGCGCGTACGCGCTAGAAGAACACCGACCGCCGCTGCACCAGGAGCTTGTACAGCGTGTGCTGGATCTGCTCCCGGACCTGGTCCGTCAGGTTGAACATCAGCATCGGGTCCTCCGCCGCCTCCGGGGGATAGCCGTCGGTCGGGATCGGCTCGCCGAACTGGATCGTCCACTTCGTCGGCAGGGGCAGCGCACCCAGCGGCCCCAGCCAGGGGAACGTCGGCGTGAGCGGGAAGTACGGGAAGCCGAGCAGCCGCGCGAGCGTCTTCGCGTTGCCGATCATCGGGTAGATCTCCTCCGCGCCCACGATCGAGCACGGCACGATCGGCACCCCGGCCCGCAGTGCCGTCGACACGAAGCCGCCCCGCCCGAACCGCTGCAGCTTGTACCGCTCGCCGAAGGGCTTCCCGATGCCCTTGAAGCCCTCCGGCATCACCCCGACGACCTCGCCGCGCCGCAGCAGCCGCTCGGCGTCCTCCGCGCACGCCAGCGTGTGCCCGGCCTTCCGGGCCAGCTCGTTCACGACCGGCAGCACGAACACCAGGTCGGCGGCGAGCAGCCGCAGATGGCGCCCGGCCGGGTGGTGGTCGTGGACGGCGACCTGCATCATCAGACCGTCCAGCGGGAGCACCCCCGAGTGGTTCGCCACCACCAGGGCTCCGCCTTCGGCCGGGATGTTCTCCACGCCCTTCACCTCGACGCGGAAGTACTTCTCGTACAGCGGCCGGAGAAGCGACATCAGGACCTGGTCCGTCAGCTCCTCGTCGAAACCGAACTCGTCGACCTCGTACTCACCGGTGATGCGCCGCCGCAGGAAGGCCAGCCCGCCCGCGAGCCGCCGCTCCCAGTCGCCACCGGCCGCCGAGCCCCCCGGAGCCGTAGCCGCCTCCTCGGCTGCCTCGCCGGCTGCCTCTGGCCCGTACGACCCCGGCAGCGGGCTCACCGGGGCCGGCTCGCCCCTCCCCCGGGCGCCACTGCCCAGCAGCGGCCGGCGGCGCGCCGGCCGGGGGGCCGCACCCGCGCGCGGCCGGTCGTCGTCGAAGGGAATGACCTTGGCGTCCGCCATGGTTGCTCGCGCTCCTTATTCGGCCTCGGCGCTTGTCGTCGTCTGCTTCTGCGTCTGCGTCTGCGTCCCCGTCCGCGCACCGCTCAGGAGCGGCGACGCGGCGATCCGGTCCACCGCACCGGCCACGGCCTCCGGCGGCAGCAGCCCAGGGCCCCGGCTGCGCGCGAAGTCCGCGAAGGCCTGGGCGGTGGTGTACGCGGGCTCGAACCCGAGCGTCTCGCGCATCTGCGCCGTACTGACCACCCTGCCGTGCGTCAGCAGCCGGATCTGCTCCGGTGAGAAGTCCGTCACACCCACCGTGCGCAGCGCCGTACCGACCCACCTGACGGCAGGCAGCAGTACCGGCACGGTGGGCCGCCCCAGCCGCCGCGAGCACTGAGAGAGCGTCAGTACGCCGTCGCCGGCGATGTTGAACGTCCCGCTGTTCAGCGTGGCCCGCCGCGGCTCGTGCGAGGCGATCCGCAGGACGTCGATGACGTCCTCCTCGTGGACGAACTGGAGCCTCGGGTCGTAACCGAAGACCGTGGGCAGGACGGGCAGCGAGAAGTACTCGGCGAGCGGCGAGTCCGCGCCGGGACCCAGGATGTTCGCGAAGCGCAGCACGCACACCGCCACGTCCGGGCGCCGCCGCGCGAAGCCGCGCACGTACCCCTCGACCTCGACGACGTCCTTGGCGAAGCCTCCGCTCGGGAGCGACTTCGGCGGCGTCGTCTCGGTGAAGACCGCCGGGTCGCGGGGCGCCGAGCCGTACACGCTCGTGCTGGACTTCACCACCAGCCGACGGATCGTCGGCGACTTCTGGCACGCGCCGAGCAGCTGCATCGTGCCGATGACGTTGGTCTCCTTGACCGCCGTCCGACCCCCACTGCCCAGCGGTTGGCCCGTGACGTCCAGATGGACGACGGTGTCGACCGCGTGCTCGGCCAGTACGCGCCCGATGCCGGGCTGCCGGATGTCGGCGCGGACGAACTCCGCCGCGCCCAGCCGGTGCGGAGGATCCACGGCGTCGACGCCGATCACCCGCTCCACGCCGGGGTCCTGCTGGATGCGCCGTACGAAGCGGCCGCCGAGCTTCCGGGCCACCCCGGTGACGAGCACGACCTTCCCCAAGATCAGCGCCTTCCGTTCGGTCCTGTTCGCCTACGCGCCACCGTAGCGTTTCACCCTCGCGGTGTGACGACCGCCGCACTCTCCCGCCCACGGCCGAAAACACCGCGGCCCTCCCACCGGAACCGGTGGGAGGGCCGCGAATGCCGCACGTACAGCCGTCGCTTACTTCTTGTTGCGACGCTGAACGCGGGTGCGCTTGAGCAGCTTGCGGTGCTTCTTCTTGGCCATCCGCTTACGCCGCTTCTTGATAACAGAGCCCACGACTACCCTCGCTCACTTCTCGGAACACCCCCGCGCCAGCGGGGATCTCGGTGCGGGGCGTCTGGGCCCACACGACCTACGTCGGCCTAGCCTACCCGGCCGAGCGACGAGCTTGTAATCCGAGGGCTCGTGGAATGCCTCTCGCGCCCCGCTACGCGGTTTCCACCCCCACGAAAGACTCTCGCAGGTACTCGTGAACCGCTTGCTCCGGCACCCGGAAAGACCTGCCCACCCGGATGGCCGGCAGATGACCGCTGTGCACCAAGCGGTACACGGTCATCTTCGACACTCGCATCACCGCGGCGACTTCCGCCACGGTCAGGAACTTGACCTCGTTGAGAGGCCTTTCGCCAGCAGCAGCCATGACCCACCTGTACCTTCCGCACACGACGCCCACCGGCTTCCCCTCCGGTGACTCTTCGTCGTTGTGCGCTCACTCCCCAGAGTAGGGGCGGGTGATGCGAGTGGGGAAGAGGAGCTGCCATCGGTCCCCTACTGTGACAGACACGCCCGATTGAGTACATAGCGAGTAAGCGGCCGGTAGTAAGCGGACCGCACACCGTCATCGAGCGGAACGGTCACGGACACCCGTCCCTCCGCTTCTCCGACGAACAGCGCGGGGTCGTCCGTATCGGCCAGGCCGATGGCCTCGAACCCCAGCTGACCTGCTCCGCAGACCCATCCGTGGTCCCCGACGACCAGGTCCGGCAGCCCCCTTCCGCCGTCCGCCGCGGCCTCCAGAGCGGCCCTGACGGGGAGGGGGGAGTGCGTGTGTGCGCCGGTCTCACAACCGGCGCCTTCGGCCCCGGGTTCCCGCACCAGCCCGACTCCCCGTACGTAGTCCACGGTGCACGTACGTACGCCAAACCGGGTCGTTATGTCGACACATCTCCCCTGCGCGGGGGTGAGAACGGTGCATCCCGCCGCCGACAAAGCGTCTGCCAACCCGGCGTAGAACCCGAGCAGACGGTGTGGGTGCCCGGTCCCGAACAGCACCGCGCCCCGCCGGGCGGCCACCTCCGCGATCCGCGCCGCGAACGCGTCCAGCGCGCTCAGCGTCCGCTCCGGATCGATGACGTCGAGCCCGGACCGGTGAGCAGGATCCGCGGAGACCCCGCACCTGTCCGCCATGAGCCGCAGCACCTCGCGCTCGCTCCACCCGCCGTCGGGGTCGAGCCCAAGCGTGACGCGCGGGTCCCGGGCCGCGAACAGCCGGTAGTTGCGCAGACTCCGCTCCCGCGCGGTGGCCACCGTCCCGGCCAGCCCCGAAGCCACCAGATGCGCCTGGAGCGCCTCCACACTCAGCACCCTCCCGATGCTGCCGCACCCCGGTCACCCGAGCACCGAAAAGCACCCGGGCTCCCACCGTTGGCGTAACCCCGCCACGCCGAGGCGCTCCTACGCCAGCAGCCCCCGCAGCGGGAACACCGCGCGCCGCGTCGCCAGCACCGCCTGGTCCAGCCGGTCCGCCGGGTCGTACCCCTCGTCCCAGGAGCGCCACTCCACCGGCCACCGGCCGTCCGTCATCCGCCCCGGCGCCAACTGACGCGTCCGCGCGTACACCTCGTCCCGCCACGACGACGGGATGACCGACTCCGGCTCCACCGGCGTCCCCGCCGCGATGCCCACCAGGTGCGTCCACGACCGCGGCACCACGTCCACCACCGCGTAACCGCCTCCGCCGAGCGCGACCCACCGCCCCTCGGCGTACGCGTGCGCCAGGTCGTGGCAGGCGGCCTGCACCGCCCGCTGCGCGTCCAGCGACACCGCCAGGTGCGCCAGCGGGTCCTCGAAGTGCGTATCGGCCCCGTGCTGCGTCACCAGCACCTGCGGCCGGAAGTCCGCCAGCAGCTCCGGCACCACCGCGTGGAAGGCCCGCAGCCAGCCCGCGTCCCCGGTCCCGGCCGGCAGCGCCACGTTCACCGCGGTCCCCTCCGCCTCGCCGGTCCCACCGGTCTCCTCAGGCCATCCGGTCCCCGGGAACAGCGTCCGCGGGTGCTCGTGCAGCGAGATGGTCAGCACCCGCGGGTCGTCCCGGAAGGCGGCCTGTACGCCGTCCCCGTGATGCACGTCCACGTCCACGTACGCGACCCGCTCCGCCCCCAGCTCCAGCAGCCGGGCGATGGCGAGCGACGCGTCGTTGTAGATGCAGAAACCCGCCGCGGAGCCCGGCATCGCGTGGTGCAGGCCGCCCGCGAAGTTCACCGCGTGCGCGGCCTCGCCCCGCCACACCGCCTCCGCCGCGCCCACCGACTGGCCGGCGATCAGCGCCGACGCCTCGTGCATCCCCGCGAACGCCGGATCGTCCATGGTGCCGAGCCCGTACGCCTGGTCCGCCGCCTTCGGGTCCGCCGACGCCGCCCGTACGGCCGCCACGTAGTCCTCGCGGTGCACCAGCCGCAGCGTGGAGTCCCCGGCCGGCTTGGCCGCCACCACGTCCGCTGCCCGGTCCAGGCCGTACGCCCGCACCAGGCCCATGGTCAGCGCGAGCCGCACCGGGTCCATCGGGTGGCTCGGCCCGAAGTCGTAACGGGTTACTGCGTCATCCCACATCAACAGTGCGCGGCCGCTCATGCCCGCCACCGTATCGGTCCCGTTCAACGCCGAACGACCGGGCATACCGGAGCGTCACCAGCACCAACACCATCGGCACCAGCATCGCCCCGCGGTACGTCCAGGCCTCGCCGAGGGCCCCGACCAGCGGCGAACCGACCAGGAACCCTACGTAGTTGAAGACGTTGAGCCGCGCCACCTCCGCGTCCCCCCGCGCGGCCGCGAACGTCTGCGGCACCACCACGCTCAGGCCCAGCCCCAGCACCGTGAACCCGGCCACCCCGGCCCACGCACCGGGCGCCCCGGCCACCAGCCCGAAGCCGACCGCCGCGAGCAGCACGCCGCCCCGCACCACGCCCACGGCCCCGAACCGCCGCACCCCGAGGTCCCCGACCGCCCGTCCGAGCAGCGTCGTCACCATGTAGGCGTTGTACGGAACGGTCGCCAGCGCCTCCGAACCACCCAGCACGTCCGTCAGATACTTGGCGCTCCAGTTCGCCACCGTGGCGTCCCCGATGTACGCGAACGTCATCACCAGGCACAGCGGCACCAGGAGCCCCGTCGGCCGGCCTGTCGCGCCGCTGTCGGCCTGCCGCTTCCCGTCCACGTACCACCGGCTCGCCGTCAGCGCCGCGGGCAGCAGCACGGCCACCACGGACCCGTACGCTGGCCCCAGCTCCAGCCCCCGGCGCACCGAGACCCACGCGAGCGAGGCGCCCACGATCCCGCCGAGGCTGTACGCCGCGTGGAAGCCGAGCATGATGCTGCGGCCGTACGCGCGCTGGAGGCTGACGCCCAGCATGTTCATGGAGGCGTCCAACGCGCCGACCGCCAGCCCGAACACCCCGAGCGCGACGGCGACGTGCCACATCCGGTCCCCGGCCCCGACGGCGACGAGCGCCGACAGCACCACCGGCTGCACCCACCGGAGCACGACGGCCGGCGTCGCCGCGCGCCGCACCAGCGCGCCCGTGGCCACGCTGCCCACCCCGGCGAGGACGGGGACGGCCGCCAGGAAGAGCGGGAGCAGGGCGTCGGATATCCCGTACCGGTCCTGGATGGCGGGGATACGCGTCACCAGCAGCGCGAAGGTCACTCCCTGCACGAAGAAGCAGACCGCGAGCGAGCCGCGCCCGCGCCGTAACCGCGTCGATCCCCTGTCCGCCATGGCGGCACAGCCTAGGGCGCCCTCCTACCGCTGGGTAGATCGCGCACACCAGGAGGTCATACGAGGAGCGCGGGCAGCCGGCTCATGTCGTCGAAGCAGCCCTTGACCCCCGCCAGCCGCTCCGCGGGGGTCATCGCGGTGAACCCGTACACGTCCATCCCGGCCGCAAGCGCCGCCTGCACTCCGAGGGGGCTGTCCTCCACCACGACGCACCGCTCGGGGGCGACACCCATCCGCTCGGCGGCGTACAGGAAGAGGTCCGGCGCCGGCTTGCCCTGTCCCACGTCCTGCGCGCTGAAGACGCTGTCCTCCGGGAACCAGAGGTCCAGCCCCGTCTTCCGGTGCCCGACCCGGATCCGCTCATGGCTCCCGGACGATGCCACGCAGTACCGCACCCCGTCCGCCACGAGCTTCCCCAGCACCTCCGTCACACCGGCGACCGCCTCCAACTCGCGCTCGAAGGCCGCGAAGACGCGGGCATGCAACGTCGCGTCGAACTCTTCCGGCAGCTGCTGTCCGGTCCGCTCCAGGATCACGTCATGCACGCGGTGCACGGCGGCCCCCATGTAGTCCCTGAGCGAGTCCTCGTAGGAGGTCGGGTGCCCGAGCTCGGTCAGGTAGCCGGCGAGGATGGTGTTGGAGAGGTACTCACTGTCGACGAGTACACCGTCGTTGTCGAAGATGACCAGTTCATAGCGCATGGAGCCACCTTAGAAGGCCGTAAACGCAGAAAAGCCCCGCACCAGAAGGTGCGGGGCTTTCCCCAAAAATTGTTCGGCGGCGTCCTACTCTCCCACAGGGTCCCCCCTGCAGTACCA
>NZ_JBVIEN010000014.1:0-136592 GCF_055571835.1 Streptomyces sp. NPDC030862 | reverse complement strand
GGGGTGCCGGGGGGGGTGGGGTTTTTCCCTTTCATGTATTTGGGGGGGGTGGGGGTGGGGGGGGGGGGGTGCGGGGGGGGGGGGGGGGGGGGGGGGGGGGGGGGGGGTCCCCCCCCCCCCCCCCCCCCCCCGCCCCTTCACGTTCACGGTGCCTCGCCCTCGGGCCCCCGGCCTCGCTCCCGCCATACGTCGTACTTCTTGCCGCCTGGCTCCGGCAGGTACGTCCACTCGCGGTTCGAGCAGTGTCCGACCGGTTTCTCGACCGGCGTTCCGACCGGCTCCGAGTGCCCGGCCCGCCCCGTACACACTCCGGGCACAGGCCGCCATACTGGACGCTGGACGGGCGGGGGAGGGCGTGACGAACCGACGGGGGCGAGAGCACGCTATGGGGGACACCAGGCTGATCCACGGCCGCTACCGGCTGCACGAGGTCATTGGGCGCGGCGGCATGGGCGAGGTGTGGCGCGCCACGGACGAGGCGCTCGGCCGCCGCGTCGCGGTCAAGTGCCTCAAACCGCTCGGACTCGGGCCGCAGCGCGACGAGAACCTCGTGCGCGCGCTGCGCGAGCGCTTCCGCCGGGAGGCGCGCGTCGCGGCCGCGCTCCAGCACCGCGGCGTGACCGTGGTGCACGACTTCGGCGACTGGGACGGAGTCCTCTACCTCGTCATGGAGCTCCTCGACGGCCGCGACCTCAGCAGGCTGATGGAGGACGACGCGCACCGGCCGCTGCCGGTCCACGACGTCGTCGACATCGCCGAACAGGTCGCCGACGCCCTCGCGTACACCCACCGCCAGGGCGTCGTCCACCGCGACCTCAAGCCGGCCAACATCGTGCGCCTCGCCGACGGCACGGTGAAGATCTGCGACTTCGGCATCGCCCGCCTCGGCGCCGACATCGGCTTCACCGCCCGCCTCACCGGCACCGGCATCGCCATGGGCACTCCGCACTACATGTCACCCGAGCAGATCGGCGGCGGGCCCGTCGACCACCGCAGCGACCTGTACTCGCTGGGGTGCGTGCTGTACGAGATCGCCACCGGGGCCCCGCCGTTCGACCTCGGTGACGCCTGGGCCATCCTCGTCGGCCACCGCGACACCCCACCGGAGCCGCCGCGCGCCCACCGGCCCGAACTGCCCGAACCCTTCGAGCGGATCGTCCTGGACCTGCTCGCCAAGGCCCCGGAGGACCGCCCGGACGACGCCGCCGACCTGCGCCGCCGCCTCACCGCCGCCCGTGCGACGGGGCCGGGCGGCGAAACCCCGCCGTACGCGGCGCCCCGGCCGTACACGGGGCCCTGGCCGGCCCCACGGGCCCTGCCGGACCGGGAGCCGCGCCTGCCCTCGTGGACGCGGTCCATGACCACCGGCCCCAAGGCCGTCGGCGCCGGCGCCCTGCGCACCACCCCGCCCGACCCCTCCGCCGGCCTCACCGGCCACTGGACCACCGCCACCCCGCACGACCCGCCGGACCCCGAGCCGCACGCCGCGCTCGGCGTCCTCGCCGCCCGGCGCCACGCCGCCCTCGGCCCGGACCACCCCGACACGCTCGCGGCGCAGCAGGAGATGGCGTACGCCCTCGGCGGGCAGGGCCGCCACTTCGAGGCGCACCAGCTGTACCGGCGCGTGCTCGCGGCCCGCGAACGCACCCTCGGCCCCGACCACCCCGACACCCTCCGCTGCCGCCACAACCTGGCGTACAGCCTCGGCAGGCTGGGGCGCCTGGAGGAGGCGTACCGCATGGCGGCCGACGTCGCCGCGTCCCGTGCCGGGCTGCTCGGCCCCGAGCACCCGGACACCCTGGCCACCCGGTACGAGGTGGCGCACACCCTCGGCCGGCTGGGCCGCTGGCCCGAGGCCCTGCACGCCTACCGCGAGGTCGCCGACGCCCGCGCCCGCACCCTCGGCCCGGACCACCCCGACACGCTCGCCGCCCGCTACGAGACCGGCATCAGCCTCGGCCGCCTCGGCCGCAGCCACGAGGCCCTGGCGCTCTACCGCGACCTCGTCGAGGCGCGCACCCGGACGCTGGGCCCCGAGGACCCCGAGACCCTGCGCGCCCGGCACGGCGTCGGCGTCAACCTGGGGCGCCTCGGCCGCTGGGAGGAGGCGCTCACCGAGGCCCGCGAGGTGTCCGCGCTCCGCGAGCGGGTGCTGGGCCCCGACCACCCCGACACGCTCGCCAGCTGCCGCGAGGCCGCCAACGCGCTGGGCTGGCTGGGCCGCTGGCACGAGGCCCTGCGCGGCTACCAGCGGGTCGCCGCCGCCCGCGAGCGGGTCCTCGGCCCCGCCCACCCGGACGCCCTCGCCGGCCGCGACGACGAGGCACACTGCCTGGAGCAGCTCGGCCGCCACGCCGAGGCCGTCGAGCTCCACCGCCGGGTCGCCGCCCAGACCAGACGCCGAGGAGAGGAACCATGACGCCCTCCCGCCCGTACGACGCCGTCATCGTCGGCGGCGGTCACAACGGCCTGGTCGCCGCCGCCTACCTGGCCCGCGCGGGCCGCACCGTCCTCGTCCTCGAACGGCTGGCCACCACCGGCGGAGCGGCGGTCTCCACCCGGCCCTTCGCCGGGGTCGACGCCCGCCTGTCGCGCTACTCCTACCTGGTGTCCCTGCTGCCGCCGAAGATCGTCCGCGAGCTCGGCCTGCGCTTCACCGTCCGCCGCCGCCCCGTCTCCTCGTACACCCCCACCCTGCGCGGCGGCCGCGCAGGCGGCCTGCTGGTCGGCGCGGAGCGCACCACCCGGGAGTCGTTCGCCGCGCTCACCGGCTCGGACGCCGAGTACGCGGCCTGGCGGCGCTTCCACGCCCGCACCCGGCACGTCGCCGCACGCGTCTTCCCCACCCTCACCGAGCCACTGCCCACGCGGGACGCCCTGCGTGCCCGCGTCGCCGACGACGAGGCGTGGCGGACCCTCTTCGAGGAGCCCCTCGGCGTCACGATCGAGGAGCACTTCCAGGACGACCTGGTCCGGGGCGTGGTCCTCACCGACGCGCTGATCGGCACCTTCGCCGACGCCCACGACCCGTCCCTCGCGCAGAACCGGTGCTTCCTCTACCACGTGATCGGCGGCGGCACCGGCGACTGGAGCGTGCCCGTCGGAGGCATGGGCGCGCTCACCGACGCCCTCGCGGACGCGGCCCGCACGGCCGGCGCCGAGATCGCCACCGGCCACGAGGCGACGCGGATCGCCACCGACGGCCGCACCGCGGAGGTCACCTACCGCACCCGGGACACCGAGGGCACGGTCGCCGCCCGCCACGTCCTGGCCGGTGCCTCCCCGCACGCCCTCGCGGCCCTCCTGGGCGAACCCGCCCCACCGCCCGCCGAGGGCGCCCAGCTGAAGGTCAACATGCTGCTGACCCGGCTGCCCCGCCTCAAGGACCGCTCCGTCGACCCGCGCGACGCCTTCGCGGGCACCTTCCACGTCTCCGAGGGATACGGGCAGCTGGCGGCGGCGTACCGGGAGGCGGCGTCCGGGCGGCTGCCGGCCGCCCCGCCCAGCGAGATCTACTGCCACTCCCTGACCGACCCGTCGATCCTCGGCCCGGACCTCGCCGCGCGCGGCCACCACACGCTGACGCTCTTCGGCCTGCACACCCCGGCACGGCTGTTCACCGCGGACAACGAGGCCGCCCGCGCCGCGCTCCTCGACGCGACCCTCGCCGAACTGGACCGCTACCTGGAGGAGCCGATCGCCGCCTGTCTCGCGCGCGACGCGGACGGCCGCCCCTGCGTCGAGGCGAAGACCCCGCTCGACCTGGAACGCGAGCTGCGGCTGCCGGGCGGCCACATCTTCCACCGCGACCTGGCGTTCCCGTACGCCACCGGCGACGTGGAGGGGCCCGGCCGCTGGGGCGTGGAGACCGCGCACCCCAACGTGCTGCTGTGCGGGGCGGGCGCGGTCCGCGGCGGCGGCGTCAGCGGCATCCCCGGCCACAACGCGGCGATGGCGGTGCTGGGCCGTGCCCGCACAGTCCCGTCTGCCTGGTGACGCCTGGCACGCACTCCCCGCCGCTGACCAGCCGCCGGACGCACGTGGGGACGGGAGCCGCGGCTCCCGTCCCCACGTGCGTGACGCTGCGTCAGCCGAGGTGGAAGTACCCACCGTGGAGCTGGCTCACGTGGACCTTGCCCGCCTTGATCTTGTAGCCGTCGAGCCAGCCGAGCTTGTAGTCGTCGCCGCCCGCCGCCGCCGGGGAGGCGGAGAGGAAGCAGGCGGCCGTCAGACCGGCGAGGATCACCGAGATACGCCGAAGCATGGGTTTCTCCTTCGAGTTGAGGGGGACTCGACTCGACTGTTCACCAGCTGTCGGCGGCCCGCACGCCGAGGCGCCCGCCCGGGTGGCGCCGCGCCGCGGGGCCCCCTCTCCCCTTCGCCCGGCCGGGGGACACGGCACCGCGCCCGGGCGGGGGCCCGGGCGCGGGTGGCGAAGCGACGGGGCACGAGCCCGCTCAGGTGCGGGGCGGCTCCTGGCCGCGGTCGTTGCGCAGCTGCTGGTCCAGCTTCTCCTGAGCGGTGTCGACCTGGCCGCTGTACTTGCCCTGCGTCTTGCGGTCGACGTAGTCGCCGCCCTTGTCGACGCCCTTGCTCGCCTGGTCCTCGTGGCCCTTCAGCTTCTGCTTGAGCTTGTCCAGCATGGACATAGGGTCATCCTCCTGGTCGTGACGTCCCCTGCCCTTCAGTCTCGCCGCAGCCCCCAGGATCCGCATCCGGGCGCCCGTCCGGGTGACCGGTTCACCCCGTCGGCGCCGCCGCCCGTGCCGCGAGCCACGCCTCGTGCGCGCGCGACACCCGCTCCCACAGCGTGGCCCGGTCCACGGCGTCGAGGGTGTCCAGGTTCCGCCCGAAGAGGTCCGCGAGGGCGCCGTACCACTCGGCCGGCGTGTTCAGCGTCCGCTCAGCGCGCCCGGCCGCGTCGACGCGCGTGAGCACCCGGCCGCGCAGGATGTGCACCCCCTCGGCGTCCCGGCGCAGCGCGGCGAAGGTCCCCAGGAAAGGGGAGTCCGGCGCCGTGGACAGCCGCAGGTGCTCGGCGGCGAAGTCGGCCATCGCGGCCGGCCGCCCCGCCATCTCCATGACCGGGAACGGACCGCCCTCGTTGAAGAAGACCCAGCCCCCCGGCTCGGTGGCGGACGGCTCCATGCGGTACGTGAACGGCCCCTGCCGGTACGTCCCCGGCCGCAGCGGCAGCGGCTCGTACGGCCCGTCACCGAGCCCCGCGTCCACGAACCAGCCCCGACCGCCGACGCGTACGGTCAGCGCCAGGTGGTTGCCGTTGGCGCCCCGGCCCGCCGGGTCCTCGTGGACGCCCGCCACATGCCGGGTCACGTCGTACCCGAGCGCCTCCAGCAGCGCGGCGAAGCCGCCGTTCAGATGGAAGCAGTAGCCGCCCTGCCCGGCCGCGAACCGCCGCACCGAGAGCTCCGGCTCGATACCGGGCGGGCGGCCGAGCTGGATGTCGATGTTCTCGTAGGGAACGCGTTCGAGATGGGCACGCTGGAGCGCGAACAGCGCTTCGGCGGACGGCGCGGCCGGATGGGTGACGCCCAGGCGGGACAGGTAGTCCTCAAATGCCTTCGAGATCATGGTTGTTCACCCTAACGGGCGAGTATTCCCGCTTCGTCCATGGGGTATGCGGTCGGCTCAGTCCACCGAGGGGGTCCAGCCGTCCAGCCGGACGCGCGCCGCGTCCGACGGGCGCGCGTCGTCGAAGAGGACGTCGTCGCCGTCGCGCACCCGCAGCCCGTCCACGTACACCCCGCGGCCCACGTACCGCCGGTCGGTCGCGTACCGCCAGCGCAGCCGCAGCGGCGCCGTGCCGCGCCAGTCCGACAGGTCCGCCTCCAGCCGGTGCCACACCCGCCCGGACCAGCCGGTCACCGCGCCGCCGGGGTGCCGGACCGGCTCGTCCCCGCCTCCGCCCCCGCCGCCTCCGCCGGGCCGTACGGTCGTGAACGGCACCGGCCGCCAGGTCGCGCCCCCGTCGCCGGAGGCCTCCAGGTACAGGGCGTCCGCGCCCGGCTCGATGTCCCACCACAGCGCGCAGCGCAGCCGGGCCCGGCCGGACACCGGTGCAGGAAGGTCGGGCAGGGTGAGCGTCGCCGCGGCGCCCGAGGCCATGCCCGCGTACCAGGCGGTGCGGCCGTGCGCCGGGCGTACCGGGACGGCGCGTGCCAGATGGTCGGCGGCGGCGACGCGGGGCGCCGAGCCGGAGCGCCACGAGCGCACCGGGTGCACCGAGTTGCCGAGGACGACCAGGAACGAGTCGGTGGTCGGGTCGATGACCAGGCTGGTGCCGGTGAAACCGGTGTGGCCCGCGGTGTGCGGCGTGGCCATGGCGCCCATGTACCAGTGCTGGTAGAGCTCGAAGCCCAGCCCGTGCTCGTCGCCGGGGAAGGCGGTGTTGAAGTCGGTGAACATCAGCTCCACGGACTTCGGCTCCAGGATGCGGGCACGGCCGTAGACGCCGCCGTTCAGCAGCGTACGGGCGAGGACGGCCAGGTCCCAGGCGCAGGAGAAGACACCGGCGTGGCCCGCGACACCGCCGAGGCTGTAGGCGTTCTCGTCGTGGACCTCGCCCCACACCAGGCCGCGCTCCAGGCCGGACCAGGGGCGGCGGGCGTCCTCGGTCGCGGCGATCAGCGGCTTCCAGGAGGCGGGCGGATTGAAACGGGTGCGGTGCATCCCGAGCGGAGCGGTGATCTCGTTGCGCAGCAGCGCGTCCAGCGACCGGTCGGTGATCTCCTCCAGGACCAGCTGGAGCGTGATGAGGTTCAGGTCCGAGTAGAGGTACGTGCTCCCGGGCGGGTTCGCCGGCGCCTCCTCCCACAGCCGCCGCAGCTTCCCCTCCCGCGTCGGCTCCTCGTACAGGGGGATCCAGGCCCGCAGCCCCGACGTGTGCGTGAGCAGCTGACGCACCGTGATGTCCTGCTTGCCGCCGCCCCCGAAGTCCGGCAGGTACGCGGTGACCTTCGCCTCCAGGTCCAGCGCGCCGCGCTCGATCTGCTGCACCGCCAGCACCGCCGTGAAGAGCTTCGACACCGACGCCAGGTCGAAGACCGTGTCCTCGGTCATCGCGATCCGCTGCTCGGCCGGAAGCTCCACGCCCGTGTCGGTCTTCTCGTCGTACGCCGCGTACCGCACGGCGTGCCCGATGGCCCGGTGCAGCGCCACCGTGCCGCCGCGCCCCGCGAGCAGCACCGCCCCCGCGTACCACGGGTGCTTGGGGGAGGGCTCCAGGAACCGCTCCGCGTCGGCCACCAGCCGGTCCAGGTGGCCGGGCAGCAGCCCGGCCCGCTCCGCGGACCCCAGCCGCAGCGTCGGCCGCCCACCCCGTGCCCCGAGCCCGGGACCGGGGCGCGCGCCCGGGCCGGACCCACCGTCGTCCGCTGCGGCGGCACCCGGAATCGAACCGATCACCAGCGCTCCTCCCAGGGCCAGGACTCCGCCGCCGAGCCGGCGCCGACTGATCCCCTCCGCCATCCCCACCCCTCCAGCCTCCTGAAAGAATCCTTCCGGCACCCCAGCGGCAGGTGAAACTTTCTTACCGTCGCCCGGGACCCGTCAAGACACCGCACCGCACCCGTTCCGGCCCCCACAGCGCGCGGCGCACCCCCCGCTCTGGCAGCGTGGCCGCATGAGCACGGGCACGGAACAGGGCCCCCACCAGGGGCCGGAGGCCGGAACGGGCGCGGGCCACGGGCCCGCGCGCCTCGCCCGGCAGTGGACCACCTGGGCGCCGGTCGTCGGCGTGGCCGTTCTCGCCGCCGGCTGGGGGCGCCACCTGCCCGGGCCGGTCGTCGCCGTCGTCGGGCTCTGCCTCATCGCCTCCGTCCTCTCCGCCGTCCACCATGCCGAGGTCGTCGCCCACCGCGTCGGCGAACCGTACGGCTCCCTCGTCCTGGCCGTGGCCGTGACCGTCATCGAGGTCGGGCTCATCGTGATGCTGATGGCCGGGGGAGGCGGCGACGCGTCCACGTACGCCCGCGACACCGTCTTCGCCGCCTTCATGATCACCTGCAACGGCGTCGTCGGCCTCTCCGTGCTCGTCGCGGCGCTGCGCCGCCACCGGGTCGCCGTCTTCAACGCCGAGGGCTCCGGCGGCGCGCTCGCCACCGTGACCACCCTCGCCACCATGACCCTGGTCCTGCCCACCTTCACCACCGGCAGGCCGGGCCATCAGTTCACCGGCGCCCAGCTGGCCTTCGCCGCCGTCGCCTCACTCGCCCTCTACCTGCTCTTCGTCACCGTGCAGACCGTCCGGCACCGCGACTACTTCCTGCCCGTCGCCCGCGACGGCGGCCTCGCCGACAGCGAGGAGGACCACGCCCCGCCGCCCGCGGCCCGCGCCGCCTGGCAGAGCCTCGGCCTGCTGTTGGTGGCGCTCGTCGCCGTCGTCGGCAACGCCAAGCTGGTCTCACCGGCCATCGAGGACGGCGTCGAGTCGGCGGGGCTGCCCCAGGCGGTCGTCGGAGTCGTCATCGCCCTGCTGGTGCTGGCGCCGGAGACCCTCGCCGCCGTGCGCGCCGCGCGCCGCGGCCGCGTCCAGACCAGCCTCAACCTCGCCTACGGCTCCGCGATCGCCAGCATCGGCCTGACCGTGCCGGCGATCGCGCTCGCCTCGATCTGGCTGTCCGGGCCCCTGGTGCTCGGCCTGGGCGCCGTCCACCTGGTGCTGCTCACGCTCACCGCCGTGGTCAGCGCCCTGACCGTGGTGCCCGGACGGGCCACTCTCCTCCAGGGCGGCGTGCACCTGGTGCTCTTCGCCGCCTTCCTCTTCCTGTCGATCAGCCCCTGATCGACCCTTGATCAACCCCTGATCAGTCCCTGACGCGTACGATCCGCAGCGCGGGGTCGGACAGGATGTCCCTCTCGCAGAAACGCGCCCGCACCCACCGCTCGCCCGAGAACAGCGCCGTCTGGTCGCCGAAGTGCGGCGAGTTCGGGTTCGACGACTGCGCGTAGGTCAGCAGCGTCCGGGCCACCGGGCACCGGCCGCCGTCCCAGCCGACCGCCTGGACATGGCTCGTCCCGTGCGCCACCTCCGTGTAGCCCCCGCCCGCGGCGTTCCACACGGCCTCGGTCTTGTTCCACACGCCGAGCGACTCCGTACCGCCGTGCACGGCGATGCGCCGGTCGCCCCGTACCACGAACTGGTGCTCCCCGAGCGGCGCGTCCAGCGGTATCCCCGCCGCCCGCAGCTCCGCGACCGCGTCCTTCAGCGCCTTCGCGAAGGCCGGTGAAGCGGTGTCGAGCGTGTGCGGCGTACGGACCGGGTCGGCCGCCGAGAACGGCACCTTCCACAGCCGGGCCGCCGGGACGGCCGCCGTGAGCCTGCGCCAGAAGCGGTCGAAGAGCAGCGCGCCCCGGCTGCCGGTGTCCATGGTGCGGTCCCAGCGCGCGAGCACCTCGCACGCCTCCCGGTCGTCCGGCAGCACGGCGGCGCACGCCTCCGCCGCGTCGGCGGCCGCCAGGTCGCCGGCCGGCGCCCGGTTGGCGAACTGCTGCCGCTGGAGGTCCGCCACCGTCAGCCGCCCCCTGGCGGCCATCGCGGCGACGTCCTCGACACCGCCCCGGGTCCGCAGCGAACGCGGCGTCGCGACCGTCCCGAACACCCGCTCGTAGCCGGCCAGCGGCCGGTCGGCGTTGGTCAGCCAGGCGCTGTCGTTGGAGTTCACGGCGTACGGCGCGTCCTGGAGCAGCGGCATGCGTGACGGCCCCATGACGCCCGGCTGCACCGCGTCCCGGTCCGAGCCGAGCGCGCACTCCGTACGCGAACCGTCCAGCACGGCCACGCCCGACGCCGGGTACGTCACCTCGCCCAGCGGCGTCGAGCACCGCGCGGCCAGCTCGTCGGTGATGCGCGGCAGCACCTGCGACTGCGTGAACAGCGTGTGCCCGGACGCGTCCGCCGCGATGGTGTTCACCCACGGCAGGCCCTGCGTGCGGCGCAGCACCTCGGACATCTCGCGCGTGGAGCGGGCCTTGGCGAAGCCCAGCGCAGTGTCCGTGGAGCGCAGGTTGACGGCGTTCGGGTCGTTCAGCGCGTACGCCGTCGTCGCCGACCACGGCAGCGGCAGGGAGGCGCCGAGCGAGGTGACGACCGGCCCGTACCGCGTCCACCACTGCGTACGGGTGACGGCGGCCCCGTCCTTCACCGGGACGGTGACCGTGCGCCGCTCCATCCGCTCCGGCCTGCCGTCGACGAGGTAGACCGTCGGGTCGGCCGGGTCCAGCGCCAGCTGGTGGAGGTTGAGGGTGACGCCGGTGGCGACGGTGTGGCTCCACGCCACCTTGTCGGTGAAACCGATGTTGACGGCCGTACCGCCGAGCAGCGAGCCCCCCGACACGTTCAGCTCGCCGGGAATGGTCTGCTGCGACTGCCAGAAGCGCCGGCCGCCGTGCCACGGGTAGTGCGGGTTGCCCAGCAGCAACCCGCGGCCGTTCGCCGTGGTCGCGCCGCCGAACGCCACCGCGTTGGACCCCATGTCGGCGCTCTCGGCGGCGAACAGCGCGCGGGCCGCGTCCGCCGTCCGGGCCGGGTCGGCCGGTGCCACGGGCCCTGCGCCCGGCGGGCGCGCCGCCGTGATGCCGTCGACGGCCCGGCCCTGCCCGCCGAGCACCGCGAGTGCGAAGCCGCGCCGGGCGACGTCCAGCGCGGTGACGGGCCGCACCCAGTCGGCGCCCGCGCACGCCGGGTCGGTGACGCGGTTCTGCCGCAGCCAGGCGTTGTACCCGGCGGCCCAGCCGCGCATCAGCTCCTTCGCGTCCCGGCTCGGCCCGGCGGGCGCCGGGGTCGCGAGCAGCCGCTCCACGGTGCCCGCGTCCCGTACGCCGCGGAAGTACAGGTCGCTGGAGAGGTTGGTGGCCGCGGACGACAGCGCCCCGTCGGCCGCCGCACCCGCGCCGAAGTGGCGCGAGCGCTCGCCCCGTACGGTCGTGAACCCATCGGCCAGCACGCACACCTGGTCGGCCGCCTGCGCCCAGCCGGTGCCGAAGCCGAGGTTCGCGTAGTCCTTCGCCAGGATGTGCGGGATGCCGTACTGGGTGTAGCGGATGACGGCCGAGAAGCCGCCGCCGGAGGGCCGGTGACGCTCCGTCGGTACGGTGGAAGCGGCGGGACCGGCCGCGGCGGCCACCGTCGCGAGGGCGACGACGGCCGGGACGAGCCGTCTGGAACGGCTCCGCGAAAGCCTGCTGCGGAAGAGCAACGTGCCTCCCAACAAGACCGGGGTGAAAGTCTGTCGGGCCATGCACCCACCCCCGACCGCACGGTGTCAACCGTCCGGTCGGTATGGGTGGGTGGGTGTGGGGCGGCGGAGCGGGGCCCTCCGGTCACTGCAGCGTGCGGCGCACGCACTCGGCGACCACGGACCGCAGACTCCCCTCCCGCTCCATCAGCTCGCGCTGTACGCGGGCGCCGTTCCCGGTCTTCAGCAGCATCGCCAGCGCGTCCTGGGCGGCCACCAGGTCACCGCTCTCCTCCAGGGCGTCGCGCACGTGGTCGAACAGCGCCCGCACGACGGCCTCGGCCGGCGCGGGCCGCATCGTCAGCGGGTGGATCAGCGTGTCCTCCAGCCCCGACCGGGCGGCCCGCCAGGACGCCAGGCGCAGCAGCGTCACCCCGTGCCGGGCGGGCGGCTCGCCCTCCCGCCACTGGCGCGCCGCGGTCTCCACCAGGCCCCGGATCAGCGTCGCCAGCAGCACCGTGGTGGACGGGTCGAGGCAGACGTCGGCCACCCGGATCTCGACGGTGGGGTACGAGTGGGAGAGCCGGGCGTCGAAGTAGACCATGCCCTCGTCGCGCAGCACCCCGCTCGCGACCATGTCGCGCACCTGCTCGTGGTAGCGGTCGGCCGAACCGAAGACCTCCACCGGGCCCGCCGACGGCCAGCGCCCCCACACGCGGCTGCGGTAGCTGCCGTACCCGCTGTCCTCGCCCTGCCAGAACGGCGAGTTCGCGCTCATGGCCAGCAGCACGGGAAGCCAGGGCCGGATCCGGTCGAGAACGGCCACCCCTTCCTCGTCCGAGTCCACCGACACGTGGACGTGGCAGCCGCACGTGAGCTGCTCCTGGGCGGTGAGGCCGAAGTGCTCCTTCAGCCACTGGTGCCGCTCCCCGGTCCCGATGGTGGGGCTCACCGGCAGCGGCGACGTCGCCAGCGCCGCCACGGAGGCGTTGAGCCCCTCCGCATGGCGCGCCGCCTCCGCCCGCCAGCGCCGGATCTCGACCCCGAGGTCCGCCATGGACGTCTGCGGCCGCGTGGCGAACTCCAGCTGCTGGCGCTGCAGCTCGCTCTCGAAGACCTCCTCATTGCCCTGCGGGTCCCGCTCGACGGCGGCCAGCACCGCCGCCGAAAGCGCTCTCGGCTCACCGCTCTCCGGATCGACGAGCAGGAGTTCCTCTTCGACGCCCACGCTGCGCACGACAACCGCCTTTCCATAACCGTCCGGATGTTCCAGACACACCCGGAATGCGGCTCACCTGCCCCCGATCGCGGCGTCCACTCCCCGGGGCCGGGGCGCCCCCGCGGCAGGCCGGCCTCCTCACCCCCCGTCGCGCAGGTCCACGATCCGCCGGATCTTCCCCACCGACCGCTCCAGCGTCTCCGGGTCCACCACCTCCACCGCCACCGACACCCCGATCCCGTCCTTCACGGCCGCCTCCACCGCCCGCGCCGCCCGCTCGCGCACCTCCGCCGTCGCGCCGGGCCGCGCCTCCGCGCGCACGGTCAGCGCGTCGAGCCGCCCCTCCCGGGTGAGCCGGAGCTGGAAGTGGGGCGCGAGGCCCGGCGTACGCAGGACGATCTCCTCGATCTGGGTGGGGAAGAGGTTCACGCCCCGCAGGATGACCATGTCGTCACTGCGCCCCGTGACCCTCTCCATCCGCCGGAACACCCGCGCAGTCCCCGGCAGCAGCCGCGTCAGGTCCCGCGTGCGGTAGCGGATGACCGGCATCGCCTCCTTGGTGAGCGAGGTGAACACCAGCTCGCCCCGCTCCCCGTCGGGCAGCACCTCGCCCGTCAGCGGGTCGACGACCTCCGGGTAGAAGTGGTCCTCCCAGACGTGCAGCCCGTCCTTCGTCTCCACGCACTCCTGCGCGACGCCCGGTCCGATCACCTCCGACAGCCCGTAGACGTCGACCGCGTCGATCCCGCACCGCTCCTCGATCTCGCGCCGCATCTCCTCCGTCCACGGCTCCGCACCGAAGATCCCGGTGCGCAGGGACGTCGTGCGCGGATCGACGCCCTGCCGCTCGAACTCGTCCAGCAGGGTCAGCATGTACGACGGCGTCACCATGATGATCTCGGGCCTGAAGTCCCGGATCAGCCTCACCTGACGCGCCGTCATCCCGCCGGAGGCGGGCACGACCGTGCACCCGAGCCGCTCGGCGCCGTAGTGCGCGCCGAGCCCGCCCGTGAACAGCCCGTAGCCGTACGCCACATGGACGGTCTGGCCGGGCCGCCCGCCCGCCGCGCGGATCGACCGGGCCATCACGTCCGCCCACAGGTCGAGGTCGCCGTCCGTGTACCCGACGACCGTCGGCAGGCCGGTCGTCCCGCTCGACGCGTGGATCCGCCGCACCCGGGACCGCTCCACCGCGAACATCCCGAAGGGGTACGTCTCCCGCAGGTCCGCCTTGGTGGTGAACGGGAAGCGGGCGAGGTCGGCGAGGTCGCGGCAGTCCTCGGGCCGTACCCCCGCCTCGTCGAAGGCCCGCCGGTGGAACTCCACGTTCTCGTACGCGTGGCGCAGCGTCGCCCGCAGCCGCTCCAGCTGCAGCGCCGCCAGCTCCGCGCGGCCGAGCTTCTCCCCGGCGTCGAGCAGGTAGGTCATCGCCGTTCTCCCGTCCTGAGCTCCGGTCGCGGACGGTCGACCGATCATTCGGTCGACACGTTGGTGATCAGTTATCCAACCCGGCCGCGGCGAAGGCAAGAGGCCGGAGCCGCATTCCGTCCCGGACCCCTACGCGCTGGGCGGAACTCCCTTGCGGTCCCGCGGCCCCGTTGTGAGGATCACGCCCATGCCGAAGTTCAGCGCGTACGACGGGACCGAGCTCGCCTACCACGTCCGGGGAGAGGGCGAGCCGCTCGTCTGCCTGGCCGGCGGGCCGATGCGCGCCTCCGCCTACCTCGGGGACCTGGGCGGGCTCACCGCCCACCGCCGGCTCGTCCTGCTCGACCCGCGCGGCAGCGGCGACTCCGCGGAGCCCGCCGACCCCGGCACCTACCGCGCCGACCGCCAGGTCGACGACGTCGAGGCGCTGCGCACCCACCTCGGCCTGGAGCGGCTCGACCTCCTCGGCCACTCCGCCGGCGCCACCCTCGCCGTCCTGTACGCCGCCGCCCACCCCGAGCGCCTCACCTCCCTCACCCTCGTCACCGGCGGCACCCGCCCCGCCGGGATCGAGGCCACCGCCGAGGACCGGCGCGAGGCCGCCGACCTGCGCAAGGACGAACCCTGGTACGCCGAGAGCCGCCCCGCCCTCGACGAGATGCTCGCCGGGCGCGACATCGACGAGGTGTGGGACCTCGTGCTGCCGTTCATGTACGGGCGGTGGGACGCGACCGCCCGCGCCCACGCCGCGAGCGACGACGACCAGACCAACTTCGCCGCCGCCGACGCCTTCTACGCCGAGGGCGCGCTCGGTGACACCGCCGCCACCCGCGCCGCGCTCGCCGCCGTCACCGCGCCCGTGCTCGTCCTCGCCGGCGAGTACGACGCCGGCCCGAGGCCCGCCCGCGCCGCCGAGCTCGCCGCGCTCTTCCCCCACGGGCGGCTCGCCGTCCAGCACGGCGCCGGCCACTACCCGTGGGTGGACGACCCCGGCGCCTTCGCCCGTACGGTCGCGGCGTTCCTCGACCCCGCCGTACACACCCTCACCACCGACGACGGCACACGCCTCGCCTGCCGCGGAACGACCCGGACCCCGCCTGGCGTGCCCGGGCGGTAAACGGTGGCGACCGAGGGTCGCTTGCCCTGGTTCTCGCCCGAGGCGATGACGAGCCGGCGGGTGATCTCGGGGACGGGGACCCCGTTGGCCCGCAAGGACCGGGCGTAGGCGGCCACGCCGGCGAAGAACGGGAAGAGGGCGGCGCCGTGCCCGGACAGGTCGTAGACGCCGTGTAGTCATGTTGTCGTACCAAATGGCCATGGCCGTGGGCTATGTTGAGGGAATGACTACCGGGATGGCATTGCGCCGCACACGGATTGGTGACCCGGTGCTCTTCTGAGCGCCGTGCGGGCCGGTGCGGGCCCGCTGCTCGATCGAGGATCCTGCGCCGCCGCGCGGGCTCCGCCTCCGTCGTGTTGATCACAGTCTCGACACATCAACCACGACAGGAGAAGTCATGCCCACCAAGACGTTGCAGATTCCCACCGCGGACGGCCAGGCCGACGCCTTCGCTGCCTTTCCCGGCCACGGCGAGCAGCACCCGGGGGTGCTGATGTACACGGACGGCTTCGGCATTCGGCCCGTGCTGCGGGAGATGGCCTGCGAACTGGCTGGGCACGGGTACTACGTGCTCGTCCCCAACCTCTTCTACCGGCATGGCCCGGCCCCGGTGATCGAGCTTCCAGAGCACATGGGAGAAGAGGCCCGGCCCGCGGTCTTCGCTCAACTGATGCCCTTGATCGAGACGCACAGTGCCGAACGCGTCCTGCGTGACGCCGACGCCTACCTCAGGTTCCTCACTGCCCGGCCCGAGGTCGGTGCCGGTCCGGTCGCGGTGACCGGCTACTGCATAGGCGGCCTCCTGGCGATGCGCACCGCCGCCGCTCACCCCGGCCAGGTCGCCGCCGTCGCCGGATTCCACGGCCCGGTGCTCGCAGACGGGCCCGCCCTCTTCTCCCAGCTCACCGCCGAGGTCCACCTCGGCCACGCCGAAGGCGACATGACACCGGAGGCCCTCGGCGAGCTCAACCAGGCCCTGGATGCCGCAGGTGTCAGCTACACCTCCGAGATCTACCCCGGCACCAGCCATGGCTTCACCATGTCCGACACCGACGCGTTCAGCCCCTCCGGGCTGAAGCGTCACTGGGACCGCCTGCTCCCCCTCTTGGGCCGCGCCCTGGGTAACAGCTGAGGCTCCGGCTCGGAGACCGAACCTGAAGGACACGGCCCTGTTCCAGGCGGCAGTGCTGAAACCAGCTGCGGCAAGGTCCTGCTGACACGTATCCGGGTCACACCCCTTGATCGCGGTCTGTCCGGGACGGTCCGTGGTGACTAGGGTGTGCGCGGACGGACGAACCGGGAGGAGCACGCACGTGGCCGACAGCATCACCGCCCAGCAGCAGCTCACGGGCTGGAACAAGCCGGACCTCGACCTCAGCGACGCGGAGTGGCGATCGGGCAGTCAGGGCGCCGGCGATGTCCAGATCGCCTTCGTCGAGGGCTTCATCGCCATGCGCAACGCCACCCGCCCGGAAAGTCCGTCGCTGATCTTCACCCCGGCCGAGTGGCGCGCCTTCGTCCTCAATGCCCGGGATGGCGAGTTCGACCTCACCTGACCGCGGCATCCCGGAAGGGGCCCCGCGCCCTCAGTCGGCCCTTCGGGCGGACGGGAGGGCGCCGGGCGCCGCTCGCCGCGCTCCCCGGGTTCGCGGCGTACGCCAGGAGCCACGGGTACGACGAGGTCGACCCCACGGCCGTGCCCGTCCCACCCTCACCGGCAGGGCGGCGCCTAAGCTGGTGATCATGAGTGGAACCAGCGGAGAGCGCGACCTGACCCGGCTCCTGGCCGCCCTGCGGCCCGAGCTCAACCCCGGCCGCTACGTCTTCTGCGCCGTCGACGGCCCGGCCGTCCCGCCCGGCCTGCACCCCGTGGTCACGGTCGCCGAGTCCGAGGGCCTCACCCTGGTCGTCCGCGAGGAGGAGGCGGACGCGGCATCGCTCCCGTACGACTACGTGGCCGGCTGGATCACCCTCCGTGTCCACTCCGCCCTCGACGCCGTCGGTCTGACCGCCGCCGTCGCGGGCGCCCTCGCCGACGCCGGCCTGAGCTGCAACGTCGTGGCGGGCTACCACCACGACCACCTCTTCGTGGAGCACGCCCACGCCCAGCGGGCCCTCACCGTCCTGCGCGTCCTCGCCGAGAGCGGGGGAGCGGCGGGCCCGGCGGCGGGCCGTCCCCCGATGCGGTGAACCGCCCGGAGCCGCGCCCGTGCGTGCGGCGGTGCGGGCCGCCCGCCTACCCGCCGTTCGGGGGCCCGTCCGGCGAGGGGGCGCCCGCCGTTCCGGGCGCCCGGGCACGTACCATGGCGGCATGTCCTTCCTCCGTCGCCGCAGCGCCGCCACACCCGCCGGCCCGGACTTCGATGTCCTGGCCATGGACCCGGGCGACTGGCCCGGCAATCTCGGCGCCGGTCTGCTCCCCGCCCCCGACGGCAGCTGCCAGGGTGTCTTCCTCCGGTACGACCTGTTCGGCGGCCGGGGCCCCGCGATGATCATCGGCAACCTCCCGGAGGGCTCCCCGGCGCGCGAGCTCGCCGAGGGCCAGGTGCCCTTCGAGGTCGCCCAGCTGCTCGCCGCGCTCGACAACGACGAGCCGGTCGAGGTCGTCGAGACCGAGGACGTGCCGGTCATGCAGGGCGACAACCTGCTGATCGTGCGCCGCCTCAAGCTCTCCGAGAGCCGCATCTCCTGCGTGCAGTTCGACCGCAGCGACAACGTCCTGGTCACCATCGCCAGCTGGGACCGCCCCATCACCGACGACCTGTACGCGCTGCTCAAGCCCCTGCCCGCGGAACTCTTCCAGCAGGGCTGAGCCCATGGCGACGGACGAGGGGACCACGCGGGCGACCGCCCGCGTCGACAGCTGGATCTGGGCCGTACGGCTCACCAAGACCCGCTCGCAGGCCGCCGCGGCCTGCCGTGCCGGGCACGTCCGTGTCAACGGTGAGCGCGTCAAGCCCTCGCAGGCGGTCAAGCCGGGTGACGAGGTGCGGCTCTTCCACGCGGGCCGCGAGCGGATCGTCAAGGTCACGCGCGTGCTCGCCAAGCGGGTCGGCGCGCCCGTCGCGGCGGAGGCGTACATCGACAACAGCCCGCCCCCGCCGCCCCGCGAGCACGTGGCGCTGGCCGGTGTCCGCGACCGCGGCGCCGGACGCCCGACCAAGCGCGAACGCCGCGAACTGGACCAGCTCCGCGGCGTCCGCCCCTCCTCCTGACGGACGTCCCTCCCGCTCAGCTCCGGGACGTGAAGAGCTCCGCCACCCGGGCCGCCGAGGTGCCCAGCCCCACCGGCCCGGTCGGCAGGCCACCGGTGGGCGCCGTACGGGCCGGCGCGCTCAGGCCGCGCAGCCGTGCCGTCCCCGCGCCCGAGCGGACGTCCTCGTCGCGGTAACGGCGCACGTTGCGGTGCCAGTTGAGGATGCCGGCCAGCCAGTCCTCCAGCTCCCGCACATACGCGTCGAGCGCCGCCCGCCCGGTCTCCGCCAGCCCGAACTGCTCGATCAGCACGGGCAGTTCCTTCTCCTTCACGTGCAGGAACTGCCGCAGCCGCCCCCGCATCAGGTCATCGATGATCGAGACACCGGTGGGATAGTCGCAGCCGAAGAAGGTCTGCACCACCAGCACCCCGTTGTGCACCTCGCCCTCGACCTCGATCTCCTTCTGGTACGAGAAGAGGTCGTTGAGCATCGTGGCGTAGTCCTGGGCCGCGTTCTCCAGGCTGCGCACCGGGCCGCTCCGCAGGAGCTCCGCCGGCAGCCCGCCCTCGTGCCGCAGCCGCGCCAGGCTCATCGTCATGTCGGAGCCGAAGGTCTGGCGCCGCATCTCGATGTAGTCGACCGGGTCGGGCACCCGGTGCTGCGCCTGGTTGTGCAGCTCCCACATCCAGCTGTCCAGCATGCGGTCCATCGCCAGGCGCAGGGAGGCCCGGGCCTCGGGGCTCATCGGACCGGCCGTGCGGGCCCACAGATCGGCCAGCGACCGCTCCATCGGACTGACGGCGTCGGCCGGGGCGGCCGCCGGGTCGTCGACCGGCATGCACTCCTTGAGCCGCTCGGTGTACACCTTCGCACCGGCGAGGTCGCGCGGCTTGCCGAACACCAGCGGGTAGTAGTCGTCGCCGTACGTGCCCCAGGTCAGCCACAGGGAGCTGAGCTCCAACTCCTCGGCGGTGGCGTCCGGGTCCAGACCGGCCGCGCACAGCGGGAGGTCGAAGCCGTCCATCATGGCCTCGTCCCAGATGTCGTCGAGCAGGCCCATCTGCCCGGCCCACGCCAGCGCCTTCGCGCGGGCGTCGTCCAGGTGCGGGCTGAGCGACAGGGGGAAGGGCAGGTCGAAGTCGGGCAGCAGCGACGGCCCGACCTGCTGGTGCGGCACATGGGTGAGGGTGCGCAGCCGCGCGGCCGCGGGCCGCCCGAAGAGCGTGCGGATGTCGAGCGCCGACGTGCCCAGCACCCCGGGGAGCGCCGAACGCCCGCCCAGCGCACCCTCGTTCATGTAGCGGCTGGAACGCATGTGCCACTCGTGGCCGCCGGACTGCCAGTCCTGCAGCCCCTTCGCGTACGCGGCGACGGCGGCGCACTCCTCGGGCCCGAGCCCCTTCTCCACGCACAGCGCGGGCACCTCGGTCAGCGCCGTGTTCTCGAACTGCTGCAGCCGGGACGTCAGCAGGTCGTTGACGGCTTCGGCGGCCTCCTGCGTCGAGCAGCCGAGGAACTTCTCCAGGACCAGCACGCCGTTGCTGTTCTCGCCCTCGTCCTCGACCTCCCGCTGGTACGAGAAGAGGTCGTTGCGCAGGTGCACGGCGTCGGCGAACGTGTCCCGCAGCACCAGCAGCGGCCGCGCGTCCGCGACCGACACCGGGACCTCGGCGCCGGCGGCGTACTCCACCAGCCCCGCCGACCACGGCGCGCCGCCGACCTTGCGGCGCATCTCGATGTACTCGACGGGGTTGGCGATCCGCCCCTCGTTGATGTTGGCGAGCTCCCACAGGGACTCGTTGAGCAGGTGCTCGGTGGCCTCCGCGAACCGGGCCCTCCACCCCGCCGACATGCTCGGCACGGTACGGGTCCACAGGTCGGCGAGGCCCGCCTCGACCGGGTTGGTCGCCTCCGGCATCCCCTGCTCGAGGTCCATCGGCATGAAGGCGGGCATCCGGTCCAGGTAGGCCTTGCCGCCGGCCAGGTCCTGGGTGCGCTTGAACACCTCCAGGAAGTGGTCGTCGAAGAAGAACACCCAGACGTACCAGTCGGTGACGAGGGACAGCGCGTCGGCGTCGCAGTCGGGATGGGTGTACGAGCACAGCAGGGCGTAGTCGTGCGAGTCGAGGTCGTGCTCCTCCCAGACGCCCGACCCCTCCAGCATCCCCATCCGTCGCGCCCACCGCTTGGTGTGGACCCGGGCGGCCTCCAGGTGGGGATTGAGGCGTGCCGGATACGGCACGTAGAAATCCGGCAGGACGAAGGGCTGAGCCATGCGCGCGGGGCCTTTCGACGAAAAAGGGGTGGGCAGAGGGACACTTCCGGGCCGGGACTACCCACGTCACGTGCGTCCCACGCGGCTCACAAATTAGTCGTACAAGTCATACGAATGGCGGTGTGCGTCCGGTTGTGCGTACGGCTCAGTCGACGCGCACGGCGAGCAGGCAGGCGTCGTCGTCGTGGACCGTGCGTTCGTACTCGTCGGTGAGCCGGTCGACGATGCCCTGCGGCGCCAGGCCGCTGCTCGCGGTCAGCGCCCGCGCCAACGCGTCGATGCCCTCGGTGATGTCCTGGCCGCGCCGCTCGACCACCCCGTCGGTGTACAGCAGCAGCACGTCCCCGGCCTTCAGCGGGAACTCCGCCGTCTCGTAGTCGTGGCCCGGCAGCACGCCCAGCATCGGCCCCCGGTGGTCGGTCGGCAGCGCGAAGACATGGCCGTCGCGCAGCAGCAGCGGCGCTGGATGCCCCGCACAGGTCCAGCGGAACACCCGGTCGTCCCCGACGTGCCCCACGCACATGGTGGCCGTGGCGGGGGTGGGCTCACTGCACACCAGCTCGTTCAGCCAGGTGGTGACGTCACCGGCGCAGGCGCCCGAGTGGGCGAGACCCGCCATCGCATACCGCTGCTGGGCCATCCGCGCCACCGCGTCCAGCCCGTGGCCACTCGCGTCCCCGATGGCGATCAGTGCCCGGCCGTTCGGCAGCGGACGGCACTTGTACCAGTCGCCGCCGACGGCCGCGTCCGGCTCGGCCGGCAGATACGCCGCCGCCGCCGTCAGCCCCAGCTCCGCCAGCCCCTCGGAGTACGTCGGCAGCAGCGCCTCGCGCAGGGCCGAGGCGACGTGCCGCTCCGCCGCGGCCTGCTGCCGCAGCTGGTCCGTCTCGACCTGCTTCTCCACCAGGCGCCGGCGACTGCGCATCTGCGGCGTGAGGTCACGGGCCACGATCTGCACCGCCCACGGCCGCCCGTCCGTCCCGGCCACCGGCCGCCCCAGCAGGTCCACCGTGCGGACCTCGCCCAGCACCAGGAACCGGATGCGCGTCCAGGCGGGCTCCTCACCGGCGAGGACGGACGCGATGAACTCGCCGAACGGCCCCACGTCCGCCGCCACCAGGTGGTCGCACAGCTCCAGCAGCGTCCACGGCAGCGCCGGATCCGTACGGAAGATCCGCTGCAGCCCCTCCGACCACGACACCCCGCCCGACAGCAGGTCCCACCACCCCCACCCCATGGAGGCCAGGTGCTGGGCGTCGATGGTGAGCAGCTCCGCCTGGCTGCGTACCGGCCGCCAGGTCGTGAGCACCTGGTCGCCGCAGGCCGCCGCGTAGTGCACCAGCTGGACGCGCCGGAGCCTGCCGTACCGCTCCTCGGTGTAGTCCACCACCAGGCCGCCCAGCGCCCGCCCGGTCTCCAGGACCTCACTCAGCGCGGCCAGCAGCCCGCTGGCGGCGGCGCCGGTACGCGCCACCTCGAAGAACCGCTGCCCGACCTGCTGGTCCGGCGGCACCAGCCACTCCACCGAGCGGATGTGGTTGCCGGCCCGGATGACGAAGTCCGTGATGGCCCCGGAGCCGTCCCGGACCGGCGCGAGCAGCGCGGCGGACACCGGGATACCCGGCAGGGTGGCGCACAGACAGCGCCACGGGTCGTGGTCCTCGCCCGCGTCCACACAGTTGTGGCGGGCGCCGTGGCCCTGGCCGCACGGGCACTGCTCGGCCTTGCGGGCCCCCTCGCCGGGGGCCGGCGCGTCGGCGCGGCCGGGGGCGGGCGCGACGGCATCCGTCGTCCTGCGCACCTCGGCGCGGAGCGTCGCGATCTCACGCTCGATGAAGGCCTTCAGCGACGCCACGTCGGACGGCATGGGCGCGGCCTCCCGGATCCTCGACACCTGCTAACGGACATCTGCCGCGTATCCGACACGGAGGGCGGTAAACGCCCCGCCACTCCTCCGGCCCACACCGGGACCGGCCGGCCTCCGGAAGAAGGACCGTCCACGGCGGGACGAAAGTCCCCGCCCGGACGGGCCGAACGGCGTGCTTGCGCCGGTCCGGGCCCGGACACAACGCGGGCAGGCACACACCGCACCAGGCACACACCGCACACGAAACAGCGGAGGAGACGACCTCATGACGTGGAAGCCGACCGAAGGCCCGACCCGGCCGTGACGACCGCGCACCCCGTGGAGCGCACGGACCTCGCACGCCTCGCCACCGAGGTGGACCAGCTGCGCCGGGCCCTGGACAGCCGCGGCGTCATCGACCGGGCCCAGGGCATGATCATGGCGCTGACCCCCTGCCCGGCGGACCGGGCCTGGCAGGTGCTCGTGGAGATCTCCCAGCGCGGCAACACCAAGCTCCGCGACGTCGCCGCCGCCCTGGTCGCCACCGCCGACGGCACCCCCCTGCCGCCGGACCTGCACGCCCCCTTCCACCGGGCCCTCCGCGCGGCCCGTGCCTCCCGAGCCGCACCACCGGGCCCCTGAAACCAGCAGTGCGCTGTGTGCCGGTGTGTCGGCACCGGTCACACAGCGCACACCCCCTTCCCAGGGCTCGGTTCGCCGCCCCTCACGAGGCGGTCAGCGCGTGCCGACCGCGGCGCGCACGGCCCGCCGCGCCATGGCGCAGTCGTCGTGCAGCCGCCTCAGCAGCAGGCGCTGCTCCTCCCCGGCGGACAGCCCCCCGGGCTGGACCGGTACCGAGCCGGCCGGCGGCGCCTCTCGTATCGTGCGCTGCACGGCCGTCTCGTACGTCCGTATCTCCCGCGTCAGCACGAGCATCAGGTTCACCAGGAACGCGTCGCGTGCCGCGGGCCCCGCCGCCTGTGCGAGCTGCGCGATCTGCCGCCGGGCCACCGGGGCATCGCCCAGGACCGCCCACAGCGTCGCCAGGTCGTACCCGGGCAGGTACCACCCCGCGTGCTCCCAGTCGACCAGCACCGGGCCTGCCGGCGACAGCAGGATGTTCGACAGCAGCGCGTCACCGTGACAGAACTGGCCTACGCCGCCCAGCCCGCCCGCGTGCGCCAGCCCGTGCAGCAGCTTCTGCAGGTCGTCCCGGTCCCGGTCGGTGAAGAGCCCCAGCTCGTGGTAGCGGGAGATCCGCGAGGCGTAGTCCAGCGGAGCGTCGAACATCCCGGCCGGCGGCCGCCACGCGTTGAGCCGCGCGATCGCCCCCAGCGCGGCCCGTACGTCCGCGCGCGGCGGCGCCTCGAACGGATGCCGGCTGAGCGCTGCGGCCCGCCCGGGCATCCGCTCGATCACCAGCGTGCAGTTGTCGGGGTCCGCGGCGATCAGCCGCGGGGCCCGCACCGGCGGACGGTGCCGTACGAAGGTGCGGTAGGCCGCGATCTCATGACGGATCCGCTCGGTCCAGGCGGTGGAGTGGTCCAGTAAAACCTTGGCGACCGCGGTGGCCCGTCCCGTCGTCCCGACGAGCAGGACGGAGCGGCTGCTGCGCCGCATCAGCTGGACGGGGTTGAACTCCGGGCAGATCCGGTGCACCGACGCGATCGCCTTGCGCAACTGCGCGCCCTGCGGACCGGACAGGTCGATCCTTCCACTGAGCGGCCCCGCCGCCGGTCCCGCCCAGCGCCGGGCCCGTACGGCCTGCGGTGGATCCGGATACGGCCCGCTGCCGGCCGGGAGGGTACGCGCAGGCCGGGGCGGGGCGGACACGGAGGACGATGCTGTGTACATGGGCGAGACAGATCCCTTCGTGTGCCGACGAGTTACGTACGCTGCCCCGTCCCGGCAACCGGCCCGCACCCTGGGGAATGAGGGCCGGTTACCGGAGCGGGGTGGCGCTTTCCTACCTGACACCCGCGCGCGGGTGGCACACCATCTGGCGGACCCTGGCGAAGCCTGGCGAATAGTCGCCAGCCCTATGACACCGGGCTACTGTCAACTCAGCCGAGAACCTGGGGGCTTGACGTGACCGGAGAACCCAACACCCGCCTTGCAGACCTGTTCGGCCTCGCCGGCTGGTCCAAAGGGGAGCTCGCACGGCTCGTGAACCGGCAGGCGGCGGCCATGGGCCACCCGCAGCTGGCGACCGACACGTCGCGGGTCCGGCGCTGGATCGACATGGGGGAGACCCCGCGCGATCCCGTGCCCCGGGTGCTGGCAGCCCTGTTCACCGAGCGACTCGGCCGTGTCGTGACCATCGAGGACCTCGGGTTCGTACGACACGGGCGCGCCGGGAAACGGCGGGACGTCAGGAACACCGACAACCCTGACGGGCTGCCCTGGGCGCCCGAGCGTACGGCTGCGGTCCTCACCGAATTCACGGGAATGGACCTCATGCTCAACCGACGCGGCTTGGTGGGCGCGGGTGCCGCGCTCACCGCAGGCTCCGTACTGACCAGCGCCATGCACGACTGGTTCCGCACCGATCCCGCACGCGGCGCGGACGCCCCGCACCTCGACGACCCCCTGCACGCCGACCCGGCCGGGTTCGACCGCTACGAGGCCGCGCCCATCGGGTCCCAGGAGATCGAGGCGCTGGAGCGCTCCGTCGAGGTGTTCCGCGCCTGGGACGCCGCCCGTGGCGGCGGGCTCCAGCGCAAGGCGGTCGTCGGCCAGCTCAACGAGGTGGGCGGCATGCTCGCCTACCACCACCCCCCGCACATCCAGCGGCGGCTGTGGGCCGTCGCCGCCAACCTCGCCGTCCTGGCCGGCTGGATGTCCCACGACGTGGGCCTCGAACCCACCGCGCAGAAGTACTTCGTCATCGCCGCGCACGCCGCCCGCGAGGGCGGCGACCTGCCGCGCGCCGGCGAGGCGCTCTCCCGCGCCGCCCGCCAGATGGTCCACCTCGGCCGTCCCGACGAGGCCCTGGACCTGATGAAGCTCGCCCGCGCCGGCTCGGGCCCCGAGATGCTGCCCCGCACGCACGCCATGCTGCACACCATCGAGGCGTGGGCGCAGGCGGCGATGGGCCACGGCCAGGCGATGCGCCGCACCCTCGGCGAGGCGGAGGAGCTCTTCGTCTCCGACCGCAGCGACGTGCCGCCGCCGAGCTGGATGCAGACCTTCAAGAAGGAGGACCTGTACGGGATGCAGGCCCTCGCCTACCGCACCCTCGCCGAGCACGAACCGGGGGCCGCGAAGCAGGCCCAGCACTTCGCGCAGAAGGCGCTCGCCCTGCGCGTCGACGGACGGCAGCGCTCGAAGATCTTCGACTACCTGTCCATGGCGTCGGCGTGCTTCATCGCCGACGACCCCGAACAGGCCGACCGCTACGCGCGCCTCGCCCTGATGTCGATGGGGGAGACCTCCTCGCAGCGCACGTGGGACCGGCTCCGGGAGATGTACCGGCTCACCGGGAAGTACGCGGACTACTCGAAGATCGAGGACCTGCGCGAGGAGATCGAGGTGGCGATGCCCAAGACCACGCAGAAGCAGCGGAACACCGACATCTAGCGCATCCGCCGGCCGCGTCCGTCGGCGGACAGCCGACGCCCTACGGCCTGGTCCGCGAAGTCCGTCCCGCCCGTCCCGGCCCGTTTCCGTTCAGTTCCGTAACCGACTCTTCCGACAGCCCCGTACCGGCGTCGTCCGTCGCCCTGCGGCGTCCTCCGACGCCCTATGACGGGTCGCCGACCCTGGCGACCATGACACACGCGTCGTCCTCACGCGGGCAGGCGCCGAACTCGTCCACCACCATCCGCACGCACTCCTGCGCATCGCGCGCCCGGGCGAACAGCGGTGCCAGCCGCAGCAGCCGGTCCGTCCCCTCCGTACCGAAGGGGTCCGCACCCGTGCCGCGCGTGAGCCCGTCCGTGTGCAGGACCAGCAGGTCGCCGGGGAGCAGCCGCACCTCGGTCTGCTCGTACGCCGTCTGCGGCGTGGCCCCGAGGAGCACGCCGTCCGGGCGCGTCAGCGCACGCCCCGTCCCACCGCGGAACAGCAGCGGGGCGGGGTGTCCCGCCTGCGCCCAGGTCAGCGTCCCGGTCGCCGGGCTGTAGCGGCAGCACACGGCGCTGCCCAGCGCCGTGTGCGCCGACGCGTCCAGCAGCTGGTTGAGGTGGCCCATCAGCGGCCCGGGCCGGATCCCGGCCACCGCCATGCCGCGCAGCGCGCCCAGCAGCATCGCCATCGAGGACGTCGCCGACACGCCGTGCCCGGTGAGGTCGCCGACGGACAGCAGCGTGTCCCCGTCCGGCAGCTCCAGCGCGTCGTACCAGTCGCCGCCGATCAGCGCACTGGACCCGGACGGCAGGTAGTGCCCGGCCAGGTCGAGGGCCGCGGGCCCGCCGTGGGGGAGGCGCAGCGGGCCGCGCCACGGCGGCAGGACCGCCTCCTGGAGCTCCACCGCCACCCGGTGCTCGGTCTGTTCGATGTCCTGGCGGCGGCGGAGCGACTCGCGTGATTCGCGGACCACCCGCTCACTGCGGCGCAGTTCGCTGACGTCCCGTAAAACGGCCCACATCGACGCCGTGCAGCCGTCCGCGTCGAGGACCGGCTCGCCCATCATGTGGAGGGTGCGCACCCGGCCGTCGGCGCGGACGATCCGGAACTCGCCGTCGATCGGCTTGCCGTCGATCAGGCAGCCCGTCACCATCGCGGTCAGCGCCGCCTGGTCCTCGGCGAACACCATGGACGGCAGCTCGTCCAACGACATCGGGCCCGCCTCGGGCGAGCGGCCGAAGATCTGGAACAGCTCGTCGGACCAGGTCACTTCGTCGGTGAGGAGGTTCCACTGGGCGCTGCCGACCCGGCTGAGCAGCGCGCCGGTGCGCGGCGGCGCGTCCGCGAGGGCCTCCTCGGCGGATTCTCCGTCCTCGGTGCCTTCGTCGAGGGACTCCGTGGCGGACCCGGCGCCGGCGGACCGGGAGCCGAGGGCGCGGTCCTCGCCCAGCCCTTCCTTCAGCTGGCCCAACTGCGCGCCCAGGTCGTCGAGTTGGTGGACGGCGAGGTCGCACAGTGCGCGCTGCCAGCGGCCCTGCGGATCGTCCTCGTCCGCGACGGCGTCCCGGCGTACGGCGTCGACGTCTCCCCGCAGTCGGCGGGTCTGCGAGATCAGCGCGTCCACCGTGCCGCGCTCGGGCGGCTGCCCGGCGGCACGGTCCGCGAACAGATGGGACGGCATGTCGTACTCCGATACGGGCGCGGTGTGGCCAGGGTCTGAAATATAAGGACCGGTTACGACTGTTGCACAGGGCGCGATGGCCTGTAAGGGGTTTGGCAACACTCGATATGGTGGTGCTTCTGGCATATGCCAAAGGCTCGGCTATTACCGGCCAACTCCGGCCTGAACGCGCCGTATCGGAGTCCTTCCGCCCTGTTACGGCAGGGGTCGCGCCCCCGCGCACCGGCGTCCGCGGCCGACGGAACCGCGTGGGTTTCCGTCACGTCCCCGACCTGCGGCAGGCCGCCCTCGACCCGCTCGCGGACGGCGTTTTCCACCCTGCTCGGACGGGTGAGCGCCATGATCACGAGGTTGACGATGGTGCCCTCGGTGCACCCCCGGGCACGTGGACGGCCGCCCAGCGGGTACCCGGAGCGTCCCGGCGCGGTGCCGGGGAACGTCGATCCGTACATCCGTACATCTGTACGATCCGTCGGAGGGCAGGACCGTGAGCATGGAAGCCGGCAAGAGGGTCGTCGTCACCGGAGCCACCGGCAACGTCGGCACCAGCGTGGTGGCGGCGCTGGCCGACGACCCGCAGATCGCATCCGTACTGGGCCTGGCGCGCAGGCTGCCCGGCTGGTCGCCGCCGAAGACCGACTGGGCCGCCGTGGACCTGGCCGAGGACACCGACCTCGTCAGGCACTTCGAGGGCGCCGACGCCGTGATCCACCTGGCCTGGGCGTTCCAGCCGACCCACGATCCCGTCCGGACCTGGCGCACCAACGTCCTCGGCAGTCTCCAGGTCTTCCGGGACGTCGCCTCCGCCGGCGTGCCCGTCCTGGTCCACGCCTCCTCCGTCGGCGCCTACTCTCCGGGCCCGAAGGACCGGGCCGTCGGCGAGTCGTGGCCGACACACGGCTGGCCGGAGGCCGCGTACTGCCGTGAGAAGGCGTACCTGGAGCGGGTGCTGGACTCCTTCGAGGTCCGCAACCCCGGCGTCAGGGTGGTGCGGATGCGCCCGGCGTTCCTGTTCAAGGAGGAGTCGGCGAGCGAGCAGCGCCGGATCTTCGCCGGGCGCTTCCTGCCGGGGACACTGGCCCGCCCGGGGGCGGTCCCCTTCGTGCCGGACATCCCCGGCCTGCGGTTCCAGGCCCTGCACACCGACGACGCGGCACAGGCGTACCGCCTCGCGCTCAGCCACGAGGTCGGCGGCGCCTTCAACATCGCCGCCGAGCCCCCCGTCGGCGCCGAGGAGCTCGCCGACCTGCTCGGCGCCCGGCTCGTCCGGGTGCCCCGCCCGGCCGTCCGCGCCGCGCTGGCCGCCGCCTGGAACCTGCGGCTGGTGCCCGCCTCGCCGCAGCTCTTCGACGCGGTGCTGCGCCTGCCGCTGATGGACTGCACCCGGGCCCGGGTCGAGCTCGGCTGGCACCCGCAGCGCACCGCGCTCGACGCGCTGGAGGAGCTGCTGCGCGGCATGCGGAGCGGCGCCGGCCAGGACACCGCGCCGCTCGCGGGCCGCAAGGTCGGCTGACGTACGCGCCCCCGCGCAGCCGGCCCGGTGCGCCGCGTCGCCGGATGTGACCCGATCCGCACCCTCCGCACGGGTGACGGCGCCTGCCTCCGTGGGCAAGCCCTAAGGAGACAGGTGTCGGGTCGAAAGGGGCCACCGTGCCGGACAGACGCCCTCGCGGCTACCAGCCCGGCTGGCAACCGCGCCCGGCGACGGAGCAGTTGCTCGCCGAGGTGGAGATGATCCTCGGCCGCTACGCCGCACAACTGCCGCTGACCATGCGGCAGATCTGGTACGCGACGGTCGCCGACGGCGCGCTCGCCAAGCAGGAGCGCACGTACAGAAGACTGGCCGACATGCTCGGCATGGCCCGCCGCGCCGGCCGCATCTCCTGGCTCGCGATCCGCGACGACGCCGACCCCGCCGCCGAACCGCGGACGTTCGACGGTCCCGCCGGCTTCCGGCGCGCCGTCACCGACGCCGCCCGCGCCTACCGGCTCGACCGGCAGGCCGGTCAGGAGGCCCGCCTCGAAGTGTGGTGCGAGCCGACGGGCCTGGCGCCGCAGCTGGCGGCCGTCACCGACCCGTGGGGCGTGCCCGTGTACGCGGGCGGGGCGCTCACCTCCCTGTCCGGCAGGCGCGCCGCGGCACGCCGGGCGGCGACCGGCGGGCACGGCGCCGTGTGCGTCCTGGTGGTCGGCGACTGGGACCCCGGGCGGCAGCACCTCTTCACCGCCCTCGCGGAGGACGTCAAGGCCTTCGCCGAGCTCGACGCCCCCGACGTACGCGTGGAGTTCGAACGCCTGGCCGTCACCGAGGCGCAGATCGCCGAGCTGCGCCTGCCGCCCGCCCCTCTGCGCGCCGGAGCCGCTCCCACCCAGGCGGAGGCCATTCCGCCGGACGTCCTCGCCGGACTCGTACGGGAGGCCATCACCCGCCGCCGTGACGACGAGGTCCTGGCGGCCGTCCTCGCCCGGGAGGAGGCGGAACGCGGCCTGCTGCTGGAGCAGCTCCGCAGGATGCCCGCGGGCGCGTAGAAGGGCGCCCGCGGGCGGCCCGGCTCACTCCGCCAGCGTCTGGGTGGTGACGACGAACAGGCCCCCGTCCGGGTCGCGCAGGGTGGCCTCCACGCCGGGCTCGTGGTGGATGACGGAGCCGCCGTGCTCCTGTGTCGCCCGTACGCAGGCGTCGACGTCCGGCACGGGGAAGTAGACCTGCCAGCGCGGGCGGATCGACGGGTCCGGCGCGGCCTCCAGCGCCCCGGAGCTGAGCCGGGCGACGACGCGGCCGCCGCTGCGCAGCACGACCTCGTCCTGCTCGTACTCGACGTCGCAGCAGCCGGGGCGCCCGCTCGCCCAGTCGAGGATCTCCCCGTAGAAGATCGCCGCCTCGAAGGCGTCGCGGGTCTGCAGCTTCACCCAGGCGGGGGCCGCGTCCCGCCAGTTCTCCCAGCCCGACAGGAGCCGGCCCTCCCAGATGCCGAACACCGCACCGTCCCGGTCGGCCGCGAGGGCGCCGCGCCCCATCGCGAAGGACACCGGCCCGACGGCGACGGTGGCGCTGCGCTCCCTGATGCGGGACGCCGTCTCGTCGGCGTTCTGGACGGCGAAGTACGGGGTCCAGGCGACGGCCATCTGCAGAGCGCTGGCCAGGGCACCCATTCCGGCCACCGGTTTGCCGTTGGCGAGCGCGACGCTGAACTCCTCGCCGAGCCGTGCGGGGCGGTACGTCCACCCGAGCACGGCGCTGTAGAACTTCTGCGCGGCGCTCAGGTCGTGGGTCATCAGGCTGACCCAGCACGGGGCGCCGTACACGGCCTCACTGGAGGTCACGCCCTTGGTCGCTGTCGGTTTCGTATTCATGTGCAAACCGCCCTGTGTCACCATGCCGCTCTGCCCGGATGTCCATCCTTGCACTGTTTACAAGGGCGGTCCTGTTTCGCCCGGCTGTTTGCCTGCCCGCCCACCCGCGCTCCACGCGTCCGATTCCGCCGCTGGCCCCGAGAGTCACTTGGTGTGTACCTGACGCTAAAGTGCGGTGGTTCGATCAGACGTTCGGTGAAGGGGTGGGGTATGAGCACGCAGCTGAGGGAGAGAGCCGGGGAGTTGGCCGCGGTGCTGTGGCGCGAGCACACCGTCTACCGGGACCGCGCCGGGGGAGTGGTCATCCGCGGCGAGCACGTCGAGCGCTGGATCAGCCTCGCCCCGGCCGGCGGCCGCGACGAGGTGCTGCTGCGGGCCGGCCGCCTCCTGGACGGCGGCACCACCGCCCCGGCGCGCTCCGAAGTGGTCATGCCGCTCTCCGCCTCCACGGCGGAGCTCGCCGCGGCCTGCCGCCGCCTGCTCGCCGACACCGCCGCCGACGCCGCCCCCCGGACCGCCCGCTTCGGCCCCGGCCGCGACCGCAAGCCGGGCAGGCGGGAGCGTGCGCACGAGCGCCGGGAGGCACGCATGCGGCGACGCGCGCAGCGGCGGCAGCGGCACACGAGCCTGCGCTCCTGGGTGGTCCTGGCCTGTGTGGCGGCCCTGGTCGCGTACTACCTCTCCAGCACCGGGCTGATCTGACCGCCGGCTGAGCGACACCCCGGGCCCGCGGCGGCGGGCTACGGCCTCCGCCGCGCCCGGAGGCGGTCCCGCCACCGTCGCGCGGTCCGCTCCAGGTGCCAGCGCTCCTCGTACAGCAGGCGCCCCACCAGCGAACCGCCGAAGACCACGAAGCCGACCCCCACGAGCCAGGACTGGACGACCAGCATGGTGCCGACGGGGCCGTACGCCACCGTGTTCGAGGCGATCAGCGGGGAGAACACCAGCCGCGAGAAGCCCCGCAGCCCCGCCAGTCCGATCACGGTCGCCACCGCACCCGGCAGCAGCGCCCGCCAGGGCAGCCGCCCGCCCAGCAGCAGCCGCTGCGACCACCAGAAGAACAGCACCCCGCTGACCACGGCCACCGTGGCGCGCCACGTCAGGTCGCCCGCGTCGGTCGGCCGCGTCGCCACGTGCGCGGAGAGCAGCAGGTAGCCGATGAGGACGGCGAGCCACACGCCGTGCCGCCACATGGTGTGCCAGCGCGCGGCGGGCAGCTCCCACACCTTCTCGTACCCGGTCTGCACGACACCGCCGAAGGTCACCCCGAAGACGGCCAGCGCCGCGATACCGAAGCCGGTCGTCGACTCCAGCGCCCTCCCCGGCGTCGCGAACAGCCGCCGCACCTCCATGTCCGCCGGGGTCGACACGCCGAGGCCGTCCGAGACCCAGTCGGCGAAGCCCTGCCCGTTCGCCGGATCGGCCGCCGCGACCACGATGAGCAGCGGCACCAGGGTCAGCAGCCCGAGCGCCGCGAACCCCATGGACCGGTGCATCAGCTCCAGCTCGTTGCCCCGCCGCCATCCGCGCCCGGCGGCCGAGCCGTGGAAGGCGCCGTACAGCCGGCCGAGCCGGTCCAGCCGGCCGGCCCACCACCGCCGGCCCTCGGCACCGGAAGACTTCTCGGGCATGGAAGTCGCATACCCCGACGGCGCCCGCCGCTACGGCCGGTCGCGGAGGAGGCCCCGAATGGACGCTTGCGCGGATACTCCCGCCGCCTCTGTCCCAGCGGCCCTTTTCGTGGTGCACTGAGGGTGGGCAGGGAGCTGGGCCGATGGGTACGAAGCGGAAACCGGGACCAGCAGCGGCAGGGATGGCCGTGGCGGTGTGCGCCGCCGTGGCCGCCGGACTCTACGGCTGCTCCTCCTCCGAGCCCCGGCGGGAATCCCCGAAGCCGTCCACGCCGCCCGCTTCCGCCCCGGCCGGCGTCTCACCCTTCACCGGGCTCCCGGCCCGCTCCGGTACGCCGGTGCTCGCCGTCAAGATCGACAATGTGCCCCCGGCGCGCCCGCACACCGGACTCGGCGCCGCGGACATCGTCTACGTCGAACAGGTCGAGGCCGGGCAGAGCCGCATCCTCGCCGTCTTCTCCTCCAGGCAGCCCCCGACGGTCGGGCCGGTGCGCAGCGCGCGCGAGTCGGACCTGGAGCTGCTGCGGCAGTTCGGCCGCCCCGCGCTGGCGTACTCCGGCGCGCAGTCGAAGCTCCGGCCCCTCATCGACGCCGCGCCCCTCTTCCCGCTCACCCCGTCGGACGCGCCGGGCGCCTACTCCCGTGGCGGCGACCGCCCGGCGCCGTACAACCTCTACCTGCGCCCCGACCGGGCCCTGGCCGCCGCGCCGCAGGCCGACAAGGCGCGCGACATCGGGTTCCGCTTCGGCGCCGCCCCGGCGGGCGGCCGACAGGTCAACGAGCACACGGTCCGCTACCCGGCGGCGCGCTACACCTTCACCTGGTCGGAGAGCGGCAAGCGCTGGCAGGTGGCGATGGACGGGACGCCCGCCCGGACCACGGACGGCGGCCGGATGGGCGCCCCCACCGTCGTGGTGCAGGACGTGGAGGTACGCCCCTCGAAGTTCCGCGACCGGTCCGGCAGCGTCTCGCCGTACACCGAGACCGTCGGCTCCGGCAGCGCGCTCGTCCTACGCGACGGCCGCGCCCACGACGCCCGGTGGAGCCGGCCCGCGGCCGAGAGCGGCACCACCTTCACCACGCCCGCCGGGCAGCGGCTGAACTTCGCGCCCGGTCAGGTGTGGGTTCTGCTTACCGCCCGCTAGGGCGTGTCCTTCGGATCAGGCCCTAGGCGCGGCGACGCCGGGTCAGTACCACGCCCAGGAGGACCATCAGGGCTCCCAGGGCGAAGTGCAGCCAGTTGTCGGCCGTGTTGACGGGGACGAAGTTGGCGCCGCTGTCGTGGTCGATGAACAGCCCGTACAGCCACAGCGCCAGGTAGACGACCCCGCCGCCGATGAGGAACGACCGGGCGCCGGACACGGACCGCGCCATGACGAGGCCCGCGATGCCGAACAGCAGGTGCACGAGGTTGTGCAGGATCGACACCTGGAAGACGCCCAGCAGCTTGGCCTCGGAGTGGTGCTCCGCGAACTCCATCGAGCCGTAGTCGGTGGTGATGCCCGGGATGAAGCCCAGTACCGCCACCAGGAGGAAGACCACCCCCACCAGGAGCGCTGCCTGCTGCACGGGACTGCGGGGCGTGGAGGTCATACGGGGTGCGCTGGTCATGACGGAAGCCTCCCTTTCCGGGGCGGTGCCTCGGGCCCGCCGTACGGGCCCGCAGCGCCCGGGTACCCCCGGATCGGCACCATGTGCCCAGAGACCCCGCCCGTCTCGTCCGGGCGGGGTCACTCCATGCGGCGGCGGTCCTCGTCGGTCCACTTGCTGGTGTCGCGCGGCTCCACGTACGGCTCCTCGTCCTCCGGATGGCCGCCGTCGATGGCGCGCTGCCGGGCCAGCTCCGCGTCGAACTCCAGGCCCAGCAGGACCGCCAGGTTCGTGATCCACAGCCAGACCAGGAAGATGATCACGCCGGCGAGGGTGCCGTAGGTCTTGTTGTACGAGCCGAAGTTCGCCACGTACAGGGCGAAGCCGCCGGAGGCCACCATCCAGATGAGCAGCGCGACCAGGCTTCCCGGGGTGATCCAGCGGAAGCCGCGGCCCCGGGCGTTGGGCGCGGCCCAGTACAGGATCGCGATCATGATGGTGACAAGGAGGACCAGGACCGGCCACTTCGCGATGGACCAGACGGTCATCGCGGTGTCACCGAGACCCAGCGCCGTACCCGCCTGCCGGGCGAGCGTGCCCGTGAAGACCACGATCAGCGCGCTGACCAGCGCCAGGACCATCAGCGTGACGGTGAGCGCCAGCCGCAGCGGCATCACCTTCCACACCGGGCGGCCCTCGGGCATGTCGTACACCGCGTTGGAGGCGCGGATGAACGCCGCGATGTAACCGGAGGCCGACCACACCGCGGCCAGCAGACCGACCACGGCCATGACCGAGCCGACCCCCGCCGAGCCCTGCAGCTGCTGCACCGCGTTGGTGATGACGTCCCGCGCCGCGCCGGGCGCGAACTTCTGGAGGTTGTCCAGCACCGACCGGGTGACCGAGTCGCCCGCGAGGCCCAGCAGGGAGACGAGGACCAGCAGGGCCGGGAAGAGCGAGAGCACCCCGTAGTACGTCAGGGCCGCGGCCCGGTCGGCGAGCTCGTCGTCCTTGAACTCCGCGAGCGTCCGCCGCAGCACGGCCCCCCAGGACCGTTTGGGCATGTCGGTGGGCTGGTCGGGTGCCCTGTCCTCGACCTCGGGGTCGGGCCCGGGGCGGTCGTCGCGGTGCGTGTCGCGGTGGCCGCCGCCGCCCTGGCCGGGGCCGGTGACGGGAGGCTCCGGCTCGTTCCTGTGCTGCCGTTTCGTCATCCGTGCCATGGATCCGCGAGTAACCGCTCGGACGGTGGTTCAACCCTCCCGGGACGGGTCCGGGTCTTCCCCGGTGCCGTCGCCGGTCCCCCCGCTCTCCAGGGGCTCCAGGGTGGCGGCCACGTACTCGGCCTCCCGCTCGGCCTCGGACATGTCGGGGACGAGGAAGCCGTCCCCCGGCCGCTCGGGCGACCGGCCGCCCCCGGAGAGGCGCTCCCGCCACCGCTCGGCGAGCTGCTGCTGCCGCTCCTCCGGTTCCCGCTGGACGCGCGCCCGGCTGGCGGAGGTGAGGGTCGACAGGAAGTCACGCAGAACGTCGTTCATGGAGCCAGTGTTCTCCCGGCGGCCCCTTCCGGCACCCGTAAAACGGTTTGCGCGCCGTGACGCCGGGCGCCGACAGTGATCCGATGCACCCAGCACCCCCATGGACCGTCCGGGCCGCCCGGACGGACGACGCGCCGCTGATATGCGAGCTGCTCAACGCCGTCGACACGATCGAGACGGGCGCGCCCGACACCGAGCTGCACAGCGTCGAGGCCGACCTCGCGCACCCCGACGTCGACCTCGCCGAGGACTCGTGGCTCGCCTTCGAGGGCGGCCGGCTCGTCGCCTACGCGCTCGTGCTGCCCGCCACGAGGGCCGAGCGCGTGGACATCGACCACTACGTCCTGCCCGCGCACCAGGCCGCCGGCGAACGGCTGCTGGAGCTGGCCGAGGGGCGGGCCCGCACGCGGGCGGCCCGCAGCGGAGCGCACCGGGCGGTCGTCCACCTCCACCTCAACCACGAGCCCACCACCGACACCGCCCTCCTCGACGCCCGGGGCTGGCGGCGGGTGCGGCGCTACCACGTCATGAGCCGGGCCATCTCGCCGCAGGGCGACCCGGTGCCCGAGCCGCCCGCCGGGGTGTCGCTGCGCGACTGCACCGACGAGGCTGACCGCCGCCGCGCCCACGCCCTCGTCGAGGAGACGTTCGCCGGGCACTTCGACCACCGGAGCCGTACGTACGAGCAGTGGCGCCACGACATGGACGCCGCGCAGTGCGACTGGTCACTCGTCTGGATCGCCGCCCTGGAGGGCGCCGGCGACACCGCCGTCCTCGTCAGCCGCAACGACCGCGAGTCCATGGCCTGGGTGAGCAACCTCGGCGTCCGCGAGGACGCACGCGGCCGGGGCCTCGGCGGCCACCTCCTGCGGCACGCCTTCGGCGCGTACGCGGCCCTGGGCCGCCGGACGCTGGGCCTGGGCGTGGACACGCTCAACACGACGGGCGCCCTGCGGCTCTACGAGGCGCACGGGATGCGGAGGGAGTACGCCGTCGACACCTGGGAGGTGGCGCTTCCCGTGGCGGCCTGATCGGGAAGAGGCCCCCGAGGCGGCCGCACGCCCCACACGGCGGATCATGGGCCCGTACACTCGTGCCCGGCTTACCCCAGAGGCGGGGCGAGCGACGAGCGACCAACACGCTTTACCGGAAAGGTATTTCGACATGGACTCCGCTGTACTGGGCGATGCCCCGATCTACGACAGGCTGATAGCGGAAAGAGGAGACGTCCCCACCGACGTCCGCCGCGTCGCCGAGGAGACCCTCACGCAGGTGGGCCGCGCGATGGACTTCAGCGGGCTGGGCGGGCGCCAGGCGTACACGCCCCGCATGCCCTTCCCGCCCGCGCCGACGGGCTGACGCGCGACGGGCTGACGGCCGGCGGGCCGACCCTCGGCGTACGGAGGTCCCGGCGGGCTGCACAACGGTGCGGACCGCCCTCACCCCCGCCCCGACCGCGCTCCGCCCCGCCCTCACCCGTTCGGGCTCCCCGTCCTGTTACGGCCGTGCCCGGCGGGGTACCCCTCAGCCCCATGGAGATCGGTTACAAGCTCGCGGCAGAGTCCTTCGGACCCGGTGAACTGGTCAGGCAGGCGGTCCTGGCGGAGGAGGCGGGGTTCGACTTCGTCGAGATCAGCGACCACTTCCATCCCTGGCTGGACAACCAGGGGCACTCGCCGTTCGCCTGGACGGTGCTGGGCGCCATCGCGGCCCGGACCAGCCGGATCGGGCTGGCGACCGGTGTCACCTGCCCGACCGTGCGCTACCACCCCGCGATCATCGCGCAGGCGGCCGCGACCCTCGCGGTCCTGTCGGAGGGCCGCTTCGTCCTCGGCGTCGGCTCCGGTGAGCGGCTCAACGAGCACGTCGTCGGCACCGGCTTCCCCGACGCCGTCAGCACCCGCCACGAGCTGCTCCGCGAGGCCCTGGAGATCATCCGCCTGCTGTGGCGCGGCGGCTACCGCTCGTACGAGGGCAAGCACCTGCGCCTCGCCGACGCCCGCGTCTTCGACCTGCCCGCCGAGCCGCCCCTCATCGCCGTCGCCGCGAGCGGCGCGGCCTCCACCCGGATCGCCGCCGAACTCGGGGACGGCCTCTTCGCCACCGAACCCAAGGCCGACATCGTCCGCCAGTACCGTGAGGCGGGCGGCAGCGGCCCGCGGTACGCGGAGGTCCCGATGGCGTGGGCCCCCGACGAGCACACCGCGGCCCGCGCCGCGCTGGAGACCTCCCGGTGGGCGGTGACGGGGTGGAAGGTGATGAGCGAGCTGCCCAACCCCGTCAACTTCGACGCCGCCACGACGACCGTGCGCGAGGAGGACATCCTCGGCCAGTTCGCCTGCGGAAGCGACCCCGAGCGCTACGTGGAGGTGGCGCAGGGTTTCGTCGACGCGGGCTTCGACCGCCTGGTCATGCAGAACGCGGGCCCCGACCCGGACGGTTTCATCGACTTCTACCGCAGCGAACTCGATCTGCGGATGCGTCAGCTGAAGGCCGACGGGGAAGCCGGCTGAACGCGGCCTGATGCGGGGCCTGCACGTCGACGGTGAGTCGAGGGTTGTCAACTTTCTGGTGGGCGAGCTATATAGAAAGCCGTAGGGCATCCCACGCAGTGAGGAAGACGAGAAAGGCGACTCGCACAGCCATGCTCACCACGGTCCCGGCCCCGCGGTCCAACGCGCCCCTGTCGTACGACGAGTTGGTCGACCTCGTGAAGCGCAACGGCCTGTACGCCACACGGGCGCAGGCGGACGCCATCACGCGCAGCGTGCTGGCGGAGCTCGGCCGCCAGGTGACCGGAGACGAGAGAGTGGAGCTCGCGCAGCGGCTCCCCGCCGAAGCGGCGCGCGAGTTCGCCTCACAGATCCCCGCGACCACGGCCGTGTCCGGATTCGGTTTCGTCCAGCAGATCGCCGCCCGCACCGGCGCCGGCCTGGGCGCCGCCCGCTGGGACACCGGCTCGGTGCTCCGCGCCGTCGCCCGCCTCGTCGGCCCGGAACTCCTCGACCGCCTGCTGACACGGCTCCCCGACGGTTACGCCCTGCTGTTCGGCCAGGCGCAGCTGACCCGTCCCCAGGCCGCCTGAGAGCGGGCAAGGGGACGGGCCGGGCCGGTCAGTCCTCCACGGCGTCCAGCACGTCACCGAGGTCCACGAACGTGAAGCCGGTGGCCGCGCGGTCGCCGTCGCCCGGGGTGTCGTGCCCGTCCTGGACGACGAGGAGCCCGCGCGGGTACCGCGTGCCCAGCGGGGCGTTGAGCACGGCGGCGCCGTCGCACTCCTCCGACCCGTCCAGGACGGAGGACGCGGCCGTGACGCGGAAGCCGCCTTCGTACTCGTTGGCGTCCGCCACCTCACGGTCGTAGAGGGCGAAGGTGTCGTCGCCCTGGCTGGAGGCGAGGAGGTAGCCGTCGCCGTCCGGCTCGGTGAGCAGGGTCAGTCCCTCGACATCGGCCGACAGCCGCGAGCCGCCGAACCCGGGATCGGCCCCCGCCACGCACTCGTCGCTCGGCTCGTCGTATACCGCCGGCACGCCGTACTCGCGTACGCGGTCGATCAGCCGCGGCGCCGTGGTGAGGTCGGCGCTCAGGCGCCAGATGCCGACGTCCTCCTGACCGGCGTACAGCACGCCGTTGGCCGGGTCGACCACCATGCCCTCGACCTGAGGCAGTTCGCCCGGCTCGGCGCACGGGGACCAGGTCGACCCGTCGGGGAGCCGGAAGGCGGAGGGCAGGTCCACGGTCCGGACCTTGCGGTAGCCCACCGTGCCGTCGGCGCCGGCCGTCAGCTCCAGGAGCGCGATGCTCGTGCGCTCGCGGCGGCTGACGAGGGCGTACGAGCGGCCGGTCGCGCGGTCGGTCCAGGTGGCCAGGCCGTACGCGGTCCGCTGCTCCTCGATCTCGCTCTCGTCGGCGGAGAAGACGGGCGGCGCGGCGGGGTCGGTGACGTCGACGAGCGGACCGCCGGGCGCACCGGGCCGGATGCGGTAGACGCGCAGCCGGTCGTTGCCGCGGTCGGTGGTGACGGCGACGTCGGCGCGCCCGGTGGGCAGCCGCAGGCCGTGGACGAGGTCGACGTTGTTGAACCGGCCGCCGGGCGGTGTCGCGAGGGACTGCACGGGGCGGGCGTCGAGGTCGTAGACCCGCAGGCCGCCCTCCTTGGCGGTGCCGATGACCAGGCTGCGGCCGGGATCGGCGGCGTTGCGCCAGATGGCGGGGTCGTCCGCGTCGGCGTTGCCGCCCGCTTCGTCGTCGTACAGGGTGGGCGTCTCCGCCCTGGGGGTGACGGACGGCAGCGCCTCGGCGCCGCCACCGCCCGCCTGCGCGGGCGCGGCGGTGGCGGCCAGCGACGCCAGCGCCGCGAGCGTGGCGACCGATGCGAGGACGGCCGGGTGGGTACGACGGACCCTGATCACGCATGGACTCCTTCATGCCGGGGACATGACACCTTCGGCCGGGAGCATGGTCGGCCCCCGCGTCGCCGGCTCGTCTTCCGCCCGTGAAGGAGGTGTACGGCGCGTGAACCTACGCGTCCGGCGCGTCGCCCTCGGCCTCTCCCGGCGCCGCCTCGCCGTCGAGGCTCGTGGTGGCCGACTCCAGCGGGCCGAGGAGGTCCGGGGTACTCAACCCGCCGCCGCCGGGCGCGGCTTGGGCGGAGGGAGCGGGGCTGAGGGCGGCGACCGCCGCTCCGACGGCGAGGGACGCGACGGCGAGCATGCTGCGCTTCTTCATGCCCTGTTCAACCGCGAAACCCCGCCCGGCGTCACGACCGACCCGCCCTCGTACGGATGTGCTGGTGGTGCCGCGGCCGGTCTCACGGCGCCGGATCGCGCGCGTCGTACCGCGCGAACCCGCGCCAGCGCAGCGCCAGCAGCCCCACCGCCACCACGCAGGCGACGCCGCCGCCCGTCACGGCGAGCGCGGGTGTGGTCAGGTCGGCCACCGACCCCGCGACGAAGTCACCGAGCCGCGGGCCGCCCGCGACGACGACGAGGAACACGCCCTGCAGACGCCCGCGCATGTCGTCGGGCACCGCCGCCTGGAGCATGGTGTTGCGGAAGACCATGCTGACCGTGTCCGAGAACCCGGCGAGCGCGAGGAAGAGCACGCCCAGCCACAGCTCGCGCGTCAGCCCGAAGACCGCGACGGCCGTCCCCCACGAGGCCACCGCGAGGAGCACCGCGAGCCCGTGCCGCCGGATCCGGCCCTGCCACCCCGAGAACACCCCGCCGAGAAGCGCCCCGAACGCGGGCGCGGCCACGAGCAGCCCGGTGGTGCGCGCGTCACCGCCGTACCAGAGGACGGCGACGGCCGGCAGCAGGGCCCGGGGGTGGGCGAGGATCATCGCGCAGAGGTCCGAGAAGAACGTCATCCGCAGGTTGGGCCGGGTACCGAGGAAGCGGAGCCCGTCGAGGACGGAGGCCCGTCGGGCGCCGTCCTCGCCGCCCTTCCGGTCCGGGAGCATGGCGGGCAGTCGCCACATCGCGTACAGGGCGGCGCCGAAGGTGACGGTGTCCACCAGGTAAGCGGCCTCGTACCCCCACAGGCCGACGATGAAGCCGCCCAGCATGGGCCCGACCAGTGTGCCGGACGTCATCGTCATCGAGCTGAGCGCGTTGGCGGCCGGCAGCTGCTCGGGCGGCAGCAGCCTCGGGATCATGGAGCTGCGGGCGGGCCCGTTCAGCGCCTGGCAGACCGCTTGCAGCGCGACGATCCCGTACAGGAACCAGACGTGGTGGAACCCGGCGAGCGTGGCTGCGGTGAGTGCCGCGGACAGCACGGCCGAGCCGGTGGCGCTGCCGAGTCCGAGCTTGCGCCGGTCCATCGTGTCGGCGGCGGCGCCGCCGTACAGGCCGAAGAACAGCAGCGGTACGAGGGAGAACAGGCCGACCAGGCCGACCGAGAAGGTGGAGCCGGTGATGTCGTACACCTGGAGGGAGATCGCCAGGGTCGTCATGCCCTGACCGACCCAGGAGACGGTGTTGCCGAACCACAGACGCCGGAAGTGCGCCGAGGACCGCAGGGGGGTCAGGTCGGCCAGTATCCGGCGGCGTACGGCGGTGGGTGCCGCGGTCACGGCCGGTCCGCCGCGCGGCCGGAGAGGCGTACGGGCGCGGAACCATGTGCGTGGTGCGTGCATCTGCGCATCGGCATGGGCAGCAGCATAGGGTTTGACCTTCAAGCCGCTTGAACGCCCACACTCGCAGGCATGGACGACAACGACGGTTCCGACGACAACGACGGCCTGCTGAGCATCGGCGCCTTCGCGCGCAGAGTGGGACTCGCACCGAGCGCGCTGCGGTTCTACGACGACTGCGGCGTACTGCGCCCGGCCCGGGTCGACGAGGTGACGGGTTACCGCTACTACGCGCCCGGCCAGGAGCCCCGCGCGTCGCTGATGCGGCGCCTGCGGGAGGCCGGGGTACCGCTCACCGACGCCTCGCTGGTGCTCGACGGCCCTCCGGAGGAGGCGCGCGCGGTGCTCGAGGCGCATGCGCGGAAGGCGCGGGAGGCGGCCGACGCGGCCCGGTCGGTGATCGGGGAGGTTCTCGGCGGCCCGGGGGACAGCGCCGCCGGCACGCGGACCCGGGCGCGTATCGGGGGAGCGGAACTGGCCAGCGCGGTACGGCAGGTGGCGCCCGCCGTCGCCGGCGCGGCCCTGCGCGAGGAGTTCCCCGCCCTCGGCTGCGTCCTCGTCGAACTCGACGGCCAGGAGGTACGGCTGGTGGCCACGGACCGCTACCGGCTGGCCGTCCGGACGCTGCGGCCGCTCGCGATCGAGGGCGGGCCCCGGCACCTCCTGATCGACGCCCGCGACATGAGGGAGCTGGCGTCCTGGGCCGTACGCCGGTCCGAGATCGTGATCGAGGCCGACGGCGGAGGCGGCGCACGCCTCACGGGCGACGGCCACACCCGGGCCGTGACGCCCGTCGGCGGGACCTTCCCCGACTACCGCCTGGTCCTGGACGGGCTGCCGACGCCCCGGACCCGGATCATCGCGGACCGGACCGCCCTGCGCGCGGAACTCGCCACCACCGGGGAAGGCGGCCCCGTCACGCTGTCCACCGAGGACCAGCACCTCCTGCTGTCCCGCCCCGGCGCGGCACCCGTACCCCAGCGCGCCATCCGCACCGGGGAGCCGCCGCGCGTCTCCTTCGACCCCGAGGTGCTGCTCGCGGCGCTCGACGCCGGGGTCGGCCCCGACGTGCTCCTGGAGGTCACCTCACCCTCGGAGCCGGTCGTGGTCCGCTCCGCCGACCAGGGAAGCTTCACCACGCTTGTGATGCCCGTCAGAGAGGAGGCGGCGTGAACGCCGAGAACCCCGTCGTCCAGTTGTGCGCCCAGGGCATGCGGGCCGAGGCCGAGGGCCGGGAGAGCGACGCGCTCGCCCTGTTCCGGCGCGCGTGGCAGAGCGCCGCCGACGACTACGAGGCCTGCGTCGCCGCCCACTACCTGGCCCGCCATCAGCCGACGCCCGAGGAGACGCTGCACTGGAACCAGGAGTGCCTCGACCGCGCCGACCGGGTGGCAGACGACCGCGTCAAGGGCTTCTACGCCTCCCTCCACCTGAACATGGCCAAGGCCCACCGGGACCTCCACCACCCCGACCGGGCCCGCCGGCACTACGAGCGCGCCGCCGCACACCTCGGCGACCTGCCGCCCGGTCCGTACGCCGACGCGATCCGCTACGCGGCCGCCGCCGGCCTGCGCCCCCCGGACACCGCCGCCGACGGCCCCCTGCCGGACCTCATCTCCCGCTGGTGTACCCGCGGCGACCTCAAGGCCCTGGCGCTGGTCCTCCCGCCCCACCTCGGCGACCTCGGCACCCCCGAGGACCGGACACGGCTGGCCACGGCGCTGCGCATGGTCCAGGCCGGCCGCTGGCTGCCGCACGACGAACAGCACCTGCTGGCCCAGGCCCTCGCCGCACTGCCGGTCTGAGACCGACGGCCGACCGGCCCACCGCCCGGCCCACGGCCCGGCCCGGCGCCCAGGGCGGGAAGGGGCTCAGCCCGTCAGGTCGATGACGACCTTGATGTCGTCGTCCTGCGCGGCGAACGCCTCCTCGGCCCGCTCCAGCGGCACCCGCCGGGTGATCGTGCGCTCCAGCCAGCCCCGGTCCGCCTTGGCGAGTGCGTCGGCGGCGTGGCGGTAATGGCGCAGGTTGGCGTTGACGGAGCCCACGACCACGTCGTTCTCCAGCACCAGCTCCCGGTTGATGGCGCCCGCGTCGACGGACAACTGCCGCCCCTGGGGCGACACGCCCGTCAGGCACACGATGCCGTACGTGGCCGTCCCGGCCATCGCGTCGAAGACCAGGTGCCCGGCCCCGGTCGCCTCGATCACCACGTCGGGACGTACGGAGGAGGTCACCCGGTCGATGTCCTCGCTGTGGTACGTCGCCCCGAGCCCGGCCACCAGGTCCGGCTTCGGCCCGGACGTCACCCGGTCGAGGACGTGTACCTCCAGTCCGCGCTGTACGCCGAGGAGCGCGGCCAGCAGTCCGATCGGCCCGGCCCCCGTCACCAGGGCGCGCCGCGGTTCGAACCACGCCCGGCCGCCCACGCGCTCCACCTGCTCCCACGCCTTGGCGACCACGGTGGTCGGCTCCAGCAGCACGCCGACCTCCTCCAGGCCGGGGTCGAGCCTGACCGCGTAGTCGCTCTCCACGGTCCAGGACTCGCTGCCGTACCCGTGGCGCTCCTTGATGCCGCGCTCGGTGTAGCGGCCGTTGCGGCACATGTCGAACTCGCCGTGGGCGCAGGCCCCGCACGGCTCCGGGTCGGGGCGGCGCACCACGCCGACCACCAGGTCGCCCGCCTCGAACCCGCTGCCCGGCGGAGCCTCGCGTACCCGCCCCAGCGACTCGTGCCCCAGCACCAGCCGCTCCTCGCCCGGTGGAGCCCACCCGTACGCGCCGGCCAGGATCTCCTTGTCCGTGCCGCAGACCCCCATCGCCAGCCCCTGCACCAGCAGCTCGCCACGGCCCGGCACCGGCTCGGGGACGTCCCTCACCTCCAGGGACCGGGTGGACGAGGGACGGACGGTGACTGCGCGCATCGGCTTCTCCCTGGGCGTGCGGAACTCGGGGGCAGCGGCCGGGCGCACGCGGCAGCTGCACCACGCCCGGCCTATCGCGGGTACCCGACCAAAGGGTGCCAAACAGCCGAAACGGACCGCAGGGCGCGTCGGATACGCCCCCGCTACCCGTCACCCGTCATCCGCCGGCCCGCCGGCCCGCCGGCCCGCCGGCCCGCCGGCCCGCCGGCCCGCCGATCCGCCGGCTCACCGGGACTGCGCGAGCCGGCGGAAGCCGTGGAGCCGGGGGGATCAGTCGACGGCGGCGAGAACCGCGTCGGCCATGGCCTGCTCACCGGCGGCGTTGGGGTGGAACGGAGCGGCGGCGTTCGTGTTGAGCGGCTCCATCCAGCGGGTCCCGGCCGGCTTGCACGCGTCATGGCCTATGGACTTGGTGTACGTGTCGACGTAGACCGCGCCGTGCGCGGCGGCCTGCGCGGCGATCATGCTGTTGAGGCGCTTGTGGGTGTCGCGCAGCCACGGGGCGTCGCCCTTGGCGATGGAGACCACCGACGGGCAGTTGGTGCCGTCGTCCGGCAGGATCGCGGGGTAGCCCGTGATCAGGATCCTCGCCTGCGGGGAGCGCTCGCGGATGCCCTGGATGGCGGCGGCGATCTTGGGGGCGGTGGCGTTGATGGTCTGGGCCAGTCGGTCGGTTCCGGTCCAGGTGTAGCTGGTCTTGCAGGGGGAGCCCGACATGTTGAACAGGCCCAAGCTCACGCAGCGGACGATGATGTTGGCGAAGCCGATGTCGTTGCCGCCCACGGTGAGGGTGACCAGGTCGGTGTCGGCGCTGAGCGCGTCGAACTGCGGGGGTGCGGAGGCGTGCTGCGCCGAAGTCAGGTGCACGGTGGTGGCACCGCCGCAAGTGACGTCCTTGTGGGCGGCGGGCGTCAGCGCGGCGTTCAGCAGCGCGGGGTAGTTGCGGCTGGAGCGCGTGCAGGTGGAGTCGGTCTGGTCCGGTACGCCGGCTCCCGAGGCGTACGAATCGCCCAGGGCGACATAGCGGTTGACCGCGGCCTCCTCGGCGGCGGCGGGGCTCGCGCCGGCCCCGGCCGCGGTGGCGAGCGCGGCCACGGTGGCCGTGAGGGTGAGGACGGCCCGGGTGCCGGTACGGCCGGGGGTGCGGGTACGGCGGCTCGACGGAACTGATCGCATGACGGTGCCTCTCAAGTGGGGAGGGAGCGCCTGCCGTTGGCGGTCGGGACGGTTCGGCGAGGCGCACGGCGTCATGGAGGCGAGGCGGGCCCGTCCGCCTGCCCCATGACACCGCGAGGGCACTGCGCGCGCAGTTACTGATCAGTTGTACTGGCACGTAATATGAGGTCGGAGTGACGGCCCGTCAAGGGATCTCGCAGGAAGTGGTTCAATCGGATACTTGTCTGCCCGAGGCCCTCGTCGGTGAGCTCTCCGATGCGGCGCTCGAACATCGGCAAGCGGCCCCACCCCGCGGCCGTCAGCTCCTACGGTGACGGGTATGAGCACCGACGACGTCCATCCCGATGACGACATCGATCCCGATGACGAGTGGCCCCTGCCTCCCGCCTGGATGTTCGAGTGCGCGGACTGTGTCCGCATCTACGGAGCGATGAAACGCACCCTGGCGGAGATCGACATCCTCAGCCTCACCGTGGAACCCGGCGTGGACTACGACCCGTTCGACAGCGGCCCGGGTTCACAGATCCGTCTCGCACACCATCTGGCGACCGCACACCGGGAGTTGCTGCCCGACTGGCTCGGTGGCTGCGCGCGCTGCGCCGATCACCAGCGATGGCTCGCCCGGAAGGGCACGACCGGTTACGAGTTGGTCGCCGCCGAGCACCGGGCCGCTCATGTCTTCATTCCGCCGAGCAGAGTCGGCCTCTTCTAGTGCCCGAGAGGCCGAGGGCCCGAGAAACCCGGCCCCGGCTGCCCCACCCCCGCACCTCACCCCCGCACCCACCCCTGGAGGAACCCATGTGTGCCGCGACGATGCACGCGGACGAGCCCGGCACCGACGAGGCGCTCGTACACCGGCTGATCACCGCGCGGTTTCCGCAGTGGGCAGGGCTGCCGGTCGCGCCGGTCGCCTCGGCGGGTACGTCCAACGCCATGTACCGGCTGGGCGAGGACATGGTCGTCCGGCTGCCGCGCACGGCGGGGGCGGCCGGTGATGTGGCGAGGGAGCACACGTGGCTGCCGCGGCTGGGCCCGGAGCTCCCCGTACCCATCCCCGTACCGCTGGGCAAGGGGCGCCCCGCCGAGGGCTATCCGTGGCCGTGGTCCGTCTACCGCTGGCTCGACGGCGAGAACCCCGCCCCCGGGCGGCTCGCCGCACCGGACGCCTTCGCCCGCGACCTGGCGGAGTTCGCCGCCGTGCTGCACGGCCTCGACACCGTCGGCGGCCCCGCCTCGTACCGCAGCGAACCGCTGGCCGCGAGGGACACCGAGACCCGCGCTGCGATCGCGCACCTGCACGGAACCCTGGGCCCCGACGCGGCGCACGGCGCGACCGGCGTATGGGACGCGGCTCTACGCGCCCCCGCCCGGTCCGGCCCGCCGGTCTGGATCCACGCCGACCTCCAGCCGGGCAACCTGCTGACCGTCGACGGCCGGCTCAGCGCCGTCATCGACTTCGGGTGCCTGGGCCTCGGGGATCCCGCCGTCGACCTGATCGCCGCCTGGTACGTCCTGCCGGCCGAGGCCCGCGGCACGTTCCGGGACGCCGTCCGGGCCGACGACGCCTCCTGGGCCCGGGGGCGCGGCTGGGCGCTGTCCACCGCGCTCCTCGAGCTGCGGTACTACCGGGACACGAACCCGGCCATGGCGGCGATCGCACGGCACGTCATCCATGAGGTCCTTGCCGATCAGGAGCGCGCCGGGGTGTCGCCCGTGTGATCGCGCTCCCGCCGGGGACCTCTCCTCACCCCTCCAGCCAGTCTCCCGGGACTGCCTCCCGCAGCCCCTCCAGCGCCGCCTCCGTACGCGCCCGGGCATACAGGAAGGAGCCCTCGACCTCCCGTATCAGGACGTCCTCGCCGACGAACCAGCGCGTCCCGCGACCCACGGGCGGCAGTTCTCGGAACTGCCGCTCCACCTCCTCGCTGTCCTGCTCCGCGGGCTCCAGGTAGTCGGAGAACCCGTCCGGGAACAGGACCACTTCCGCCATGACCATCTCGACGCACGCGGCGGTCAGGCTGAAATCCCAGGGCTCCCAGCGCTCCCGCGACGCGTCCGCCAGGTCGGCCCGGATCACCGTGCCGGGGTCGTCGCCGTCGAGCTCGTCCAGGAGGACGCCCCAGCAGGCAGCGCCCTGGTTCTCCACCCGGTACACGAGCGCGCCGTCGGCGACGTACAACTCCTCGGGTGCCAGCAGCGTGTCGTGGTTGCTGGTGAGGTCCCCGCGACGCCCGAAACGCAGGTACGTCTCCCGGAGCGCCGCCGGCAGGCGCAGGCCCAGGCCCAGGCGCTGCTCGGCGGCCGCCACCTCCGCCGGGCTCCAGCCGTCGCCGGGGCGCAGCGGCTGCTGCCAGTACGCGGCGAAGCCGGCGATGAACGGCCAGGCCTCCGCAGGGTCGCGCAGCGCACCGGTCAGCCCGGCGTGGATGTCGAACGTCTCAGTCATGCCCGCACCCTACGGCCACGCACTGACAACGCCCGATGGCGCTCCTGGCGGTGCGGTACGCCTCGCGCAGGTCGTCACCGTCGTACCGGTAGTGGGCGAGACGGCGCAGGGCGCCGTCGGCGTTGACGGCCACGGTGTGGGTGAGCTCGCGGAACAGGGGTATGTCGGAGCCCGAGTCGCCGTACGCGACGCAGGAGTCGCGGTCGAGCCCGAGCGCCGTACGGATGCGGTCCATGACGAGGACCTTGTCGGCGGGGGTGAGGATCCGCGCCGGGTCGGGTGCCGCGCGCAACGGCAGCGGCGGGAAACCGGAGGCGACGACCTCGTCCACGCCGAGCGCCGTCAGGCGGCCGGCGAAGAAGTCGGGGGACATGGTGATGACGGCACTGTGCTCACCGCGCTCGTGGATGTCCGCGACCACCTCCGCCAGCCCGCCGATCCAGGGAGCGCCGGCGAACACGTCCGCCACCGTCTCGGCGGCCAGCTCCCGCCACAGCACGCACAGTTCGGACGCGAACCCGCGCGTGTCCACGGCTCCCGCCGCGAAGGCCGCCTCCAGCCGGACCAGCTCCGGCAGGCAGCCCAGGCGGCGGGCGATCTCCAGGCTGGCGGTGGTGCCGCGCAGCAGGGTGCCGTCCATGTCGAACACGTGCAGGCGGCTCAACGCCCCGCCCCCGGGCCGCCCGGGCCGTCCGGGGCGGCCTGCGCGGCCGCCGGGTACAGGGCCCAGCCGTCCGGGGGGGGCCGGTTCAGCCAGGCGGCGAGCAGCGCCGCGCTCGGCGGGAACAGCGGCGCGGGCAGATCCTCGGGCCGGGCCCAGACCCACCGGTCCAAGACCTCCGGCTCGCATACGGAGGCGACGGCGTCCTCGCCCGCGACCCGGGCCAGCACACCCGCCGTCATGTGGACGCGGTCGCCCTCGGTGTGCAGGGCCATGGCGAACACCCGCGCGCCGCCCGCCCCCGTGATGCCGCTCTCCTCGACGGTCTCCCGGAGGGCGGCCTGCTCGAAGCTCTCCCCGGCCTCCACGTGACCTCCGGGCAGACACCACGAGGCGGGCTCGCCCTGCTTGATCCGGTGCCCGATCAGCACGGCGCCGTCGGGCCGCAGCAGTACGGCTCCGACCCCGACGACCGGCCGGGGAGGCTGCGCGGAGGCGCCCGTCACCGCCGCGGATCCGTCGCGGCGCACCTCACCCGAACCGCCTCCGCCCACGCGCCCTGTGCGCCCCATCGTTCCCCTCATGTGCCCGCTGAGCCACCCTCGTCATGGGGTGGCCCCTCAACCTACTAAAGGCCCGGCTCCGGGCTCTGCCGCAGTACGTCCCGCAGCTCATCGAGGCTCGGAGACCGGGGCTCGGGTATGGGGCGTCCGATGTCGGACGGCCAACCGGGGCGGAAGCGGGCGACGAACTCCGCGAAGTCCCGTCGCAGGTACCGGGGATCGGACGGCTTCAGCCGGACCTGCCGACGGTCGTCGGCCCACCAGATTTGGAACGTGGTGACGGTCCCCTCCGCCGGCCAGTGCTCACTCTTCTCCGGCAGCAACACGAAGTCGACGAAGCCTCCGACGCCCAGGCCGATGTCCACGAAGATCCCGATCGCGCCGGGCTGGGGCACCCTCACCACCGTGCCCTCGAAGACCTGACCGAAGCGCAGGCCCCGCCGTATCTCCGCCCACTCGTCCTCTGTCACCACGACCGCATCATCGCACCCTCGTCCGGATCACTGGGGGGTCGCGTACCGGGTGGGTTCAGTCGGGCAGGCCGTCCAGTACCAGCCCCAGCGCGGCTGCCAGTTCGATCGTCCGGCCCGGTGTCGGGCACTGCCTGGCCAGACTGGTCTGGTCGAGGCGGCCGTTACGGGCTTGGAAGAGAACCTTCGCAGCAGGATGCCGGCGCATCGCGTCCGGGGTGAGCCCGTCGGCGACTCGATGCGCTGCGGCGACCAGGGTGGGGAACGTCGCCTGCAGACCCGCGGCCCACCCCCGGAGTGCCTCCAGCCACCGGTATACCGCTGGGTCGGAGGTGGAGGAGAACCGCTCTGCCGCCTCAGCCAGCTCCCGCCAGGTGGCGTCGTGCCAGGGCCTGGCCTTCAGAACGGGCAACTGCCACTGGCGCTTGACCGCCGACCAGTGGTCCGCTCGCGCCTGCACCGAGTGGACCGTGAAGCCCGGGAGACACAGGGCGGTCAGGTTCCAGCCGTGGCAGGCACCGGTGTCGAGACCGAAGATCCTGCCGTCGCGAATCAGCGGTTCCCGGCCGGTGACGTGATGGCCGAACACCACCGGCTTGGCATCGGTGTAGTGCTCGTGCCACGAGCCGTCCGGGAACAGCGCCGTGAGCTCGCGTTCACCCCTCGTCGAGCCACAGAGGATCTCCTCCCGCTGGTCGGCCAGAGGAATGCCGGACAGCATCGCGGCGTGGACGACACGGACGTGCTCGTTCTCGAAGTAGTACGGCAGAGTGCGCATCCAGTCGACCGTTTCGGCGTACTGGTCGCCCAGTTGCAAGCGCGTGATCTCCTGCGCGTAGGAGAGGATGCCGCGTACGTGCTTGCGCTCATGGTTGCCCATCACCACGACCGAGTTCGGGCGCTCACGGAAAAGCCTGACCACCGCACCGGGCGCCGGACCGCGGTCGACCAGATCACCGACGCTGACCAGCAGGTCGTCCGGCTGGATGTCGACCTCGTCGAGCAGTTCGAGCAACTCGTCGAAGCAGCCGTGGATGTCGCCGATGATGACCGTACGCCGCATGCGGACGATGCTAGGGAGGCGGCGGTGCGGCGAACAAAGGGTTTTGCGCGCCGAGACGGCTCCCGTGGCGCACTCATCGGCTAACGGTGCCCGAGCGCCGGAGCACCGGCCCGCAGCGGAAGCGTCAGGTGCGACGGGGTCAGGGACATGCGGGCGCCCGGCGGGTTGTGCTGCCGGTAGAGGGGGTCCGTGGTGTCGACCACCAGACTGAGCCGGTTGCCGGCGGGAACGTCGTACGCCGTCGCCCCCATCTCCAACTCCACGGTGAACGGCACCCCGGGGACGCGGTCGCGGAAGGTGAACGGTACGTGGCTGATCAGCCGCCCGATCCCGAGAGGTTCCACCTCGTAGAGGTAGGCGAACAGCGTTCCCCGGGCAGCGCCGGGTGTGACCGACAGGGTCAGCGAGGGCGTCCCGCGTACCGCCAGGGGGGTGGGCCGGCCGGGGAGCAGGTCCCAGACGGCCGCGCCCGCGCCCGGCAGCAGCGGCATGACGACCGGCTGCGGCAGGCCGTGCTTGTCCAGGGTGGGGGACAGGCCCGGCAGGCCCGCTTCCGCACCGGTGAGCACGCCCGTGCGGACGACGGCGGTACGCGGCACCAGCGGCCGCAGGGCCGGCCGCCGACCGGTCATGGCCTGCCAGTCGGCGTAGCCCTCGTCGCCGTGCCCGAGGCGGGGCCGTACGAGCAGCGGCCGGGGTTCGCGAGCGGTGGCCTTCTGGTCCCGGACGTAGGTGTCGAGCCATCGCTGCGCGCGCCGGCACGGGGCGAGCCGGAGATTGAGGCCGCAGTACACCAGCGGTTCGACATGGTCGCCCGGCCGCAGCTCCAGGTGTTTGGGGCCTTGCAGGGAAGTGAAGAAGCGGACCATCTGGGCGGGAGGGGCGACGAGCATGTCCCCCCAGTTGTGCACCAGGAAGACCGCGGGGCGGTGCGCGTTGAGCGCCTTCAGGTGGTGCCGCGGTGACCGCTCCTGCGCCCACGCCCGCATGGCCGCGGTGGCGGACCCGGTGAGCGCCTCCCGTGCGTACGCCGTCAGCTCGGGCGACGGACGCCCCAGCAGGCGGGCGGAGGCCGCAAGGATGGCGACCTTGGCCCGTTCCTCCGTCGTTCGCCCGAGCAGTGCCTCCTCCAGGTCCGCCCAGCCACCGATCGCGGCCACCGCGTCGATCCGCGGATCGGCGGCGGCACCCAGGAGGCCGATCCCCGCTCCGTAGGAGTAGCCGAGGACGCCGATGCGCTCGGGGTCGACCGCCTGACTGCGTACGGCCCAGTCGATGACGGCCGACAGATCGCGGACATCGCGGGGCCCTGCCGTGTCGATGGTGCCGGTGGACGCGCCCCACCCCCGTGGGGAGTACGCCACCACGAGATACCCGGCGTCGGCGTAGTGGCGGGCCTCAAGGAGGTAGGGGAGCCTGCCGGCGATCCACGTCCCGGGCATCACCAACAGCGGCGGCCGCGCCCCCCGGGCTCGTACGGTGTGGGCCGGGGCGTACACCATGGCGTCGAGGGTCACCCCGGGCTCGGTCGCGATGCGTTGCACGGGCGGCAGCGGAACGACCGCCCGGGCGGTGGCCCGGGGCGCCGCAGGCGGCGTCGCGGACCAGGCCAGCCCGAGGGCGACGGCCACGGCCACGGCCACCGCGCAACGGCGGCGGCGTCGTCGGTGAGACGGGGAGCCCGCGCGAGGCGGCTGCAGGGACAGGGGCAGGGGCATGGGGCGGCATCCGTCATCAGTGCGTACGTGCGTACGTGCGTGCACGCGTGTCCGGTCGGTGTGGGGCCTGCGCGCTGGTGAACGACCGCACACGCCGATGGTCACCGCGCCGTCCCGCGGCCTTTGGACTCCGGCTCGTGGAACGCGAGCGCCCTGGCGGGGCAGAGACCGGCGGCCATCCGCGCCGCCGCGCGGTGGGCGGTGGGCGGCTCGGCGTCCAGCAGGATGACGAGGCCGTCGTCGGGATCCTGGTCGAAGACCTCGGGGGCGGTCAGCACGCACATCCCCGCGCCGATGCAGCGCTCACGGTCGACGCGCACGTGCGCCGCCGGACTCACCGCGACCCCTCCTCGTCCCAGGTGACCGGAAGGCTCTTCACCCCGGCGATGTCCGCCGTCTGGGGGCGCAGGACCACCTCGTCGGCTGGTACGGCCAGGCGCAGCGTCGGGAAGCGGTCGACCAGCGCGCGGAACGCGACCCGCATCTCGACGCGGGCCAACTGCTGCCCGAGGCACTGGTGGATGCCGTGACTGAAGGCCACATGCCCGCCGTACGGCCTGTGGAGGTCGAGCACATGCGGATCGGTGAAGCGCTGCGGGTCGCGGTTGGCGGCGTGCAACGACAGGACCACCGTCGTGCCGGCCTCAATGGTGTGGCCGCCCAGCTCGACGTCCTCCAGCGCCGTCCTCATGAACGTCTTGGCGACGCTCAGGTACCGCAGCAGTTCTTCCACGGCCCCGTCGGTGAGCGCGGGATCGTCGCGCAGCGCGGCCAGTTGCTCCGGGTTCTGCAGCAACGCGAACGTGCCGAGCGCCAGCATGTTCGCGGTGGTGTCGAACCCGGCCGCCAGCAGGATCAGGCTGATTCCCTTCAGCTCCTCATCGGTCAGGTCGGTCCCGGTGAGTTCGCTGAGCACGTCGTCGGTGGGGTGCGCCCGCTTGGCGGCCACCAGCTCCGCCAGGTACTCCTGTGTCGCGGTGTAGGCCGCTATCAGCTCCTCGTCGCTCGCCTCCCCGCCCATGAACGTGTCGATCTGCTCCTGGAACGAACCCCGGTCCTCGTACGGGACCCCCAGGAGATCGCAGATCACCATGGTGGGGATGGGCTTGGCGAACGCGGTCACCAGGTCCGTCGGCGGCCCGGTCTCGGCCATGGCGTCCAGGCATTCGGCGGTGATCTGCTCGATGCGCTCGGTAAGCAGGCGCATCCGCCGTACGGTGAACTTGCCCACCAGCGGCTTGCGGTAGCGCCCGTGCCGGGGCTCGTCCATGAGGAGGAACTCGCCCGGCGGCGCCGGAGGAAGCTCGAAGTCGACGACGTTCATGAGCTCCTTGCGCGAGCTGAACCGCGAGTCGGCCAGGACCTGCCTGACCAGGTCGTAACCGGTGATCACCCAGCCGGGTTTCGCGGCGGGGCCGGGGTGGGTGTAGCGGCTGATGGAGCCGTGCCGGTGAGCGTCGGTCAGCTCCGCGGGCGGGTCGAAGGGGCAGCCGGGGGGACGCGCCGTCGGCAGGGTCGTGACGGTGTGGAGGGACTCATCCATGGCCATTCCTCAAGTCGCGATATGACGTGTTTGGTGTTGCCTGAAAGCTATGGCGCCTTCGTGTGACCGTCAATCGGCCAGTGAGCATAACTCCAGGTCAGCACAGGCAAATTGATGCAAGGTGCTGGCGTCGAATGCAACGCCACGTTGCAATGGACGCTCGGTGAAGGCGATACTCGCGACATGCCAGGAGGACGACTGACCCAGCAGGACCGCCAGCGCATCGCGGCCGGACTCGCCGACGGACTCTCGTACGCCGAGATCGCCAGGCGGCTCGACCGCTCCGCCTCGACGATCAGCCGGGAGATCGGACGCAACGGCGGCCCCGGCGACTACCGGCCCCAGCACGCCCAGCGGGCCACGGCCCGGCGGGCGCGGCGCGGCACGCCGGCACTCGCGCGGGCGGCCCGCCCGCGGGGCGGCGGCCCGATGGAAGAGGAGATCATCCAACTGGCGGTCAGGTCGGGCATGTCGAGGATGACGGCGCGCGTGCACGTCGACCTGCTCCTGTCCGAGGACGGCAGACGCACCGCGGCCGAACTGACCCGCAGACTGGGCGTCAGCCCGGCCTCCGTCTCCGTGGCCGTCAACTTCCTGGTCCAGCACGGCTTCGTCCGGCGCGAGCGCGATCCGCGGCGGCGGCGCGACGTCTACGTGGTCGACGACGAGGCCTGGTACCACTCCATCGAGGTCAGCGCGCGCCAGACGCTCCAGGTGGCCCAGGCCGCGATGGCTGCGGCGGAGACGCTCGGCCCCGACGAGCCCGTGGGACGGCGGCTGTCCAAGGGCGGGAGGTTCCTGGAGCGGGTCGTCCTCGACATGCAGGACTCGGCCGACCGGTGGCGCGCCCTTCTGGTGTGATGGCTCCGCGATGGCCCGAGGCCGTGGTGTGCCTCGCCCGCGCCTTGCCCTCATCCGGCCCCGGCGGGGATCATGCGGCATGCGCCCGGATCACTGGCACCTCACCGAAGACGTCGACGCATTCCTCGCCCACGCCGGGGCATTCCTGCGCTCGCGCCCCGTCCCGCACATCATGCCGCTGACCGTGATCGCGAGGCTGCGCGCCCGCGGTGCGGACGCCCACGGTGCGGACGCCCACGGTGCGCAAGCCACCCTCTTCGGCCACCTCGAGCGGACGGGCGAGGTCCTCGCGACCCTTCACCGCCTTCCCGCCCGCGGCCTGGGCCTCACCCCCCTCACCCCCGAGCAGGCCGACGGCCTCGCCGCCCACCTGGCCGCCCTCGGGCACTCCCTGCCCTACGTCAGCGCGGACGACGGCACCGCGACGGCCTTCGCGGAGGCCTGGCGGCGGCACACAGGAGCGGAGCCGGTTCCGCGCGTCCGGTTGTGCCTGTACCGGCTCGGCACGCTCACCCCGCCCACGCCGTTTCCGGCGGGCCGGGGCCGGCTTGCGGGGGAGCGCGACCATGACCGGCTCATGCGCTGGTGCGCCGAGTTCGCCGCGGACGTCGGAGAGGACGTCTCGATCGACGCCGCCTCCTGGGCCGGCACGCGCTTCGCCGACAAGCGCTACACGTTCTGGGAGACCCCGGACGGCACGCCCGTCTCCATGGCGGGCGCCAACCCGATGGTCGCCGGCATGATCCAGGTCGACCCCGTCTACACCCCGGCCCACCTGCGCGGCCGCGGCTACGCGGGCGCCGTGACGGTCGAGGTGAGCCGGGCCGCGCTGGCCGCGGGCGCCGAGGAGGTCGTGCTGTTCACGAACGCGGCCAACCCCACCAGCAACGCCCTCTACCAGCGCCTCGGGTACCTCCCGGTCACCGACTGGACCGTGTACGACTTCACCTGAGCCGACCGAAAGCCGACCGAACCGGCCGGTCGGGCTCAGAACGACTGGAACGCCCGGGTGAGTTCGGTGACGGCCGCCGCCAGGGGAGCCGCGGGCTGGGCGAAGAGCGCGAGCCGTTCCAGTGCCCGCCGTACGACCCCGGGCTCGGGGGCGTCCTCGTCGAGCTCCTCGCGCAGTCTGCGCAGCTCGGCCCGGGGCGACTCCTGGTCCGGCAGGGCGGCCCTGTGCTCGTCCAGCAGGCGTTCGACGAGCAGCAGCAGGGCGTCCACCTGGGCGCGCTGGTCCGTTCCGGGCGGCTGGATGGAGACGTGCCCGGCGACGGCCCGCGCGTGCGGGCCCACCGCCTGGTTGGCGACCTGGCTCTGACCGCCGTACTGCTGCACACCGAAGTTGAGCACGCGGGACGGCTCGTCGGGGGAGGGGGACTGGGGGGCTTGACCGGACACGTGCCTCTCCTATCGCTGGGCGGGGCCGCCGGACCGCGCCGGGTTCCCGGCCGTAGGTGCGGCTGTGGCCGTGGCCGACTCGGCGGTCGCCTGGGCGCCCGGGCCCACGGCCTGGTTTCCCACCACGCTGACGCCGCCCGTCTGCAGGACACCGTGGTTGAGGATCGTCTGCGTCTGGGTACGGAAGTCGGCCGTGTCCACGCCGTGTTCGTCCAGGAAGTCCCGGACGGCCGCGAGGGCATGCCGGTCCAGCGCGTTCAGCACGCGCTGCGCGTCACCGAACTGGAAGTGGTGGAAGTACTCCGGGCCCTGCACCTCCTCGCGGACGCTCACGCGGGCGCCCCGGTCGTAAGCGGGGTCGTCGTCCGCCGCCATCTGCTCGTGAAGCAGTCGGCGGGCCCGGCGGCGCTCCGCGAGGACGTCCGCCAGCCAGGACCGGGGCGCGCCCCACAGCGCCGGGCCGGTACGCCCCAGCGCCTTGACCGCCAGCGCCAGACGCGCGTCGTCGGGGCTGCGCAGAAGCACGTCGACCGCGTGCAGATCGCGCCGTACGGGCCCGAGGACGAAGCGCTCGCAGCGCAGGTGGAGCGTCCTGCCCACCACCGCCACGTGCAGGAAGTGGCTGGGCACGACCTCGCCGCCCCACAGGGGGAGGTGCGCCGCCAGGCAGTGGCGGGCCACCCCCTCGGGGTGCGTGGCGATGCGCTCCAGCTCCTCGGCGGGAAGCCGGGTGACGGGCGCGCGCAGCGGGTCGGGCAGGAAGGGCCCGTCCTCGGTGAGTTCCCGCCCACTGACGAACACCCGGTCCTCCACGGCGAGCCCCGCGAGGCGCGCGTCGTGCGTGAGGGCGCCCGGCCCCCGGTCGTCGTGCCGCCGGGCCGGGCCGGGGACGACGGGCAGGCCGCCCGCCGCCTCGCGCAGCCGGTGACGCAGCCGCTCCACCACGTCCCAGGCGGTGAAGTCGGCGACGGCCGCCGGCGGTTCGTCGCGTCCCGCTCCGGGCGCGGGCTCGGCCGGCAGCAGCGGCAGGGACAAGGTCCACTGCGACTCCTGCCTGCCGTACCCGATGAACGGCGAGAAGCCGCTGTAGCACGTGACGTTGCCGCGCTGGGCCTCGGCCACCGCCGCGATCCGCTCCGCCGCCCACGGCTCCACCGCCCCCGGTCGCGGCAGGGCCTCCGGGTCGAAGGCGTCACGCCGCAGCGCACCACGCAGCCGCGCGTCGACGTCCGCCTCCTCGGCGGTGACGGTACGCAGCGCGAGTACGCCGCCCACGATGACGGCGACGAGCGACGGGATGCCCCACGAGTAGCCGCCGACGAGCCACTTCACCAGGCCGGGGAGCGGCAGGGACGACAACCACGTACCCACCAGCACGCCCACCAGGAGGAGGGCGACCGCCGTGCCGGCGAGCCGCCACACGGCGCCGGACGCGTACGGCAGTTCCCGTCCGCGTACCGCATGCTGCCGTGCCCGCGGCCGGGACGCCGACCCCAGGGCCCCGAAGGCCACCCGTGCGAAGAGCAACCACAGAGGACCGAACAGCGCGATGACACCGAAGGCCACGGTCAGCTCGCGGTCCCGCTGCCGGCGCAGCCGCCGGGCGGTGAGGCTGTGCCGGGCGACCGGCACCAGATCGACCCCGGGCGACACGGCGATCGCGCCGAGCCCGTCCCCCAGCACGTCCTCCACCACACGGCGGGCGAAGGCCGGGTCCGTGTACGCGGCGGCACACAGGTAGCGCGTGGCGTCCCTCGGCCCGGCGCCGGTCGCGACGGCATCGGGGACGTCCGGGGATACGTGCGTCATGGCGGTGCTCCGTTCACGGAGTGCGCGCGGTGCGCGGATACGTGATGCCGTACGGCCCCGGGCCTGCGCAGCCGTGTACGTACCCGCGTACAGGAACGCGATCAGGAGGCCCAGCAGTACGCCGAAGACCAGACCGTCGACGAGGAAGGTGACGAGGATGCCGTCGGCGTCCCGGCCGTAGGCGAGGAACACGCCGGGCCCGGCGTTCGCGACCACGGTCCAGGACACCACCATGCTCAGGACCGAGAGGAGCACCCCCGCCCCCAGCGCGGCGGCCCACCGTACGCCCGTCGCGGGAGCTCGGCCGACCAGCCGGGGAACGACGAGGACGACCCCGGCCAGCAGCGTCACGGTCCCCAGGTTGGCCGGCCAGCCCACCTCGCGGGCCACGGGGTCGGTTTCCGGCGACAGGTCCCACTGAGGGACGAACAGTGCCTGGTGGACCAGCGAGAGCACGTGGTTCTCCGGCCACGACGCGACGAGCGCCTCACGCGTCCAAGGGCCGCCCAGGACTATCAGAAACACGCAGAGGAAGACGATCCTCCCTCTGTCACCCGCACGTCCCACGGCACCCACCCCCGCCAGATCCGAGACTCCGTACTCTAGGAAGCGGGCGGCCGGGTGTCAGCCGAATGCGCGACAACTCCCGTGACGAGTACGGCGCGTCGCGCGGCAGGCACAGACGTACGATCGGGGCGTGACGATCACGTACGAGTGGCGGGGCGACGTCGACAACACCGCCCTCAACGCACTGCACGCCGACGGTTTCGGCCACCCCGTCGCACGGACCGAATGGCGGGACCGACTCCAGCGCCACAGCCTCGGCTGGGTCTGCGCACGGGAGGACGGCGCTCTGATCGGCTTCGTCAACGTCGCCTGGGACGGCGGGGTCCACGCCTTCCTGCTGGACACGGTCGTCGCCCGGCAGTTCCGGTCGAGGGGGGTCGGAGCCGCGCTCGTCGCGGCCGCGGCCGAAGGAGCCCGTGCCGCGAAGTGCGCGTGGCTGCACGTCGACTTCGAGGAGCACCTGCGTCCGTTCTACTTCGACGCCTGCGGCTTCACGGAGACGCGAGCGGGACTGATCGCCCTATGAGCGCGGTGGGCCCCGGCCCTCCGGTTGCTGTTCCTCCGAGCGGAGCCGATACGGTGCTGACGTGGTGATCAATGGGCACGATGGGGCAGGGACGGCGCTCGTCCTCGCGGCCTCACCCGTCGGCAAGGGACGTCTGATCGACGCGGTGAGCGTACTGCCGGCTCTCGCGGCGGTACCTCCGGCCGCGCTGACGGGAACGGCCGCGGCGACGCTCGTCGAACTCGCCGACCCACTCGAACCGCAGGCGGTGCTGACCCGTCTGCGCGCCGCCGTGGCCTCACCCGGGCCGCTGGCGCTCTACATCACCGGCCAGCTCCACCTGGACCACAAGCAGCGTCTGCCGCACTTCGCGCTCGCCCGTACGACACCCTCCACCCTGCGCTACACCGCACTGCCCTGGCACTGGATCGCCGGCGAGCTCAAGCTCCGCCGCCCCGGCACCACCGTGGTGGTCGTGGACCTGGTCGCCGACACGGCGGTGTGGGAGCGGCTGGCGGCGCGGCCGTCCGAGCTGGCGCTCGGCTACGGGATACGGGTCTACGGGCGCGTCGCGCCACCTCCGGACCGTCGTACGCTCGCGACGCCCGACTACCTGAGAGCCTGTACGTCGATCTGGCGCAGCGGAGCACGCCCGTCCCTCGCCGACCTGCACGCCCAGGCCGCGGTGCAGGCCGGTGCCGAGGGCGGCCTGCTGTTCGCCGCCGAGCTCCCGTCGGGCGCCGGGACGGCGCAGGGGCCCGCTGTGTCCCCGCAAGCGGCAGCCCCTGCAGCCCCGGTAGCGCACGTGACGCCCGTACCGCCCGTACCGCCCGCACCCGGCGGTACGCCGGACCCGCTGCCCGCGATCCTCGGCGCCGCGAAGGCCGGACGCCACGGAGAGGCCCAAGCCGCCGCTCAGGCGTGCGAGCACGAGGCCCTGCAGGCGTACGGGCCCGGCTCGCCGCAGGTCATCCACTGGCTGGAGGTCCGCGCCGACCTCGCCCGCCTCGCCCACGACGCGGCGCGAAGCTGCGAGCTGTGGATCGCCGCCGCCGAGGCCCGCCTCCAGCGCCAACAGGCCCCGGACCACCCGGACGTGGAAGGCGCCGTCGACCGCGCCCACCACCAGTGGGAACAGCTCCGCGACGCCCAGGCCGCCCGTGCGCTGGCCCCCGCCCTCGTCAGACTGCGCAGCCGGGTCCCGGGGCGGCAGCGCGGCGCCCTGCAGCTGCTGCGGCGCAGGGTCGAGGCCTTGCACACCCCGGCGCCCCCACCGCGGTAGCAGGCTCGCCCGACGACCCGCCCTAGGCGGCGCTGCGGGACTGGCGGCGGTAGCCACCCGGCGCCAGCCCGTACTCGCGCTTGAAGGCCTTCGCGAAGGCGTACTCGGAGCTGTATCCGGTGCGGGCGGCCACGGTCGTCAGAGGCACCTCCGACTCGCGCAGGAGGGTGGCGGCCGTGGTCATCCGCCAGCGCGTCAGGTACGTCATGGGCGGCTCGCCCACGAGTGCGGTGAACCGGCGGGCGAAGGCGGCCCGGGACAGGCCCGCGGAACGGGCGAGGGACTCGACGGTCCACTGGGCGTCGGGCTTCTCGTGGAGGGACGCGAGCGCCGGGGCGACGGCCGGGTCGGTGAGGGCCGCCGCCCAGCCCGTGGCCGTGGCCGCGGGCTGGGACTCGAACCAGGCGCGCAGGATGTAGAGCAGCAGCGATTCGATCAGCGCGGGCACGATGCCGGCGGAGCCGATGCGCGGGTTCTCCAGCTCGGCGGCGAGGAGGCCGACGGCCGCGCTGAGTTCGGGGTGGTGGCCGGGCCCGGTGGAGAGGTGCACGACCTCGGGGAGCTGGCGGACCAGCGGATGGGGACGGGCCTGGTCGAGGTGGTAGTTCCCGCACAGCAGGGTCGTACGGGGGCCGTCACCGCCGACGGTGACGGTACCGATGGGCCCGTCGGGGTGGAACTGGTCGGGGCGTTCCTCATGGGCGGGGGTGGAGGGATGGTCGGCGAGCGCGTGCCCGGGGCCGTTGCGCAGGAACACCACGTCGCCGGGGTTCAGGACGAACGGCTCCAGGCGCACCGTGTCGTCCATGGGGACCAGCCAGCACGTCCCGCGCAGGACCACGTGGAATCCTGCGCCCGCCGCCGGGGGCAGGCGCAGGCCCCACGGCGCCCGGCCCTCGGTCCGTACGGAGGTGGGGACCTGGGTCTTCATCGAGTTCAGGGCCTCCGTCAGCACGTCCATCGCACCGCACCTCCGCGTCTCTCTTCCCTCTTCCCTGCCGGGCTCAGGCTATGGTCAGGACGACCTTGCCCTGCACCCGCCCCGAGCCGACCAGTTCATGGGCCTTGGCCGCCTCTTCGAGCGGGAAGGTCTCGGCGATGTGGGGGCGGAGGCGCCCGGAGTCGACGAGCGCGGCCATGGCCTCCAGGGAGGCGTAGTCGGGTTCGACGGAGACACCGGCGAAGCGACGCCCGGCCGCCTCGATCCGCGCGGCGAGTTCCCGGTTCCAGTGCTCCATGATGCTGACGAGGGTGCCCCCGGGGCGCAGGACTTCGAGGGAACGGGTGCCCTCGGAGCTGGAGTCGAAGACGACGTCGACGTCCCGGACGGCCTCGGCGTAGTCGGTGGTGCGGTAGTCGAGCACCTCGTCGGCACCGAGGGAGCGTACGAACGCGTGCTTCGGCTCGCTCGCCAGGGCGATCACGTGCGCGCCCCGGGCCTTGGCGATCTGCACGGCCAGGTGCCCCACGCCGCCCGCCGCCCGGTGGATCAGCACCCGCTGACCCGCCTGCAGCCGCGCGGCGTCGACCAGGCCCTGCCAGGCCGTCAGTCCCGCCAGGGGCAGGGCGGCGGCCTGCACATGGTCGAGACCGGCCGGCTTGCGCGCCACCTGACGGGAGGGAACGGCGACGTACTCGGCGTACCCGGTGGCGGCCCGGGGGAAGAACGGCATGCCGAACACCTCGTCACCCGGCTTGAACCGCGCCCCCGGCCCCACTTCCTCGACGACACCGGAGACGTCCCACCCGACCCCGAACGGCGGCTCGCCGAGCAGCGGCAAGGCCCCGGAGCGCACGGCCGCGTCCACCGGATTGACGCCGCTGGCGTGCACGCGGATCAGCACCTCGGCGCCGAGGGGAGCGGGGCGTTCGGTCTCCACGACCTCCAGTACCTCGGGTCCGCCGAAAGTCTTCTGGACGACAGCGCGCATGACGGGTGCTCCTTCAAGTCGACTGCTGGAGCGGCAGGTTGTCCGGCCGCTTCTCGATGCCTCGACTCTAGGGAGATCCAATGAGCGGGTGAATGTTCCGCTGTCTCCCGTAGATGTCCCAGCGTCTCGCCGAGCGGGTGTCCCGGCCATCCGATGCCGACTTCCTCACGCGCCGTAGCACCCTCCACGGGCCGCCCCTGCTGGAACGGGCTGAGCACGCCTACCGCGAGGCGTGGTGCACCGCGACCGGCTCCGAGGTCCACGACGGCCGCGAGGTCCACGACGGCCTCGCCGACGCGTGCGCCGGCTGGCTGCTCCGCGGCGACGCGCTCGTCGAGCGGGCACGCCGCGGGGGTGAGGACCACCTGGTGCCCGGACTCCGGCCGGTCCCGGCGAAGCGGCCGGAGACGTCGGACTGGCAGTATTCCTCGGCGGGCACGGTGCACGGTGACGTGGCGGGAGGTGGAGACGATGGGCGACTTCTTCGAGCGGATCGTCGACGTCGAGGTGACCGGCGAGGAGGCCGGGCCGCTCGCGGAGCGGATGGTCGCCTGGATGGTCACCGAGGGACTCATCACGCGGGAACTGTCCAGCACCGGGGTGTACAGCATGACCGTGGACCAGGGCTACGTGCCGGGCCCCAACTGGGCGCGGGCCGTCGCAGACTCATCGGACCCGTCCTGGCTGCCGGGCCCGGTCGCCGTCATCGTCGGGCGCGACTACCACGTCGGTGGCCAGGGCCTGGACGAGGCGGAGTACGCCGTCTGCCCGCGGTGCGGCGGCAGGACCGTGTTCATCGACTACCCCGAGGAGTTCGAGGCGGACGAAAAGGTGTGGCAGCCGTTCAAGGCCGCCATCGCCACCTGGAAGGAAACGGGGGAGGGGAGCGCCCCCTGTGCTGCCTGCGGTGCCTCGGTGCCGGTCACCGAGTGGCAGTGGGAATCCGGTTTCGCGGTGGGCGCCCTCGCCTTCGACTTCTGGGGCTGGCCGCCGCTGTCCACCGACTTCTACGCGACGTTCAGGCGGCACCTGGGGCACCGCACCGTGGAGCACATGGGCAAGATCTGACAGCGCCTCGCCGCGTCCTGTTCGGCCTGCTCCACCCCTCCTCGCTGTTCCATTCGCGTACGTACCCGCTGAGCGCGTCGTGGGAGTCCACACCGGACACGGCTTGCTCGGGCACACTTCCCCCGGTTCCAGTGATCGTCGGCCCGGCAGGGCGGTGCAGCTGGTCAGGCGGCGCGCAACCGGTGATCGTCCGGTACCGGCGCCGCCTCCCCCTCCGCGTGGAGGGGGAGGACGGCCCGCCGGGCGTCCGTCACAGGTCGCGGATCTCGAACTCCGACCGCGCCTTGCCCAGGAGCTCGTCGGCCTTCTTCTCCGCTTCCTTGCCGGCGGGCAGGGAGACCGTGAGGGTGAGCCGCTCCTGGCGGGAGGTGACCACGACGAGCGTCTTGTTCAGACGGCGGGGTGTGCCCTCGGCGTCCACGCTGTGGGTGGTGGTGAAGAGCGCGGCGTCCCGGCCCTGGTGGTTGTCCGGCTTCGCGGCCGCCACGGCCGGCTGACCGCCCTGCGGCGGAGTGGCCTCGGTGTACTCGCGCTTCCAGCGTTCCGCGGTCGCCAGCGGGGTCTCGGTGACGTTCTTCAACTCGTCCACCAGGATCGACGTGTCACCGGAGGGCGAGGTGTAGCGGGTCGCGGTGTAGGGGCCCGCCTGGTTGTCCAGTGCGTCCTCGGTGGTGATCTTCCAGTCCGCGGGCGCCGCGACGGAGAGCTGCATCCGGTACTCGTCGTACCGCTTCCACCCCTCCGGCAGCTCGTCCCCGGTGAACTGGAACACCAGCGTCGTGACGAGCGCGAGCACCGCCGCCCCGGCGGCGGCCACCAGCGCGTAACGCTTCCTGCGCGCCGAGCCGTCGTCGGCCGCGACGGGCCCGCCGGAGCCGGGGGGCGCCGTGGCGGAGCGGGCGGTGTCCTGGACCGGCCGGGTCTCGCGGGGCGCCGCGGCGGCACGCAGCATCGCCAGCGCCTCCGTGGCGGACAGCCGGGCCTCCGGCTCCTTGCGCAGCAGTCCGCGGATCACGTCCCCCAGGTCCCCGGCGTGCTGGGTGGGCGGCAACTCGGCCAGCAGGATCGCCTGGAGAGTGGACGGGGTGGTCTGGCGGCGGAACGGCGAAACGCCCTCGACGGCCTGGTAGAGCATCACGCCCAGGGACCACAGGTCCGACTCGGGCCCCGGCCTGCGTCCCAGTACGCGCTCGGGGGCGACGTACTCGGGGGAGCCGACGAAGCCGCCGGTCTCGGTGAGCTTCTGCTCGCCCTCCACCTGCGCGATGCCGAAGTCCGTGAGGACGACCCTGTCGTGGCGGCCGACCATGACGTTGCCGGGCTTCACGTCCCGGTGCAGCACTCCGGCCTCGTGGGCGGCGGAGAGCGCGCCGAGCACCGCGACACCGATCCGGGCCGCCTCCGGCGAGGGGAGCGTGCCCTCGTCGAGCAGGTCGGCGAGAGACCGGCCGCGTACCAGCTCCATCACGATCCAGGGGCTGTCGCCCTCGGTGACGACGTCGTGGATGGTGACGACCGAGGGATGGTCGATACGGGCCGCCGCGCGGGCCTCCCGCTCCATGCGCTGGTGCGCGTTGTGGCGCTCGCCGGCGGTCAGCGTGTCCGGCAGGCGCGGCTCCTTGACGGCCACGTCGCGGTCCACCACCTCGTCGCGCGCCCGCCAGACGGTCCCCATGCCTCCGGCACCGAGCCGCTCCAGCAGCCGGTACCGCCCGCCCACCAGCCGCCCCGCACCGGCCTCCGGCCCGGGCACGCCCGTCTCGCCGGCCTTCCCCGGCACCTCCGGCCGCACCCCCGTCTGCACGCGCGGCGCCACCTGCGGCGGTACGGGCGGAGGCAACGGCGGCTGCGCCGGCGAAACCGCCGGTCCCGGCGGCTGGAGCTCGTAACTGGTCGGGTCCTGCTGTCCCCCGTGAATCGTCATGGCCTCATCATGCCAACGAACGCGCCTCCTTGCCGCATCGACCGCGACCGCGACCGCGGCCGCGGCCGCGGACCGGGGCGAGGGCCTCAACGCCAACGGGCGCGGCTCGGCACCCGCCCCGGCCGCGGGGCGACGTACAGCCGGCCCGGTGCGGGACCGGCTGCCGGGGCGGGCAGGTCAGCGGTCCTGCGACAGCTCCAGAAGCTCGGCGAAGGTTCCGCCGGCGTGGACGAGGTCGTCGTAGCGGCCCTGTTCGGTGATCCGACCGTGTTCCATCACGACGATGTGGTCCGCGATCTTCGTGTTCTCCAGCCGGTGGGTGACCACGATGGTGATGCGCTCGGCGGCGATGGCTTTGATCCGCTCGAAGATCTGGTGCTCACCGCGCGGATCCATCTGCGAGGTCGGCTCGTCGAGGATCAGCAGGCCCGGACGGCGGTACAGGGCCCTCGAACAGGCGATGCGCTGCCACTGGCCGCCGGAGAGCTCCGATCCGCCGAACACGTCGCGGGCGAGGAGGGTGTCCAGCCCGGCGGGCAGGTCCTCGACGGCTTCGCGCAGCCCGACGGCGTCGACGGCCTCCCACACGGGACCGTCGCCGTGGGTGCGGGGCTGGCCGAGTGTCACGTTCTCCCGGACGCGGAGCGGCCACTGGGCGAAGATCTGCGGCACGAGACCGGTGTTCGCCCATACGGTGGCGGGATCGACGTCGGCGAGGGCCGTGCCGTTCCAGGTGACCTTGCCCTTGTCGGGCAGGTAGATGCCGGTCAGCAGCCGGGTCAGGGTGGACTTGCCCGAGCCGTTGGCCCCCACGATGGCCAGGATCTCGCCGCGCCGCAGCGTGAGGGACACGCCGTCGACGGCGGGCTTGTCCTTGCCCGGGTACTGGTAGACGGCTTCGTCGACCTTGATCTCCTCGACCGGGGCGGTCACGGTACGGGGGCCGCGCCTCGGCGCGCGGCGCGCCGCGTCGTCGAGGAAGGACTGCATGTCGCCGAGGTACAGGCTGGTGTGGAAGACCGCGGCTCCGTTGAGGACGACCTGCGACAGGGCGGCGAGCGTCGTCTGCACGGCGACGACGGCGGTGGCGGCGACGGCGAGTTCGATCCGGCCGGTCACGGCGAGCCAGGCCAGCGCTCCCCAGGTGACGACGAGGAAGAAACCGCCGGCCAGCGACGAGAGCAGGGAGATCCGCAGGGTACGCGGCGTGGCGGCGAGGGTACGGCGATCGCACCGGTCCGACAGGGCGCGATACCAGAAGACCAGGTAGTCGGTCATCGAGTTGGCGCGGACCTCGTCGGCGTACTTCGAGGTCGTGGACCACCACCGCATCATGCCGCGCACATTGCGGTCGGCCACGTTGGCGTAGTGGGTCTCGTAGTCCACCCGGGCGGTCAGTACGGCGCCGATGCCGGCCGGGAGGACGGCGAGCAACAGCAGCGGCAGCATCAGCACGTTCAGCACCGACAGGACGCCGCCCGCGGTGGCCATGCGGATCAGGGCGGATACGAACCGCTGGGCGTCGCCGACCATCACGTGCGTACGGATCACGCCCATCTCGGCGGCCTCCTGCCGGTCCGAGAACCCGTCCTCCGCGTAGGCGGCGGCCTCCACCCGGCACACCGCTTCGACCAGGGCGGTGTCCATCTCCGTGGTCAGCCGCGGTGTGATCCGCCGCTCGGCGTAGGTGGCCGCGGATCCCGCTCCGCGACCGAGGGCGGCGGCGAGGGCCACCACCACGAGTGCGGGCAGGGCGCTGCGGAGCCGGTCGGTGACGGCGTCGTCCGAGAGGATCGGTTCCATGGCCTCGGCGGTCGCGGTCAGCAGGACGGCGGCCGAAACGCCGGTGAGCGCCTGGCACAGGACCAGGAGCCGCACCGCGCGCCGGTCTACCCTCCACGACAGCCGGGCGATCCCGCGCAGCACGTTCGGGATCTGCGCGCACATGCGCCGGAAGGAGACCTCGGCGAGCGGGTTGACGGAGTACTGCCCGCTGTAGGTGATCTCCGCCGGAGGAGGGAAGGGCGGTGAGGTGTCCTGCTTCTCGTGGGTTGGGGCCGAGGTCAAGTGGCCTCCCTGGTCAGTCGCTGCTGGGTCGTGAGGCTCAACGACGCCACCGCAATTTCGAACACCTGTGTTTCGGACGGACCGTGAACCTTGAGATAGAGCGCGTGGCGGAGCATGTGCGATGCATCGACCCATACCGCGCAAAGGGCCCGGCTCGGCACGGCAGTGGCCAAAACGCCGAGGGTGCCGCCGCTCGGCCGGGTGACGCTCCCGCAGGCGGCGGTCAGAGGTCGGTCAGAGGTCGGTCAGAGGGCAGCCGGAGGGGGGCCAGAGGGGGCCGGGAAAGCGCCGCCGGCCGCAAGGGGCATCATGTCCGCATGTCCGAGCACCGCGACCCGCTGTCAGACCTGTGGCCCCTCGCGCCGTCCGACGCGACCCACTGGCTGCTCGAACGGTGCGGCGACGGCGTGACCGGCTTCATGCCGCCGGCGATGCCCGACGCGTGCTGGGTGCTCAACGCCATGTACGAGCGGGAGCAGGAGCACGAGCGCGGGCACGGGCAGGGGGCGGCCGAGATCTCGTACCACGAGCACCAGCAGGCGCGAAGGTCGCAGGGCAAGGTCCAGCCCTTCGGAATCGGGGGCGTCGACCTCACGGACGTGGGCGTCGCCACAGGAGGCGGACTGGGCCGCGCCGAGCACCCCGGCCCCGGCTGGCGGCGGCTGCGCTGGGCGGAACTCGCCCGGCGGACCGGTGACCCCGTCGTGCCCGACGGACTGCTGCCCTCCCACCGTTGCTTCCCCTCGGCGAAGAAGCACGACAGCTGGCCGCTCGGCATCCTCCCGCCCACCGAGGGAAGCCTGGACCGCACGACGTGGAACCGGCTGATCGGCGTTCTCGTCGAGCACGCTCCCGCGGGCCAGGACACCCGCTGCCTGGCCTACTACAACCCGCTGATGCTCAGGACCACGGATTTCGACGACCTGCGTGTGCGTGCGGGGCGCCTCGGCGACGCGGAGCTGCTGTACGACGCCCCCGAGGCCGACTTCAGCCCGTCCAACCTGTGGGCGGACGATCGCTCGTGGGTCCTCTGCACCGACTACGACCTGTGGGCCACCAAGGTCGCCGGCCCACCGGCCCTGATCGAGGCGCTGCTGAACGACTCCGAGCTCGAAGCACTCCGACTGCCGTGGGCGCCCTGAGGCCCAGCCGCCCCCGCTGACCCGCGCCCCCGCTGACCCGCGGCCCCGCTGACCCGCGGACCTGCTGACCCGTGGGCCTGCCGGCCGCTGAGCAGCCGTCACGTTCAGATATGGGCCCGGATCTGCTTCACGGGGTGGCCCAGGCGGTTCGCGAGCGCCGTGAGCTCCTCCTCGCCGAACGCGGGGTACTCGGGGTTCCAGATGGCGACCTCGAACCGGGCGAAGCCACAGGGCCAGTCGTAATCCAGCGCGTCCAGAGTGGTGGAGCCCCCGCAGCACGGGGCTTCGATCGCGAGGGTCGTGAAGCCGTCGTCGCAGTGGGCCTCAAGGAGATCAGCCCACCACTCCGTGTCGATGGACGCCTGGCACAGGGGGCAGCCGATCCTCTCCAGGTTCCCCCCGCAGTCGACGGCGGTGATTTCGTCGTGCCACGTCACGTCGATGTCGACGTCACCTTCGACGACTCCGGGGGTCAGTTCCCGGACCAGGGAGAGGAGGTGGTCAACCGCATCGCGTTCCGGCTGCCACCGCGGGTCGGTCGGAATGATCGACAGCACGTCCTCGCTCATGACTCCCTCATCTGGCCAGGCTCACTGCGGCCTCCCGGCGTGATGTTACCGAGTGCACGATCCGGTGCGGCATTCCGCATGGGCCGGGGACGCCCGCCACTGCCCACCCGGTGCTCACGGAACCCCGCAGCGGACATTCCGGGAGACGGTCGAACAGTTGCGCTGTTGACCTTGCCACTGGCGGCAAGGTCGCACGATGACCCGCATGGACACCACCGCACCGCACAGCAGCAGGATCGTCGTCGTCACCGGAGCCGGCACCGGCATCGGCCGGGCGACCGCCCGGGCCTTCGCCGCCGAGGGCGCCCACGTGGTCGCGATAGGCCGGCGGAGCGAACCGCTCAAGGAGACGGCGGCAGGGCACGAGGGGATCGTGCCGATGCCCGCCGACATCACCGCTGCGGGGGAGCCCGAGCGGATCGTCCACGCCGTGCTGGCGCGCTACGGCCGGCTGGACGTGCTGGTCAACAACGCCGGTATCGTGCGCAGCGGCGCCCTCGGCACACTGTCGCCGTCGATGATCACGGCTCAGCTCGGAACCAACCTCATCGCTCCGGTACTTCTCGCCCAGGCCGCGCTGCCGCCTCTGGAGGCATCGCGCGGTGTCATCGTCAACGTCAGTACGTCGGTGGGGCAGCGGGCTTGGCCCGGCAGCTCGGTGTACGCGGCGACGAAGTCGGCTCTGGAGGTACTGACCCGCAGTTGGGCGGTCGAGCTGGCGCCGCGCGGAGTCCGGGTGGTGGCGGTCGCTCCCGGGGCGATCGACACACCCATCGGCGAGCACCAAGGGCTGACGCCTGAGCGGATGGCCGCGGTGCGGGAGTGGCAGCTGGCGCACACCCCCCTGGGCCGGATCGGGCGCCCGGAGGAGGTGGCCTGGGCGATCACCCAACTTGCCGCGCCGGCCGCGTCGTTCATCACCGGAGTGGTGCTCCCGGTCGACGGCGGTGCGGTCGTGGCGTGATAGGAGTGGTCCAGGAGGTGGGACGGATGCGGATCGGTGCTCTGGCCAGGGCAACGGGGTCGAGTCCCCGTGCGCTGCGGCACTACGAAGAGGCGGGGCTGATCTCCTCCGAGCGGGCCTCCAACGGCTACCGCGTCTACGACGAGCGGGCGGCGGTACGGGTCCGCAACATCCGCCACCTGCTGTCGGTCGGGCTGACCCTGGACGACGTGCGGGTGTTCCTGCCGTGCCTGGACGGCGATGTGACCGCCGCACCGCCATCGGACAAGGGCCTGCAGGTGGCGCTGGACCGGCTGGCGGTCCTCAACGAGCGCATCGCGGCCCAGATCGCGGTCCGGGACCGGCTGCAAGCCGCGCTGCGGGAGCAGGCGGGCGGCGGCCACGTCAACCGGGTGGCCTGATCAGCCGTCCCGGCCACGGCCACGGCCGCGAGACCGGGACCGGGACCGGGACCGGGACCTGGACCAGGACCAGGGCGGGGAACAGGACCGGGACCTGGACCAGGACCAGGGCGGGGAACAGGACCGTGACCGGGAGCAGGACCAGGACGGGGGAACAGGACCGGGGCCGGGATGCCCCTTCCCCCTCCCAGGCGGTCAGCGTCAGAGAGTGCCCAACGGCGCACCGTGCGAGGCAGGTGCCCACGACGTCGGGCGCTCGGCGTACTCAGGCTGCCTTCGTGACCCGGTCCAGCGCCTGCTCCAGGTCCGCCCACAGGTCCTCGACGTGCTCGATCCCGACGGACATCCGCACCATCCCGGGGCCGATGCCGGCCGCGTCGAGGGCGGCGGCGTCGAGCTGGCGATGGGAGGTGGAGGCCGGGTGCATCACCAGGGTCTTCACATCGCCGAGGGAAGCGGTCAGGGCGGCCAGGCGCACCGCCTCGATGAACGTGCGGCCCCCCTCACGCCCGCCCGCGAGGTCGAAGGAGACCACCCCGCCGCAGCCCTTCGGCAGCAGCCGCCGCGCGACCGCGTGGTCGGGGTGGTCGGCGAGCGCCGGGTGGCGCACGGCCGCCACCGCCGGGTGCGCGGCGAGCCGGCCGGCCAGCTCACGGGCGCTCGCACTCTGCCGCTCCATGCGCAGCGGCAGCGTCTGCAGGCCACGCAGGGTCAGCCACGCGGCGAACGGATCGGTGATGGCGCCCTGTTCGATCGCGTAGTGGCGGATACGGCCGTACAGCTCGGCGTCCTTGAAGACGGCGATCCCGCCCAGGACGTCCGCATGCCCGGCCAGGTACTTCGTCGCCGAGTGGATCACGATGTCGGCGCCGTACTCGATCGGCCGGCACAGCAGCGGCGAGGCGAAGGTGTTGTCCACGGCGCTGGGCACGCCCGCCTCGGCAGCGACCGCGATCAGGGCGGGCAGATCGGCGACCCGGGTGGTCGGGTTGGCGATGGTCTCCAGGTACAGCAGCCGTGTCCGGGGCCGCAGCGCCTGACGCACCTCCTCCGCATCGGTCCCGGAGACGTACGTCACCTCCACACCCCAGCGCGCGGCGAGGTCGGTCAGCACCGCGTACGTACCGCCGTAGAGGCACCGCTGCGCGATGACATGGTCCCCGGCGGAGAGCAGCCCGAGCAGGACACCGTTGATGGCGCCCATACCGGAGGCGTAGGAGAGGGCGGCGGCTCCGCCTTCCAGCCGGGCGACGGCGTCCTCCAGGGCGCGGACGGTGGGGTTGCCGAGACGGCTGTAGACGAAGGCGTCGGGCGAGTGGAAGGCCTCGGCCATCGCGTCGGCGGTGTCGAAGGTGAAGACGTGCCCCTGGTGGAGGGGGACGCCCAGGGGCGTGCTGCCGGTGACCCGGACCTCGGGAGGGTGAACGGCGAGGGTCTCGGGCCGCAGCGCTGCGGTGTCGTCGTGGCTCATGGAACCCAGTGAAGGCGAAAGCCACTTGCGGCCACAGGACCAATCCCGTCAGATTGGTCCGGCGATGGAACCAATTCCTCTTCCCCTGGACGACCTCGTCGCCCGCCTCGGCCGCTGGTCGGCCGGCCGTGGTCCGCTGTACCTCCTCCTCGCCGCCCGCCTCCGGCAGCTGATCGACGACGGGTTGCTGGCCGCCGGCACCCTGCTGCCGCCCGACCGGCGGCTCGCCGCCGCGCTCGCGGTCGGCCGGACCACGGTCGTGACGGCGTATGACACCTTGCGCCAGGAGGGGCGCCTGGTGCGGCGCCAGGGCAGCGGAACACGCGTCGCGCGGGCCGCGATTCCGCCGAGTCCCCGCGTGCGCGAGACGTCCAACCCGCTCTTCCTCCACCTGCTGGAGGCGCCGGACGGCGTGATCCTGCTGAGCTGCGCGGCACCGCTGGGCCCGACGCCCGAAGTGACGCAGGCGTACCGGACGATGACCCTGCCCGACGGCGACCTGGGCTACCACCCGGCCGGGCTGCCGGCACTGCGGACGGCGATCGCGGCGCGGTACGCCCGGCGAGGTGTTCCCACCGGTCCGGAGCAGATCCTGGTCACCACCGGCGCCCAGCAGGCGCTGGCGCTGCTGATCCGGCTGCTGGTCGCACCCGGCGACGGGGTGCTGATCGAGTCGCCGACGTACCCTGGCGCGCTCGACCTGCTCAGGGAGGCGGCGGCGATACCCCACCCGGTGGCCGTGGGACCGGACGGCATCGACGTGACAGAGGCGATCAGGGTGATGGACCGCCACCGCCCCGCCCTCGCCTACGTCATCCCCCGCTTCCACAACCCGACCGGCACCGTGCTGCCGCCCTTGCCCGGGCGCCGCCTCGTCGAGGCCGCCAACAGCCTGGGAGTGCCGCTCGTCGACGACGAGGTGCTCGCCGACCTCGCGTTCGACCCCGCACCGGCGCCGCCGCCCCTGTCCTCCTACGGCGAGGTCATCGGCGTCGGGTCGCTCAGCAAGGTCGTCTGGGGCGGGCTGCGCATCGGCTGGGTGCGAGGGCCCGCGGCACTGATCTCCCGGCTGGCCCGGCTCAAGGCCATCCACGACCTGGGCAGCGACGTGCCGGCGCAACTGGCGGCGACCCGCCTGCTGGACGCCTACGAACCGCTCACGGCCGCACGGGTACGGACCCTGCGCGCCGGCCACGACCACCTCCGGGCCGAACTGGCCCGCCTGCTGCCGTCCTGGACCTGCCCACCGGCCACAGGCGGCCAGACCCTCTGGGTGCACCTCCCGTACGGCGACGGCGTCGCCTTCACCCAAGTCGCGCTCCGCCACGGGGTGGCAGTGCTGCCCGGTGCCACGATGGACACGCTCGGCGGCAGTACCGCACGCCTGCGCCTGCACTTCCTCCTGGCCCCCGACGTCCTGTCGGAGGCGGTACGACGCTTGGCCACGGCCTGGCACGAGTACGCCCCGGACACCACAACACCGGACACCACAACGCCCAACGCCACAACACCGAGCAGCCCAAGGCCGGCGCCGGCCCCGGCGGCTCTGAACGCGATCACCCTCTGAACGGCCCGGCCCCACCGCCCCGGCACCACTTAGAAAGGGTCCCAGGAGCGTCCGGCGCGTCCGTCGGCCGGTCAACCGGTCCAGCCCACGCCCGTATGCACACCACCCCGAACCCCCGTCGTACGCCGGGCGTAGGCTGTGGATCATGCCCGACGACTCCCCGCTCCTCCAGAGTCTGCGTACCGCCGTCGCCGCCGCACCCACCGACGTACCTCTGCGACTGCACCTCGCCCAGCTCCTGCTGGAGGCGGGCCGGTCAGACGAAGCCGTCGCCGAGGCTGCCGCGGCCCTCCAGCACGCGCCGGGCGACGCCCAGGCCCGGGACCTGATGGCCCGGGCGATGGGCACCCCGGTGGCCCCGGCCCCGGCGGCTCCTGCCGCTCCGTCGGCACCGGCGCCGGCGCTGCAACCGCCGCACCGGCGGCCCGGGTTCGACTGGAAGGCCGCCGAGCAGCAGGTCGGTGACGTCGTGCCGCCGCGCTTCGTCGAGACGCCGGTCCGCGCGGACGGGCAGGACGACCCCGGGGACGTCGACGCGTGGGACGTGGAGGGGCCCGGCACCGTACGGCTGGCCGACGTCGGCGGCATGCAGGACGTGAAAGACCGCCTGGAGGCCGCCTTCCTCGCTCCGCTGCGCAACCCGGAACTGCGCAGGCTGTACGGCAAGAGCCTGCGCGGCGGGCTGCTGCTGTACGGGCCGCCCGGCTGCGGCAAGACGTTCATCGCGCGGGCCGTCGCCGGCGAACTCGGCGCCGCGTTCCTGTCGGTGTCGATCAACGACGTGCTCGACATGTGGATGGGCAACTCCGAGCGCAACATGCACGAGGTCTTCGAGACCGCCCGCCGCCAGGCGCCCTGCGTGATCTTCCTGGACGAGCTCGACGCCCTCGGCGCCAAGCGCAGCCGCACCGCGCACAGCGGCATGCGCAACACCGTGAACCAGCTGCTCACCGAACTCGACGGCATCGACTCGGCGGCCAACGAGGGCGTGTTCGTACTGGCCGCCACCAACGTCCCCTGGGACGTTGACCTCGCCCTCCGCCGCCCCGGCCGCCTGGACCGGACGATCCTCGTCCTGCCGCCGGACGCCGCCGCGCGCGAGGCGATCCTCCGCTACCACCTGCGGGACCGACCCATCGAGAACATCGACCTGGGCAAGCTCGTCAAGGCCACCGACGGCCTGTCCGGCGCGGACCTGGCCCATGTCTGCGAGGCGGCCGCTGAGCGGGCGCTGCTGGACTCCGCGCGCACCGGAACCATCCGCATGATCGGCATGAAGGACCTGCTGACCGCCGCGAAGGAGGTCGTCCCGTCCGCCGAGCCGTGGTTCGCCTCCGCGCGGAACGTGGCCATGTTCGCCAACCAGGGCGGCATGTACGACGACCTGGTCACCTACCTGAAGAAGAGGCGCAAGCTGTGACCACGGCCGTACACCCCGCCGTGGAGCGGGCCGACCTGCTCATCGACCTCAAGCGGTACGACGAGGCCAGGGAACTGCTGGCCCGCCGGCTCGCGGAGGACCCGGAGGACGTACGGGCCTGGGTCAAGCTCGCCCGCAGCCACCTGTGCGACGAGAAGGACGGCGCCAAGGCCCTGGAGGCGACGGAGCGGGCGCTGGCGCTGGACCCCGAGGACATCGGGGCGCTCGTCATGCACGCGCACGCCCTCCGGGAAGTGCGCCGCTTCCCGGAGACCGAGGAAGTGCTGCGCGAGGTGATCCGCCTCGCCCCCGACTACTGGTATGGCTACGCGTTGCTCGCGAACTGGCTCTGGCGCATCAAGTCGTTCCGCGCCGCCCAGGCCAACGGCGGCGAGATCCCGCGCGAGGCGTACCTGGCCGCCCTACGGGAGTCCGGCGAACTGGCCCGGGAGGCCATCCGGCTCGGGCCGGAGGAGGTGTACGGCTACGAGGTGGCGTGGTCGATCGCCGACCTGGCGGGCGACCGCGACGCCGCCGACCAGCTCGACGAGGCCATCCTCCGCCTCGACCCGCAGCACGAGGAAGCCCTGGAACGGTGGACGCAGAGGACGGCGGCGGCCCCCGGCGTGAAGGCGGCGGAGGCCGCCACCCTGTACGCCGACGCCCTGGCCTCCGCCCCCGACTCGACGCCGATGCAGCGCGGCCTGGACGAGGCCTCGTACCGCCTGCTGCGCGGCGTCCGCTGGCTGGCCCTGCTCTGCCTGGCCCTCGCCGCCGTGGGCATCGACCTGTTCGCCACCCAGGGCGAGACCCGGCGCGAGCTGCCCCTGCCGCTCGGCCAGCGGCTCTGGGACCTCGTCCCGATGGCCGTCATCTGGGCCCTGGGCGCCCTGCTGCGGTACCGCCGCCTCCGCGCCGGTATCCGGGTCAACCTGCGCTCCCTCGTACGGCGCCGCACGTGGCCCCGGATCGTCCTGGCCCAGGCGGCGTGGGCCATGCTCTGCGCGCTGCTGATCACCCAGATCCCCTGGACGGACCGTACGGTCCTGCACGTGCTGTTCTGGGCCGGCCTGGTCCCTGCGGCGGCGACGATGTGGTTCGACCGGAAGAAGACCGGCTGACGCGAAGCGAGCGGGCGCAGTCCGCTACCGGCACGTCGTACAGCCGGCTGTTCCGACATTCATGACCGGCTCCACGACCACCGTGCACGGCGTCCGCTCCTCCTCGCGGAAGGAGCCCGCCGACCCGGTGCGGGAGTTCATCACGGACAGGCGTGAGGGGTTCGCGTTCGGGCCACCTCGCGCCTGCGGCACCGCGCGCCTGCGGACGGCCGATCGACGTCGGCACGGCCCGGTCCCCTCGCGGGAAGCCCCGGAAGCCGACGCCCGGTCCGAGCCGCCGCAGCGAGACGGGCACCTGGTAGGAGCCGGCGGCTCCGGCGCGAAGAGAGTCGTGCGGCACAACCTGTCCTGGCCCGCCCCGACGGCCCCAGGGGGCCTCGATCAAGGGCTGCAGCGAGGGCCTCAGAGGAGGCCACGGAACACGGTCCCCCATGAGCTGGACGGCGGCCATGCGACTCACCCGTGCGGGCAGGCCGCCCGGACTGCCCATCGATCCGGCATCCGGCTATGGGAGGCCCGATGGTTCGCGCGACATCGGTCAGCCCCAGGTGAGCGGGTCGAGATGGAGGTAGAAGCGCAGGCGGTCGTGGTCGAGGACGATGCCGTACCTCTCGGCGAACGCCATGTCCGCGGCCCGCGCCCGCTCCTCGTCCGCCCATGTCTCTCGCGCGTTGGCGAGCAGCAGCGCCAAGTCGGCGTAGCGGTCGGCCAGTCCGAGGCGGCCCATGTCGATGAAGCCCGAGACGTCCAAGGTCCTCGGATCGAGGATGATGTTGGGCAGGCACAGGTCTCCGTGGCAGACGACCGTGTCGGCGGCTTCCTGCTCCCGTCGCCGTGGGACCTGTCGGGTGAGGCGGTCCAACAGCTCAGCCGGGGGCGTGTGCTGCTGTTCGTCGGGGAGGAACTCCGGATTGACGGCGTTACGGGCCACGACGTCGCGCGCCACAGCGACCATGCCGTCCAGGTCCCGGCGGAATGGGCACTGCGACACCGGCACCTCGTGCAGTCGGCGGACCGCGTCCGCGATGCGTCCCCAGGCGACCTGCAGATCCTCAGCGGGCACCTGATCAGCCGGTACCCCGGAGACGGCACTGGTCAGCAGGCAGGCGCCCGCGTCACCGGAGTGCCAGTCGAGCACTCGGGGGCCGGGTACACCCTGACCGTTCAGCCATGCGACCCGGTCACGTTCGGCCTCAAGGTCGGCAGCATCCGCGGCGCGAACGCATTTGGCATACCGGGTGGCGTCCGCGCTGCGAAAGACAGCGGCTCCCGACTCGCCCGTGGTGACCGCCACCCAGCCGCCGTCGTCGATACCGAGGAGCGCCGGCGATATGGCTTGAGGCCCGTGGTGATCGCTCATGGCGGCCACTTTAACCAGCCCGCTACCGGCTCCGGGCCGCAATTTTCCCGCTGTCGGCGGGTACGACGCCGACCCGTCGGCAGGAACGCGCGGCTGCCCCGTAGAACTGCAGGGCGGCAGTACGGCGAAGCCGCCATGGGCCGGGGCCCGCATACGGCGCAACGGGCCAGACGGCCCCCAAAGGGCTGCACGGAAGGATGACCTCCACGTGCTAGGTCCGTAACGATCAGACGGGACGCGGTCCGCGAAGACGCCGAGCGCGCAGAATTCCAGGGTCGGTCACATCGGCCGGTTCATGGCATCGCATACGGGGGATCACCATGCACGCCGCCCGCAAGAGCTGGAAGAACTACACGCTCGGGATAGTCGCCGTCGCCACGCTTCTGTCGACCACCGCCTGCGAGCCGGGTGGCACGGATCCTGGCACCGGCGGCACTTCGTCCGGCACTCCGAGCGCGACGGGTTCGGCGAAGCCGAGCCAGTCCAGCACGGGCCCTTCCGCCAAGCCCACTGCTCCGCCGGAGCCCACCGCCTCCGCTGAGCCGGCCGCCGCCGCCCCCTGCAGCGACGAGAACGTCACCATCACCGCCACGGCCGAACCACGCGACGAGCTCAGGCACCTACTCCTCACAGCCGTCAACAACGGCGACCGGCCCTGCACGCTGTACCACCACCCGACCGTGACATTCGAGAACGACAGCCTGCCACCCGTCGTGCCGATGGAGTCCCCGACGCGGGGCCTCGCCACCATCGGCCCGAAGCAGAAGGCGTACGCGGGCCTGCTCTTGTACCGCGTGGAGGAGAAGGTGGCCACCGCCGAGACGCTGACCGTCGGCTTCCAGGGCCGCGTCCCCAACACCGAGGCAGGCAACCCGATCAGCGCCGAGCTGCCCACCGAGGTGACGTTCTTCCACGTCGGTACGAACCCACAGGTCACCCTCTGGAACAAGGACCTCAAGGCCGTCCAGAGGTACATGTTCGCAAGGTGACGGTCGAACCGCACGAGGAGCTCGCCGAGCGGGCTGGCGTCGTTGGCGGCCGACCATGCGGCGCTGTGGCGGTCGTACCTGCAAGGGGGACGGACATGACCGTGGTGGGGCGTTTCAGCCGTTGAGCCATCGGCGCAGGAGGCGGCTGACGGCCGGCATGGCGGCGTAGGTCATCAGGACGTTGTAGACGCATGCGATGACGGCGCTGCCGAGCGCCAGGGGCAGCATCGTCAGGTGCGGCACGAGGACGTAACTGCCGAGCAGTGTGATCGGGTAGATCGCGAGGGTGGCGCTGATGGCCATTTTCCAGCGCGGGGGTGCGGGGCGCGTCGAGCCGGGCTTGGCGAACCAGGTTTCCATGCCGGTCAGCGTGCGCCGGGCGATCTCCGTGTGGTGGTGTCCCTCGCAGTTGGCGAACCATGCCGCGCGTTGTGGTGACTCCTGCCAGGCCCGGCATGCCTCCGCGTCACGGAAGCGGTGCACCAGGAACCAGGGGGCGCCGTTTCCGGAGGAGCGGAACAGCCCGTATCCGAGGTGCCCTGGGAAGCGGGACGCGGAGTCGAGGATGCCCTGTGCCCACTGCTCGAAGGCGGCTTCGTAGCCGGGTTCCACTTCGCGGGCTATCAGCAGGGTCACCTCCCCGGCATCGGCGGGGACGGCGGCGTGCTCAAGGCTCGGCGCAGACATTCGATGGTTCTCCTCGTCTCACGCCGCGCCCAGGGACACCTTACGGTGTCACCCCACCGCCTGGCCCGGCCGCCTGTGTGTCGCGTCACCGGGAGCCTCCGGGAGGCGACGGCAGTCGGCCCAGGCGGTCGGCGGCCTGGGCGGCGGCGGGGCCGGGGGCCACCACGCCGCGGGGCGAGGGGCAGCGCGCGCATGCCCTGGCCATGAGGCGGCTGGATGAGCGGCGTCGGCGCGTAGGGCTGGTTGAGGGCGATTCGTCGGGATGATGGCGAATTGTCCGCTCTCCGATGTTGGCCGGCCGTGGGAGAGGGCGGCGCCGACCGGTGCGGCGAGGTGCCGCAGGACCGTGCTGTTGTCCGTGCTCGCTCCCGTCGTCCCGGCCTGTCGTTACGCCGGCCGCCTGGCCGTGCCCGACGCGAAGGATTTCCGTGGTCAGGTGGGGGGCGGGTGGTGGGCTCAGCGTGAGTGGTGAAAGCCGGTGTGAGCCCGAGGCCCACACCGGTTGTGCGGTGGTCTGCCTCGTTCATGGTCGACCGGACCTGGTGACGATCAAGATCGCCGTCGCGCACGCTCGGTTTCTGCGCCGGGCTGATGGCAGTCCGGCGCCCGCCTGCCCCGGCTGGCGCCGGCACGTCGAGGGCGCTGGCAAAGCGGCGGCTCTACGGTGCCGCCCTCCGCCGGGCCGGTCCTGGCTGCCCGCGCGGGATCGGCGTACAGCTGGCTGGAGTGCGCGCAGCGCCTTGAGGCATCTGCCGGCCACGGCGGGAAGCTGCCCGTGCCGGGTATCCCTTGCGGCGCGAGGTGCCGATCATGGTTTCCTGGCCCACATCGTCGGCATCAGGATGCCTGGGCAGCAAGTTCAGCACCTCAGGGCTCAGGATGTGGTGGCGGGCTTGTCGAGGTGCCGCATCGCTTCGCAGTGGGCGCTCATCCGGCAGCTCACGCTGCCGCTGGTGAACATGATCGCTCCGGCGAGGGAGACCGGCACTGAAAGCCCCAGGACGGCCAGGGCCTCGGGCCAGTCCCGCTCGTGTTGACACCAGTCTCCGCGGTACAGGCCGTCGTTGGCGGTAGCTCGGTCGGTGAACAGGCGTGACTCGCATTCCGCCGGGTACTGGTCGCCGGCGTCCGTGTCCGCCTCGTACGGTGTCATGAGCAGTACGGCGCACCACGCCCACAACACCGTGGCCGCGGACAGCAGTCCGATGCCCCACGCCCGCACCCGCCGGGCCCGGTCGCGGAAGTCCAGGTCGTAGTCATGTGTTCGCATGCCGCCTGAAGCTAGCAGCACCCCTCAACGGTCGCGTGCCTGGGCAGCGGCACCCCGGAAAGGGCCGGTCCGGGAGCCTTGCATGACTGATCGTTCCCCACTGCCGTCCCCTGATGTTCCCACCGGCGGCTCCTTCGAAGCCACCGCGAGACGGTCAGGCGGCGGGTTGCCGGCCCTGGTTGTCGAGGAGGCGGCAGGCGGTCAGGCGTCAGGGTCGACTTCGGGGTGCGTGAACCGTACGGGCTTGCCCAGCGAGCGGGCGTAGGCGATTTCGGCTCGGGTGCTGTCTCCGATGTAGTCGCCGACTACGAGCACCTCATCAGCGAGCCGGATCTTCGCCCGGTGCAGATCACCGAGTCGCACCTTCAGCGCCTCGGCCTCGACCGGATCGGACCAAAGCTCGTGCGGCGACTTCATGTCACAGGCCGGTTTGACGACGATCTTCCCGGCTTTGGTCTCCCGCAGATCGATCTCGTTCATGTCGGTCATGAAGCGGGTGGAGCCGCAGATCACGACGATACGCGGGAGGCTCAACAGCTTCTTCGCGTCGGCGAGCTTCTCCTCGGGGGTGAGCAGTTGCGGGTGTGACACTGGTTCCTCCTGGTGGTGTGGTCCAAGGGGTGCCTGCGGAGACGAGAACGAGGGTGCCCACGATCGTTTTGTGACGAACAACATGGAACAGCATCGACTCAGAGGGGCTGTCCGTCCCTGCGCGGAGGCGGGCCGGTGATGGCTGACGCGATAGAACTTGCTGACTGCGTGCGGCTGGAGCATCGGCGAGGCCGCGCTGCTGCGGTGAACCTGCGGTGAGTGAGCACGGGAGTGAGTGGAACAAGCATGGACGTTGAGATTCAGCCGCACGTCGGCGTGGGACCTTTCCGGTTCGGTATGCCCTTCGACGAGGCGATGGAGATTGGTGAAAGGCTGGGCCGGATCAGCTGTCAGCCCGGACGTGAGCGACCGCCGGGGGTGTTCGTCGTCAACCTCGACGACTCCGCCTTCCAGTTCGTCCTGTCATTCCCCGAGGGCGGGACGCTGATCGGGGTGGAGCTGTGGCGTTTTCGCAAGGAAGACGCGGATATCCGGGTTGCTGTTGACGGATTGGATGTCTTTCGTATTCCCAGTGAACAGCTGGTTGAACGGCTGAAGGAAAACGGGCACTCGCTATCCCACGACGATGATTTCGGTACCTACGCTTTTCCCGAACTCAAGATGTCCTTCGCCAACAACAGCTCCTACGGATACCCCGCCGACGAAGAGGGTTACCCGCTGTACTTCGACTACCTCCTGGTCACCACGAGGCCTGTTTCATGACGTGGCGGTCGGCGGCGGCAGCGCAACGGGGAGTCCATGGCGTCCCATGAACCCGCACGTCGGCCGTCCCGTCGAGCACACGGATCGCCGCCGTCGACGGTCTGGACGCGGTCCTGCGGACTGCGTCTACAGGGGTGATCTGATACAGGAGCTGGCGGAGGCAGGAGCGTGCACGGCAGACGCGTGCCTGATGGACTGTGCATTCCGGTCAGTGCCGGGGGACGGGCGCGAAGCGCCCCTCAATCTCTCCTCAAAGAGGTGAAGTGGCCGGCTCCGTGGCTGTCCGCACGCTCAACGGCCACCTGTTAGTCACTGCCGGAGACCGCGAACAACATAGGTCCGCGCACCGGCTCGGCAGGGGCCCCCGCGACGGCCGAGTGGGTACCGCCGGCCGTTACACCCACGCTGCCTATGCGGCGGGTGGAGGCCCCGGCAAATGGGTGTCAGTGGGCGTGCTCGAGTGCGCGCGGCGTCGTTAACAGGTTCAGCCATGCCGCCCAGTCTGGGGCGGTGCGGTCGTCGACCGAGAAGAAAGCTGTGCCTGTGTCCGTGGACGTTCACGTCGAGATTATCCCCGTCCGTACGTCGGCCGAGCGTGCCGCCTTTGTGCGGCTGCCCTACCAGCTTGGTAAGGACCTGCCATTGTGGGTCCCCCCATTGTTGTCCGAGCAGCGCGAGCTGTTGAGTGAGCGTCGCAACCCGTTTTTCGCGCGCGGCCGCGCCGGGCTCTTTCTCGCCCGCCGTGCGGGCAGGATCGTGGGCCGCATCGCCGCACACGTCGACCCGCGTTTCGAGGAGCACCACGGGGAGCCGCAGGGGTTCTTCGGGTTCTTCGACACCGTCGATGACCTCGCTGTCACCCAAGCCCTGACGCAGGCGGCGGCAGACTGGCTGGCCGGTCAGGGCCGGCCGACGATGCTGGGACCGATGTCCTTCACGACCAACGACGAGTGCGGCGTGCTCGTGGACGGGTTCGACCAGAAGCCGGCCGTCATGATGCCCTACACGCCGCCGTACTATGCGCGGCTGTTGGAACAGTGCGGCTTTACGCCGGCCAAGGACCTGCTGGCCTGGGAGATCGCGGCCACCCTCCATCAGGAGCCACGCTTGGTGCGCGCCGCCGCCCGCCTCAACGAACACCGGGCGCTCAGCGTACGCCGTGTCGACATGCGGCGCTTCAAACAGGAGGCGGAGCTCGTCCGCACCCTCTATAACGCCTCCCTCGGCGGTAACTGGGGGTTTTGTCCCATGGGGGTGCGCGAGTTCGGAATCCTGGCCCGCCGGCTGAAGCAGGTGCTCGAGCCGGATCTGGCTTTCATCGGCGAGGTGGAGGGCCATCCAGCCGGGTTCGCCATTGCCCTGCCCGACCTCGCGCCGGCGTTCACCGCGGCCCGGGGCCGCTTGTTCACCTGTGGCGTGCCGGTGGGCCTGGTCCGGTTCCTGCGGGCCCGACGCCGAGTGACCCGCGCCCGGCTGATCGCCATGGGTGTCAGCGAAGAGTACCGCGGGCGTGGGCTGGAGCTGCTGATGTATCTGGCGCTGTCCGAAGCCATGCAGGCCCGGGGATACGCGGGGGGCGAAGCATCCTGGGTGCTGGAGGACAACCGGCACGTCAACGCGGCCACCGCGCGCGTCGGGGGGCGGGTGACCAAGCGGTACCGTCTCTACCGGCGGTCTGTGGGCGCCGGGTGAGAAAGGGGTGGGCGCACGGCGGCCGCCCGGGGCGGTCAGGTGTCGGCCATGTCGTGCTCTTCCGGGCGCGCGGGTGCGGGCAGGGTGGGCGCCCGCCGCGCCCCTGCACGGCGGCCTACGAAGGCCGGTGCCCACCAGTTGGCGTCTCCCGTCAGCCGCATGAAGGCGGGTACCAGGACGCCGCGGACGAGCGTGGCGTCGACCAGGACGGCCAGGGCCAGCCCCACGCCGACGATCTTCAGTGTCACCACGCCGGAGGTGGCCAGGCCGGCCATCGCGACGGCGAAGACGAGCGCGGCGACGCTGACGAGACCTCCGGTGCGGGCGACGCCGAAGACGACGGCGCGAACGTGATCGTGGTGGAGGGCGTAGTGCTCCTTGATGCGTGCCAGCAGGAACACCTCGTAGTCGATGGTCAGGGCGAACGCGATGGCGCACAGCAGGGGTGGAACGGTCATGTCCAGCCAGCCGGTCGCTGTGAAGTCGCCCACCAGCCATTGCAGGTGGCCGTCCTGGAAGATGTACACCATGCTGCCCAGGCTCGCCGTCAGGCTGAGTGCGGCCAGGGCCAGCGTTTTGAGCGGGATGAGGACGGATCGCGTGTAGAGGAACAGCAGCGCGAATGTGGTCACGGCGATGAGGAGTCCAGCCAGCGGTGCCCGCCGTGCCAGGGCGTCCTCGGCGTCGACCTGGCGGGCCGGTGTACCGCCCACGAGGTGCTCGCCGGGGGCGGGGAGGCTGCGTAGGCGGTTCACCAGGTCATTGGCCGCCTGGGACTGGGGTGCGGATCGGGTGGCGACGGTCAGCAAGACGGGCCTCCCGGCGCGGGTGTTGTCGGCGGGCGAGGTTTCGGCGACTGGGCCCAGCCGTTCGCCGTCCTGGTAGCTACCGGTGGGGGCGGTGACGTGCGTGACGGCCGGGAGCGCTGCGACGCGCCGCGCATAGCGGTCCATCGCCGCGGGTCGGGGAGCGGTGGTGAAGACGATGAGCACGTCGCGGTCGGGGTGGGTGGGGAAGTCGGCGCGGATCGTCTCCGCGGTGCGCCGGACATCCATGTGGGCGGGCAGGGCTCGCTCGTCGGCGAAGCCCCACCGCGCGTGTGCGAAGGGCCAGACGAGGGCGGCCAGCAACACCGTGCAGGCGATGCCGGCCAGCCATGGTGCACCCGTCGCCCACAGGGCGACCCGTCGCCAGCCGGGGCTCGTTGTCGCCGCCCGGTGGCCCAGCCGGTGGCCCAGCAGGGCAAGAAGTGCGGGCAGTACGACGGTGCTGGCCAGCACGGACAGCACGACCACCGTGATGCCTGCCAAGGCCATGGAGCGCAGCCACGGGAAGGGCATGACCCATACGGCACAGAAGGCCAGGACGACCACGCCCGCGGAGACGGCGACGCTGCGCCCGGCCGTGCCCGCGGAGGAGATGACGGCGGCGGGGGTGGTGAGCCCCCGGCCTCGCTCTTCCCGGTAACGGGTGACGATGAGCAGGGCGTAGTCGACGGCGAAGCCGAAGCCGAGCGCTGTCGCGATGTTGAGGGAGTACGCCGACACCTCCATCACCTGGCTCAGCAACTGCAGCATGGCCCAAGTGCCTGCCACCGTCAGGGCACCGATGAGCAGCGGGAAGAGGGCCGCGAGCGCGGATTTGAAGGCGATGAACAGGATGACGAGGGTCACGGGTGCCACGATGGCCTCGGCGAGCGCGAGGTCGCGCGCCCCCTGTTCGGCGCCCTGGCCGCGCGCCCAGGCCCATCCCGCCGCCGTCACGTCCAAAGAGCCCTGTCGTCCGGTCAGGCGCGGTACGACCCGGGCTGCGGTGCGCGTCTGCTGGGCCTCATCACCCGCCAGGTGGATGGTGATCAGGGCGGCCCGCCCGTCGTGGGAGCGTAGGGCGGGAGCGCGGGTGTGCCAGTAGGCATCGGCCCGTACGACCCCGGACTCGGCGCCCGCGCGCCGGGCCAGCGCCAAGCCGTCGGCACGGGCCCTGGGGGAGTCGATCGATCCGTCGGCGCGCAGGTGCAGCAGCAGCCCGGGGGAGGCGCGGCCGGGCTGGCCGGTCAGTGCCGATTCCGCGCGCTCCGACTCCGTGCCGGTGGCATCGTAGCCGCCGGTCGACATGGGCTGTGACGACCAGCTGGCCGCCGCGCCCAGCAGGGCCACAACGGTGAGGACACAGGCAGCCAGCGTCAGGAGGGGATGCCGCACGCTGTGGTGCGCGAGCCGCTGGAGCACCCCCGTCCAGCCGGCGGGAGGGTCCCCCGGGACGGCCTCGCGGGCCGCGAGCCGGCCCTGGGGCCGGCCACCCTCCAAGGTGTGCAAGCCGTTGGGTGACGCATCGGGGGGAGGTTCGCTACTCACAGGAGATCTCCACAACATGCGGGGTGCTCAAGGGATACGAGAAGGAGAGGAGAGGCGAGTCCGTGGCAGTGCAAGGTCGCCGCCAAGGGCCGGGGCTGTCCGGTCAGCGGCAGCTCATGGTTCCTGCCTGTGTGACGGCGGCGTGCAGACCGACCTCGAACTCGATGCGGTGCAGGAAGCCCAGTTCGCGACGCGCCCGCTCCGGCGAAGCCGTCCACGCCGGGCATACCGCCTCGCGCGCCTTGTCCCGGTTCAGCGGCGGAATGTGCCCGAAGGGCAGGCTCGCAGCCTCGGCGAGCGCCCCGGCTGCGCGCACGAGCGGCGCGGGCACCTGTAGCAGGCGTGCCGGACGGCGGCGCAGGGCGGCTCCCGCCGCGTGGACGAGGTCGGCGAAGACGTGCTCGCGCCCGTCGGACAGCTGGTAGAGACCGCTGTGCGGGTCGTCCCGGCGGACGGTGCTCCCCGCGAACGCGGCCGTGAGCAGGCCCTCGCACAGGTCGTCGACGTGCAGCAGCGAATACCTTTTCTCCCCGCTGCCCGGCTGCAGCGCGAGGCCGCTTCTGGCCATGGCCAGCAGGGAGGGAAGGAACGCCGGGTCGTCGGGACCGTAGACGATCGGCGGCCGCACGATCACGATCGGCAGGTGGTCGCCGTAGTGGCGGGCGACGTGCTCCGCGGCCAGTTTGCTGCGCCCGTAGCAGGACACCGGAGTGACGGCGTCCTCTTCACGGCGGGGGCGGTCAAGCCGGGAAGGGCCGGCGGCGGCCAGCGAGGAACACAGCACCACGCGCGGGGATGTACGGCTGCGTGCCAGCGTCTGCAACAGGGTGCGGGTGGCGTGGACGTTGCTCTTCTCGAACTGTGCCCGCCTGTTGGCACGTACGGCGCCGGCCAGATGCACCACCGCGTCAACGCCGCTCAGGGCCTGGGCCAGGTTGTCGCCCTGTTCCAAGTCGACCGTGGCGAAGCGGACGGGCCAGCCGTCAAGAACGCCGCGGTCGGAGCGCTGACGCACGAGGGCGACGACCTGGCCACCGGAGCGGATGATGTGCCGGCACAGGCGGCGGCCGATGAAGCCGGTGGCACCGGTCACTGCCACGCGCGTACTGGACAGTTCCATGGGCCGGGCTCCTTGGCGTCTGGTCGGGGGTGTGGGGCGGTTCAGGGGGCACGCAGAACCAGGACGGCGTTCATGCCGCCGAAGCCACAGGCGTTGCTGAGAACGGTGCGCATGCGGGTCGGGCGAGGTGCCTTGGTGACGATGTCCAGGTCGACTTCGGGGTCGGGCGTGTCGAGGTTGGCCGTGGGCGGGATTTCCTGCTGTTCCAAGGCCAGCACCGCGCAGGCGGCCTGGACGGCGGCCGCGGCCCCCAGGCTGTGGCCGAGGGAGCCCTTGAGAGCGGTGACAGGCGGGGGCCCGGACGAAAAGACCCGGCGCAGGGTGCGGGCCTCGACGAGGTCGCCGACCGGGGTGCCTGTGGCGTGGGCGCTGACGTGATCGATGTCGCTGGCCTCAAGGCGGGCATCGGCGAGTGCGGCGGTGATGGCCTGCTGCAGTCCCCGCCCATCGGGGTGCGGGCTGGCGAAGTGATAGGCATCTGTCGAAGCGCCGTACCCGGCCAGCAGCGCCCGGATGCGGGCGCCGCGCGCCCGGGCGTGTCCGGGGCGCTCCAGTGCCAGGACGGCGGCGCCCTCTCCCAGGACGAAGCCGTCCCGTTCGCGGTCGAAGGGGCGGCAGGCACCGGCCGGGTCGTGCCCCCGCCGTGACAGCGCCCGGGCCCGGGCGAAGGAGACGGCGGTGATCTGCGAGCGGCCGGACTCGGCGCCACCGGCCAGGACGACGTCGCACGCGTTGGACCGGAGGAGGTCGCGGGCGATGCCAAGGGCGTGATGGCCCGAGGCGCAGGCGCTGGCGACGGTGAAAGCCGGGCCGCGGCAGTCCAAGTGCGTGGCGACCTCGCCGGCGGCCATGTTGGGGACGCTGCGCGGCACGGAAAGCGGGGAGACCAGATGCGACTGGCCCCGGCTGATGTGTTCGCTCAAGGTGACGTAGGTCAGCAGGCTGTTGCTGCCGACGCCGAGGATCACACCGATACGGGCCGGGTCGACCTGGCCGACCAGGCCGGCTTCCTCGGCCGCCTGGCCGGCGGCCACCAACGCCAGGTGGATGAACGGATCGGTGCGCCGCACCAGCGCCATCCCCAGGTGGGCCTTGGGGTCGAAGTCCCGTACGGCACAGGAGAAGTCGACGGGCAGGCCCGCCAGGACGGGATCGGGAGCTGCGCATGACTGGCCGGAACCCAGCCGCTCCCAGGTGGCCCGTGTGCCGATACCCGCCGGCGTGAGGAGGCCGACAGCGGTGATCGCGATGTCGGACGTCACGGCAGCTCGCTGGAGAGTTGTGCCGCGCGGTCCTGTCGGCCGGTATCGGCCAGGGCCCTCAGGTCGGCGACGGTGGTGAGGCGCTCGAGGTCAGCCGCATCGACGGCGGCCGCCGCGGTGATGTTGTGCTTCACGGCAAGGACGGTGAGGAGTTCCTCGACGAGCAGCGAGTCCAGCCCGAGATCGACCAGGCGGGTATCGGGGGTGAGGCGGTCTGGGGCGGTGCCCGTGATGTCGGCGAGAGCGGCGACGACGGCGTCGTACGGGTTCAAAGGCGTGCGCGTCTTTCCCGAAGAGCAGGGGCCGGCGTGGCGCTGGCCCCTGCGAGCGGAGCGGATGGGCATTGCGGGCGCGGCAGTCCCCCCGGAAAGGGGGCTGAGCGGCGGGTGGTCAGGGCAGGGGGGCTGCCGGGCCGGGGCTCGCGCCCGCCGTTGGCCGGGGCATCGAAACGGGCGGCGGCGCGTCGTCGGGGTGGGGTGCGCGCAGATGGCGGTCCACGGCGTCCAGGATCCGGTCGATGTGTGACGGCGTATGCGCGGCACTGACCGAAAGTCGCACGACGGCCTCGGTCCCGGGGACGGCGGGCGGCAGGAAGAGCGAGGCGAATACGCCCTCGTCCAGCAGTCCCTTCCAGACGCGGGTACCACGTTCCATCGGCCCGGCGGGCAGGGCCACCGCAGGGCCGAAAGTGTCCCCGACGGTGCGCCCCTGCTCGGCCAGGCCCTGGTGGAGACGGCGGGCGGCGTCCCACAGGGCGGTGCGCCGCTCGGGCTCGGCGCGGATCACGCGCACCGCGGTGAGCGCCGCTGCGGCGGCGGCCGGCGCCATGGAGGCGGAGTAGGCCGTGGCGCGGCCGTAGTGACGCAAAGCAGTGATCGTCTCGGTGTCGCCGGCGACGAACCCGCCGATCGAGCCGAATGCCTTGGAGAACGTTCCGGTGATGAGGTCGACGGCGTCCTCACAGCCGAAGTGCTCGGCCGCGCCCCGCCCGTGCGTGCCGTACACGCCGATGTCGTGGGCGCTGTCCACGATGAGCGAGGCACCGTGACGGCGGGTTTGTGCGGTGAGGTGCGGAAGCGCCGCGAGACGGCCGTCCAGGGAGAAGGCGCCTTCGGTGACGGCCGTCGCAGGCCGGCACTCGTCGGCTGCCTCGGCCAGCAGGGAGCCGAGGTGTTCGGCGTCGTTGTGGCGGAAGGTGCGGTTGAGTGAGCGGCCCAGGCGGAACGCGTCCACGAGGGAGGCATGCGCCTGCCGGTCGGCCACGACGAGGTGCCCGGGGGCGAAGAGGTAGGCCAGCGTCAGGTTGGCCTGGAAACCGGTGGTCGCCAGCAGGACGGCGGGCCGACGTAGGAAGTCGGCGAGTTCCGCCTCCAGTTCGACGTGGAGCGGCATGGTCCCGGTGAGCAGTGGGGAGCCGGAACAGGAGGTCCCCAGTTCGCGGGCGGCCCGTGCTGCCGCTTCGCCCAGCCGCGGATCACACGCGAGCCCGAGGTAGTCGGACGAGGCGGCATTGATCACCTGCTTGCCCTCAACGACGCTTTCACCAGGAGCGTTACATCTCTCGAAGACCCGGAAGTAGGGATACGAGTTTCCGCAGGCGGCGATGTCCTCGCTGATGGGAGGGAGCATGCCGCCCCAAGCAGGCATCTCCGTACGGCTTTCCGTCCTGGTCCACATAGATAACGGAAGGTAGCAGACGCGCTACTCTGTGTCACGAACGCGCAATGGTGACCCGCCCGCCGAATCCATCAACGCCTGCACCCGGCGACAGCCGGAAAGCGCAGCCCGGCGGCGCGGGCGGCCGGTTGTCGCAGGGAGGCCGCAGCTTGCGGGCGCGGCGGGTCCAGCTACCGGATGAGTGTGCGTTCCTCGACGCTCTACGGCCTGCCGGATCAGTGACGCGTCGTTGACCGGTAAGAAAGGGAACGGCCCGGCCTTTTCTTGATGACGGGACCTGTATCACTCAGCCGAACCGCGATCGCCCTCAGATCCGTCATGAACCGCAGGGAGCGGGAATGCCCGAGGAGGCGGCCGCCCCCGGAGTCATCGGCGCAACGAAGCCGCCTTCGCGCTTCTGCTCACCAAGCGCCCTTCCGCTCGCACGCCACCTCTCCTGCGGACGGGGAAAAGCGAAAAATATTATGCAATGGGTCAACTCGTCGCTCGAATGGCCGAAGAAACGCATCCCTGATCCGGGCAGCCAACCGCCGATCGAATCCAGGACCTGTCCGGCGAGGGGATGCCTTCACGTCGCGGCTCGGCGGAACTTACGGTTTGTGGGTTACCCAGAGCAGTTCCGCCGGCCAGCGGTGTGCCCAGTCGGGTGGGTCGGTTTCGTTGTAGCCGTTGGGCGTTCCGAGTTCGGGCCGCGGCTCGATGAGGTCGTCGATGATGAGACCCGCGCCGCGCAGAACCTTGACCCAGCCGCCGTAGGTGAGCTGATAGCTGGTCGCGCCGTCGCCTTCGGCGATGGTGTTCAGCCCGAAGTAGTCCTGCTGCAGCGTCGTGGTCACGCGGCTGGCGGCTTCGTCGTAGCAGGCTTCGAACCAGGGGCTCGCGACGTTGAACACCAGACGCCCGCCTCGGCCCAAGACGCGTGCGGCCTCCGGGACGGCCAGGTGCGGGGGCGCCCAGCTGAGCCCACCGAAGTCGCAGAACACCAGGTCGAAGCTGTCGGCGGCGAAGGGGAGTCGTTCGGCGGCGCCTTGCACGAGCGGGTAGCGGGCCGCTCCCATCGCGTCGGCCGCTGCGGCGAGTTGGGCTTCGGACAGGTCGAGCCCGACCACGGTGGCGCCCTCGGCGGCGAGCGCCCTGGACCACTGGCCGGCGCCGCAGCCGAGTTCGAGGACGCGCTTGCCGGTGACGTCGCCCAGGGCGTGCAGGTGTGCGTCGGGGATGGAGTACATGCCCCACAGCCGGGGTGTGGCGCCGATGTGCGGATCGTGCTCGTGCTGGTAGGCGGCGCTGATCTTGTTCCAGAGCCGCCGGTTGGCGGGGATGCTGTCCACGGGCCGACTCCAGCACTGTCTGCCGGGGGCGGTCAACGCGATAAGGGAACTGGCCCGCGCTCGTATCGGTCCGGCCGTGGCTCGGCCGGGTCGCGGCTGCATCTTCCCGACCGTGCCCTGGGACGACCCCGAACGCGAGCACGCGGTCCTCTCCGAAGTCCCGCCCCGGCCCGCCGACGACCCTGACGCCCCCGGCCCCGGCGCGACCCCCGGCGAGACCCAGCGGACCGTGGCCGGCCACTGGCAGTGGGCCGTCACCCACCCGCGTGCCACCACCTCCGGAACGTGATCACGGGCAAAGCCGCGACCGTACCCCTTCGGCGAAGCCGACCGGAGCACGGGGTGTGGCCGCGCGCGGTTCGCCGTACTCTCTGCGTCGATTTGCCCCACGGCCGAAGCCGGCGCGCACCCTCCTGTTGGTGACGCGGCTACGTACAGCGGCGTCCACGACGTCGGTGCTGAAGACCCCGCAGCCTGCGGTCGCCATGTGCCCGCTGCTGCAGGATCGGCTCCTCGCAGACGCGAGCGGTCGAGCGCGCCGGCGGGCGGCTGATCGCCCTCGGCGCTGCGCCGCTCCGGCAGAACGGCCGGGACGTGCGCCCCACACCCGCACCGCACGTCGTACCCGAAAGAATGTGCGAGAGTTGGGGCAACCCCGCCACTGCCTCACGAGTCACACAGGCGTCTGATGTTTCAGGCGATCCGCCTTGGTTCGAAAGGAACCCTTTTCTCTGTGATGACTCGTACGCGGCTGGGCGCGCTGGCCGCGACGGCCGCCCTCGCCGCCGCCGGCGGCCTGATCACCGCCGTCCCGGCCTCCGCGGCCGTGACCTGTGCCTCTCCGGTCTGGACGGCGCAGTACTTCGCCAACACTTCCTTAAGCGGTACCCCGAAGGTGACCGCCTGTGACTCGGCCATCGCCGAGAACATGGGCTCCGGTGACCCGGCCGGCGTCACGCTGCCGAACGACAACTTCTCCATCCGCTGGTCCCTCACCCGGGACTTCGGCTCCGGTGGCCCCTTCCGGCTCGCCGCGGCCACGCAGGACGGCATGCGCGTCTACGTCGACGGCGTGCGCAAGATCGACCTGTGGCGGGACGTCTCCACCACCGCGCGCAAGACCGTGGACCTGAACATCCCGGCCGGCCGCCACACGATCCGCGTGGACTACGTCGCCTGGACCGGCTACGCCTACGCCGGGTTCACCTACGCCCCGCGCACCGACGCGAGCGTCGACACGGTCAAGCCGCTCGCCCCGACCGGCCTGACCGCCGCGTACAGCGGGGACACCGCCAAGACCACGCTGCGCTGGACGGCCAACAAGGAGATGGACCTCGCCGGTTACCGCGTCTACCGCCGACTGAGCACCGCCCAGTGGGCGAACGTCAGCGGCGCCTCGCCGCTCACCTCCCCCTCCTTCGTCGACGCGCCGCCCGCCACCGGGCAGACCTTCCTGTACGAGGTCCGCGCCGTCGACAAGGCCGGCCGCGAGTCCACCGGCAGCCTCGACGTCACCGCCGCGACGGTGGACCGTACGGGCCCGGCGGCGCCGACGGGGATCACGGTACGAAGCGACTCCTCCTCCACCAACACCCTGCGCTGGCAGGACGTCGCCGACGCCGATCGGTACGAGGTCCACGCGGCCGGCACGGACACCGGCCCGTTCACGCTGCTCGGCAGCGCCGACGGGGCGGTGTTCGAGGACCGGACCGCGCCGGTGAACAACAACCGGTACTACCAGGTCCGCGCGTTCGACGCGGCGGGCAACGCGGGCGCGTTCTCCGCCACGGCCGTCGGCGACGGCGTCGACCGCACCCCGCCGCAGGCCCCGACCCTCACCACCGGGGACGCCCGCCGGGACGGCAACCACATCCAGTGGACCATGCCGGGCACCTTCTTCCAGGAGCACGACAACGGCGGGCACTTCCGTGTCCACCGCTCGCCGGGCACCACGCTCGACCCCGCCCAGCTCACCCGCGTGACCTGCAGCTACTACATCGTGCAGGGCTCCGATCCCATGGAGGGCCACTGCAGGGACAGCGGCATGACCAAGGGCGCGTACTACACCTACGCGGTCACCGCGGTCGACGCGGCCGGCAACGAGTCCGAGCCGTCCGCCCCGGTCACCCTCCGCACCGCTGACAGCGTCGCGCCCGCCCCGGTCACCGGCGTGAAGGCCACCCCGCGCAAGGACGGCGTGCTGGTGAGCTGGGCCGCCTCGACCGAGGACGACCTCGCGGGCTACAGCGTCTGGGTCGGCGTCCGGCAGGACGACGGCACGGTCCGGTGGATCTCCGCGGACTGCCGGATGGGCACGGCCGACCCGCTCGCGGCCCTCTGCGGCGACCTGCCGGACGGCGAGTGGAACGTGTACGCGGTCGTGGCGAAGGACCGCTGGAGCAACGCGCTGTGGCTGAGCGACCCGAGGATCACGATCGTCGAGGCCACTGAGCTCAACCTGCTCCCGTCCGTACCGGTGAGCAAGGATTGGCCGGTGGGCACCGCGACCCACACCACGGTGATCGGCTCCCCGGAGCCGTCGATCAACTGGAAGTGCGACAACACCGCGCTATGCGGCACGGTCACCGGCTACCGGATCAACCGGTGGAACCCGGAGACCGAGGCGTACGAGCCCCTGCACGGCGGGCTGCTGCCCGCGGAGACGCGCAACTACACGGACTCCACCGCGACCAGGGGCGAGACGTACTTCTACACGCTGGAGGCCGTGCGGGCCGACGGCGGCCTGGTGGGCGTCTACCCGTGGTACACCGTCGTCCAGGACCGCGTCTGACGGACTGGGACAGTCCCCTGGAAGGGCGTGGATACCCCTCCAGGGCCGCCGGATGACCCAAGCGGCCGGCCTCCCTTACGGAGCCGGCCGCTTGGCACGTCGCGGGGTGACGGGCGGCACCGCGCAGCCGGCGCCCGGCGGGGGGCGCGCAATGAACGAACCGACCGCACGGCCCAGCCCCATCAGCGGCGGCACGACCGGCTGGAGGAGCCCCTCGCCGGCGACACCGACGGGCGCGGGTCACTCGGGTGTCGTGCCGGTACGGGCGATGGTGCCCAGACCCCCTCTCGGGGTAACGAGCGTCCCTCGCGGGAGACGGTCAACAATGATTAATGCGAGCCTGGTCAGGGCTGTCGCGACGACGAAGACGTCTTGCGCGCTCAGGTACCGCAGAAGTACGGCTCCGATGGCGTAGCCGAGGATGGCCATGCCGCCCGAGGTGATGTTCATTCAGCGAACGTGCCCGTGCATACGCGGAGGTCGGTACCACCTCGGCGAGCAGCCCCAGACGCGTTCCGATGCCCAGGGACCGGAAGAACCCCAGCACAAGGAGCAGACCGAACCGGGCAGCGAGCGGCAGCCCCTGGAACCGCCTGTGCGCGACACCTACGAGCGAGACGCACTGGAGCGCGACGAGGGTCCGGCGCGGACGGCTTCCGTCCGCGACCGACATCAGCGTCAGCGCACCGAGCACCGTCGCGAACGTGGCGCCGTACATGCTCACGGCTGTCAGGAACGGGGACTTGGTCTGGTGGTTGACCAGCGTGCCGAGCGCGAGGCCCGACCAGATCGCCGGCCTCACGGACGCGGATACGTAAGACCGACGACGCGTTGTGCGCCCGCTGGTGACCGCCGGCAGCCGCTGGTACGCAAGCGCCGGCGCAAGCAGGCCGCCACGGCCACCGGCATCACCGTGGAGACCAGGGCCTCGTTCGGCTCGGCTCCACCGCGGCGGTCGGCACTCCCGACGACGGCCGCTTCCGCCACCTCGCCGTGCACGCGCACCTACCCTCCCGGCGTACGAGCAGCGCCTGTTGGCGGCGGAACGGCCGCCTTGCGCGTTGGCCTGTCAGGTCGTTCGGCTCGGGGCGGACACCCGGCTCTGGCGCGGCACCAGAGCGGGGGCGAGCTCGCGCCATTCCCGTCGCGGCAGCCTGGTCGGGTCAGCGGTCAGCACCTGCAGGCAGACGTGGCCGGCTCCCGCCTGGAGGTGCTGCTGAACGCGGCGGCGGATCCCTTCCGTGTCTCCGTAGGCGACGATCGCGTCCACCAGTCTGCGACTCGGGCGGCCGACGATGTCCTCGTCTCCGAAGCCGAGCCGGCGTACGTTCGCCTCCTGGTGCGGCGCCATGGCCAGGTAACCGGCGACATGCGCCGTGGCCACCTCCCGGGCCCGGTCGAGGTCATGGTCGAGTACGACGGCCTGCTCCACCCCGAGAAACGCGTCCGGCCCCATGATCTGGCGTGCCCGTGCGGTGTGCTCGACGGGCACGAAGTACGTGTGCGCGCCCCAGGTGCGTTCGGCGGCCAGCTTCAGCATCTTCGGGCCCAGGGCTGCCAGTAGGCGGCGTGGGGCCGGGTCCGGTGCCGGACCGTGGGCGGGTGCCGTGTCCATGGCGTCCAGATAGGAGCGCATCGTGGTCACCGCCCTGCCGCGGGTCGGTACAGGGTGACCGTCCACTTCGTGCACGGTGTCGTCGACGCGGTGCCCGCCCAGGCCGAGGAGGTAGCGCCCGGGGAACGCTTCGCCGAGCGTGCGCGCCGCGGCGGCCGTGGCAAGCGGTTCCCGGAAAGCGATGTTGGCGATGCCGGATGCCACGGTGATGCGACGGGTCGCCGACAGCAGCAGCCATGCCTGGCCCACCGCGTCGCGGCCGAACGCCTCTCCGTACCAGAGGGCTCCGTAGCCCAGCTCCTCGATTTCGGCGGCCGATTCCCGCACGCGTCCGGCGGGCTGCGCTTCATAGGCGAAGGTCCAGATCCCGACCTGGCCGAGCCCTGCCGATGGGTCGTCCGTCATGCACACTCCTCGGTCAGCCGTTCCGGAGAGGTTCTCCGGTTGAGGTTCGCTACGATACGGAGAACTTCTCCGTTTCGCTATCCCCGGAGGCAGCAGAAAGGCGGGATGATGACGGCCGAACACCCCCATGCCGCGCGGCCTTTGAGGCGCACGGACGCGCGCCTCAATCGGGAACGCCTGGTGGCCGCCGCGCAGGAGGTGTTCACCGAAGCCGGCCCCGGGGCATCCCTCAACGAGATCGCCCGCCGGGCCGGGGTAGGCCCCGGCACCCTGTACCGGCACTTCGCGAACCGCCAGGTCCTGTTGACCGCAGTGCTCACAGACCGGGTTCAGGCCCTGTGCGAGCAAGCGGAGACGCTGCGCACCTCGGACTGCCCCGACGACGCCCTGGCGCAGTGGCTGGGTGCGTTCCTGGCCCATGCCCGTGCCAACCACGGCATGGGCAGCGCGCTGATGGTCAACGAGTCCGACGCGCCGGACCTCGACTGTCATCAGCTGATCCTGAACGCGGCGGACGGTCTGCTCACCCGAGCGCAACAGCACGGAACCGCTCGTGTCGACCTGACCGCCGGGGACCTGGTCCAGCTCATCACCGGGATCGGGCTGTCCACGGCCCGCGACGAGGACGCCGAACAGGCCCACCGGCTACTGGCTCTCGTGCTTGACGCTGCGTACGGGGCACCACGCCGAAGCACGTGATCTCCGCGCCCCCCTCGGGCCCCGGCCCCGGCCCCGGCGCTGACCGACCCGGCGCGGTCCCTGCCCTGGTGCCCCCGGATCCCGGCTGCCGGCCGTGGTCCGGTGCCTGGGCGCCCGCTGCCGCTGCGCTACCACCTGCCGGCGAGCGACGCACCGCTGCCTGGTTGCCCTGCCCATCGTCCCGTCGGCCGGCGCCGCGGCCGTCACCGCTCCCTCGCCGCTGTCTACCATCCGCTGTCGCGTGACGCGGACGCCGCCCACCCGGAGCCCGAAAACGTGGAGGCCGCACCTCGAGGCCTCCCACCAGCAAGGTCCCCATCTATCGCTGGGACTCGGTACGCCAATCGGCTTCGAGGATGCTGAACATCTCGGAGTCCCGCCAGCCGTCCCGTATCAACGCGGTGTGCCGATGCCGCCCCTCGTAAGTACAGCCACCACAGCTTCGGCGACAGCGTGCTGGACTGCTCTTCGACTACGCCGCCGCGATCAACGCGCACCCGAAGGCTCCGCACGCCGGTGCCGTCGGGCGTTCCCGCAGGTCGCCGCCGCCGGGCCGGGGGTAATTGGGTACCGCGGTGCTCCTCGCGCGGGCGAGAATGGGGGCTCGCGATCCAGGAGGAACCCCATGAGCCAGGCGACCCTGACTCTCCACGAGCTGCTGCCGCCCGACGAGTTGGCGGCCGCGCTCGACGCCGGGCACGTCACCCGCAAGCCCCACCCCGAACTGCCGCTGTCCGTCTACACGTACAGCCGCACGTGCCAGTACGAGCGGAACTGGAACCGGGTCACCATGCGCTGCCGGGGCCTGGTCGCCGACGACGGCACCGGCGAGATCGTCGCGCTGCCCCTGCCGAAGTTCTTCAACATAGGTGAGCACGAGTCGGACCAGCCGTACGCCCCCGCCCTCCCGGACGAGCCGTTCGAGGTGTACGAGAAGGTCGACGGCAGCCTCGGGGTGGTGTTCCACTACGCCGGCCGCTGGCGCGTCGCGTCGAAGGGCTCCTTCATCAGCACCCAGGCCACCTGGGCGCAGCGCCGGCTCGACCGCGTGGACACCTCCGCCCTCACCCCCGGGGTGACGTACCTCGCCGAGGTCGTGTACCCGGAAAACCGGATCGTCGTGGACTACGGCGACCGCCGGGACCTGGTCCTGCTCGCGGCCATCGGCCCGGACGGCGTCGAACTCCCGCTCGCCGAGGCGGCGGAGCAGTGGACGGGCATCGGCTCGGTGGTCACCGTCCACCCGGCCATGCCGCTCCACGAACTCGTCAAGCTGACGGAGAGCAGCACGCTGCCCGGCGGCGCGCAGGCGACGGGCACCGACGCCGAGGGCTTCGTGCTGCGCTTCGCGTCCGGCGTCCGGGCCAAGGCCAAGATCGCCGAGTACGTACGGCTGCACAAGGTGCTCACCGGGGTCACCGAGCGGGACATCTGGCGCAGCCACGGCATCCAGCGGTTCGCCGGGACCTCCGCCAAACGGCTGGCCCAGGGCCTGGGACTGTCGCAGGCGGAACTCGAGCGAGTCTCCTCCCAGGGCGGCCGCCCGTTGGACGCCCTGCTGGAGCAGGTGCCGGACGAGTTCGACGCCTGGGTCCGCGCCCTGGTCGTGCGGCTTGAGGACGCGGCGGCGGCCCGCGAACGGGCCATCGACGAGGCGTACGCGAGCATCGCGCACCTGGCCGCGGACCGGGGCGCGTTCGCCCGCGCCGTGCAGGCGCTGCCGGTGGAGCCGGGCATCCGGTCCGCCATGTTCCTGCGCCTCGACGGCCGGGCGACGGACCTGCTCAGCTGGCGTGCCGTGCGGCCCGAGACGGCAGACCCCTTCACCACCGACGAGGAGAACTGAACCACCGTGCCCGTAGTACATGTCATGACGGGACTCCCCGCCTCGGGGAAGACCACGGCCGCGCGCCGGCTCCAGACCGAGTCCGAGGGCCGGATGCGCCGGGTCAACCTGGACGACCTGCGCACCATGCTCGACGTCCCGGCACCCGAACGCGGCCGCTCCCACGCCCACGAGCGGACCGTCCTCGACATCCAGGACGCGGCCGTCCGCTCGGCGGTCGAGGGCGGCTTCGACGTGGTCGTGGACAACACGCACCTCACGCCGCACATCCCCAGGCGGCTGAAGGCAGCCGTGACCGGACTCGGCGCGGAGTTCGCCGTGCACGACTTCACGGACGTGCCGGTGGAGGAGTGCATACGGCGTGACGCCGGCCGGGAGCGTCCGGTCGGCGAAGAGATCATCCGCATCCTCGCCGACAAACACGCCAAGGCCCGCAAGGGCGGCTGGAGGCTCACCGCCGAGTGGATGGGCGACCGGCCCGCCGGCGCACCGTACGTGGCGGACCCGGCGCTGCCGCCCGCGGTGATGTGCGACATCGACGGCACGCTGGCGCTGCGCGGCGACCGCGGCCCGTACGACTTCTCGCGCTGCGGTGAGGACCTGCTGAACGAATCGGTCCGGCATGTGCTGCGGGCGTTCCGCGCCGCCGAGGGCGACCGGATCGTCCTGCTGTCGGGGCGCAGCGAGGACCACCGGGAGATCACGGAGGCGTGGCTGGCGCGGCACGGCATCCCGTACGACGAGCTGTGGATGCGCGCGAGCGGCGACGGCCGCAGCGACGACATCGTCAAGGCGGAACTGTTCGACGCGCACGTCAGGCATCGCTACGCGGTTCGCGTCTCGCTGGACGACAGGGACCGGGTGGTGGCGCTGTGGCGCCGGATGGGCCTGCCGACCTGGCAGGTCAACTACGGCAACTTCTGAGGGGCGCCGAGGACTGCCCGGGGGCCACGGTGACGCGCACCTGCTGGCCCGGCCCTGCACCGCCACGTCCCGACGTGCATCGCCGTCCACGCCGCCGAGCTGTACGCGCTCACCCCTACCGGCCCTCCCCGGCCGCCGCATCCTGAGCCTCGGTTGAGCAAGGGACTGTCGGGAAGCCGCCGGCCATCCGCAGGAGCGGTGGAGGGGGAACCCCTTTCGCTAACGCGCCACGCGGTAGCGGAGGTAGACGACTCTCGAGCCGAAGGTGCGGGTGTCGACGAGTTCGAGATCCACCCGGCGCTCGAGCTGGGGAAAGAACGGAATGCCACCGCCCACCAGCACCGGGTATACCACGGCCCGGTACTCGTCGATCAGCCCCGACGCGGCCGCCTCGGCGGCGAGAGTCGCGCCGCCGATCGCGATGTCGCCCTTCCCCGGCTCGGCCCGCAACCGCTCGATCTCCTCCGCCAGGCCGCCGGAGGCCAGGCGGGCATTGCCCCGCACCGCCGACAGCGTGGTGGAGAACACGACCTTGGGGAGGGGCTTCCATAGCGCGGCCCACTCGAGCATCGAGTCGTCGAGCGATGGATCCTGGTCAGCGGTCTCCCAGTACAGCATCGTCTCGTACAACCGCCGTCCCATGAGGTGGACGTCGACTTGTCGGATCTCATCGATCCAGAAGCGGAAGACCTCCTCGTCGGGAGCCGTCCAGTCGAAGTCGCCGTCCGGCCCGACGATGTAGCCGTCGAGTGAGAGGCTCATCGAATAGGTCACGCTGCGCATCAGAAGTCCTCCTCGGTGACGGGTTCGACCGTACGACCGCCGGTCGCGTAGGAGTCGTCGCGGCTCGCGGGATCCCCCGGCCGAGTCACCTCACGTACCGAAAGGACGCGCGTGGCCGTCATGAATCACGGCGGCCACCATCCCCTCATCGCACTGCTCTCCCGGAGGCACACCCACCGCTCGGTCGGCGGCCAAAGCCGCACAGGACAGGAGAGCTTCTCGAATCCGCCCAGCCTCTCGTCACGGGGAGTCGCATCGAGCACACCTACCACTCCATGGTGCAGCCGCCGCCCGCCAAGAAGGAGACAGCCAGGCGAGGGAGGCGCACCCTCCGCACCCCACGCGAGGGCGTGCAGCCTCGCCAGCAGCGCGTCGTCGTCCGCGGCGGTGCGGTGGGCAGCATCGGTCACGAGCCCGGACTGCAGTACGGGAGCGCGGGCATGCCTCTGCCGGTCGCGGACCATGGGAGGCGAGAACGCGCGCGTCGGGGTGTTCGGGCCGTCAACCGCCGGTCAGGTCGTACCAGGGCGGCTGCCCTCTGGGGCGTCTCCCGGGAGTCGGGCGCGTCCGACAGCGCCCCGCCGCCCGGCCCTAACGACTTGGTACGCGATTGAGGTCGGGGCGTGCTGGGTCTGGGGTCTGGCGGATTGGCTGGTGGCGATCAACCGGCCGTGCGCTGGTAGGGCACCAGTTCGGTGCTCGTGCGGCGCCGGGCAGATCTGCGGGCGGCGCGGTCGGAGACCAAGCCGACGATGGCGGCGTGCGTCTCGGGGTAGTACTCGCGCCGTCCGATGTACCGCTGCAGCGGACGCCACTTCTTCTCTTCGCCGATGACATGCTCCACGCAGATCCGCCTGGAGGACTGGCGTCGGCGCCGCTCACGCCCGGCATGCTGCTCTCCGAGCGGGGCGTCGTCCTTCGGCTTCTTCGGCGGGGCGCTGACCTGGTCGGGGAACTCGTTGGCCAGTCCTCGATAGCCCTCGTCCACTTCGGCTTTCACCCTCGAGTGCAGGCGGAACTGCTCGGCGATGCCCAAGGTGCGCACGGCGGTCTGGTCGTGCATGCGGCCGGGCCGGTGGGCCCCGGACCACAGCAGCCGCCCGGAGCCGTCGCTGATCGTGGTGGTTTTGGCGGTGTTCTGCTTCTACTTGCCGGACACGAACGCCTTGCGGCCTGCTCGTCCGGCGCGGGGACGGCGGACTTGCACCTCGGTGGCGTCGACGCGCAGGCCAACCCCCTCGGCCTCGGCGTAGGCGAAGACGTCGGCCAAGGTGCGCAGCCGCACACCCGGCTTCTGGGGGGCGGCGAAGCCACGCCGAGCCAGCAGCGGACGGATCTCGTGGATCGCGCGGGTGACGGTGGGCCGGGTCACCCCAGACAGCTTGGCCAGCGCCGCGTGCGGCAGCTGCAGCCGCAGATAGACCAGGGTGACCAGCACCCGGTCGACGAAGACGAGCTGGTGATCGGGTCCGGCACCAGCCGCCCGCTGATGTTCGCGCCCGCGTCGTTCCCGGAGCGCGGCTTCGCACCGCGCCGTCCACGTACCAGCCAACTCCTCGATCGGATCGCCGAGATGTGCACGGTCAGGGCCACAGAAGGCGGGGTGGGACATGACCGCGCGGGCGGAGAAGGGCGTCACAATGCACTCAATGCACTCAACCCGCGCGACCATCGTCATGTCACGGCCGGCCCCGCGCCACCGGGTAACAAGTTGTTAGGTTCTTGATCCGTGAGCATTCCACCGTCGACCGACTGGGCTGGCCTGTACCACGCCTACGGCCGGGCGGCGGACGTCCCGGGTCATCTGGCGGCTCTGTCCAGCTCCGACCCGGCCGTACGCCGTGCGGCCGCGTCGGCCCTCACCAGTAGCGTCTACCACCAGGGCACCCGGTGGCCAGCCAGCGCGCGTGTGGTGGCTCCGCTCGTCGCCCTCGTCGACACTCCCTCGACTCCCGACCGGGACACCGTCCTTCACGTACTGCATGCCGTCGCCATCGGCAACCTGCGCGACGACGAACTGCCTTTCAACCCCACGCGGGCCTTCGCCGACGCCGACCGGGTACGCCCGGCGGACGAGGATGCGGTGCTCCGGGTTCTCTTCGAGGAGGAGGACCCGGACATCGATGCCGTCGCCGACGTGGCCGACGCCGTGGCACTGCACTGGGCCGCCGAGGCCTACCGTGCGGCCGGGCGTCATACGGCCTCCTTCCTGAGGTGGCTGCACGATCCCGACCCCGCCGTGGTGACCCTCGCGGCGGCGTTGCTGGTCTGGTTCTCCCCGGTGCCCGGACTGCCGGGCGCGCTCGCCGCCGTGTCGTGCGACACCGCCGACGCGCGGGCGTCGGCGAACCTCGCACTTGCCCACCTGCCCGGACACCCCGGCTCCGATGAACTCGGAGCCCTGACGACGGGCCTTGCCTCACCCGACGAAGTGGTACGGGTCACGGCCGCGATCGCCCTGGCCCGCCGACAGGCGACGGCACTGCCCGACGCGGCACTGACCGTCCTCGTGCACGCCGACGCGGTCGCGGTCTCCGGTGCCGTTGAGGGCTGGGACCGCTCCCTGCGGGGCCACGTCGCGGTGGCCTTGCGCCGCCTGGGCCTGTCACCCGCCTTCGCGTGAACGCGCGGGACGCAGCCCGCAGACCGGCCCGGTGCTAGACCAGTACCGAACTCATGCGCAACCGGCAGGCGGCCTGTTGATCACCCACCAGTCAAGCCGCCAGGCCAGCACGCCCCGACCTCAATCGCGTACCAAGTCGTAAGCACCTGCATGGGCCTGTGGGCCCCCGCCCCGCGTGCCGTCAGCGGGTGGGGCAGGCACCGTGGGTGACTTTGCCGCCCTTGGCGGAGACCGTGGCGGGGTCCAGGGTCAGGCACTTCCCGGTCCACTGGTTGATGAAGTAATAGCCGTTCGCCTGGCTGCCGCTGTCGACCTTGACGGGCATGACGTTCCACAGCTGGCTACCCGAGAACCAGCGCGTCTCACACGGCCACCAGAACATCTGCTGCCCGTTCGGCGGGGGCGTGCCGTTGTTGTAGGGAACGGTGAGGCAGCTGCCGTTGCTCGCCTTGATCCAGAAGTAGCCCTTGTCGTCGTAGGACGGCTTGGTGGCCGTCCACTGGTGGCTGCTGGGCGCGGGGCTCGCGCAGGCGCGCTGGGTGACGAGGCCGCCGGTGCCGTCGTCGAACTCGTCACCGCGGACCATGCACCGGTGGGGCGCGTAGGCACTGACGTACTGCTTCTGGGCGTTGACGGTCCACACCGCCGGGTGCGCGGCGACGTAGTAGGCGTCACGGTTGAGGTCGGCGACGACGGACAACGGGTTGATGCCGGTGCTGCTGCTGTTCTGGTAGAAGTCGACCGCGACGAAGTTCGGTGCTCGTCCCACGGCGGGCCGGCACTGCTTGTCGATGCGGTTCTTGAGGGCGATCCCGTTGTTGGCAGGGGCGGCGCCTTCGGGGTCCGCCGACTTGGAGTTGAACTGGTTCATCGTGAACAGCGGGGTCAGTTTCGTCCCCGGCATCTGCGGAGTGTTCAGTGGCGTGTCGTTGCGAGACTCACAGCCGGCCGGGCGGCCGCTGACACCGTAGTCGTACGTGTTCTCGACCGTGTGCTTCCAGGTGTACATGAGCGACCCGGAACCGACCGGTACGTTCTCCGCCCAGCTGCTCTGGAAGACCACCAGGCGCTGGCCCGTGGCGATCATGTCCCTCAGCTTGGGCCAGTTCTTCTGGTAGATGTCGTGCGTGCCGGGCGAGAAGAGCAGTCCGCCGGCGTTCTTGGCCTTGAGCATGTCATCGATCGTCTTCGTGAGTGTCGCCTCGCTGGCGTAGTTCTCCAGGAAGATCGTGACGACCTCGTCCTCGTTCTTCTGGAGGAAGTTCACGACGGTGAGGAGCGCGGACTTGAAGTCCTCGTAACACAAGGCCGTGCCGCCGTGACACAGCTTGACGGGCCCGGTCCCCTTGGGGTCGTACGTGTCGAGCATCAGCCCCCGCACCCCGTCGTCGAGCTGTTCCTTGATCGAGCGTGACTGGTTGGGCGGCACGGGGAACTGCGACCAGTCGTCGGCGTAGGCGTTGTGCGTGGTCACCCATGACCACTGGTGGTAACGCGTGTCCCCGTACTTGCCGCCGTCCGCCGCCGCCGCGGTCGTGGGCGACATCAGGGTCGCCGCCAGCACCAGGAGCGGAACGAGCGGCAGCGCCAGTCGACGCAGTCGCGGGACCTTGAACCGGCGGACAGGCGTCGATCGAGGCACGGCGTCACTGTTCCGGGCTGTCGCGGCGCCGGAGTTCAAGCGCCTCACGCGGCGCACCGCGGAGTTCGTTTGCATGGAAGGTTCCCCCAGGGGTCGGCGCGGAGACTCACGGGTGCGAGCTCCGCGGAAGTCGACGGATGGACCCGCGGCCGGGTCGGTCCGGTCCGGCCGCGGGCCGTGTCGCCTCGACTCAACCGGTTGAGGGGCCGGCCCACCAGGAAATTCCACCGGCAGAAGTAACGCCTTGTCATACTTCTGCCTGATGGGTTCGGTGCTCCGCCGGGGCCACGCGACTGACGGGATACGCGGTCATGGGCACCGGCACAGCGGCCACCGGCGGGTTCGGCGAGCGTCTGCGCGGTCTGCGGAAGGACGCGGGGCTGAGCCAGGAGGAACTCGCGCACGCCGCCGGGGTGAGTGTGCGGGCGCTGTCGGATCTGGAACGCGGCCGGGTCCGGGGGCCGCAACGGCGCACGGTGCAGGTGCTGGCCGCCGCGTTGGGCCTGGACGCCGTCGGTGCTCGCGAGCTGGAGCGGGCCGCGAGCCTGGGCCGCCCCCGGCCACGCCCCCGCCCGGTTGCCGCGGGCACCGGCGCACCGGCGGGGGAGCCCGGTCCGAGCCATACGCTGGCGCTGCCCCGCGACCTCGGCGACTTCACCGCCCGCGGTCCCGCGCTTGCCCGGTTGCTGGAGCTCGCCGAACACCTCGACCCCGCCCACCCGCCGGTCGCGCTGATCTGCGGACAGCCGGGCTTGGGCAAGACCGCCTTCGCCGTACACGCGGCCCATACCCTGGCGCCCCACTTCCCGGACGGGCAGTTCGCCGTCGACCTCCACGGCATGGACCCGCGGCCGACCCTTCCCCATGAGGCGCTCGCGCGGTTGCTGTCCGCTCTCGGAGTGCCCCGCAGCGCCGTACCGGCCGGCACGGACGACCGCGCGGGCCTGCTGCGCGCCGTGCTCCGCGAGCGGCGCGTGCTGCTCCTGCTCGACAACGCGGCGGACGAGGGGCAGGTCCGTCCCTTACTACCCGGCCACAGCGCCTCGCTCACCCTCGTCACCAGCCGCCACGCCCTGGCCGGCCTCGAATCCGTCCACCGCACCCACCTGGCGCTGCTGCGCCGTGAGGAGGCGGTCGAACTGCTCACCCGCATCATCGGCCCGCGGCGGGTCCAGCAGGAGAGCCAGGCCGCCCGCGACCTCGCAGAGCTGTGCGGGCACCTCCCGCTTGCCCTACGCATCGCCGGGCAGCGCCTCGCCTCCCGGCCCGGGGAGCGGATCGCCAAGCTCGTCACCCAGCTCGCCGGACACGAGACCCGCCTGGACACCCTGGAGGCGGGCTCACTGAGGATCCGGGCCGCCTTCGCCCTGTCGTACCGGCGACTGAGCCCCAGGGCCCGAACCGTCTTCCGCCGTGCCTCGCTCGCCGGCGGCCCCGACTTCAGCCCCGAGACCGCCGCCCTGCTCGCCGACCTGCCGCCACGCCAGGCCGCCCGCTGCGCGGAGGAACTGACCGACGCCGGGCTGCTCCAGCCGCACCCCACCGCCGACCGCTACCGCTTCCACGACCTCCTCGCCCTGTTCGCGGCCGAGCAACTGGCCGAGGACGACGAGGCCGCGGACATCGCGGCCGCCCGGGACCGGGCCACCGCATGGGTCCTGCGCCGGGCGACCGCCGCCGCGCTCCGCTTCGACGACGACCGGCAGAGCCCGCCTCACCTCGACCCCGACCCGGCCACCGCGCCCGCCGACCGCGAGCGGGCCGGCGTCTGGCTGGAGGCCGAACGGGCCCAGTGGCTCGCGTCCCTGGGGCGCGCCCAGGCGGCCGGCCACCACCAGCAGGTCATCGACACCGCCGAGGCGATGCACTGGTTCTCCGACCGGACCTCGCACTGGGAGCAGTGGGTGGAGGTGTTCCACCGTGCGGTGGAATCCGCCCGCGCGCTCGGCAGCCGGCGCGACGAAGCCGTCCACCTCAACTACCTGTCCTGGGCCCACAACGTGTGCCGGTACGACCACGCCGCCGCACTGACCACCGCACGGGCCGCCCTCCGGGCGGCACGCGAGGCCGGGGACGAGCTCCAGGTGGGCTGGGCACTGGGCTACGAGGCCTCGGCACTCCACCGGCTCGGGCGGACCGACCAGTCCATCGCCCGGCTGCGGGAAGCGGCCGACCACCTCGGCGACCGGACCTGCGCGGAGAGCCGCCTCGCCGAACTCAGCACCCTCAACCTGCTGGGCCTGCAACTGCGCCAAGCCGGCCGCGCCGACGAGGCCCTGGCCATTCACCGACGCAGTGAGGCCCTGTGCCGCGCGGGTGTACCGGGGAAGCCGCGGGAACTCATCGGCCTCTACCTGGCCTCCACCACGCAGCACATCGGCAACGACCTGGCCGCCTTGCGCCGGTGGAACGAGGCGGAGGCGCCCCTGCGCTACGCGCTGACGCACTTCGAGGCGGCGCAGATGCCCGCCTGGAGCGTACCCGCCCGGCTCGACCTCGGTATCGTGCTCCGTCACCTCGCCCGCCACGAAGAGGCCCGCGAGGCCCTGACGACCGCCCGGGAGGCCCTTGTCCGGCTGAACAACCCCCGCCATGCCGAAGCAGCCAAGGAGCTTGAGGAACTGGACCGACTGATCGTTTCGGAATGAGACGCGGGGGCCGGGCGGCTGTCAGGCGCCGAGCCGCCGCATGCGCGGATCACCGCCCCCGGCCCGGGCCCGGGCAAGGCGTGGGGCCGACGGGCCGGCCAACCCTCCGGCCCTGACGGCTTACAAGGCGGTGGTAGTGAGGTCGGCCGCGGTCGCCTGCCGGGTCAGTTCGGTGCCCAGGAAGCCGCTGCCGCCGATGATCAGAGTCGTCCTATGCGCCACCGTAGACCGGTCTCGGTGGAGCCCGTCGGACGCCGGTTGCACGCCGTGAGAGAGGCCATCCGCCCGGCCACCCCCTCCCTCGTTCGAGGCGCTCCAGCGGCGTGCGGTCTTTGGCGGCGGCACCGCGATCGCTTCGGGGCGCCCGCGCCCTCCACAAGGTGCACCGCCGGGACTTCACCGAGGCGGTGATCGGCGCGATCACCGGCACCGTACGCCGGCCGCAGACGCTTGCGCTGGGCCGCCCTCGACAGAGCCGGGGCCCTCCGGCCAATCGGACGCGCACGCCGCTGCGGCCGGACGCGGCGCGCGACTTGGCCGAACGGCTGAGTGTCACGGAGTGGCGTCGCCGCCTCGGCCGAGATCCTTGAGGAACTGCCGTTGGTCGTCCAGGAATCCCTCCGCGAAGAGCGAACGGGGCAAGAAGAGCGCGGTGAGCGTGGTCTTGAGGTCCGACTGCTCGATAGACCGTTTGAGCAGTGAATGGGCCGCGTCCGGATATCGCTTGACCGTCAGAGCACCGCCTCGGTCCAGCGCCCTGCGGTAGCCGCGCTCCGTGTCGGCGGTGTCTACGTTGATGTCGTGGCCTGCGAGCGTCAGCAATACGGGTACGCCGCGCAGAGCGCGGAGATCCTGCGTGGCGTCCGCGGTGTAGTTCTTGGAGATGAAGCCCCAGCGGTCGGCGGTCATGCCGCCCGCGTCGCCGCCCATCGCCCTGAGGTACTCCTCGAAGGTTGCGTCGCGCTCCAGCAGTCGGCGGGTCGTCTCGCTCCTGGTGATCTCGGCCTTGATGCGATCCGCCGAGGCGCCGTCGACACGCAGCTCGGCGAGAAGGTTGTAGCGGCCCTGCTGGAGCCAGTTGATCGCGGGCGAGATCGCGATGACGAAGCTCACGGGCGTCTTGGCGGCGATCTTCGGCATGACCCAGCCCGCCTGACTGGCGCCCCAGAGCCCGATCCGGTCGCCATCGATGTCCGGGCGGGCGCGCGCCCAGGCTATGGCGGCGGCGGCCTCGTCGGCCCGGTCGTCCATGGACTGGTCGAGCCAGTCGCCGGGTGCGCCCGCGACTCCGGGCTTGTCCCAGGACAGGGAGGCGTAGCCGGCCTTGGCGTTCGCTTCCCACATGGGCTTGTAACCGTCGTCGTGGGTGGCGTTGACGGGGCCGTCACCGTGGATGTACACGACCAGGCCGTGCTGCTTGTTGTCGTCCCGGGGAGTGGCCAGTACTCCGTTGAGGGTGTGGCCGCCGTGGCGTATCGAGACCCGTTCCTCCTCCATGGCGTAGGTGTTCTGCCACAGCACCACGCCGACGAGACCAGCGGCCACGAGCAGGACCGGGATGAGTGACCACACGGCGATGCGGAGCCCGCGCCGTCGGGGGTGAATCTTCGGACACATGAGATCTGACCGCCTCTGTTCAGTTCACCGGGCCTGAAACTATCACTGCTGGAACGATCGTATGTTGAGTGATAGTTTCGTGCGGATGTTACAGCGACAAGAGGGGGGACACCGCATGGGATTCAACGCGACGGACACCGGCGCCGGGCCGGTGACAGTCCGGCGGGGCATACCGGCAGGAGCCGAGCGGCGGGCGGCCGAGCTGTATTGGGACGCCTTCGGCCGCAAACTCGGCCCCGCCCTGAACCCGCCGGACAAGGCGGTGTCCTTCCTCACCGCCCACCTGAACGCCGACCGCGCGGTGTGCGCGTTCCTCGACGGGCAGCTCGTCGGCCTCGCCGGCTACCAGCTCGGCGGGCGGGCCCTCACCGGGGGTTCGGCCGCGGCCGTGCTGCGCGCGTACGGGCACCTGCGGGGACTGCACCGGCTCCTGCTCCTCGCCCTGTTCGAACGCCACCCGGCCCCCGGGCAGCTCGTCATGGACGGCATCGCCGTGGACCCGGGCATACGTGGCCACGGTGTCGGGAGCCTGCTCATCGAAGAAGTGGCAGCAGTCGCGGCTGAGCAGGACTGCCGGGAGATCCGACTGGACGTGATCGACACCAACCCGCGCGCCAGGGCCCTGTACGAGCGGCGCGGCTTCAGGGCCGTACGGACCGAGCACACGCCCTGGCTTCGCGGGCTCATGGGCTTCGGAGCGGTGACCACCATGCACCGCCCTGTCGGGCGAACGGGCCGAAAGGACTGAGCACACCATGACCGAACGCATCGAGATCCCCACCCGCATGCTCGTCCACGCGCTGATCCGCGAGGACGGCACCGTCCGCGCGGACGAGCTCTACACCGTCGCCAACACCCTGGGCATGAGTGACCAGCAGGTGCGGCTGTGCGTCAAACGCCTCGTGGCCGAAGGCCGGTTCACCCACGAGGGTCGAGGCCGCAAGGCGGAGCTGCACGCCACCGCGGACACCATGCGTGCCCTCGCCCCCAACGCGGACTTCCTACGGCACGCCTTCCAGCAGGACGCCGGGCTCGCGCCCTGGGACGGTGTCTGGCACCTCGCCGCCTTCGCGGTGCCCGAATCGGCGCGCACGGCCCGCGACTCCCTGCGCGAGGCCCTCGTCCACCTCGGCGGTGCCCCGCTCCAAGGCGGACTGTACGTCTGCGCCAACACCTGGGAACCGTACGTCGAAGAAGCGGCCCGCCGCCTCGGCGCCCATGACGCACTCACCCTCCTCACCACGACGGACCTGCGACGGGGGGCAACCCAGGACCCCGCCGAACTCGCCCGCCATCTGTGGCCCCTGCAGGAGATCGCCGAGCGCTACCACCGCCTCAGCCGCCTCACCCAGCCCCGCCTCGCCGTGCTCACCGGCCCCGACCGGCTCTCCCCCTCCGCGCTCCTCACCATCGCGGTCGAACTGGCCGCCGAACTCACTCGCGCCATGGAACCCGACCCACTTCTGCCGCCTGAACTCCTGCCCCAGCCATGGCCCGGCACCCAGGCCCGGGAGCTCGTCGCCCGCTGCTGGGCCGCCCTGCACCAGCGAGAACACGGCGAAGCCCGTCCGGCCCTCTTCCGTCTCTTCGCCGACATCACCCGGGAAGCAGCAGACGGTGCCGCGCACTGAAAATGGGTGAGGCACCGCGAGAGCCCCTTCCGGGCAGACAGGCATCAGACAGCGTTGTGCGCTTTTGAAGCACACCGACTGGTGCGCGTTCGGGCGTACGCCGACAGCGACGCCATAGAGCAGACCCTGGCGTGCACACTGGTCTTCCACGCGCCGGGACAGACGGCCCCGGTGCTGGAGCGCATCACCGGTACGCCCGCGGCCACGGGGGCTGCCCGCCGAGCGCGCCCGCCACGCGCTCTGGCCCGCCCGGAGCGTGTCGCCCCCGTTCCGGCCTTGAGCTGGTCCTTCCCGCCCGCGGTGCCGATGGTCTCCGTGGCGTCGAAGTCGGTGTTGTCGCCGAAGAACGTGTCGTTGCCCCCGCGGCCTTCGATCAGATTCCGGCCGGCAGTCGTGACGGTGGCGTCGACGACAGCGCTGTCACCGATGAGGACTTCGTCCGACTTCGGGATCCGTATCACCGGCTGGAGCGCTGCGAGCCGAACGCGATGCACTGCACGTTCGTGGTGCCGACGGACAGCCCGTCGGCCATCGCAGGATCGGGCTGCGCCTGCCGCCGGGTCCTTTACGACCCCGAGGCGGCGGCCCGCACGCCCCGGCCGCCCACCTCACCCAGATCGCCCGCAACGATGGAGGGACCAGCACTGCCGGCACCCCGTACGAGGAGGCGCGCCCGGCGATCGTCGCCTGGGCGCAGAGCAGCGCGGCCGAACGCGGCACGAACGAGCTCACCCTGCACGACCTCCAGGCCATGCTGGCGAGCTGACCGCCACAGCGCCCCGACGCCCACGCACCAGGTGGCCGTGGGCGTCGGCGTGCACGCAGGCGATCGGCTCGCCCGGGACCCAGCCGGTGGGACGGACGGAGAAGTCACAGGGACAGCGGCCGGGACGCGGCCCGAGCGTTCGCCCTGAGGGCGGCGGAGAACGGTGAGGGCGTGGGGAGCGACCCGCACAAGTACGGAGGCCCTGATGGTCGAACCGACCCCACGGCACCTCTCGCCGGAGCAACGCGAGTCGCCTGGAGCAGCTCGCCGACGCGAGCCGAGTACGCGTGGCCTTGTTCCCGCTGCCGAAGCCGCCGCCGGTCCGGCGCCGCTCCCGGCGGTATCCGGCGGTCGGCTCAACCCGTGGCGGTCCACCCGGCCGCGCCGACGGCGCCAAGAGTGATGAGACCTGGGCCCCGAGCTGCTGGAACGCGAGCGCGCCTCGGCCGCGCCGTCGCCCCGGGCACCGGGGCGGGCGGGGGGAAATGCCTCCGACGTCGCGACCAGAGCCTGCCCTCACCAGTGTGAAAACTCCGCAGTTCAGCCCATACAGGACGCTCACTGTCCTATATGGAGGACATGCTTCCGCTTGGACTTCCCGGGGCGGGCTGTGTGCCCCCCGAGGAGCTCCGGCACCTTCTGCCCGCATCCCCTCTTCCAGGAGTGATCCCTGATGAAGCCCCCTGCCATCTCTCCGTGCCTGGGAGTGTCCGACACCCAGGCGACCGTCGATTTCTACGAGCGGCTGGGCTTCACGGCCCTGCCTGCCGGCAACGCCCCGGACGACGACCTGCGCATCCTGCTCTTCGACGGCGAGTTCGCGCTGATGGTCTACCGGGACGAGCACCTGCGCGGCTGGCTGCCCGTTCTCAAGGACACCCCGGTCGGCGCGTTCGGCATGTTCTACCAGGCCGTGGACGACTTCGACTCCTACGTCGAGCGCATCCGTCCCCTGGTCACCGTCCAGAAGGACGTCATGGAGCACCAGGGCCAGAAGCTGTTCTACTTCACCGACCCGAACGGCTACGTCATCGCCGTCACCCAGAAGCAGACCTGGTGACCGCCATGACGGAGAAGAACGCAGCCGCTACCGGTGCGGTGAAGTGTGCGGCCTTCTGGGGGCACGACGGCAAGGCACTTGCCGCCTTCTACGCCGCCGCCCTGGGCTGGAAGGTCACCCAGACCTTCGGGGACACCGCGGCCCTGATCAGCGATGGCACGACCAGCTACGTCTTCTACACCGCCGAGTCCTTCAAGGCGCCGAACTGGCCCGAGGACGAGCTCGTCTTCCACCTCGACCTGGCCTTCGCCGACGTGGAGGCCGCCGAGCGGCGACTGGTCGGCCTCGGCGCCGCCAAGCCGGCCCACCAGCCCGGCGGCAAGCACTGGACCGTACTGCTCGACCCCTCCGGCCAGCCCTTCTGCATCAGCGCCGCCGGCAAGAACGGGTGAAACACCCCTGGTCCGCGCAGCCGCTGCGGACGAACGGGGTTCGACACACCGGGGCGCGGACCGTACTCCGTTCACCATCTTTGGCCAACAAGGAAAGACCCACATGAACCACGACGAAGGCAAGGCGCTGGCGGGGAAGGTGGCGCTGGTCACCGGGGCGAGCCGCGGCGGGGCGAAGGCGATCGCCGTCGAGCTCGGCCGGGCCGGTGTCACGGTCTACGTGACCGGCCGCTCCACCCGCGGCAAGGCGGGCGGATCGGGCCGCCCGGCCGGGACCGTCGAGGAGACCGCCGAGCTGGTCACCGCCGCCGGCGGCAGGGGCATCCCCGTCGTGGTTGATCACCTCCAGGCGGAGCAGGTGCGGGCGCTGGCCGAGCGCATCGACCAGGAGCAAGGCCGGCTGGACATCCTGGTCAACGCCGTTTGGGGCGCGGAGCACCTCGTCGAGCGCGGCAAGAAGATGTGGGACTGCGATCTCGACAACGGCCTGCGCATGCTGCGGCTCGGCATCGAGACCTCCTACGTCACCAGCCACTCCCTCCTGCCCCTGCTGATCCGCCGGCCCGGCGGCCTGGTCGTGGAGCTCACCGACGGCACCGAGGAGTTCAACGGCACCCACTACCGTGCTCCGTTCGCCTTCGACCTCGCCAAGTTCGCGCCGTTCCGGATGACGTGGGCGCTGTCCGAGGAGATCAAGGAGTACGGCTGTACGGCACTGGGCCTGGCCCCGGGCTGGATGCGCACCGAGGCGATGCTCGAGGCGTTCCACACCACGGAGGAGAACTGGCGCGAGGGCTGCAAGGTGGACCCGACGTTCGCCATCTCCGAGACCCCGCTCTTCACCGCCCGGGCCGTCACCGCGCTCGCCGCCGACCCGGAGGTGGCCCGCTTCAACGGCGGTTCCCTGTCCGTCGGCACACTGGCCAGGCAGTACGGCTTCACCGACGCCGACGGATCGGCCCCCGACTCCGTCCGCTACTTCCAGGACTACATGCGCACCGGACAGGCACCGAACCCGGACGACTACCGCTGAAGCGGCCCTGAGAACCAGGCCCGCACGAAGGACATCACCATGACTCCCGAGGACGTCGCGGAGCTCGCCCTCGCGTTGCCGGAGGTGACGGAGGAGGAGCCGTACGGTCCCAACAGGCCCGTCTACAAGGTCGGCGGCAGCATCTTCGCCATGCTCGCGGCAGCGACCAGGACCCACCCCGACCAGGTCACCGTCAAGTGCGAACCCCAGCTCGCCCTGCACCTGTGCGAGCAGCACGCGGCCGTACGCCCGTGGTACCAAGGCCGCCGTTGGCACTGGCTCACCGTGCACCTGAACGACGACACGATGCCCGACGACGACCTCACCGACATGCTCCACCACGCCTGGGACTGCGTGGTAGCAGACCTCCCCACTGCCACCCGCGAACGGCTGCGCACCCTCCGCCACGAACAGCGAGGATCTTGAGGACGTCAACGGGTGTGAAGTCCCCGTCCCACCGATGACCGTTGTGGCATGCACAGGAACGTGGAAGGCCGCCCGGCCGCAGCGAGCAGAAACCGGCGGACCGACCGCCCCGACAGTCGGGCACACCTGCTCTTTGACGTGCGACTTCAAGTTGGCGGAGGCTCACTCTGCATCTGACCAGAGACGAGTTTCCGATGTTTCCCCTTGACCACGCTCGCCATCGCTCCCGGCGATGCCGAGCACCGGCCCGCGACGAGCCTGCTGGGGAGAGATCTCGCCCTCCCGCACCGTCGCTGTGCGTAGGAACCGATGCCTCGCGCCATCGTCAGCCCCGACGGGCCCGACACGGCGTGAGGCGGGCCCGCCCTCGCAGGGCACACCGCTACTCCACTACTCCGCCGGAATCCGCTGCACCAGGTCCGCGGCGAGCTGGCCGGCCCCCATGGCCGCGCGGTGTGTCGTCCAGCGTCTCCAGCAGCCGCAGGTAGCCGACCGTCGCCCGCGCCTCTGCCGCAGTTGCCCTCGGACTGGCGGCTCGGCTCCTCGCTGTCCAGCGCGCGCCCCGCTCGCTGAGTCCCGCCCGGACGGGTATGGCGTCGAGTACGGACAAACCCGTCCGGTCAAGGGGCAGTCAAGGCGAGCACGGACACTTGTGGGCGACGGTCGTCGGACCGCGGCGAAGGGGTGGCTTCTCACGGTGGCTCCGGCCCGTGCGCAGATCCGCGCGTGGGCCGGACGATCTCCGACCCCGCCCGCAGGCTGGAGAAAGCCGAGGACACCGTGCCCGCCGAACTCACGCCCGACCCCGCCCACGAGCACCGCGCCGCCCTCGACCGCCGGCCCTTCGACGACGTGGACCAGGTCCCGCAGGTCCCTTCCACGGGCCCCTCCATCGCCCCCTCCACGGCCACTTCGCCCGCAGGACGCATATCCGCAGGTCAGCCTCCGCGGGCAACGGGTCGCGACGTGTTCGACAACCCTCCTAGGCCGACAGAGGCATGGAAGCCGACCGGAGTGCGAAGGCAGGAAGTGCTCACGGCCCTCGGCATGTTCCAGCGGGCTCAAGCTTCCTTACGGCTATACCCAGTACGCCGACCTGACGATGCGCGCCCCGGACGCCGGAGTGCCCGCGATGCTCCTGGAGGTCGACCGCGTCAACGAGCCCGTCGACGAACTGATGGCCAAGCTCCGCCGCTACCACGAGTGGTTCGACCTCCTGGCACCCGAGCCGCCCCCACCAAGGAGAGGGCGGCCTGGTCGCGGGTCTACCCGGCGACGGGCCGGGAGGGCTACGTGCCCGTCGCGTTCATGTTCATGGGAAAGACGGTGGCGCAGCGGAAGGCCAGATGCGGCGCCTGGAGCACGCCGCCAGCGCGTACTTCGCCGGCACTGCCTATCCGGGCAGGAGCGAGGCATTACGGCCGTCGATTACCACCGGGCGGTGCCCGTGGTCGTCACCGAGCTGGAGCGGATTACCGCCGACCCGGCCGGGGCCGCCGGCGCGGTGTGGCGCGGTCTCGGCCGCGAGGACTGGCAGACGCCGCGCGAGGCCCTGGACACCCCGGACGCCGACCGGCTGCGCGCGGTGCAGTGGGAGCTGGTACCGGCGGCGGAAGGCGGAGCGGGAGGCCGCCGAGCGGGAAGCACAGCGGCCGGTGTGCACGCGCTGCGGAGCCACGTTCACCGACGCGCGCTGGCAGTTGATCCACCAGTCTGGGTGGCGCAGCGCGGGTGACGACCTGTGTGGCCCGTGCGCGGACGCGGCGCGCGCTCGGGCCGAAGCCGAACGCCTCGCAAGCGCCGCGGGTGGCGCCGGTAGCCGCGGGCAAGCCCAGGGCGAGCCTGGGCAAGCCGGCCCCGGACGGCGGCTTGCCCGCCACCGCCGGGTCGCGATGAGGTGGTGGGCAAACCTGGCCGGACGCCGGCCGGGACCTGGGAGGGAGGCGTGATGCGCAGCTTCGAGACGGGCCAGACGGTCGTACGGCGCGACGTGCACCGTACGGGCCGGGTGTGGAGCGAGCACGCGCTGCGCGTCGTCGCCGACACCAGCGAGGCCCTGGTGGCCGCCTGCTCGCCGGGAGCGGAGACCCGCTGGCCGGCCCTGTACGTCAAGGCCCGTGACGAGGGTGACCGGTCGGTGCGGACGGAGGCGTTCGACGCGATGGCGAGGGGCGTGTGGGAGCTCGCGGACGCGGTGTGGCAGGAGACCGAGCTGCTGCTGTGGAAGCCGCCGGGGGCGTGGTTCAGCGTCAACGCCTTCTACACCGCCGGCGGGTTGCGGAACTGGTACGTAAACTTCGAGCACCCCACCCGCCGTACGACGGACGGGTTCGACACCTTCGACCTCACCGTGGACCTGGTCGTCGACCCCGGCCTGACCAGCTGGGAGTGGAAGGACGAAGACGAGTACGCGCACGTGCGGAGGCTCGGCATCGTCACCGACACCGAGCACCAGGCCGTGGACGCGGCCCGCGACGAGGTCCTCGCGATGCTCACCGAACGCTCCGGCCTGTTCGCGCATGCGGAGCGGTGGGTGGCCTGGCGCTGGGAGCCGGCCTGGCCCACACCGCGCCTGCCACGAAGGGTGCGCCCCACGGCTCGGGACCCAAGAACTCCGTGATCGTGCACCCGGAGGACGTGCCCAGCTTGCAGCTGACCGGGTCCCCCGGCATCCATCACGGGTGCTGCGGACCGCTTGGCACTCGAGGCCGCAACATGGCGTGCGTGTGCGGGGCACTCGTGGCCACTCTTGCCGCTGACTGCATGGGCCCCCACGAACTGCACCTCGACCCGCTTAGGGTGTACGCCTTCACGACCGACACACCAACTTGATCATGGATCATCCCGACAACTGCCGAGCGAGCTCTTCGGGGCCACCCGGTAGCCGTGGTGAAGAGGAACGCCTCACAGCCGGGACCGGCCGCCCGGACCGCGTTGTCAGTGGTGCCTGGAAGGCTGGTCGGATGAACGGAGATGAGCAGCTGCTGCGCGGCCGGGTCTACGGCCAGGAACACGACCATCCCAATCCCGGCCCGCTGTCGCACCGAACCTACGCAGAGCTGGTCGGCGGTCCGCTGGACGGCCTGCTGCTGGACATCCACGGCTGGCGGACCGAGGAAGTCGACGACGGCGTCGCCCTTCCCACCGAGCTGTCGCGGTGGCCCGGCGGCCGCGCCCTGTACGACCCGCGCCCCGACGAGCCCCGCTCGCCCGGCCCCGGCATCAGTTGCCGCCTCTACTACTCCGGCGACACGCCCTGACCGTCAGTCCACTGGCGCCGCTCGGCCTGCCCTCGGTCAACCGGGCCGCGTAACCGTCGGGCCAGGGCTCGGCTTCCACTTCGCCGGGGCCGGATCGGGGAACCTGTCGATCCGGGCTGCGACCGCGGCGGGCACGGCCGGCAGGAGCGTGCACAGCAGCGTGACCAGAACGGTGTGCCAGATCCACCACGAGACGGTCTGCGGGTACACGGTGGGGATCATGCCCCAGTGAACGCCGTAGAAGACGATCCCGTACGCGATCAGCACTGGGGCGTCGATCACGAGGTGCCGATCCGTACGGAACGGCAGGAAGCCCGACCAGATGCCGGAAACCCCCAGCGTGGCCAGCAGACCGAAGCCGCCTAACACCGCGAGCGCGAACGCGGCGTGAGGGTGATGCGCTCCAGCACCTTCACCCAGCGTTCGTCCCAGTCCAGCTTCTCCCCAGCCTCGTCAGTCTCCCCGGTCTCGGCAGCGATGACGGTCATGGTCTGCTCCCCTCCAGGCGGGCACGGTCGGCCGCGTCCGAGCGGACCGTACGGGCACTGGAAGGCAGGCGTCCGAGAAACCTGAGCGCATGGTCCTTGTCCATCTCGACCACGAGCGCCCACTCCCCGGCGGAGGGTGCCCGCGCGGGCAGCAGCACCGGCTCGAGGGCGACGCCCCACGCTAGGACCGCCACCACCGCCGCGGCCAGGGCGAGCCGAGCGCGCAGGACGGCCGCGCATAGGGCAAGGAGCTCGTCGAAGGACCCGGCCCAGAAGAGGAAGACTCCAGGAGGCTCCCGATCCGCCCGGGCGTGTCGGGCGCGATCCGGCGGAAGAGCCCCCGCCGGTTACTGCGGCGCTCCCGATGAGAACCCGCTCCCGCCACCGCCCGCGTCCCTCCGGTCGGCGGCCGCGCGCCCGCGCCGACCAGTCCCGGGCGGCCGTGCGGGTCCGTCAGCCGGCCCGGTTGCGCCCTCCACGCCCGGTTCTCCTCTCCGTCCCGTCACGGTCATCCGTCCTTTCCTGGGGCGTCCGGTGATCGTTGCCCGGCACTCCTGATCGGGACGTTCGTAGTCGTCGGGCGGGTGCCGACCGTTTGAGGTTGGCTTGGAGTGGGCATGTCAGCGCGCGATCGTCCGGTCCACCGTCCCGTACGCGGTGCGACCCCTCACCCCATCGCCTCGACCCCCGCAAGGAGCCGGAGTTGAAGACCTCGCGCCGCGTCACGAAGGGGGCCGCCGTCCTCGGCGCCGCCCTCGCGCTCCTCCTCGCGTTCCCAAGACACGCGTTCGCCGCACCGCCGCCCCCGCTTCCCGCGAACGCGTCCGCCCTGGAGCAGACCTTCCAGCCCGCCTACGACTACGACACCGACGGCTGCTACCCGACGGCCGCGATCGGCCCGGACGGCACCCTCAACCCCGGACTCAACCCGTCCGGCACGGTCAGCAGCCAGTGCCGCGACTCCTGGGACCTCACCCAGACCAACGGCTACTCCCGCGCGCTCTGCGACAACGGCTGGTGCGCGGTCCTCTACGGCCTCTACTTCGAGAAGGACCAGGCGGTCTGGGGCAGCGGTCTCGGCGGCCACCGCCACGACTGGGAGCACGTCGTCGTCTGGATCCAGAACGGGCAGGCCCAGTATGTCTCCACCTCGAACCACGGCTCCTTCACCGTCCACGGCCGGGACGCCATCCGCTGGGACGGCACCCACCCGAAGATCGTCTACCACAAGGACGGCATCGGTACCCACTGCTTCCGCGCCGCCAACGGCAACGACGAGCCGCCCGAGAACCACCAGGGCACCTGGCAGTTCCCCGCACTCATCGGCTGGGACGGCTACCCGCCCGGCCTCCGCGAGAAGCTCAGCCGGGCGGACTTCGGCAGCGCCCACTTCGGACTGAAGGACGGCAGCTTCGCCGACCACCTGGCGAAGGCCAAGCCGGCCGGCGTCCCCTTCGACCCGTACGCCTAGGACTTGTCCGGTCGATCATGCTGCTGGTTAGGCCAGCGCCCAGGAAGCTGTGACACATCGGCGTGATGCGTGAGGCCACCCACTGCTCCTGGAGTCAGCCATGGGTGCGTACAGTGCCCTCGTCCACAGCCGTGACGACCAGGCCTACGAACTCGGGCTTGGCGATGTGCTGCTCAGGCTGTGCGCCAAGCACCTTTACGAGGGAGCCCGACTGCCCACAGGTCCGGCGCGGCAGCGTGTGCCGGGGTCCACAGGGTCACCTGATAGGTGTTTTCGCCGGTTCGGCCGCCGGGCATGCGGCATCGTCGTCTCGGGCATCCCGTGACCGGGTGCGCGTGGGCGGACAGGCGAAGCGGCTGGAGGAGCGGCATGGGTGAGCGGGAGACGTGGACGACCGACGAGTTCGGCGCCTCGCATGAGGGCGCGGTGGGTGTCCTCCTGGCCGACGGGACCGTCCCGGCACCCGTCCTCTTCGACACGGGCTCCGGTGGGGGTGGGGAGTCGGTCGCTCAGTGGAGCGTCTACGACGGCCGGATCACGCACGGGCCGCGCGCGGCCGGGCTGCGCGCGGTGTGCTCGTGCGGCTGGACCGGCACGGAGCACACCCTGGACTGGGACGAGATCGGCGAGCAGGAGCTGGCGGAGGCAGGAGCGGGCACGGCAGACGCGTGCCAGATGGACTGGGATGCGCACACCATCGAGGTGGAGGCCTCGGCCGTGGCCCTGCCGGAGGCGGTCACCTCCTTGCTGTCCCAGCTGGAGGAGGAGATCGAGAAGCTGACGAGAACGTCCCCTTTGGCCGCCCTGCGGGCTGCGCGCCGTCTGGAGGTGACCGCCGTACGGTTGGGGTACTGGCCGGCCCGCGATGCCCGGCAGGAGACGACGGTCGATCAGGCCGTCGCCGCCCTCGGGCTGAACGAGGATGCGGCACGGAGGCTGCTGGCTCGCTTCGGCCACTTCAGCCCCTACCGCTGAACACCTGCTCGTAGGGCAGGCAGAACATGCAGCGATGCCTCTGATGAGGAGGACGGCCGGGGCCCGCTCCTCGGACGTCACCAGCGTCACCGTGACGGGCGCGGCTCCGAGCTGGTGGACACGGTGCCGGGTCAGGCCGTGCGCAGCGAGCGCCTGGCGCAGCGCCGCACTCGTTCCGGTCGCCGTCCTGCTGCCGACAGCCTCCCTCGAGCCGGGTCCAGCCCCGGTCTGCTCCGAGCGCTCCACGACGGCGGCCGCAGCGACAGGCACGACGGCGAGGATCTCCGCGCACTCCTCCTCCAGTTGGGCGAGCGCACAGGCCAGGACCTGGAGGGCAGCGGCCACGTCCTCCACCGCGCTCACGGTCCACCGCGACGGGACGGCGGCGTCGGCGAGCGTGCACGCCGCGACGACGGCTTCCTGCGCCAGCGCCTCCACCATGCCCGGCGGATCACGGCGGCCCCTTCGACCGTGATCCGCCGGACAGGCCTGGCCGGCTTGGATGACCGCACCGACCGTCACCGTTGCCGAACTCCTGAACCAGTTCCCCTCCTTGGCGTCGTACGTACGCCCCGGGCCCCTCCTCAGGCCCTCTACCGGAAGCCCCGGCCCGTACGAGAGCTCGGTGGGCGGGGCGCCCCTGTGGCCGGCCGACGAGCCGTGGCCGCGCTGCCGGCAACCACACCTGGTTGTCCGTGCGGGAGAAGCTGACCGATGCCGAGCGGGAGGTGTGGCAGAAGCGGGAGGTGTGGCAGAGCATTCAGCGGAACCGTAGGCAGCGGCACCGGCCGGGGGACGCGCACGTGCTGACCGCCGAGGAAGCCGAGGCCCAGTCGCGGATCATGGACGGCGGATCGCTGGACCTGGTCGCCTGGGAACGGGTCCGGCTCGTGCCGCGGCCTGTGGCCGGCGACGGACTGCCGATGGTTCCGGTGCTTCTGCTCTACTCCCGGGGCGCACCGGCACTGCACTGGCCGTCCGGGACCGATCTCCTGCAGCTCCTGTGGTGACGCAGGATCAACTCAGAACCGGAGGGGCAGCGGTGGTGGAGCTGCGGTACCGGAACTCGGCGGAGACCGGCGCCCTGGCCCAGGGGCCGTCCGCACCCGAGGGCGCCAACGACGTGTACCTCCCAGCACCGTGCCGGCTCGACCGCGTGGAGGTGCTCGACCTACCCGGTCAGGACGAGCTGCTGGCGGAGCTGTACGAGCACATCGAGGCATGGGCCGGTGAGCAAGGGACCGACTACCACCGGGTGCTCGGCTGCCTGCCCGGCTGGAAGGCCGGCGGGTGGCCCAGCTGGCACCTCACCGACTTCACGCCCCTCGACTGCCGATGCGGGGCCCGGATGCAGCTGCTGCTCACCGTGGACAGCGGCGGCGACCCAGGGCTCAAGGTGGGATGGCACGGAGAACTGCGGGTGTTTTTCTGTCCGGAAGACCAGGACCACCCGGTGCGTCTGACATCTTCGTGCGCCACCACGCCGACGTGGAAGGGCTGGGGCCGAGCCTGTGCAAACCGCTGGTGACCGATCGGTCGGTGGCGTTCCTCATCGGCGCTGCCCATCAGCGAGCCCGGCGCCTCCTTCATCACGCGCTCGCCACTGACGACCCCGCTGCCCGCTACCGCACTATCGCGGGTATCGCAGCTCGGGAGACCGCCCGCCTGGGCGCCGGAGAGCAGCACGGCGGGGAAAGGCAGGCGGCTCCCCTCTCGCCGCTGTCCAGCCCGCTCCGGCCGGACAAGGGCCCGGCATCGCTCGGGCGGAGGTGGTCGCATGTCCGCACCCCGGTGCCGTTCCGCCTCGCGTCGCTCTTCGACTGCGATCCAGCTGTCGGTCTGGGCGAGGGCTGCCGTCGCCTGCTGGTCCTAGGCCCGCCGGACGCCCGGCGTCAGTTCGATCCGCATTGTGTCGTTCTCCCGGAAGATGTATACGGAGTCGGTCGCCGCATTCCACCCGACGGGAACCACGTAGTAGCGGCCTTCGCGCTGGATGAGCAGCCGCAGACCCGAGTAGCGGTAGCGCAGATGCATGCCTGTGCCTAGGTCCTCGGCCCTGAGGCCGGACGGGCCTCTCAGGCTCAAAGGCTCGGTGCTGAAGAGGATGACCCCGGGCCAGCGGACGACATGGCGCGCCGCCTGCTTCGCCTCGCGATCGCCGAGCTGTGCCGCAAGCAGGGTGATGGCGAGAAGCAGGAACGCCAGAGCAGCGAAGAGCGGCACGGCCCTGTCCAGCAGCCTCTGCCCCCTGCCACGCAGCGCGGGCGCGCTCTGCCCCATCAGCAGACCGGCGGCCACCGTGGCCGGAGCAGCCCAGTACGGCTCGATGCGCGACCAGAACACGAAGAGCACAAGGCCGGCCGCCACGACTAGCCAGTACTGCCTTGCCACGACACCCCACACGGCTGCGGCGCCCCGCCTGAGGCGGCTGGACACCGGAAGACGCCTGATGAAGTGCGGTGCACTTGTGAGCAGAAGCAGAGCGACAGCAGCGATGAGGACCGGGCGCGACAGCACTTGCAGACTCTCAACGACGTATTCGGAGAATCCGAAGCCGAGGGAGGAGGGCGACAGATGGAAGTTGCGGTAGTAGCGGCTGGTGTAGATCAGTCCCACGTAAAACATCAGCGCCGCGATGAAGGACGCCTCCGCGACGACAAGTTTCAGGATCGCCGTGGAGGCGGTATCGCGCCCGGAATCCCGTCTCTCGCTCGCCGGGTTGCTCACGGCCGGGCGGCGCCTGGGGTGATGCCGTCAGTTGGGGGACCATCGGTGCCGTCGGGCTTCGGCACCTCGCCGGTGGGTGGAGGGGGAGGGGGAGGCACGTTGGGGTCTCCGCCGCCGTCTGTGGGGGGCGGCACGTCCGGCGGGGGTGCGTCTGTGGGCTGTTCGGTTTCCGGAGTGGTCTCGGTGGTGACTTCCGGCGATGGGCTCGCAGTCGGTTCGTCTTCACCCTCCTCTCCGTTGCAGGCGGCGACAGCCAGGCAACACGCCACCAATAGGCCGGCCAGCGTCACACGGCGGACCACTCGTCGCATTCGGAACCTCCTCGGCATCGCCCGGACAGTACTGCGTAAGGGACAACTCGGACAAACACGCTTCTTGTGTGTCGGGCCCGCACCACGCGTATGCCTCAGGGGGCACCAATGCGGGGGAGCTCGGCGGCCGGTGCGCGGCTGTTGACCCCTGTGCGTGGCCGACGGGCAGTGAACCCAACCGCTCCGCGCTGTGCCATGCCGCGCAGGCGGATCTGGCCAGCCTGCCTGCTGTGCCGCTGCCGGACCTGGACGAGCTGTCGGCGTACGACCTGAGATCCCCAACTGCGTACGGATGAACGTCCCCAGTTACGTTCGCAGGTCCGGCGTGGCAGATTCTGGTTGAGCCGAAGGCGCTGCCCCGGGAAACTCGCACGATGGGACAGAGCATGTCGGTCGAGCAGGGGGACAAGGCTGGGACGGGCCCTTGCACCGGGCTCGCGCGGAGGCTTTCGATGCCTCGCGCTCGGCAGACGGCAGGAACTCCCAGTCCACGCAGCGCACACTGTGGGCCCCCGGAAGCACCGGCCTCCCCCCGGCGTGCTGCAGGCACCCATGGTGCCAGCGGGGTGTCGGAAGAGCCGGGTATCAGCGACCGCTCCAACCATTGCCGCGGCGCTGCATTGGGCGGGGCGTGGGCGGTCTTCTCGGCCCGGTCACCGGCCTTCTCGGCTGGGCTATGCCCAACTTCGTCAGCCAGTCCCTGCTGCCCTTAACCGCAACCTCTGACGCGCAGGCTCAGGGGCGATCGGCAGTTCGAGAGCCGGCATTACTCGAACGCGGTAATCCGGCTCTGGGGTTCGATGGGCCGGCTCCGGCGTGGCTAGCGTGCGCGGTGATCACGCACCGAGCAGCCGCTCCTACACGAGGGAACCCCATGTTGGACGCCTACATCACTCAGCAGGACAACACGGCCGAAATCAGTCTTCCCGCCGCGCCACGGTCACCGTCAAGGCCAAGACCAGCTTGTCCCACACCCAGCAGGTGAAGCTCACCAGCAAGGACGGCAGCGTGAACCGGGTGGTCAGTGGGACCGGCGAGCGCAGCACCGGCATTGGCGAGGAGACCATCACTGGGCAGGCCGGCATTCACCTGGCGCACGCCGAGGTAGAGGCAGCTTCGGCTGGGCTCTGGGGCACGTCCGGCTTCCGCGAGAGCCCGCAGGAGGATCAGGACCCGGCCGAGTGGATGCCGCCGGCCGCCGGTCAGCACTGCGCGTACCTCGCGGACTGGACGGCGACCAAGGCCCGCTGGCAGCTCACCGTGGACGAAGCCGAGATCCTGGCCCTGGCCACCGCGGCCGCGCACTGCCCGGGGGCTACGGTGACGTACGTGCCGGCGCCGTAGCCGCACGAGGGAACTTCGGTCAACGACTCCGGTCCGGGACGCTCGTACTCCCGGACCAGGCGGCAGGCCGTACCGGTCAGCGCGGGCTGTTTGCGGGCCAGTGATCGCGCTCTTCCCCCCGGCATCAACCCGGATCGAGGGCGTCGGCCTCCACGACCGGCTAGGGCCTGTCCGGCGGATCTTGTCGGTGGGCATGGGGCGGTGCCACCGGCGCAGGGGTGCGGGGTGCCGGCAAGGGCCGCTACATAGGCCCTAGCGAAGGACCTGCTCGATGTGGTGGTCGAGGAGACGTTCGGCGGCTTCTGGGGTGCGGTAGCCGAGGGCGATGTCCACGCCGAGGCTGGTGGCGAGGGACCAGCAGATATCGGCGTCGGTACGTTCCTCGCAGCGCGGCTTGCTGCCCCGCTCCTCCCGGGCTGCCGTGATGAGGCCGGCGGTGAAGGTGAGCAGCTCGTCGTCGCCCGGTGCCAGGACCTTGGCCATCGTCGGATCGGAGACTGCCCGGCCCGCGGCCGCCAGCGCGAAGCGCATCAGCCGGGTACTCTCCTGGGCCGGGCTGATCAGGGCGTAGAGGCAGGCGCGGAGAACGGCCTCCGGACTGGTCGTGTCGGCGGCGGTGACCGCGTTCTCGATGGTGGCGTTGACGGCCCGTACGGCTCGGTCGAGGGCGTCGCGGATCAGGGCCTGCATCGAGGAGTAGTAGTGCTGGATCTGGCCCATCGAGACGCCCGCCTCCTCGGCGACCTTCCGCAGCGACACCTGCTCGAGGCCGCCGCGCACGGCCAGTGACCAGACGGCCTCGACGAGGCGCGTCCTGCGCGCTTCGTGATCCACGATCTTCGGCACGGTACCGCCGCCTTCCTCGCTACCTTCACCATGCGATCGCATTGTAAAACCGAGCATCGTCGGGTTACAGTGCAATCGCATGGTAAAACTCAATAAGACTGAGAGGATCCCATGAAATACGGCCTCTATCAGGCGCTCGGTATGGCGCTGCTCGTTATCGGAGCCCAGGGCGCGATTCGCCAGCTCGTCGACCACGACAACGCCGGCCTGCTGGGCTGGCTACCAGGAGGCTTCGCCGCGAGCATCACCGTGTACGTACTGGCCGTCGTGATCGGCGCGATCATCGCGGGGCGGGCTCACGATGCTCGTAAGGCGACTGGCAACTGACTCGGTGCGAGTGGATGAGGGACTGTTCGGCGGATCATGGGCGGAGCCATAAGCGGATGGCTGCTGCGGTGACGGTGCCGTGAAGACGTAGGCCCTCTTGTCGTACCAGGTTGCGACAGCGCGGGAGTTCTTGAGTCGGTTGATGGTCTGCTCGACCTCGTTGCGGCGCCGGTAGCGGTCACGGTCGAAGCCGGTGGGTCCGCCGCCTTCTCTGCCTCGGCGTCGCCGGTTGGCCCGCTGGTCCTTCGGTTCCGGGATGGTGTGCCGGATGTGGCGACTTCGCAGGTAGGTGCGGTTTCGGCGGGAGCTATATGCCTTGTCGCCGCTGACATGGCCGGGCCGTGTCCGGGGTCGTCCGCCCAGGGGGCCGGGGAACCCCCGGATCCAGTCCAGCACTTCGATCAGCTGTGGGGTGTCGCCCCACTGACCCGGCGTGAGCAGGAGGGCCATGGGGCGACAGCCGCCTTCGCCGGCGAGGTGGATCTTGGAGGTCAGGCCGCCCCGGCACCACCGCCCCGACCGAGTCCCTCGTCGGGGCGGTGGTGCCGGGGCGTCGTCCTTTTTTCGGGACCCGTGGCTTGGCCTTGCGGGCGCCGACCGCGTGCTGGTGGGCCCGGCAGGACGTCGAGTCGACGCCGACCATCGACCAGTCGATCCGGCCGGCGAGGTCGGCGTCGGCCTGGACCGCCTGCAGCAGCCGGCCCCAGGTGCCGTCCGCCGACCAGCGGCGATGCCGCTCATAGACGGTCTTCCATGAGCCGTAGCGTTTTGGCAGGTCACGCCACGGAACACCGGTCCGGACCCGGAACGTGATCCCATTGATCACGGTGCGGTGATGGTTCCACCGGCCGCCTGGACCACCTGGACCACCTGGACCACCTGAAGGTGGCAGATGCGGCTCCAGCAGCGACCACTCGCGATTCGAGATCCCCCCGGCCCATGCCCCAACCAACGAGTGACCAGTCGGAAAGTCGCATGATCCGCCGTACAGGCCCTAGTCCGCCTCGCAGGCGCTGGTCGCGGCCTACGGCAGCGCCAGCCGGTCAGGGCCCTGTCCGGTACGCGTTCGAGCTCCGCCAGACCGTTCTCGCCGAGCGCCTCCCAGTCGATCAGGTAGGCCGCACCGCGACACGCCGCACTGCGCACGCGCCCCGCACCGCCTCCGGCGCGGGGCGCGTGTTTGTATCCGCGCCAGCGACACCAAGCTCGGTGACCAGCATCTACCGGATCTGGCCGCCGCCGCACGAGCACACCCGCCGCAGGTCCAGACCGGGACGTGGCCTATGCCGGTGGCCCTCGTTGCGCTAGGCATGTAGAAGATCCTGGCCACCGCTGCGGTTGCTGTTGCTGTTGCAGTTGCCGCAGTCGCTCTCGGCGCCCCCGCTCAAGCCGCTCCGCAGGCCCCCGCCGGCAGGCTCCCAATCCCCGGCCTCGACGGCGTTACCGGCATCCTGGCGGGGCTGCCCCTCCCTGTGCCCCCGTTGGGCTCGGCGAAGTAGCCGTACATCACCAGGGCTACGGTCCTCTCATCCGGCGGCTTGGGTAATGCGCTGGGTCAGGGTCATGGAGTGGCCTCCTTGCATGCGGCCTGCGCGGTGCAGACGCAGGCGGCAGCACCCAGGTGATGCTGCCGGCGGCGCGGTACCGAGCGTTGCTGGCGCGCGCACGCCAACCTGAGCCGGCCCGGGGCTGGGGGAGGTCCGGTCCGGCAGATCTCGCCGAGTCCGGTGAGTACCGCCAGGGGATCGCTCACCGCTCGGCGGGTACCTGTCGCCGGGGGTCGGGGCCGGTCGTCCAGGCGCCGTTCGGGCGTTGCCCCCCCCGCGCCCTGCCGCTCCGCTGCTCCCTGTCAGCCGTTTGCCGCCCGGCCCCGCTGGCCGCGCCTGCCGTGCGGTCGCCGTCTCTCGCTGGGCTGTTGCCCGACTTCTCCCGCCGCCGACTGCCGTTCCGCCGCGCGTCCGTCGTACGGCCGCGGGCTCGGGCCGCGTCGACCGGCATCGTGCGGCGGCCGCGTGTGCGGGCCGGTGCGTCAGTCCCGCTCCCGCGTCGCCGCTCTTCACCTATCCGGGTCAGCCAGTCGTGATGGCGAAGGGCCCGTTGTTTGCGAAGACGAGCTTGGCGAAGTTCTCGCCGATGCGCCGGTGTCCTTCGGGGCTGGGGTGGAGCGCGTCCGGCAGGGGGAACTCGTCGTGGTCGCTCTCGCCGTAGAGGTCGAGTCCGTCGAGGTAGTGGAGGTTGGGGTCCTCGGCGGACCGCTGCTTGACGATGTCGGCCAGGACGTCGCGGACGATCGTGAGCGTCAGCCGTCCGGCGGCGGTCTCGGCCGGATCACCGGTGGCCTTGAACTTCAGGGTTCCACTGGAGAGGTCCGGCATGAGAGGTCCTGGGGTGTTCTCGTGGGTCGGACACAGGACAGGGGAGACCAGGAGCAAGGGGATCGTGGGGTGGCCCTCGCGGATGGTGTCGAGGAAGCCGTGGACGGCGGGGGCGAAGGCGCGCAGGCGCATGGCGTCGCTGTTGACGACGTTGATGCCGAGCTTGAGGCTGATCAGGTCTGCACGGGTGTCGCGTATCGCGCGGGCGGTGAACGGGTCGACCAATGCGCTGCCGCCGAATCCGAGGTTGATCAGCTCCACATCGCCTGCGGAGGCGGCCAGCGCGGGCCAGATGGTGCTGGGGAAGACGGCGTTGGATCCGTGGCTGATGGAGCTGCCGTGATGCAGCCACACCCGGCGACCGGTCTTCTGGGCCGGCTCGACGGGGGCGTCGGTGCGCAGGGCGATGACCTCGGTGATCTCCGTGTGCGGGAGCCAGATCTCGATGTCCTTCTCGCCGGAGGGGAGGTCGGTGAAGTGGGCGGTGCCGGCGGGGCCCGGGGTGAATTCCGCGGTCTGGGTCTGCATGTCGGTGATGGTGCGCAGGTTCCCGCCGTCCACGGTGGCCTGGGCGGTGAGGCGGCCGTCGACCAGGAGGTCGTAGACGCCGTCCGGCGGGGGCGGGTAGCCCCGGTAGACGCGTTTGGTCGGCAGGGTGTCCAGGTGGATGGTGGTGGCGCTCGTACGGAAGGCCAGCCGGACACCGGAGGGTTGAGCCTCGGCCACGGCCAGCAGGGCGTCGGGGATCTGGCGGCGCGCCCAGGCAGGCAGCCGGTGCGGCAGCAGGCCGTGGGCGGTCTCCTCCACGTCGAGGTGTCCGTGCAGGAAGTCGGCGGTGATGGGGGTGTTTATCAGGTTCTGTTCGGTGCTCATTGCCTCAAGCCTGGGGCGGGGTGTCAGGTCGGTATGGAGAAGCTGTCGCGGGTGACGCGACCGGTCAGGTGGTGGACCGGCTCCGCAATGCGATGTCGAGGCGGTCCAGGGTCCAGGCCCAGGACTGCTGCGCGGCGATGTCGGTGTGGTCGAAGCCGCCGGCTGCCTCCAGGGAGGCGTAGCCGTGGAAGACGCTGCCCAGCATGCGGACCGCGTGCGTCTGGTCCGGCTCGGCCAGCTCGTAGCCGCGAAGGATCGCCCGAGTCATCTGCGCGTGCCGGACGCCGGCGCTGGCGGCAGCGGTCTGCGGGTCGAGCCGGTACCGCGCTGCTTCGTATCGGCCGGGGTGCGCTCGGGCGTAGTCCCGGTAGGCGTTCGCGAAGGCCGTCAGGGCGTCCTTGCCCGCGCGCCCGGCCACGGCGTCGGCGACCCGGTCGGCGAGTTCCTCCAACGCGAACAGCGCGATCCGGGTCTTGAGGTCGTGGGAGTTCTTCACATGCGCGTACAGGCTCGCCGGCTTCACGCCGAAACCCCGGGCGAGCGCGGACAGGGTCACCTGGTCGAAACCGGCCTCATCGGCGAGTTCCGCGCCGGCGAGCGTCAGCCGCTCCGGGCTCAGTCCTGCGCGGACCACAACCATCACCTATTCTCAGTACGCCTACGGCAAGAAGCCACTTACCTATAGCCTATAGCAAACGATGCATCGCCTTAAGGTTTGGCGCACTCTGCTAAAGGGGGGCCGGTGTGGTAGGTGCCGGCGACCGCGGAGGCGCGCGAGCGGCACGGCGAGCCGGTCACCGGCCGCAGGATCAAAGAGACCGGCCGCGCCCTACGAGACCACCACCTGCTCGCGGCGCGGCTGGCGCAGCTGCGCGAGCAGCAGGCGGTACGCACCGAGCAGGCCGTCGCCGCGCCGCGGACGGGCTGGCTGCCCGAGCTCGCCGCGCACCCGCCGGACGGCGAGGTGGCCGGGGCGGTGATCGCGTGACGACCGAGCTAGCGGCGTCGGCCGCGTGCGCCAGGCCCTGCTCGCCGTCCGGAGGCGGCGAAGAATGCGCCGGCCGTACGGCGAAGCCGAAGCGGCGCACCGGAACGGCTGTACAGCGTGATGGCCACGAGCCTCTCGGCTCGGCGCGGCGCTCGCGATGATGATGACCGAGCGCGGCATGGTCGCCCCGGCCGCCAGCCGCAGCGTTCTCGCGCGGTTCGAGGCCGTCCTTGCCGCCGTGCGCAGTGGCTTCCGCCGTCGGCGGAGGAGTTGTGCCGGAACGGCGCGAAGTGGACTGCGACGAAGCTGCGGTGGGGCCTGGCGGTGGATGAGGCGGAGCGGGAGCGGCTGCTGGACATCGCGGCCGGCTGCGGCGGCGCCGATGTGGAGTCCATCCCCGCCCCCGTAACGGCCCGTCGGCCTGCGCAAGGGCCGTTACCCGCCCGGGTGGCGGCCCTCCCGGCTCCACGGCCTCTTGTGGGTGTCGGTCGGCTGCGGAGGCCGTCGTCTACTGTCCGGTCACGATGTAGCCCATCAGCGTCGTGGTGGCGGCCTTGTGCACTTCCGGGCCGCCCTTCATGGGGCGGAAGGCGCACCGGCGGCTCTGCCCAGCGCAAGGCGAGCGGCGACTGCCTACTCTGGTTCCGTAAAGATCGAGGGGTGTCTTGCCGGTGCCGGGCCCGCTGGGGCAATTAACTCCACCACTGATCACCAACAAGCGCGGGCAGGTCCTGTTTCAGCGCGTGACCTACCGGCCCACCCGTCTGCTGCCGGGCGGCGGCGCCGTCGACAAGGGCGAGTCCCCCGCGCGGGGCGCTGCCCGCGAGCTGCGGGAGGAGCTCGGCGTCACGGCGCCCGTCACCTGCGGGCTGGCTGTCGACTGGGTCTCCCTCGCCGGCCGCCAGACGCTTCCTGCCATGAGGTTCCCCGGCGAACTCCTGCACGTCTTCGACGGCGGCGTCTGGGGCGAGGACCAGATCGCGGCGATCCGGCCCGCACCCATCCCGCTGGACTCGGACGGCAGGTAGTGCCCGGCCAGGTCGAGGGCCGCGGGGCCGCCGTGCGGGAACCACGCGTCCGCCGTCCGGCCGGGCGCGGACGGAGCTCACCCGGCGGTGTCGTTGTCATCGTCCGCCCCCGGCCCAGCCCGCCGCCGCGCGCGTCGGCGCCCACGTAGGACGGACCGCGCCGCCGCGCGCGGCCGGTGCCACCACCGACGCTTACAGCCGGTGCGCCGCGTCCGCAGCGGCCACCGCCTCGGCGAAAGCCCGGACCCGCGCGTTGTCGCGCTCGGCGCGCCGGACCAGTCCGAGCGCCGAGTCGGGCAGTCCGGTCACCGGAACGTAGGCCACGTCCCGGCGGTGGTGATACTCGGTGGTGGGGCGGCAGAGCAGCATCACACCCCGGTTGGCCGCCACCAGCGACAGGCCCTCCTGAAGGGTGCCGACCACCGGCCCTTGCGGCACCGCGGAGCCCGACGGCGTACGGGTGGGCGCCTGCGCCTCGCGCCAGTAGTCCGGCGCGGGAGCGGCCACACCCACCAGCGGTGTCCCGGCCAGCTCCTCGGCGTCCACGGCGGCCCGGGCGGCCAGCGGGTGCCTGCGGGACACCGCGAGGCACTGCGGCTGGCGGGAGAAAACTGGCCCGAGCACGAGATCCGGCTCCTCGACCGGCAGCAGCACCACCGCTACGTCGACCTCGTCGCGGTGCACGGGCCCGAAGGGGTCGCACAGCGGCAACTCGGTGATCCGGGTGGCACAGCCGGGATACCGCTCCTCGAACTCCCCGACCACCTCCATGAATCCGTATCCCACGCTTCCCTGGAACCCGAGCCGCAGCGTCCCGCTGAGGCCGAGCGCCGCCGTCCGGGCGTCCTCGACCGTGGCGAGCAGCGCGGCGTAGGCCGGGCGGAGCGCGACGAGGAAGTCCTCGCCGAGCACGGTCAGCCGTACTCGCCGGCTGGTGCGGTCCACCAGCCGTCCGCCGATGCGCTGCTCCAGGCCGCGGATCAACTGGCTGACCCGGCTCTGGGACACGTACAGCCGCTCCCCGGTCCGCCCGAAGTGCAGCTCCTCCGCGAGGATCAGGAAGCACTCCAACTCGCGGATCTCCACTGTGCTCGCCGGTGACCGCCCTCCGCCCGTGCTGTCGCGGCTCGTGACTGTCATGGCAATGCTCCTCCACCCGGCCCGTTTCCATCCGGCACCGCGTGGCGTATGCGGCGTTATCGATGAGTCCACCTCATGGAAGCATGAGAAGTTCGCGCTTGTTCCGCTCCCTGGGCCGCAGTTGTGTGGAGCCATGACGAACGTGGACAACCGGCGGGCACCAAAGCCCGCCCCCTCGGCCTCTGCAAAGGGCGGCTGGCCCGCGGTGACGGCCGTTGCGGCCGGCACCTTCTCCGTGGTCACGTCCGAGATGCTGCCGGTGGGGCTGCTCACACCGATCAGCACCTCACTGGACGTGAGCGAGGGAACCGCCGGGCTGACGCTCACCGTCACCGGCCTCATCGGTGCGCTGTCGGCCCCGCTGATCACCGCGGCGGTCGGCCGGACCGACCGCCGCGTGGTCCTGTGCTCCCTCATGGCGCTCCTGGCGGCCGCCAACGTGCTCGCGGCCTGGTCGCCCGACTTCGCGGTCATGATGGTGGCCCGCGTACTGATCGGCGTCGCCATGGGAGGCGTATGGTCGCTCGCCGGCGGACTCGGAGTGCGGCTGGTACCGGCCACGTCCACCGGACCCGCGACCTCCATGATCTTCAGTGGTATCGCGATCGCCTCCGTGGTGGGCGTGCCGGCCGGGGCCTCCGCCGGCGAACTCGCCGGCTGGCGCGCGGCGTTCCTCGCCACCGGCGGACTGGCCGCGCTCGTGACCGCCGCCATGGCCGTGTCGCTGCCGCCGCTCCCCGCCGACGAACCGGTCGCGCTGGGCGGCGTGTTGCGGCTGCTCGGCAAGCCGCAGGTGACGACCGGGCTCGTGGTGGTGACCCTCCTCGTGACCGGCCACTTCGCCGCGTACACCTACGTGCGGCCGCTCCTCGAGGAGGTCTCGGGCGTCAGGGCTTCGCTGATCGGGACGCTGCTGCTGGTGTACGGAATCGCCGGAGTCGCCGGCAACTTCCTGGCCGGCGCCCGGGTGGGCCGGTCGGTGCGCGGCCCGCTGCTGGTGATCAGCACCGCCCTGGCCGCCTCCGTGCTGCTGCTGCCGCTGCTCGGGCTGTCTGTGGCGGGCGCCTGCCTCTTGCTCATCCTGTGGGGCCTGGCCTACGGGGGTGTGTCGGTGAGCACCCAGACGTGGCTGGCCCTGGCGGCGCCGGAAGCGAGGGAGGGCGCGACGGCCCTGCTCGTGGGGGTGTTCAACGGTGCCATCGCTCTCGGCGCCTTCGCGGGCGGCAGGGTGGCGGACGGCCTCGGCACCCGGTCGGTGTTGTGGTCGGCCGGTGTGCTGGCCCTGGGCGCCCTCGTGGCGACGGGTCTCGGGTCGGTGCCCCCGCCGACCGCCACCACCTCCGATCCGGCCGGGTGAACGACCGGTACCGCGACGCTCGCCGCCTCCTCCTGGGCTGCTTGTCCGAACTGCCGCCCGCCGCCGACGAGGCGACCCGTATGACCGTCAAGGCGGTCAGCAGCGGGGTGTTCCTGCTCCTTCTCCACTGGTGGCAGACCCGGTAAAGGGAGGCGCGCCGGCCCGGTCAGGCCGCGGTGCTGGGCGTTGCCCGCGGCCGGGCCCTGGGATCCGGCCCGGGCGTCCTCGGACCCGCGCCGCGCGGTCCGCGGGTCTGGCTGGAGCTGCCCGGCGCCGGCCGGGCGGTGTGCGGGGTGGCGCCGGCTGGGAGGTGGCCTGGCTGGCCCCGGGCCGCGCGCCGCTGTTCGGCGGCCTCGGGCTGTGCCGCCGCCGTTGGGCCGTCGTCCTGTTGCCGCGGCGCGGTCCACGATTGGCGCTCGGCGCTCGGCCGGGAGCGGCGGGTGTCGCTCAGCCGCCTCCGCCGTACGGCCCCCGCCGGATCCGGGCAGCCGCCGCGTGGCCGGGGTCGCCGCGTGGCCGGGCGGCTGCCGGCTGGGCCCTTGCGTGCCGGCTCGGCGCCGCGCCTGCTGAGGCGGCGCTGCCGCGTCCGCCGCTCTGCCGGAGCCGGGCTGCCGCGCGTCGCCTCCGGCTGGGCCCCCGCGCGCCGCCTCTCGCTGGCTCATGCGCCGGCCGCGTCGTACGGGTGTCGCCGCCTCGGGCCGCCCTGCCGCCTGCTGTCCGTTGCCCGGGCAGGTGCTTCCGACGCCCGTGCCGGGGATGCTTTGGCGCGCGAGTTGCACCGCTGCCGCCCGTCGTGGCGGGGGCCGCCGCGGCGCGCCGCCTTCGTGCCTGGAGCGTTCGCTGGCTGAGGTCCTGCGCGCCGGCGTCGCGCCCGCTGGGCCGCCATCGCTCCGCCGTGCGTCCGTCGACCGGCCGGCCCGCCCGCACATGACGTTCGGCTGGGGCGGCCACTACTGCCTGGTCGCACCGATGGCCCGGGCCCAGCTGGAGAGCGCGGTCACAGGGCTGCTCAGCCGGTTTCCCGCCCTGCGCCTGGTTGTCGACGCCGAGGAGGTGCGGTGGGACGCGGACACCATCCGCCGCTTTCCTCTCCGCCTGCCGGTGGCATGGTGACGACACCCCGCGAGCCGGCCGGTGTGCGTGCGGCTTTACCGTTCCGCCTGGCCGCCTGGCCGCCTGGCCGCCTGGCAGCCTGGCAGCCCGGCCGGCGGCCCGCGTCCGGCTCGCCGTGTGCTGGAGCAGCAGCCCTTGTGCGCGTGCAGGCGCCATCCCGCCGACTGCCGCCATCGTGCGCTCGTCGGAGCGTCGTTCGACCGTCCCACCCTGCCTGGGCCTGGACTCCTTTCCGACCCTCGTATGCCCCGTCGCGCGCCACGCCGCTTTGTTGTCCCAGCGGCCTGCGACGATCGCGTATCTCGCCCGCCGACTACGTCGAACAGTCACAAGCGCCCGCGCCGCCGTCCCCGTGTCCAGGTCCGCTGCCTACGACACGCCACTCATTCCGGCAGGGAGAAAACCTCTGTCCCGCGACGCTGCACGGCGGCTCGGAGGAAAAGCCGTTCCACGCCTGCCGCTCCGCCACACCTGCCCGTGCTGGCACTGCGCCTCGCCGCGGCGCCCGCTGTGCCGCCTGAGAACGCTCCAAAACCCTCGAGTACGTCGGTTTGCGGGTCACCGGGGAAGGTAGCCTCCTGCCCGGCAACCGATGCCCATACTTACGCGTCGGACACGATATGGAACGCGAACGGCTCTTCTTGCTCATACCCCTGGCCATCGGCGTGGTCTTCCTCTGCTTCGGCGTGTACGGACTCCACCTGGCCAGTGCGCTTCGTCGCACCGGTGTCACCGCAGAGGCGCGAGTCGTCCGTCACGAAACCCGGCGAGACGACGACGGAGCCACGTACCACCATCCGGTCGTCGCCTGGACGACCCGCGACGGCCGCGAGTGTGAGCACTCCTCCAGGCTCGGCCGCTCCACCGCCCCCCGTGGCCTGGGCGTAGGTGCGTCTGTGACGGTCCGATACGACGAGAAAGACCCCCGCCGCTTCGCGATCCAGGGCTGGGACTCAACGACGGTCGACACGGTATTCACCGCCGTAGGGGTGGTGCTCACAGCCGGCACGCTGGCGGGATTCCTCCTGCTGATCACCCTGTGACCGCCCTGGAGCGAACCTTGCGCCCCCCCCGGCGGACCGGGCGGAAGCCGGCGTCGGCGGTGCCCTCATGAGCCGGAACACGCCCCCGCGGCGGGGCCCGCTTTCCGATCCGGATTGTTCAGCACGGCCGACGGGAACGGTTATCGCTCACACCCTTTCTCACTGGGCGCTGCGAGAGGTTCGAGCTGGCCGACGCCGTACTGCCCGACGGTACGTACGCGGCCAAGCCCCTCAGCCGCTACCGCTGACGAGGAGGAATCCCGGCCCGGCGGAGGGGCGCGGTCGGTCCGGGTTCGCCGTCCGGCGCCGCGCTGCTGCCCTGCCGATGCCGGGCCGCTGCTCGGTGAGGCGGGCGTCCTCGACCTCGGGCACCTCGCGTAGGGGCTGCGCCGCCACCGAGCTGCCGGCCTGGTCGGCGCGAATCGGCACCAAGAGCAGGGCCCGGCTGTCCTGGCGTCGTACGAGCTGCCCGCTGGCCCGCTGTGCCGGCGCAGCGCTCGCCTTCCGCGGGGCTGAAGGGCACCGGCTTGCGGCACGCGGCAGGATTGCGGTCACCGGACTAGGACCTGC